>NZ_LWBS01000443.1 GCF_001652265.1 Rhizobium leguminosarum
CCCCGAACATCTCCTCGATATCCCGATAGCTGAGCGGATAACGAAGGTACCAAGCGACCGCCTGTACAATCAGCCAGGCCTCGAAATGCCTGCCTTTGAAATCATCCTTCGACTGGCGCTTCAGCTTCTCGGCAATGGCATTCAGAATCATCGGTTCGCTCCGCAACTTTCGGAGCGGCAAATTCTCTGCGGATGGTCAACATAGGGTTAAGCGGAAAAATTTGCGACAGGCCCATGGATCGGCCTTATCCATCCCGATGCGGCGCGCATAAGTCCTGCCTGGGGTCTGAACAACAGCGAAGTCACCGTTGCAAACCTCGGAGGTCAGCGAGACGATCAGCGTTTGTCCTGGAAAGGCCACTAGCCCCAGCGTCGGCGCGCGAAGCGTGAAAAGCGAAATTGCACCGAGGGAGGCAAAATCAAATTTTTCCTTCGCATCGTCAATGGTGGAGAGCGCGGCCCCGCTCTCGTGAGCCGCAAGCCGCCCGATAACTGATACTGGCTTGACCAGAAACGGAACGACGTTCGGCCCGGCTGGGGCTTTCGTAGCCTCTGCCACGGCTTGATCCGGCGGTAGACGGCCCATGAAACGGGCATAAGCAAGCCAGCAAGCATCAATCGCCGCAAAGACGTCCTCGTAGCCTTGGCGGACGACATCTGCATCCACGGGTGTGAGCTGATCTGCCTTGCCATGGTGTGCCTTATTGATCGCATCTCGAAATGGCGCGCCTGCCTTCAACTGAGGAAACTCAAGCAGCTTTCGGAACGGCTCCTCGTTGAATGGACGTTCGCCTCGGTTTCGCGCATTTGCGATCTTGTTGAGGAGATCGTTCAGTGTCGGGTCCCTCAGAACCGCTGGATCGGACGCGAGCAAATCCCACAGTTTAATCTCGATGCGGACACGGACTGGGTGAACGAATGCACGGGCAAGCGAGACATCATTGATGTCGGTCTTCTGCCAGTGCTCGCACCGCAGCCGGGCTTCATCCGCGACTGGCGCGAGGCTCACGGTGCATTTCGACGTCGAAACGGCAGAAAACTCCCACACGTCTGTGCGCCGACCAGGGGCGGAGGTCGAATGCGCTGAGACGAAAGCCTCAATCGCAGGGATGAAACCAAAATCATTGCTCAAGATCAGCGGGTTCATTTCCGCCGCGATAAGGTGTGGGACGGTTGCCGCCAAATTGGCAACGTTCCCCGGATCGAGCAGATCCTGCGGATCGTCCATCAAGATGGTGGAAATCCCCCCGGATCGTGCCCAAACCTGCTGCCACAGTGCCAGTACGAATGCCGATAGGTAAGCTCTCAAAGCCGAGGCATTCATCACGTGGTGTGCTTCCACCAAATGCTTGCCCTGCGCCGCTAGAAACGTAAATCCGTCGCTCTTAGCCGGATCCAACCCAGCATATGCGGGCGCCTGGAGAAACTGTGCCTTGTACATTCGCTGCGACCAGGCCGTAGCCTGTGAATCAAGGCTGAGAATGAGGCCGGAGACCTGATCGTGCACAAGGGAAGGAAAGCGCTTGAACGGCTCAACAGCCTTGGCCGCTCGATCAAGCCTTTCGATGCGATCACACGCTGCCTTCCACGACCGGCATGTCAACTTGAACTGGCTAAGTTGATGGCGAACACGAACAAAAACGGTCGCCGCTTCCAGGTAAGTATTGAGGACGCTGAGCTGTCCCGTGACAGAGCGAGCGTTGGCGAGGATCCCGCTCTCTGGCGCCTCAGAACGTATTACACCGGTTACCGCCGATTTTGCGAAATCGGCGTTCTGAGCGCGATATCTGGCGAGGCTGATCGCGCGCCGGACGTTCTTGATTGCGTTTCGCAGGCCCTCGTTATCAGGAATTTCTGGCGGTATCGTCGCGCCCGGTAGTGGTGCGCGCTCGGGCGCGTCCTTCCAGGCGAGACTGCACAGCTCGGCGACGCTTGGCGCCATTTTGCGAAGGACGACCGGGAAATCTGGCTGCTCGAATACCTCTTTGGATAGGGCCATTCTGTAGACGGTCGCCAGATCATCCGGGACTTTGTCGGACACAAAAGGCTGCAACCCAATAGGCAACATGCCACGGAGCGCACGCATCGCGTCCCGCTCCCACTCGGATGCCGTTTTAATAAGGGCGGCGTCCGCTTTCCTGGCCTGTTCCAAAGCGTCCGCGACCGACTGATCGAGCAGCGCGTCCCGGGGGATCGCTCCAGGTTGGGTGAGATCCCGTTCGCACACCGGGCAGGCCGAAAAGGCGTGCCCAGGATGCACGCTCTCGTGCCATTTGGCGACGAGGCCATAAAGGCGTAACCTATCCGAACGGTCGGCGTCGGATAGACGTTCCACAAGCTTCTTAGCTTCGGCCTCGACATCTTCCAGTACAGCTACACCCGCATCGAGATCTGCATCTTGAAGTTCACTGAGTTTCGCCACGAGCTGGATTGATGGCAAACCTCGCAAGGCGGCTCCGCCGAAGCAGCTCCGAGCGATAGTCAAGGCGTCTCCAAACCGCTTGACCTCCTGATCCGATGTCAGAGCCGGCAAAACGCCCAAGATCAACTTCGCCTCTTTCGCCGTCGTCTCCTCGACCGCCTTCATTCTATTTTCGGCATCTTCGAGCCCAGTTGCCCACGCATCGGGATCGCTTTGATCAGGCAGGACGACGCAATCAAGGTTCGGCAGGTCGGGGCTATCCTTTAGAAGGTCAGCCAGGGTCTGCTTCTGGTCTCCTGCCGCCTTCTCGTTGGCCTCTTTTTCCTGCTTCGCGGCTTTAGGATATTTCTCGGTCAATCGGTCGTGCAGGCGCCCACTACGCGCGCCAAAATGCGCCAAAGGCCGCAAGCCGGTCAGCGTAGAGACGGCCTGCGACAAAGTTGTCTTGTCATCAAATCGTGTGGCAGCCGCAATCCCAGGCATGAGGGTCCCGACTTGAAGAGCCAGGTCTGAGAGACTCAAGTTTTCCAAACCGATCGCGACCGTCTTAAACGCTTTTTTTCCGTCGCGCTGGAGTTGTCGTTCGACGACGACTTCCCTCCCATCGATCAGCGATCGAAATGATAGGCGAACCCAAGTGTCAACCTTCGGCACACCGTCAACCGCGACCAATTCCTGCTCCGTCGGAATCGGCACGATCGTCGGTATATCGAAGCCATTTGTCGGCACCTCCTCGCCGTCGCTTGCGATCTGCACCGCAATGCATTCATGCAACGGCGCCGGCAGTCCCTGCGAGCGATGCCCATATCCCGTAAGGCACCAGCAGACAGCACTCACCAGTGAGGTCTTACCCGCCCCGTTGAAGCCGCGAAACAAGGTAGCCGGTGCTGAAAGCTCGAGCTCAAAAGTCTTTGGGTCGACGCCCCCGTCCGCGCAATGACGATGCAGCCCTCGAAAGCGATGTGCCTCGATCTTTACAAGTTGCCATTTCTGAGTATTTGCCGCCACGCTGGATGAAGCAACCGCGGATTTCGGCACGTTGTCGAGCGCCGCCAGAACTCGGTCCACTTCACCGTCCTGGATGGACGTGTCCTTGTCCGGATTCCAATATGCCTTACGGTCTTGATTGTAGAAGGCCAGAATCGCGCGGCTATCGATCAATGGAAGCGAGAATTCGTCTGCACCGGATACATGCAGAACCTCTCCTGCGATCAGGTGTGACAGCACTTCATCGAGCGTCATATCTGCTATGCTACGCGCCATCTTCACCCACCGAAGTCGTCTGTCAGATCATTACACATCCCAATGTCATGGATACACGTTTCTGTTGTAGTTTTCACCTTGGGATTTTGCGCGTTCCCCACCCCCCAATGAAGTGGAATTCTGACCCGATTCTATGCATAGATAGCAGGGCGTATTAGAGCACGCCCCACGCCCGAAACCTGCCCCTCCCCGTCATCTCCCTGAGCCCGAGCTCGCCGACGATCCGTATCGCCGCTTGCGGCGTCACGCCGACCGCCTTGGCCACCATGCCGGCCGACACGAGCGGCCGGGACATCACCAGCTCAATCAGTTGCGGCAGTTTTGACGATGTGCGCCGGCCGATCGATCTCCGCTCCATCCCCTGCCGGGCCAGGGTCAGCCGGTCGTGTTCCTTGAGGCCGACCTCGGCCGCGGCGATGATGCCGGCGAGAATGGCCAGCAACCGTGTTTCGCGATCGCGATGCCGGCGGCGATCGACGGGTATGGATTTGAGCCCAAGATTGACGGCGGCCAGATGCGCCGCCGTGGTGAGGCCCGCTTGCCGTAGTATCGACACAGCCAGCAGCCGGCCGAGCCAGGGTGCATGCTGGAGCACCTCCAAGGTATTCCAGGCATCGAGGGCGACGACCGCCAGCAGCACTGCGGGAAAACCTTGAGCCTGGCGCAGCACGCCGCGCCATTCGCCGAGACGTTCGTCCTCGTCCCAGTCGAGATCGTAAACCAGCGGATCCTTTTCCGGCGCGCCGGCGCGGCTGGGCCGTCTTGCCTGTTCGATGGCGGCGTCCGATCGGGCCAACACTGCATCGATGGCGGCGAACTCCGCGTCGAGAGGGTTGGCGCCATCATCGCGGTCCTCCCCCTCCCCTCCTCGGTTCGCGCTGCTGTCCAACTCGCCGGCGTCGATCGCAACGGTGCCGTCGGCGCCATGTGATGCCGCAGGCGTGCCGGCGACGAAGTCGTGCCCGCGGAGGCTGCGCAGTCCTTCGGGGCTGAGCGCCCAGCCGGGCGGCTGCGCCGCAATACGCCGGCGGGTTTTCAGGACGTCGCGGGCGATGGTCAGCTCATGGGTCGGCGCGCGGATGTCGGCGCCGGCGTCATGCAGCACGAGGTCCTCGAGATGCACCAGTTCGCCGTCGATCCACAGCGAGGCGCAGGCGTCCGTGAAGTGTGAGCGTTCGACAAAACCCTCGCCCACCGGCGAACGGGCGATGCGCTCGTCGAGACGGGCCAGCGCGGCGCCGGCGTCCGAAATCGGTCGCAGCAGGCTTGAGATGGGCAATTTGCCGAGATCGTAAGACATTGAAATCATGGTAAATGATTTGCTAAACGAACGCTATATGGCATTTAACATTCATTACAAGCTGCTTTCGTGGGAACGATGTCTAATCATCGATAAGTACTGGTTATCGATGGTAGTTGATCTGGAGGCACAAATCAGAAATGTCGGTCGGCTTGGATGACCAGAAACGCCTGGTTTTCCGGCCTTTTAGGCAAATTTCGGCGAGGTTCGGCGGAAACGTCTCTGCTCTACAGACGACTCCGAGCAGCCCTCCCCTTCCGATGAGCTGGGAATTCTCCATCCGCTTCAAGCTCAAACGGGCCTTCGTGGTCGCCCCATCCTCGGATCTCCCTATTTTCAGCCGTTTCCGCCGCAGATGGCCACCAGAGCGCGTTTCACGCTGGTCACGGCCCGACGCCCATTCGGCATCCCTTTTCGACTCTGGTGGGGCTGCATTGACTCCATAAAACACGCTTGCAACTGTTCATTTTCTCACGCACGTTTTATCTGTACAAACCGCTCTAAAACGGGCCGCTGAAAGTCGGATGGCAAAGAGACAAACAGTTAAAGTTCCCCAGCTTCCGAGGCGGCTCATCGGCTACGCCCGTGTCTCGACAGAGGACCAGGTCCACGACGCCCAGATGGACGAGCTGCGCGCAGCTGGTTGCGATCGGATATTCCAAGAACATGGTTCTGGAGCATCTCGCGCCCGACCGGTTTTGACGCGACTTCTTGGCGAGCTCACCGCCGGCGATGTCCTTGTCGTTGTCCGCCTCGATCGCCTTGCCCGATCGGTGAGCCATCTGCTGCAGGTCATCGAAGAGCTGGAGGAGCGCGGTGTCCATTTTCGATCGATCCGGGATCCGATCGACACCTCGACGCCGCAAGGTATGTTTTCCCTCCAGGTTCTTGGCGCGGTTGCGCAGCTCGAGCGAGCGCTGATCGCCGAACGCACCAAAGCGGGTATCAAGGCGGCCAAGGCACGCGGCAAGCTTCCTGGGAATCCCGGCCTGCGAGAACGGCGACCAGAGGCGATCAAAGCGGTGTCGCAAGCACGCGAGAAGCTCTATATCGATGAACTCATTGCGTCCGCGCCGACGTGGCTGCCACTGGTGCGGCAACTCCGGCCGCAGCACAGCTGGGACAATGTGGTTCGGGTACTCAATCGTCGCGGCCACGATTGGACCGTCGAGCGCCTTCGCCGCGCCGTTCATCGCATGGTCCGCGAAAAGCTCGCTGAAAAGGAGCTGCTTGCCCGGTCCCCCCGTCGCGCGCCTGAGGACCACCTGATGAAACTTGTGGCGGCTATCGCCATCGCAGACCCCGGTCTATCGCTTCGCGACATCGGCGCTCAATTGGATCAGATGGGGGAACGTCCTGTGCGAGGCGGCAAGAAGTGGCAACCTTCCTCCGTCCGCGACCTCTTGGACGAAGCGCACCGGTTTGGCCTTATCCCCCGCTGAGGGCACGGCTCATCAGCCGACCGATGGCACGGTTCTTTTTCCTGCCGGTGTTCGACGGCATGTCCTTCCAAGCTTGGCTTTTAAGGATCTCCAGCGCCAGTCGCCGGTAGTCGCCATCGGTCCGCATTTTCAGCTCAGTGCTTTCATCCAGAGCCGTGGCGACTATGTTTTTCGGCGCGTGTCGCTCCTCCCCTCCCCTGAAATTCCTGAACGCTTCATGTGCGAAGGGCGGGACGGTTCCGATTTCACGACGAGCGACCAGGCCTGCAAGCTCGGCCACGGCTTCGACGGAAGCGGCCCTCCAGGCGAGAGGCAACGTAGATAGCGGCGCTTTTGCCGTTGATGATGGCGGCAACCTCCCATACGGAAGTGAAATCCCGAGGCACGTAATATAGGGCAATCCGTGCGGCTGTGGCGCCCAGAGAAAATGGCTGGCGGCGATCACGGCATCAAGCTGAAAGCCCTTCCAATCGATCGCTCTACCGATCGCGGACATCGACTCCAGCAACCTATTTTGCCGCGGTTGCCGTCCGCGACGTTCCGAGATCACCGAGGCGCACGAAGGGCAAACGAGACACCGCCCGGCATAGACCGGAACTGAAACAGGCCGCTGCGAAAGCAACGCTGACAGGTGCTCTGCAGGGCCACGCCATGATCCTCGCATACGGCCGCTTCCACATGCGCCCAGTTTCGCCGGCAATAATGGTCGCCGCCCTTTTCGGCATCCGCATCCAAGCAGACGGGACAAACCCCTCGATCCAGCGGGTTGGTGACATAGCAGTCTTCAGGTCTCTGAAGAACGCAGAGCGCGAGGCGCTGGAGATCACGTTCGTTGAGCCTGGAGGCACGCGCCCACCGCCAAGTCATGTCTTTGTCTGGCTGGAAATCCCGGGCCTGGAAGCTTGCGCGCATTGGGGTTGGCGGCCTGCCGAGCCAAACCTCGATCTGTGGTGGCGTACTCGAATAATAGGAGGCAACGCGGCACTGCCAGGATGTGAGTAGCTCGTCGTCAAAGGGACGTGGCGCGACCGGCAGCAGCCGCACGTGTCTCACCGGGCCACCTGTCGCCTGAGTTGGCGCTCCGTGTGTTGCGCCATGGCGACCAACGGCAAGACCAGATCGTCGCCGTCAAAGCTTTTGAGGGTGATCGCTTCCGTGGTGCTGCGAACCGCTTCTACCGCCACAGTTTCGATCAATCGAAAAATCCGCACCGTGACGCCGTCAGTGAGTTCGAGAATACGCCGACGAACGGGCGCAGACCCGAGATCCGAGGGACGTCTCAGCGGCAGGATCGTGCCCAGGCTCGCCAGGAGCTGCGCAAGGTGCTGGTCGTTGACCCATCTCTTGAGGTGGAAAGTCTCGAACCGCTCCGCGAGTTGCGGATCCGTCAGGAGAGCCTGTCGTGCCAGATCCGTTCCTGCACAGATCAGCGGCACCTTCAGGTCGTTCGCCAAAAAACGTATGACGTTGAGGAAAATCCGTTGCTGCCGGTAGGTGCCGGTCAGCATCGCGTGGATCTCGTCGATGATCAGCATACGGACGCCCATTCCGCGCATCAGGTTCCTGCAGGTCGCCTTCAACCGAAAGGTGGCGTCTCCCATCGGGCCGGGGGCATTCATTGCATTGAGAAGTTCGCCGTAGACGTCACGTTCGACCGGCTCGGCGGGCATTTGCATTGCCACCACCGGCATCATCGTTGTGCCGGCGCCACGATCGAAAGTCGGCGCGTGATCGCGAAGGAATTTGCGAATGATCTTGGTCTTGCCCATTCCGGTGTCGCCGTAGAGCAGCAGGCATGGCATTCGGTCTCGCGGCGGATAGGCGAGTAGGTCGTTCAATCTCGCCAGTGCCAGATTTGCATCGGCCGTCTCCAGCCATCGATCAGCTCGGATCCATGCAATGCGCTCATCCGCCGTGAGATCCGCATATTGCCTGTATGTCGGCTGCAAGTGAGGGTACGCCGTCATGACCACTCCTCGACGCTGAGCGGAGGCAGGTCCGCAAAGTCTTCCTCGTCCTCACGGTATGGCACGGAGCCCGAAGAACGGCCTTCCCATCCCAACGCTCGTGAACGTTTCTCCGCGCTCCGCCGCATGCTGCGGGTCTGACGGCTCGCCGTCTCGACGATGCGTCTCTGCCCGTCGATCGTTTTGAAGATCAGGTCCGCGTCGACGGAACGCACGCCACGCTGCCGCAATAGGGCCAGTGCCTGCCGATGCTCGCCGAGCGTGATGCGGGGCCAGCCAAGATTTGCAAAGGGAATGGGCCAGGTCGATCCGTCGGGCGCTTCGACAAACACCGTGGAGATATCTCGGGGATCATATCGAACACATAGCTTACCCGGTCCGCCTGCCAGGGGACTAAGGACGTCATCCCAGTACCGCAGACCGAAAAGATGCACGCCGTCCCGTCGGACATGTCGCTCCTCGAATGGCAGAAAGTCGAGAAGGAAACGGTGTTCATCATAGGGTAGCCGTCGATGATGTGGGCGTGCAGAAGCAGCATCTTGCCAAGCTGTGTTTGGGGCCAGCCGCAGGGCACTGTGGATGTCGGCATGATATCGGCCGACGATCTGCAGAGCCAGCCAACGCTCCAACTCGTCGAGCGTCATTATGGCGTGCTTCTGCGGATCATAATCTCCCCGGCTGCTGAGATCGCTGGACGTGGATCCCGGCAGAAGATGCACTGCGCCCATCATCGTTCCGATCAGCCGCTCGATATGGCCACCGTAATGTGGACGAGCGACGGGGCGGTACTGAAGGTCGATTCCGTGTTCTGCCGCGCCTCGCACAAGTGCTTTGCCATGGAACTCCCGGCCATTGTCCAGATGGATGACATCAGGCAAACCGAAGACGGGCCATTCTGCCTCAATGTCGCGCGAAGCCAGCCAGCTGTCCTTCGGCAATACCATTTGCTGGATCGCCAAGGCGACGGATGTCGAAGACGGGCTTTCCAGACTGAGAAAAAACCCGGTCACCATCCGGCTCGCCACATCAATTCCCAGCGTCAGCCACGGTCGCTGAAGGGGCTGCCGGCTCACAGCGTCAACGATGAAGAGGTCGACAAGGGTGTGATCTATCTGAACGACCTGGAGCGCATACTGGGCCGAATATTCGCCGACCACCGGCCCGAATAGCTGTTGAGCCGCCCGTGCACCCTCTCGAAACCTCACGAGCTGCCGTCGATCGCTCTGATCCACCCGCGCTTTGACAGCTTTCCAGGATGGGGGCCGAAGACCATGTTGGTGACAGACCCTGAGAACGTGGTCGTGAACAGCGCTGACGGATGGCCGTTCTCGGGCACAATAGATTGCCTCGATGGCAAGCTTGATCGCATCCTCTTGATCGACGGAAAGCCTCCCCCTCCCCTTCTCTGGGCCAGGGGTCTCGTCGAGCAGCGAACTGGTGACAGGTCTTTTGCGAAATTTGGCGACGAGTTCATAAAACCGAGTGCGCTTCAGACCAAGCTGTCGACACGTCGAAGCGACATCTCCCCGAGATATCCGAGTTTTGGCAATTAGAGGCCTGATAGCGGCCTCGCGTGCCACTGCCTTTTGCCAGGCCGTGTCACTCACGGCCAGCTTATCCGCTCCGTCCGTCATCGAAAGCTTCCTCGTTCCTGACTAAGGCGCGAAGGGAATTCCCGGTTCGATAATTATGGTGATCTTCGATCGTTACAGATCGAAGACAGAAGGTTCCCTTATGCCGCCAGACCTTCACGGCCGAGAGCAGGAGTATGACCGCTAGAAGCGGTAGCAGCACGTAGCTGGGAATGATGCCCAGCAGTTGCCCGCCGACGAACGTGCCGACGATCGAGCCCGCGGCCATCAGGAGCACAAAGGTCCCATTGCGTCGGATGGTCGAGAAACTCTGGTCCTGACTGTAGCGTGCGAACCCAACCAGCATAGTCGGCAGGCTCACCGCAAGCGACAGGCTGCCAGCCAGCTTGATATCAGCGCCGAATAGGAGAACTAGCGTCGGGATCAGTAGCTCGCCGCCGGCGACGCCCAAGAGGGCCGCTACAATTCCGATAATGAAGCCGGCAACGATACCCGCCACGATCTGTAGAGTGCCAGTGACCAGCGGCTGGCCGGCCGAGGCCTCGTGGCCAATCATCAACACGACGGCAATTGCGACCAGCATGATCGCAATTACGTGGTACAGAGTTTCTGAGCGCAGGCGAGTAGCCCACCCCGCCCCGAACCAGGCGCCAACCAGGCTGCCGGCGAGCAGATTGACGATGATCGGCCAGTGCGCCAACACTTCGGAGAAGGGTACGGCGGCCGCGCGAAACGGCAGTGCCGTCGCGACGACAACCAGACTCATGGTCTTGTTGAGGATTACCGCTTCGAGGCCTGGAAAGCCGAACAGGCTGATCAACAGAGGCAGGCGGAATTCCGCTCCGCCGAGACCGATCAGGCCGCCGAGCGCGCCGATGACCGCCCCGCCCAGGAAGGCAGTGGGCTTGCTGCGCGTAAGTGTCGTGTTGGCAGGGCCGGCCATGGTCGATATATTCCTTTAAATATTCCGATTGAGTTGGACTTATGCTGACAAACCAAGCGAGCTGCAAGTGGTGCGACCATGATGGCGAGACCCTAGCCTCCAACGCTTCTCACTACATGGTGGACAAGCCGCATCCGACTCATCCGGCCGTGCTGGTGGTGTCGCGGCGCCACGTTGAAAGCCCGTTTGAGATGACGCCGAACGAATGGCAAGACCTTGGCGACATGCTCGAAAACGCCCGCACATGGCTCGCAAAGTTTTAGCCGGACGGCTTCACAGTAGGCTGGAATGTTGGCGCAGCTGGCGGACAGCATGTCTTCCATGCGCATATCCATGTCATTTGCTTGCCGCTTCGCCGGCGAACCGCACGCGGAGCGAGGGCTGCGCGACTTCGTTCTGAGATGACGCTTCAAATCCGCTGAACATGGCAAAATCCGCCGATCCTCGCTCGTTCTAAATCGTAAAAAAACAGTTAATTGTAGTCCGTTGATCCTCGAAGACTGACACAGCAAGAATCGCAGCAAATCACGGCCGACACGGCCACCGAAACCCGCCATTTGGAGCGTCCGTGCTCAAGCCCAAGACATCACTGACCGCCGTCGAGCGGCGCGCCGAAGAGCTCGACACGATCGCCGCCCTGAGGGTAATACGGCAATGCAGAACATTGAAGTCTCGCGCTTGCACCGCGCAAATCTCGGCCTGCAAAGGATAGTCCGGGCGAACCCGACCTATCCAACCATTCACGTGCAGTCAGACTCAGGCCTGCAGGTTGTCCGCAGACATCTTGCCGGACTTGCGATCCTTTACCAGCTCATAGGTAATTTTCTGGCCGTCGTTGAGGCCGCGCATGCCGGCCCGCTCCACTGCAGAAATATGGACGAACACATCGGCGCTGCCGTCGTCCGGTTGGATGAACCCGAAGCCCTTCGTTGCGTTGAACCACTTTACCGTACCGGTCACCATGACGTCTTCCTTTGATCAATCGCATTGCCGAAGCGTGCTCGGCTGACGGTTTTCTTTGTGGCAGCACTGATAGGCGCTTCTTGCCGCGGGGGAAAGCCCATACTCACCGTCGAGGTGTCCCGGTACTCCCTCGCTCTATCGCCTCGACGATGGCGCTACTTGTTGCCTCGTTGTTTCACCCGGATGCTGATCGGACCGCCCTCGGCCTGGCGAATCTCGAACTGGTTCGTCTTGCGGATAAGATCGCTGAGTTTTCGAAAGCCGAATGTACGCGGGTCGAAATCCGGCGCGAGATTCAACAACTGCTTGCCGACAGTGCCCAGGTTGACCCAGCCGTCATCGCTATCCTCCTGGGACAGTACCTTCTTGATCAGCGGCACGGCCGATGTTGCCGGCTGCAGCGGCTTGTCGGTGGATGCAGTATTCTGCTCGTCCTTGATCGCGCCAGGAAGCAGGTTTTCGGTATAGACGAACCGCCGGCAGGCTTGGCGAAAACTTTCCGGTGTCTTCTGCTCGCCGAAGCCGAATGCATCGACACCCTCCTCACGGATCCGGGCGGCAAGCCGCGTGAAATCGCTGTCCGAGGACACTAGGCAGAAGCCGTCGAACCGACCGCTGTGCAGCAAATCCATTGCATCGATGACCAAAGTGATATCGGAAGCATTCTTTCCCGTCGTATACGCAAATTGCTGCTGCGGGATAATCGCGTGCTTTATGAGCACGTCCGCCCAACCCTTGGAGCGCGTGCCGGAAAAATCACCGTAGATGCGACGCACGCTCGCCTCCCCGATTTTGGCTACCTCTTCGAAAAGCCCGTCGGCGATTTTAGCGGATGTATTGTCCGCATCAATCAGAACAGCTAGGCGCGGAGATCGAGTTTCAGGCGGCATTGCTCTTCCTCATATTTGGAACGGGCGCCAAGGCCAACAGAGCACGGCTCGGCCCAGGCAAGGAACTTCATTAACTTGCCCATCGGACCGAGCGAAAACCTGCCTTGTCGGATGATGTCAGTAGCCGCCAGCCGAGTTGATCTACCCTTCCCCGCTCCAGCATCCGCCGATCCCAAAACCCTGACAGCTGTCAGGGTTTTGACCAGCCGACCATAAGCCTAGGCAACCAACTATCCCGTCCTGCGATTGCTATCGCCATTGACCCGAAGCAGCGCCATAAGAGCCGGCCCAAGTGAAAATTCGCCACGTGCTGCCTTGCGTGTCAGGTCTCGCAGATATCCTCCCGGCGAATTGATATGCCTAATTCGCTCAAGGATACAGGCGATCGCCGCGGCCGCATTCTCCGGCCCCATCACCTCGCAGGCCTCCTGATAGGCCGACGGGCTGACGCCAAGCATTGACCGAACGACCACCGCTGCACCCATCATTTCGCGCCAACTTCCGATCGCACCGCCCGGGCCATATATCGCGATCTCGGGGCAAGCCCGCATCACCATGCCAAGCGGAAAATTCCGGACTGGCTCCCGCTTCGGCCGATCATCGTCCACCGCCTTTGCGCCCTGCTCATTTCTGGAGCTAGGTTCAAGTTCATTGATGTATTCGGTGTTTGAATTCTGTATGTGGCACTCATTCTGGTCACCATTGGTGCTATTATTTTCGTCTTTTTGCTGCATTTCCAGGATGTTGATGACCTCCTGCAGCAGGAGCTCCATCTCGTCCAAGATTGAATTCACATCACTGAGCGTCGGAGAGCGCGGAATCCTGCCCACGAGACCGATGTAAATCGCTTCGATGTTTTCCCAGTTGCCTGACGCACCTTCCTCGATCGCGGCAGAAATGAGCTTTCGAACGTTGCGCCGGCATATCGTCAAATCTTCCTTCGCCCGGCGGAGGGCAAAGCGATCGGAAACGACCTGTTGCGCCATCATGGCAAGCTCATCTGTTCGCATGAGCAACGGTGACAGATCAAAGCCGAATGCGCTATCGATCGCACCCGCCTTGTCCTTCCGGGCGTAGCGCTTTCCATTCGCGCTGTCCTTCCGCACGATCAGTCCTGCCTCAACGAGAAGGGCCAGATGTCTGCGAAGGGTAGCGCCGGCGATACCGTGCGCCCGAAGTGTCAATTGTGTGTTGGACGGAAAAACGATGAGCTGCGCATCCTGGCGCAATTCGTTGTCTGGATGAAAGCTCAGGAGCGCGTCAAGGACGGCCAGGCTGCGATCCTGCAGCCCAAGCAGCTCCCTTGCTTCGGATGCGTCCCGAAAGACTTTCCATTTGTCCGCTGTCTTGCCCGGCTTGATCTTACTCGTCTCGATTTGCCGCTTCACCAGGGCAAGCGTCACCGGCCGCCGCCCAAAGGGCGTCGTCACACTTCCAATCTGCATTTTCTTCACCTTCAAAAAGGCAAAAGAAACCTGCTCACCAAATTACGGTGCCAAAGACTCTTGACTGGGATTCGGGGAAATGCGATTCTCTTGTTGTCACACATTGAGAGAGGCTTCCACGACGGCAACGTTTGGGGGGCCTTTTTCTTTTGCAGTTCGTCCTTTTTTTATCTCCAAACCCTGACAGCTGTCAGGGTTTCTCGTCTTCTCGCAGGCGGACAAAGCGCTCCGTTAGCGCTGGGAGCTCCGCCTCAACAAACTTCAAAAAGTCGACCCCGAGTGAACCCTCAGCCGAAATTCGAACCTCTTTCGAGGATATCAACAGGGCGCCAAGCTTCGTTCCGCTCTTGTCTGTAATCGGGCTTGGCTCTCTCCGGCCAGTCGATGCTGGCTTGATGGCATTCAATGCACGCTGAAACCTTTGATCAGAGGTCTCGGCCGTCTCGCCCTTCCTAACCAGTACCGTCCGCAGTGCATCGAGCGCTCCCGCGTCGCCCGCAACCGTCTTGGCAAGATCGAGCCATCGTGGCCGCCCGATCTTTGGCGCCCGCCCAATGGCCTCAATGATGTCCGCGGGAATGATCCTGTAGACATTCCGCATCCGAGCCAGTTCGGCGTCCTCGATCGAAAGCGCAGCGTAGATGTGCCGAGGCTTGATCCCCGCATCATCCATTCGGGAGGCAAACAGCGCGCGCTCGATCCAGGTGAGGTCTTGGCGACCCGCGTTTTCGATGCCTTGTGCAAGAACTAGGTCGAGGTCGGAAATCTCGACTTCGAGAGCGCGAACAGGCCTATCAAGCTGCCTAGCGGCGAGCCAGCGTCGATGACCGTAGACGATCTGATAGCGACCTGGGGACGAGGGGTGTTTGCGGACCTGGACGGGAACCTGTTGCCCCTCAGTCTCGATCGACCGTTTGAACGCCTCGAAGCTCGTTGCGTCATCGTCCGGCAGTCTGTCCGGATAAGGGGAAGGGTCGATGAGCGACGGATCCAACTCGCGAACCGAACCACCGCCCGACTCCACGATAGCCTTCAAGCGATCCCGCTCTGTTCGAATGTCGTCGATTGCTCGGTGAGCAGCACCGATCACACCTGCTCCGACACGATTTCCGGGAACCGGGGCAGGGGCCTGCGACGGCTGCTGTTGATCCGCAGCCTGATCGCTTTCCAGCTCTGCGGAAAGCAACCCGAAGCTGGCGACAATCGACTTGCGAGGGGATTTGCTCATGTCCGCCCCCAGCTCTCATTGACGAGGCGAACAATCGCCTCGTTCACAGCATCTACCGCCTCGCGGGCACGCTTGTGAGTATCGCGTCCGATCTGCCCCAATTCGAGCTCGTATACCGAACGTTTTGCCAAGCCGGCTGCTTCAACGGCGGTGCTTTCAATGGCAGTGGGCAATAATACATCGGAGCCAAACAAGTGCCGAAGCATCGCAACGACTTGCGACTGTGGCGCGTCATTGGGGTCGTGTCGTGTAACCAGATACCGGATGAAGTCCTGGTCCAACTGAGCGCCGCTCTCGTTCAGAACACTAATCAGATCCCCCATCATGAGAAGGAACTGGCTCATCGACGCGACGTCCAGCATGGCCGGGTGAACCGTAATGATCATGCTAGTCGCGGCGTATATCGCGCTCAACGTCAGAAAGCCGAGCGACGGCGGAGTGTCGAGAATCACGATGTCGTAGTCCGCCTCGACTTCCGAAAGGGCGAGTTTCAGTCGCTCAAAGAAGATTGCGCCGGAGCTGCCCTTGTTCGCCAAGATCCGTGGCGTTTCGTGCTCATACTCCATGACCTCAAGATTGCCAGGAATGAGGTCAATGCTATCGAAATATGTCTTGCGAATTATATCGCGGATGGGACGACGCTCGGCGTCATCGTAACGCAAAGCGGCATAGATCGTTTCATTCGACCCGACGTCAATTTCTGGCTGAGCACCGAACAAAGCGGACAAGGATGCTTGCGGATCCAGGTCGAGTGCGAGGACGCGATACCCATGAAGGGCGAGATAGTGGGCAAGATGGACACAGGTTGTCGTCTTCGCGCTGCCGCCCTTGAAGTTGGCTATCGCAAGAACCTGGAGGTGCTCGCCGGCACGACGACGAGGAAGGAACCGCAAGGCGTCTGCAGGTTTCTGACTCGCGAACAATTCACGCAGTTCATTGATCTGGTCCAGCGTGTAGACGCGATGGTTATTTTCCAGCCTACTGGGAATCGGCCCGCGTCCTTCGGTGGACATGAGCTTCAGGGTGGAATCGGGTATAGATGTCAGCTTCGACACCTCGTTGGTCAGAAAGGGACGCAGGGTCTTTTCCGATTTTGGCGGATACATACGAGTTCTGAGCTGCTGCAATTGTCCGGACAGAAGCCCGGCATGGCGCATAATTTTGCTGCCGGCATCTTCCTTTGAGCCAACACTTGCTTCTACTCGGTTTGCTATCGCCATCTGTCCCTCTTGGCGGCTTTTCACCGGTTTACCGGCCATTGCCCGCTAAAAATAGAACACGATTCTCCGAACTGGTCCAGAGGTTTAGGGTTAACAAAAGGTTAACGACCGGGGACAATCCGCATAAAGCTGTTCGGATTTTTGCTTTTCCGCTCCAGGAGTTAGCCTCAAATACCCCGCTCGCTGATCCCTGAATGTTCTCCTGTGAATCCTACAAATCCGAACAGTGTAGCAGCAAGTAGATTAGGCGGCTCTGTAGCGCCACACCACTCATGAACCGCGACTCACCTCGCTACGTGCATGTTGAATCCTACAACTGCCCTCCGATTCCAAACTGTGCTGATTTCCCGCCGACCAACAACGACGGAGAAAAATCATGCAGGCTCTCGCGCTCTCAACACCCCGGACGATCCAAGAGGCGCATCTCCTACAAATCCACTACCGGCTTCGTGCTCGGGTCTTTTCCGATCGCCTGGGTTGGGAAGTCGATGTAACGGCGGGGTGCGAGTCCGATCGTTTCGACGCGCTTCGGCCGACCTATATTCTCGCCATCGCAGAGACCGGCCAATTGGCGGGGTGCGCGAGGCTTCTTCCTGCGCTCGGACCGACAATGGTGGCCGACGTTTTCCCGTCGCTGCTCCCCGACGGCCAACTCAAGGGGCATGCCGCGATGATCGAGAGTTCTCGCTTCTGTGTCGACACGGCTCTCGCGGAGGGGAGGGGCGACGCCTCGGTCCATGAAGCCACGCTGACCATGTTCGCTGGCATCATCGAATGGTGCACGGCGAATGAGTACACTGAGATTGTTACGGTGACCGATCTTCGGTTTGAGCGCATCCTCGCTCGCGTGGGATGGCAGCTGCAGCGTCTGGGCGAACCCAAGAAGATCGGCGTGACGATGGCCGTAGCCGGGACTCTGCCTGCCAATGCGGCCACGTTCCTAAGGCTCCGCCCCTCAACCTACCGTTCTGAACTCACGCCCCCTCGACCAGGCAGCGTAAGGAGAAATCCGTGAGCCAGCTTCGCTCTCACCCTCGGCTCGTCCGCAAACTTCAGGATGCGCTCGGCGATCAGCTTTGTGTTGCCCTGGAGGACGCGAACGTCGTGGAGATCATGCTCAATCCGGACGGCAAATTATTCATCGAACGTCTCGGTCACGGCGTTGCGCCCGCCGGCGAGATGTCGTCCGCTGCCGCGGAGATGGTCATCGGTACAGTGGCGCACGCGCTTCAGTCAGAGGTCGACACGGAACAGCCAATCATCTCCGGCGAGCTGCCAATCGGTGGCCACCGCTTCGAGGGACTGTTGCCCCCCGTTGTCACCAAGCCAGCCTTCACGATTCGTCGCCGGGCATCGCGCCTCATTCCGCTCGAAGACTATATTTGCGCCGGCGTGATGACAGAATACCAGGCCGCAACGATCCGCAGTGCCATTTCCACGAGGCTGAACATCATCATTTCCGGGGGAACGGGCTCGGGCAAGACAACGCTAGCGAACGCAGTGATCCACGCGATCGTCAAATCTGCGCCCGAGGATCGTCTCGTCATTCTTGAGGATACCGCGGAAATCCAATGCGCGGCCGAAAACGCCGTTCTCCTCCATACCAGCGATTCGATCGACATGGCCCGGCTCTTGAAGAGCACCATGCGGCTGCGCCCCGACCGGATCGTCGTTGGCGAAGTTCGCGATGGCGCGGCGCTGACGTTGCTCAAGGCGTGGAACACCGGCCACCCTGGGGGCGTGGCGACCATTCACTCGAACACCGCCATGTCGGCGCTACGCCGTCTTGAGCAGCTCACGGCCGAGGCAAGCCAGCAGCCGATGCACGAGGTGATCGGAGAGGCCATCGACCTGGTCATCTCGATCGAACGGACGCCGCGGGGGCGGCTTGTTCGCGACATCATTCAAGTCGAGCGGTTCATCAACGGACAGTACGAGATCGAATCCGATCAACTCACCGATGAACAGGAGGCGCGCCATGTCGCGTAAGCATACCCTCATCGCCGCCGCGCTCGTGGCGACGCCAATCGTTCTTGCCTCGGTCGCGCCGGCGCTCGCCAGTTCCGGCGGCAGCCTCCCATGGGAAGGGCCACTGCAGCAGATTCAGGAGTCGATAACCGGCCCGGTCGCGGGCGCAATCGCGCTTGCAGCCGTGGCCATTGCCGGCGGCATGCTGATCTTTGGCGGCGAGCTGAACGATTTCGCACGGCGCCTTGTGTACGTCGTTCTCGTCGCCGGCATCCTGCTCGGCGCCACCAACATCGTCGGCCTGTTCGGTGCGACCGGCGCTTCGATCGGGCTAACCGACGAGCAGGTCACGTCAATTGGTTCGAACGGGGGAGGGGAGGGAGATGATGGCTGAGTCCGTGTCCGGCTTGCGACGCAAGCGCATCCATCGTGCCCTCTCGCGCCCAAACCTACTCATGGGCGCGGACCGCGAATTGGTGCTGATCACCGGCCTTGCGGCCGTCATACTCATCTTCGTGGTTCTCACGGTCTATTCGGCGCTCTTCGGCGTCGCTGTCTGGGTCGTGATCGTCGGGCTGCTCAAGATGATGGCGAAGTCCGACCCGCTGATGCGGCAGGTCTATATCAGGCACATTTCCTACAAGCCTTATTACAAGGCAACCACCTCGCCGTGGCGGCGGTATTGAGGAGGCGGCCATGGTAGCTCTCAAACGCTTCCGGGTGACCGGCCCATCCTTTGCCGATCTCGTTCCCTATGCCGGCCTTGTGGACAATGGTGTCCTCCTCTTAAAGGACGGAAGTCTGATGGCCGGCTGGTACTTCGCGGGACCGGACTCGGAAAGTGCGACCGACCTTGAGCGCAACGAGTTGTCGCGACAGATCAATGCCGTTCTGTCACGGCTCGGAAGCGGCTGGATGATCCAGGTCGAGGCCATCCGTATTCCGACAGTCGACTATCCCACAGAAGACCGTTGCCATTTCCCGGACCCGGTGACCCGCGCAATCGATGCCGAGCGTCGGGCGCATTTCGCGCGCGAGCAGGGGCATTTCGAGAGCAAGCATGCGCTGATCCTGACCTACCGGCCCCTCGAGTCCAAAAAGACTGCTCTCAGCAAATACATCTATTCGGATGAGGAAAGCCGGAAAAAATCCTACGCGGACACGGTGCTCTTCGTGTTCAAGAACGCGGTGCGAGAGCTCGAGCAGTATTTTGCCAACACTCTTTCGATCCGGCGAATGGAAACCCGTGAAACGGTCGAAAGGGGAGGGGAGCGAATTGCCCGATACGACGAGCTGCTGCAGTTCGCGCGGTTCTGCACCACCGGGGAAAGCCATCCAATCCGGCTACCCGACGTTCCCATGTATCTCGACTGGATCGCCACCGCGGAGCTTGAGCACGGACTGACGCCAAAGGTCGAAAACCGTTTCCTCGGCGTCGTTGCGATCGACGGTCTGCCGGCCGAGAGCTGGCCCGGTATTCTCAACAGCCTTGACCTGATGCCGCTGACTTATCGGTGGTCATCGCGCTTCATCTTCCTTGATGCCGAGGAGGCCCGGCAAAAGCTCGAGCGTACACGCAAGAAATGGCAGCAGAAGGTCCGGCCATTCTTCGACCAGATATTCCAGACACAAAGTCGATCCGTCGACCAGGACGCGATGACGATGGTGGCCGAGACCGAGGATGCGATCGCGCAGGCCTCGTCGCAGCTGGTTGCCTATGGCTATTACACACCGGTGGTCGTGCTATTCGACAGCGATCGCGAAGCACTCCAGGAGAAGGCCGAAGCGATCCGGCGGCTGATCCAGGCGGAAGGTTTCGGGGCGCGGATCGAAACGCTCAACGCCACCGACGCCTATCTCGGCAGCTTACCGGGCAACTGGTATTGCAACATCCGTGAGCCGCTGATTAACACCAGCAATCTCGCCGACTTGATTCCGCTGAACTCGGTCTGGTCCGGAAATCCTGTCGCACCATGCCCTTTTTATCCGCCGAATTCCCCGCCCTTGATGCAGGTTGCGAGCGGATCGACAGCGTTTCGTCTGAATCTGCACGTCGATGATGTCGGGCACACGCTGATCTTCGGTCCGACCGGTTCTGGTAAGTCGACGTTGCTCGCCCTGATCGCTGCGCAGTTTCGCCGGTACGAACATGCACAGATCTTCGCCTTTGACAAAGGCAGTTCACTTCTGCCCCTGACGCTCGCAGCAGGCGGCGATCACTATGAGATCGGCGGCGACAATGCGGAAGAGGGGAGGGCGTTGGCCTTTTGCCCATTGTCCGAACTAAAGAGCGACGCCGACCGGGCTTGGGCGACAGAATGGATCGAGATGCTGGTCGGTCTGCAGGGTGTCACGATCACACCCGATCATCGCAACGCCATCTCTCGGCAGATCGGACTGATGGCGAGTGCATCCGGTCGCTCGCTCTCGGATTTCGTCAGCGGCGTGCAGCTGCGCGAGATCAAGGACGCACTGCATCATTACACCGTCGATGGCCCGATGGGACAGCTCCTCGATGCGGAAGAGGACGGCCTCACACTCGGCGCCTTCCAGACTTTCGAGATCGAGCAGCTGATGAATATGGGCGAGCGCAATCTCGTGCCAGTGCTGACCTACCTGTTCCGCCGGATCGAAAAGCGTTTGGAGGGGTCGCCGAGCCTGATCGTGCTCGACGAGGCGTGGCTGATGCTCGGCCACCCTGTATTCCGCGACAAGATTCGCGAGTGGCTCAAGGTGCTGCGTAAGGCGAATTGCGCCGTCGTTCTTGCGACCCAATCGATCTCCGATGCCGAGCGGTCCGGGATCATAGACGTACTAAAAGAATCCTGCCCCACCAAGATTTGCCTTCCCAATGGCGCCGCTCGCGAGTCGGGAACGCGCGAATTCTACGAGCGCATCGGCTTCAACGAGCGGCAGATCGAGATCGTCGCAACCGCCATTCCGAAGCGCGAATACTACGTCGCCACGCCGGAAGGTCGGCGGCTCTTCGACATGGCGCTGGGGCCAGTTGCGCTGAGCTTTGTCGGCGCGTCGGGCAAAGAGGACCTCAAACGCATCCGCGGCTTGAAATCCGAACATGGCCACGAATGGCCGATGCACTGGCTTGAAACGAGAGGAATCCGCGATGCCGCATCGCTACTCAAATAGATGGCTCGCCTGCTTAGCCGCCGCCGCTCTCACGATCGGAGCTGCAGGCTCAGTGCAAGCCGGTACAGCCACCGGCGCTGCGACCGAATGGACGCAGCTCGCCAACAATGCGCAGCTCGTGGATCTCATGAAAAGCTCCGGCATCCAGGTCGACAATCAGCTGACCCAGATCAGCCAGCTTGCAGAGCAGATCCAGAACCAGCTGAAGATCTACGAGAACATGCTGCAAAACACGGCGCAGCTTCCTGACCATGTCTGGGGTCAGGTCGAAAGCGATCTCAACCAGCTGCGCAGCATCGTCGACCAGGGACAGGGCATCGCCTTTTCGATGGGGAATGCGGACGACGTTCTTCAGCAGCGCTTTCAGAGTTATACCGATCTCAAGACGAATTTGCCTAGCAACGCAACGTTCTCCTCGACCTACCAGTCCTGGTCGAACACCAACCGCGACACGATCGCCAGCTCGCTGAAAGCTGCGAGCCTCACGGCCGACCAGTTCGATAGCGAGGAAGATACGATGTCCTCGCTGCGGTCGATGTCCGAAACGGCTGACGGGCAGATGAAGGCTTTGCAGGTCGGGCACGAGATCGCCGCTCAACAAGTCGCGCAAATGCAGAAGCTTCGCGGGCTCGTCTCCCAACAGATGACAATGATGGGAACCTGGCTGCAGACCGAACAGACCGACAAGGACCTGGCGCAGGCGCGGCGGGAAAAGTTCTTCAACGCCGAGATCAGGAGCGTCCCGGAAGGCCAGAAAATGGAACCAAGATGGTGAGCCGCCAAGTCTTGATTGCCTTGCTGTTGGCTGTCGCCGCTGCATCGTCAGCAGCGACAGTGCTGATCGTCAATTACCGAAACACGGGAATACCTGCACTCACCGAGGAGCAGCGCGCCGTCAGGGAAAAATTCTTCGGCTCCGAGAAGGAGCTGCCGCCGATCACGGAAGGTCAGGAGATGCGCCCAAGATGGTGAAGGTAACTGTCGCACGCTCGTTCCTGATTACAGGTCTCTTTTTCCTCGCCTATGCTGTTCCCGCATTCGCGCAGGAGGGACAGGTCCTCACGGAACTGGAAAACCAGGTCTCGTCTGCTGCGAAGGGGTGGGAGACCACCATCATGGAGGCGGCGAAATCCCTATTCTGGATTCTTGCAACGATCGAGATCGGCATTGCGGCCGTCTGGTTGGCGATCCAGTCAGCCTCACTGGACAGTTGGTTCGCCGAACTGGTGCGGCGGATCATGTTCATCGGGTTCTTCGCATTCGTTCTGACCCAAGGTCCGACCTTTGCGCGAGCAGTGGTCGACAGCCTTTTCCGGATTGGCGCCGGCGGTGGTTCAGCTTCGCCTGCTGAGGTGTTCGATGCTGGCATCCGCGTCGCCTCCCAAATGTCACAACAAGCACAGTTCGGGGTGTTCGAAGACAATGCACTCGCGATTGCCGCCGTTCTCGCCATGGGCATCGTTGTCATCTCCTTCTCGCTGGTTGCAGCTATTTTCGTGTCGGTCATGGTCGAAATGTATGTCGGCCTGCTCGCCGGCATGATCATGCTCGGGCTGGGTGGTTCCTCCTTCACGAAGGACTTTGCCATTCGATACCTGGTGTATGCCTTTGGCGTCGGCATGAAGCTCATGGCATTGGTGATGATCGCCAAGATCGGATCGAACGTCCTGCTTGGTCTTGCCCAGGCGCCTACTGCCTCATCGGATCAGTTCGTAACGACCCTGGCGATCGCCGGTATTTCCGTCGTGGTCTTCATCATCGCGATGTACGTCCCGAACATCATCCAGGGCGTCGTCCAGGGCGCATCGGTTTCCGGAGGAATGGAAGCGATCCGCCACGGCGGGCAAGCGGCGTCTTTTGCCGCCGGTGCTGGCTTCCTCGCCGCCGGCGCTGCCGGCGCGGGGTTTGCGGCGGCTCAAGCCGCACGAGCTGGCGGTTCATCCGCTGCAGGTGCTGCTCTTCGCGGAGTGGGCGCGAGCCTCTCTTCCGGCGCGCAAGCAGCCGGATCTGCTGCGAAGGAAAAGGCAATCGGCTCTCCGGGCGCTTATGCCGGGTCCATTCTCGGACTTGCCAATGCCAAGCTCGATGAGCATCGCGGCGGTCATAGCACACCGAAGCCTCCTCCCGAACGCAACGACAAACCGTAATCGAGACAAGGGAAGAATAAATGGCAGCGAACCGCGCCCCGGAAAACCCGTATCTTGCCGCCCGCCAGGAATGGAGCGAACGCTATGGCTCCTATGTGAAGGCCGCAGCCGCATGGCGCATCGTGGGAGTCCTCGGTCTGGTCATGGCCGTCATCGGCTTCAGCTACGCGATGTATTTGAGCACGCAGGTGAGGCTCGTGCCTTACATCGTCGAGGTCGACAAGCTCGGGACGGCAGTCACGGCAGGCTTCCCCGAGCAGATCGAGTATGCCGATGTCCGCGTGGTGCGCGCCACACTCGGCAACTTCATTACAAGCTTTCGCTCGATCACGCCGGATGCGGTGGTGCAGAAGCAATATATCGACCGTACCTACGCCCTTCTGCGCACGCCCGACCCATCGACCGAGAAGGTCAACACCTGGTTCCGGGGCAACTCCCCGTTCGAGAAGGCGAAGTCTTCGACCGTTGCCATCGAGGTCAACAACATCGTCGCGCTTTCGAACCAGACCTATCAGATCGACTGGACGGAATACGAGCGGGACCGAAAGGGCAAGGAAACCGGCACGCGGCGGTTCCGCGGCATCGCGACTGTGACGCTCACCGCGCCACAGGATGAGGCGACGATCCGCCTCAATCCGATCGGCCTCTATGTCCGGGATTTCGACTGGACGGCACAGCTTTAAGGGCAGGGATACTTTCAATGAAAAAAACGGGATTGATCGCAGCCGCCGGCTGCATAGCCGGACTCTTACTTGCGGCGGGCGCGCAGGCGCAAAGCATGACGAGCAACGAGGTGAAAGGAACAAATCTTTCCAGGAAGTGGCGCGGCACGCCGGGACTGGTCACGACTGGACCGGACGGAAAGGTGATCTTCTTGTTCGGCGAAACGCAACCTTCCGTCGTCTGCTCGCCTTTACAGGTCTGCGACATCGAACTTCAGGGTGGCGAGATCGTTCGCGACGTCCTCGTCGGCGACACCGTGCGCTGGAAGGTAGAGCCGGCCACCTCGGGTGCGACAGGCGGACAGGCCATCCATCTCATCGTCAAACCATCTGAGCCAGGGCTTTTCACCTCGATGGTCGTCACCACGTCACGTCGAACCTATCACATCCAGCTCAAATCCCATCCCAGCCAGTACATGGCGCGCATTGGCTTCGAATATCCGGAAGACGTGTCCACCAAGCTCGCCGACATAAACGCCCGTCTCGAAACGGGCGGCATTCCGGGCACAGCGCCGGACAAGCTGAACTTCTCCTACTCGGTGAGCGGGAGCGCGCCCTGGAAACCGAAGCGGGTCTATTCTGACGGGGTGAAGACCTACATCCAGTTCCCGAAGTCGATCTCCGGTCAGGATGCACCAGTGCTCTTCGTCGTCTCCGGCGGTCAAAATCGCATCGTCAATTACCGGATGAAGAACGACATGATGACCGTCGACTATGCGATCGACAAGGCGATCCTCGTTTCCGGCGTCGGTTGGCGGCAGCAGAAGATCACCATCCGGCGGGGAGGCTGAACCATGCGGAAGCTATTTGCATTCTTCATCGCGGCCGCGCTGCTCTCCGGCTGCCAAACGGCCGACGCACTGACCACCAGCTCGACCGCGGTGGCCGTCACCGGACCGGCTGCAAACGCCATCGCCGGCGACATGGCAAGCCGTCTGGCTGAACGGATCGGCCCGGCGGGTGCTACGACCACGATCAAAATGGAGAAGGACACGTCGGACTTCGCGACCGCCCTCGAAGCCGCCCTGAAGGGGTGGGGTTACACGGTCGTCACGGACGGCAAGATCGCCAAAGACGTCAAGCCGATCGAGCTTTCCTGTTCGATCGAGGGCTTTGACGGGCAGGTTTTGGCGCGGCTTTCGACGTCATCCATCGCTCTCGGCCGCGCTTACACGCCGACGGCGGCGGGTGCTGTGCCGGCTAGGAAGTGTGGACAGTTATCTGACCCATAGGACGATTGCTGCGATAGTGACGACTGCGAGGTAGTTTTCGGCGGTTTTTTCGAAGCGCGTAGCGACCCTGCGGAACTGCTTGAGTCTCGAGAAGCAGCATTCGATCAGGTGGCGCTGGGCGTAGAGAT
>NZ_LWBS01000444.1 GCF_001652265.1 Rhizobium leguminosarum
CGGACCACTTCTGTGGCAGGCCGTCTGTAATCTCGTCACGCGAAGTCGTCGCCATCTCTGCGAGCCGCCGCGACGACGCCGAAAACAATGCGATCATCTCCTCGCCCGCTTAACCTAGCGCATATGACCCTAACCCTCTCCCCGTTCTGACGGGGAGAGGGGACGTGCCCTGCGAGAGGTTGGTGGGGAATGGAGAGGTTGCCGCATATCCCCTTCGCCCCGTTTACGGGGAGAAGGTGCCGGCAGGCGGATGAGGGGCGGACCGCGGCGGCCGCCCTTTCCTTTTGGGTGTCGTCTAACCCGGCCGCCAGCCGATCTCGACGAGGATGTTTCCAGGCGCCGTGCAATAAAACAGCCAGCCGCCGCGCATGGCGACCGGCGGACCAGACAGCGCAGCACCGGCAGCAACAAGCCCGGCATGGGCCGCATCGACATCCGCCTTTTCGGGCAGAATGAAGCCGATGTGATAGGTCTGGCGTCCCATCTCCACCTGATCGGCGGTACCGAATTTTGCGATTGCGTGGCTGAGGACGATTTCGAGGCCGGCATCGTCTTCGAGGATCGCGAGACCGTTCTGGCCGCGCATATCCTTCAGCGTCAGGCCGAAGTGGCGGACCAAGAAATCCGCCGTGGTAGCGATATCGGGCACGTGGAAATCGAGGTGGTTCAGGCGCATGACAGTCTCCGTTCGAAAAAATCCCGGGACTGCCTTTTTGCCGTCTCCGCACGCCGCCGGGATCCCGCATCTTGATGCGGATCACGTCGCGGGTTCTCGTGCCATGGCACGGAGCAGAGCTTCCGTGAGAGCGCGCTTGACGCTCCAACGGAAGGGACCGGGCTTACCTCAACCGATCCTGCCTTTTTCGACGATGCCGATCTAGCAGACGGCACCGGTTTCGGCAATGGAAGGGTCATCGCGCCTGGAGGAACGGGATTCTCACCCTAATATCCATAAGCGGATGTCGCGCCCGTCGGCCGCTCGATCACGGCGTCCCCGGCAACGCTTCCCGAAGGATTGAGGCGCGGCATGGGCATTCGTGTCGTGCGCCCTATCCGACGAGGTGTAGAGTGATATTATTCAACGCATTGGGAGGGATGGACATGAAACCTGCAATTATCGGCCTCGTCGGCACCCTTGTTCTCGCGGGATGCAGCACCGTCAGCTACAGCGGACCGGGCCTCGAACCAATCCCCGGAAGCATCACCTATAGTGGCCAACCGCGCACCAAACTCACCAAATCACCCCCCGGCTCCGCCTTCCCGCATGATTTCATCGACCAATACGGCCGGCAGGTGGAGGAAACCTACATCATCCAGCCCGACCGGAGCCTGATCATCGGCCATCGGCAATACAAGCCAATCCGGTTCTTCGGGGATTAGGCTTGGTCGGCGTGGTTTGCGGGAGATGGAGCGGTGAAGGGAAATATACCCTCAATTGCGAACGGAGGCCCTGAGATCGCATCTGACACGAACCGGTTTGTTCAGCATAAAGATGCATTCATCATTGCGCATTGCGAAGATGAAAAGGAGAGGAGCAGGCATCATAGATCGTAACAGGCGGTTTAGAGGCCATGGGGCTGGATCAAGTCCGCGGTGTCTTCGGCAAGCGCGTCGATCGCCGCTTAACGGACTTCGAGTCCGGATTTCAGCCCGAGCCGGATCAACCCGTCACGGCCAGCCAATCACCGATCGTTTTTTCGTAACGCCGCGAGGAGCGGATGGCCGGAGCCGGCCGCTGCTGGGTTGCCACCGTCCTTCGGATTTCACGCGGGCTCAGCCTGAATTCGTGGATGAAGGCGCGCGTGAAATTGGCGGCGACCTCGAAACCGGCGGCTTCTGCGATTTCTGAAATCGGCCTGTGGTCGGCCGAATTGCTGAGATCCGCATAGGCCTGCAGCAATCGCCGCTTGCGAATATAATTGAGCACGCCTCCACTCGCCTCAAACAGCTGGTAAAGCCGCGTACGCGAAATCCCCAACGCGCGGCACATCATGTCCGGTGTCAAGTTTTCCGAATGGAGATTGACGTGAATGTAGCGGTGCGCCCGCTCCATCAGTCCCATGTTGCTCTGGTTTTGGCCGGTATCAGTCCTTGTGGACGATGCGGCGCCCGCAACGACCATATCGCCGATGGTTTGGATGATCCGGGGCACTTCCTCTATCGTCAGATTGCCGAGGTTCGTTTCGAGGCCCGTGAGATAGCCCGTGAGCAACTCGGCGTGGCTGCCCGAAAGAACCGTGTTGCCGGCGCTCTGGAGAAGGCTCGCATCGCGAGCCAGCAGCTCATACGGCAGGAACACGAGCAACGCTTCGGTATCGGTCATCCGTCCGCGATAGGGGCTGCCGAGAGACATGAAAAACATCTCGCCGACACCGGTCTCGGTGACACGGCGGTTGACCTCGGTCCAGGCTTGGCCGCTGCGCTGCAGGGCGACGTTCCAATGGTCGATAGGGCTCGATCGAAGCATGGCCTGATCGCGGACATATCTGTGGGCATGCGCGCGCTGCTGGACGATCAGAATATCGCCGAGATGCCAGCCGATCTGCTCCGCGAGGAACCCGTCTTCCGGTGATTTTCCCTCCGGCAGATGAACATCCACGAGCGGCGCCATATGTGCCCGCCAGGCCTGGAATTGTTCTGCCGGTGGCAGGTCCTGCGTCGAGAATCGCAGCGGCACGAGTGCAGGGGAGGCATGGGGTGGGCGTTCCTTGCGCATGGCCGGTTCACGCGGCCAGCGCCGCCGCTCCATATGCGCCGGCCGTTCCTGTTCCGAGGCAGGATCATCGTCGGATTCAGACCCTGTAGCCATCCAATTCCTCCAGCGCATAACCCGACCCGAGCCATGGATATTGAGAAAAGCAATTGTTTTTGCGGCTGAAATCTCCGCAGAACTCCGTCTGAAAAAGCGGAAGTGCTCGAAGAATCTCCTCCATAAGTTGTTTATCATATTCCTTTTTGCTCAGAAATGTACGGAGCGATAATTTCCAGGACGGGAGGATAACGACAATTGCCTCCCTTAGCTGTATCTAAATAAACATCGGTCCTTTCCGAAAGAAAAACCGGACGAATAAAATATTCGCATGATCGAACGACTTCGTGTCGCGAGATTGCGCAGTAAAGATCGAAGATCCCATAGCAACATCTGGAACACGGGAGGTAGTCGTGAACTATCTTGGCAGGATTCGTGCGCACTCTGTGCAAACTTCGGTTCGTGATGCAAATAATCCATCTGCAATATCTCCTGCTCCCAAGAGAGTTCTTGTCACCGGCGGTGCAGGTTTCCTCGGATCACATCTGTGCGAGACGCTTTTGGCCGGCGGACACCAGGTGATCTGCCTCGACAACTTTTCCACCGGCATGCGGCGCAATATCGCCCATCTGAATCGAGTCGATCGCTTCAATGTCGTCGCCCACGATATCGTCCAGCCGCTCGATCTGGAAGTCGACGAGATCTATAACCTCGCCTGCCCGGCATCGCCCCCGCATTATCAGGCCGATCCGGTCCATACGACAAAGACCTGCGTGCTGGGCTCCCTCAACCTTCTGGAGCTGGCCGCGCGCACCGGCGCACGCATCCTTCAGGCATCCACCTCCGAAGTTTACGGAGACCCGAACGTCCACCCGCAGGTCGAAAGCTACTGGGGCAACGTCAATTCGTTCGGGCCGCGCTCCTGCTACGACGAGGGCAAGCGGTGCGCCGAGACGCTGTTCTTCGACTTCCACAACACGCACGGCGTCGAGATCAAGATCATCCGCATCTTCAACACCTACGGCCCGCGGATGCGTCCGGACGACGGCCGCGTCGTCTCGAATTTCATCGTTCAGGCCCTGACGGGGCAAGACATCACGATATATGGCGACGGTTCGCAGACGCGCTCGTTCTGTTTCGTCGATGATCTCATCGGCGGCATGGTCCGCATGATGGCCTCTCCGTCGTCGCTGACAGGGCCGGTCAATCTCGGCAATCCGGGCGAATTCACGATCCGGGAGCTGGCCGAGCAGGTGATCGGATTGACCGGCTCCCGGTCGCAAATCATCCACCGCGCCCTGCCGGTTGACGATCCCCGCCAGCGTCGCCCCGATATTTCGCTTGCCATGCAGGAACTCGACTGGCGGCCGAAGATCGACTTGTCGAGCGGGCTGCGTCAGACGATCGATTATTTCGATGGCCTTCTCACCCGTCCGGCACGCGAGCTGGAGGCGGTCTGATGGATGCGCCCCGGGTCCTTGTCACGGGCGGTGCCGGCTATATCGGCAGCCACACCGCCAAGCTCCTCCGCTCGGAGGGGATTGAGCCTGTCGTCTACGACAATCTCACGACCGGAAACCGTTCCTCCGTGCGCTGGGGCCCTTTCGTCGAAGGTGACGTCCTCGACTCGTCATGCCTGATCGAGGTCATCGAGAAATATGCTCCCGATGCCGTCATCCACTTTGCCGCCTCGGCCTACGTGGGCGAGTCCGTGCAAAACCCAGCGAAATATTACAACAACAATGTCTGCGGTGCGTTGTCGCTTATCGATGCCTGCCGGCAGACGGGGCTTCGGAACGTCATCTTCTCATCGAGTTGTGCCGTCTACGGCGTCCCCTCCGTGCTGCCGATCGATGAGACGTTACCGAAGGCTCCGATCAATCCCTACGGCAAGACCAAGCTGATCTTCGAGCATATGCTCGCCGATTATGCTGCGGCCTACGGCCTGCGGTATGTTGCCCTGCGTTACTTCAATGCCTGTGGAGCTGATCCGGACGGCGAGCTTGGCGAATGGCACGTTCCGGAAACCCATCTCATTCCGCGGGCGCTGCTGGCCGCGGCCGGCCGGATTCCGCACCTGGAGATATTCGGCGATGATTACGATACCCCTGACGGCACCTGCATAAGGGACTATATTCACGTCGCAGATCTCGCGCGCGCCCATGTTCAGGCCTTCACCCATCTCGCCAAAGGCGGAGCAAACCTCGCTGTCAACCTCGGCACCGGGCGGGGGTTTTCCATCAGGGAAGTCCTGCGCGTGATCCAGGAAACGACCGGGCGCGAAGTCCCGGTCGTCATCCATCCACGCCGGCCGGGCGATCCGCCCAGCCTCTACGCCGACGCCAGCCTGGCCCGCGAGACGCTCTGCTTCCAGCCTCGGTATTCCGACCTCGAAACCATCGTGCGGACGGCGGCTCCGTTCTTCGGACTGGAGGCGCGCGCGTGACCCAACCTGCGATTACCCAAGCGACGCATGCTCCGGAACCCTCCCTCGAGCCACTTCTTGTCCCGGTTCTGACCGGACATCGGCGGGTCGAATATCTGTTCTCGGCGGCCGTATGGGCCTGCGCCTTCGCCTATTTCTGGATCTGGTGGCTGGAGCCGCGCCATTACGTCGATGCTTTCGGCACAATTACGGTGAGCCTCGTTCTTGCCTGGGTTACCGCTCTGCCGGCCTATTTCATCGTCGTCTTCTATCGGGCGGCAAGACCGAACGGTCCCTTGCGCCTGCCGGCGGGCAGTCGAGTGGCCATGGTCGTGACCAAGGCGCCGGCAGAACCCTTCTCGGTCGTCCGTGAAACCCTGCTGGCAATGCTTGCCCAGGAGGTAGAACACGACACCTGGCTTGCCGACGAAGACCCTTCCCCCGAGACTCTCGACTGGTGCTCCGGGCACGGGGTCCTCGTCTCGACCCGCAAGGGGCGATCCGATTATCATCGGACGTCGTGGCCCCGACGCACGCGGTGCAAGGAAGGCAACCTCGCCTTCTTCTACGACCACTACGGCTACAGCCGCTACGATTTCGTGGCGCAACTCGATGCGGATCATGTTCCCGCGCCCGACTATCTCTTCCACATGCTGCGTCCGTTCGCCGATCCAAAGGTCGGCTATGTCTCGGCCCCCAGCATTTGCGACAAGAACGCTTCCGAAAGCTGGTCGGCACGTGGAAGGCTCTATGCCGAGGCCAGCATGCATGGCTCGCTCCAAGCCGGTTACAATGGCGGCCTGGCGCCGCTGTGCATAGGGTCGCATTACGCGGTACGTACCGTCGCCCTCCAACAGATCGGCGGCCTCGGTCCGGAGTTGGCTGAAGACCATTCGACGACATTGATGATGAATGCCGGCGGCTGGCGGGGTGTGCATGCGCTGGATGCCATCGCCCATGGTGACGGCCCCAGAACCTTCAGCGATCTCGTGACGCAGGAATTCCAGTGGTCGCGCAGCCTGGTCATGGTGCTATTGCGGTACTCGCCGAGCCTCATCGGCCGGCTGCCGCCCCGGCTCAAGTTTCAGTTCCTCTTTTCGCAACTCTGGTATCCGCTTTTTGCGTTCTTTATGTTGCTCATGTTTGCGTTGCCGATCATCGCGCTCGTGCGCGGCCAGAACTTCGTGACGGTGACCTATCCCGATTTCCTGGCGCATTTCGCACCGCTTTCCGTCGCTCTGGTGGTGATGGCTTATCGCTGGCGCGCCAGCAGCTCGTTCCGCCCCTACGACGCCAAGATCCTGAGCTGGGAATGCATGCTCTTTCTCTTCGCGCGCTGGCCCTGGGCGCTCGCTGGCACGCTGGCTGCGGTGCACGATTTTGTGACAGGCTCCTTCGTCGATTTCCGCGTCACGCCGAAAGGGCGGTCCGAAGTCGATCTGTTGCCGGTGCGTGTCCTGGCGCCCTACGCTTTGCTGGCGCTCATGGCGGTATTACCCGCCCTGGCAATCGGCGATGCCGGCGCCTCCAAGGGGGGGTACTTCTTTACCATCCTGAACGCGGCAATCTACTGCGCGCTGCTGTTGGTCATCGTCGGGCGCCATTCGAAGGAGAATACGGTTGCGGCGGCCCCGCGTTTCTACCGTCCGGCGATGGCGACCGTGCTTCTTGCGCTCGTCGCGCTGCCGGGGGTTGCAACCATCATGCGCGGAAAGGATGCGACCGAGGCACTCGCCTGGGGCAGCGGCCGCCTTCAGCTGTTCGAAGAGCGCTACGCCGCCTCCGGTGCAGGCCGGGGCGGGACCGCCCTGCGCACGATCTTCTTCAAACCACGATGGATTTCCGATCCGGAGGAGATCCAACTGAGAACGGATGCCGCTCACCCGGATGTGCGGCCGAGCGTGGAGGAAATACACAATGCATAGCCCATCCAAAATAGCCCTGTTGTCGTTAACCGGCCTGTTGCTGTCGGGAGTCGCGGTCCTGCCGACCGCTCTGGGCAGCTTTGCCGAAGGGCAGCCGCTTGCAATGACGACATCGTCCATCGCACCGCCGACCAAAATGCCGGTCGTCACGAAGGAGTCGATCACGTTCGGCGCCTATGATCCGCACGGAGATTTAGGCGCCTCGCCCGATTCGAAGATCGAACACCTCTTCCTGCCCTGGGAAGATGTCGATCTGCGCACGCTCGCCCTCGCCGACGATTATGCGCAAGCGCGTGGCCGCACCCTGCTGATCTCGGTCGAGCCCTGGACCTGGTCGACCGATTCGCGCCAAACCTCACAGGAACTGCTGCACAGCATCCTGGACGGTTCGCGCGATGCGAACATGGCCGCCGTCTGCTCGACTGCTGCCAACCTGAAAAGTCCGGTCATCATTCGCTGGGGACAGGAAATGGACGAAACCGACAGCCAGTTCTCCTGGTCGCATTGGCAGGGCGCCGATTATGCCAAGGCCTATCGCCGGATGGTGGAGGTCTGCAAGGTCCACCTGAAGACGGCCAAATACATGTGGTCACCGAAGGGCAATGAGGGGCTTCAAGCCTTTTATCCCGGCAACGATGTCGTCGATCTCATTGGGCTCTCGGTCTTTGGCCTGGAGCAATACGACAGGGACAAGACTGGCCGTGACCAGACGTTTGCCGAACACCTTGCGCCCGAATACGCCCGTGTCGCTGGTTACGGCAAGCCCATCATGGTTGCCGAACTCGGCTACGAAGGCAGCGATTCCTTCGTGCGAAACTGGGCTGAGAGCGTAACGAAACGCTATCCCCAGTTCCCGGCCCTGAGCGCCGTTATCTACTTCAACGACCGCGAAGTCTATCCGTGGCCGGACGGCTATGGCCGCCCCGACTGGCGGGTCGTCCGCGAAAGCATCAATTGAACAAGAAGGAACCTGACCATGTCCATGCTTCAAAAAATGCTCCTGGCCGTGGCCCTGACCAGCGGTATCGCCACGGCCGCGTCCGCTACCGGAACCAATGAGCCTGCGGGGATCGAGACCGCAAAGCCGATGAGCAGCGCGGAAATCTATCGGCTCTACAACCAGAATTCCTGGATGTGGAAAGCCGGCGCCGGCTACTTCTCCACAAAGGCGCGTCGCTTTACCGCCTGGTCGCGGGAAAATGGCTCGCCGTCCTTCGGCATGGGCCGCTGGTTCATCACGGAGTCGGGGAAACTCTGCTTCAACGCCGACTGGCACGCCAAGACCGGAACGGCGACGGCAATCACCTGCTTCAGCCACCGCAAGAAGGGCGGCCTGATCTATCAGAAACGCGAACCGGACGGTGAATGGTACGTTTTCAAGAGCGCACCGGCACAAGCCACCGACGAATTCGCAAAGCTTCGCCACGGCGACTACGTGAGGTCTCAATTGGGGAGGATTGAGACGAGCGTCAGTAAGACCAAATAAAGGCGAAGCTAGGGGTTGCGCGCGGCCGAGGCGCCATCTGTGTCCTTGTAGGAGCCGATGCCTGCGCGCAACCCTTTTCATAAAACATCGCGAAGCGCCTTCAAAAGGCGGCGAGCGGCCTGAGGGCGCGTGGAGCGGGTGAAGGGAATCGAACCCTCGTATTCAGCTTGGGAAGCTGCTGCTCTACCATTGAGCTACACCCGCGACGAAGCGAGATTTCCAACAGATGGGGGCGGCTGTCAAGTCGCGCCGGGTGCAACGCCTCAGATGCGGAAGTGCTTCGAGAGTTTCAGACCCTGGGCCTGGTAGTTGGAGCCGAGGCCGGAGCCGTAGAGGCTGGCGGGTTTTTCCTGCATATGTTCGTAGACGAGGCGGCCGACGATCTGGCCGTCTTCGAGGATGAAGGGCACTTCGTGGCTGCGCACTTCGAGCACGGCGCGGCTGCCGCGCCCGCCGGCAGGCGCATGGCCGAAGCCCGGATCGAAGAAGCCGGCATAATGGACGCGGAATTCGCCGACCAGCGGATCGAAGGGGGTCATCTCGGCGGCGTAATCCGGCGGCACGTGCACCGCCTCGCGCGAGACGAGGATATAGAATTCATCGGGATCGAGGATCAGCTCGTTGCGGCCGCGGCTGTGGAGCGGTTCCCAGAAATCGAAGAGGTCGTGCTCGGCCTTCTTGTCGACGTCGACGACGGCGGTGTGGTGTTTGCCGCGATAGCCGATCAGGCCGTCCTTGTCTCCGGCCAAGTCGATCGACAGCGCGATGCCGCCGCCCGAAACATTCGGCAGCTTGCTGGCAACCAGCGTCTCGCTCTCATGCAGTTTCAACAGTTCCGGCTCGCCGAGCAGCGCCTGGCCGACGCGGAAACGGATCTGCGACAGGCGCGAGCCGCGGCGCACAACGATCGGGAAGGTGCGCGGGCTGATTTCGAGATAGAGCGGGCCGGAATAGCCTGATGGGATCTTGTCGAATTCCTGAGCGTAATCGGTGATGACGCGGGTGAAGATATCGAGGCGACCAGTCGAGCTCTTCGGGTTGGCCGAAGCCGACATGTCGGCCGGCAGGGCCAAGCTCTCCATCAGCGGCACGATGTAGACGCAGCCGGTTTCGAGCACCGCCCCCTCGGAGAGGTCGATCACATGCAGGCTCAGCCGGTCGAGCTTGTCGGACACCAGATGCGAGGGGCCCGGCATGAAGCTGGCGCGCACGCGAAACGCCTTGGCGCCCAAGCGCAGGTCGAGGCTTGCCGGCTGGATCTGGTCGCGGTCCAGCTCCCGTTCGGAGATCAGACGCCCCGTTTCGAACAGCGCGGAGATCGCGCGATCCGCCAGAATTCCCGTTTCGCGAGCCATCATGCCTCATCCATCATTTGCCGCCGACAAAACCAAACTCGGGGAATTGACGCAAGCAGCTAACAGCAGTATTGCAGAATTATCCCGTGGTGATTTGGCCGGTCGGCTTGCAGCCACGTTAAACAAGTGGCTAAAAAGACCGGGTTGAAACCGGTCTGCTTTTGCGACCGGTTTTTTTGTTATGTGAAGGTGATGGCATGAGCAAGACCTGGCGCCCGGCAACCCAACTCGTCCACGGTGGCACGCTGCGTTCGCAATATGGCGAGACGTCCGAGGCAATCTATCTCACCCAAGGCTTCGTCTATGAGACGTCGGAGGCGGCCGAAGCCCGCTTCAAGGGCGAGACGGAGGGCTTCATCTACGCCCGCTACGGCAGCCCGACCAACGACATGTTCGAAAAGCGCATGTGCATGCTTGAAGGCGCCGAAGACGCTCGCGCCACCGCTTCCGGCATGGCGGCCGTCACCGCTGCCATTCTCTGCCAGCTGAAATCAGGCGATCATATCGTCGCTGCGCGTGCCCTGTTCGGTTCCTGCCGCTGGGTCGTCGAGACGCTGGCGCCGAAATACGGCATCGACTGCACGCTGATCGACGGCCGGGATCTGGCGAACTGGGAAAAGGCAATCACGGCGAAGACCAAGGTGTTCTTCCTGGAAAGCCCGACCAATCCAACGCTCGAGGTGATTGATATTGCAGGCGTCGCCAAGCTCGCCAACCAGATCGGCGCCAAGGTCGTCGTCGACAACGTCTTCGCCACGCCGCTCTTCCAGAAGCCCTTGGAGCTCGGTGCCCATATCGTCGTCTATTCCGCCACCAAGCATATTGACGGCCAGGGCCGCTGCCTCGGCGGCGTCGTCCTTTCCGACAAGGAATGGATCGACGAGAACCTGCACGACTATTTCCGCCATACCGGCCCGGCGATGTCGCCGTTCAACGCCTGGACTTTGCTGAAGGGCATCGAGACACTGCCGCTGCGCGTGCGCCAGCAGACCGAGAATGCGGCAAAGATCGCCGATTTCCTGGCCGAGCAAGGCAAGGTCGCCAAGGTGATCTATCCCGGCCGCAAGGACCACCCGCAGGCCGATATCATCGCCAAGCAGATGACCGGCGGCTCGACACTGGTCGCCTTCGAGCTGAAGGGCGGCAAGGATGCGGCCTTTGCGCTGCAGAACGCGCTCGAGATCATCAAGATCTCCAACAATCTCGGCGACAGCAAAAGCCTGATCACGCATCCGGCAACGACGACGCACAAGAATCTGACGGAGGAGGCACGCGCCGAACTCGGCATTTCCCCGGGAACGGTGCGCCTTTCGGCCGGCATCGAGGATACCGGCGACCTGATCGAGGATTTCGCGCGGGCGCTTGCCAAGGTTTCGGCCTGATCGACAGTCATAACGGCCGGGCCCGCCCGGGTTCGGCCGGACCTCAGCCGCACCAGCCGCGGAACAAGTTTGCCCGCGGCGGCGTTCCGAAACGGAATTAACACTGACAATTAGGCTTAACGATCGAAAACCCTGCGGATCACAGCCGTTTCAGCAATGATAATTGTTCCGTTTCTTGACGGACAGGGCCTCTTATAAGATACGGGTAACATATCTTGACTAAGGTGCAAGGCATGTATCGCGCCCTCACAAGAGAGATCGAAGTAGTCGTCGAGCCGTTCTATCTGGAGGAGCAATCCGATCCGGAAGACGATCGCTATGTCTGGGGTTACCGGATTGTCATAAGCAACAATTCCGGCATAGCCGTTCGGCTGGTCAATCGTTACTGGAACATCACCGACCAGAACGGACAGGTGGACGAGGTCACCGGTCCCGGCGTTGTCGGCGAGCAGCCGCGGCTCGGCCCCGGCGACACCTACGAATATTCTTCCGGCTGCCCGCTCGACACGCCCTCAGGGCTGATGTTCGGCCATTACCAGATGGAAACGGATGAAGGCGAGATGTTCGATGTCGACATCCCCGCCTTCTCGCTGGATTCGCCTGGGCTGCTGCGCGTGCTCAATTGAGAGCGTAGGTTCGCGGTCGTTTCGTCAGTGCAATCACGGCGTGGATGCGGCCGGTTGCAGCCCAGTCAGTACCAACATGGACGCCGTACCCTCGGTCATAGATCCTCGGGCTTTCCCAGTCATCAATCTACTAAAGGTCAAAAAGATCCGACGCCTGGGTGCCTGGCCTTGCTTCGAACGGGTCTTTTGAATGTGGCGGCGCCGGATGTTTTGCGACCGCATCGTTTACCACCTTTTGGCAGGCGAGCAACTCATCCACTGCCCTGGCGGTATCTTTCAAGCCGAGGGCAACAATCTGCTTTCCTCTAAGGCTGGCGCGGAAATTCAGTTTACCAGCGAACTCCTCAATCAAGTCGGAATCCTTGAAATCAATCCATAATGATTTGAAGCCAGGGAGATCCAGACCTCTCGCATCAGCCGTCCGTTTAGACTGGTCGAACGAGAGTTCGATGGGATAATGCTTACCTTTCTCCAAGGATTTCCAGTTTGGATTTCCGAGCAGAATGTAAAGAGGGTTGTCCTTTTTGCGGAAATTGAAGCCAAGACGAAAAATGGTGTCGTCATCAAAGGAAGTCAGAACAAAACAGCCATTGTCTAAAGTCGGGTCGACAGCCACGCTCCAGCCCCCGACCTCTTTCCATGGGACTGTCTCGTCATCAGCCAAGCTCATTCGTGGCATCGCAGCTATGAGCGCGAGTACAAAAAACAAAAGCCGCATCAACGCTCCATCCCGCTTTCTTAGGCCAGAACCAATGAAACAGAATAGGTGCACAGTGACTACGCAAAGTCGACTCACCGTGCTGCATCATCGCCAATCTTTTATTGTTCGCTGTGCGTGTCCTTAACCAAGCCTATTCGGCCGGCTGAAGCTCGGCCGGCTCGAAGCGGTAGGTGGTCGAGCAGAATTCGCAGGTGACGGCGATTTCGCCATTTTCCTGACTGGCTTCGATCTCCTCGGCCGAAAAGCCCTTGAGCACGCCCTTGATCTTGTCGCGCGAGCAGCTGCAGCGGTCGAAGACGGCGCGCGGTTCGTAGACGCGCACGCCGCGCTCGTGGAACAGACGGAACAGCAGACGCTCGGTTCCGACCAGCGGATCGGTGAGTTCATCGGCATCAATGGTCTCGACCAGCGAACGCGCTTCGAGCCAGGCGTCGTCCTCGCCATGCGGGCGGCTGCCGGTGTCGCCGTCGCCGCCGTGCAGATCCGGCTGGCGCATGCGCTCCGGTGCTTCCGGCAGGAATTGGGCGACGAGGCCGCCGGCCCGCCAGCGATGGCGCGGCTTGCCGGCATCGTCGCGATCGAAGAGCTCGGCCGCGGCAAGGCGGACGCGCGTCGGGATCTGCTCCGACTGGCGGAAATAGACGCCGGCAATTTCTTCCAGCGTGGTGCCGTCGAGCGGAACGATGCCCTGGTAAGGCTGGCTGAACTTGCCCTGGTCGATGGTAAAGGCGAGCACGCCCTTGCCGAGCAATTGCTCCGGCTCGGTTTCGCCTAACTCGATCGCCTTGTTGAGCAGCGCCCGATCGAAACGGGCATAGGCGCGGACATTTTCCGGCGTCGAGAAATCGGCGACGAGGAGATCGACCGGGCCATCGCCCTTGGTCTGCACCGTGAACTTGCCGTCGAACTTCAGCGAGGTGCCGAGCAGCACCGTCAGCACGACGACTTCGGCAAGCAGCCGGGCAACGGGTGCGGGATAATGATGGCGCTCGAGGATCGCATCGAGCATCGGGCCGAGCTGGACGGCGCGGCCGCGCACATCCAGCCCCTCCACCTGGAAGGGGACGACATGGTCATCGCCGGCGAAATCAAACTGGCCGAGGGCGGCTGCAGCTTCTGCCATGGCTTTCACTCCTAGTTTTCAGAGCGATGGGCCAGCGTGCCCTTCGCTCACGCGGTCGCAAGTTTGTGACTCGCGACGTCCGATTATGGTTCAGATCGCGCCCAGGCACCAAGCAAGAATCGACTTCTGCGCATGAAGACGGTTTTCCGCCTCATCGAAGACCACGGATTGCGGACCGTCGATCACTTCGTCCGTCACTTCCTCGCCGCGATGGGCGGGCAGGCAATGCATGAACAATGCATCATTGCCGGCTTTCGCCATCAAGGCCGCGTTGACCTGATAAGGCTGGAAGACATTATGACCCCGGGCCCGATGTTCCTGATTCATGGAGACCCAGGTATCGGTCACCACGCAATCGACGCCGGCGACCGCACGGTCGGCATCATGGCAAAGCATGATTTCGGCGCCCTCATTGCGGGCCCAGTTCAGATAGTGATCCTTTGGCTCCGAGCCAAGGGGTACGGCCATGTTCATGCGGTAGCCGAAACGCGCGGCACCCTCGACCAGCGAATGCAGCACATTGTTGCCATCGCCGGTCCAGGCGATGGTCTTGCCCTTGATCGGGCCGCGGTGCTCTTCGAAGGTCATGATATCGGCCATGATCTGGCAGGGATGGGTGTCATCCGTCAGCGCATTGATAACAGGCACGGTCGCGTGCTCGGCGAGCTCGACCAGCCGCGAATGCTCGGTGGTGCGGATCATGATCGCATCGACATAGCGCGACAGCACCTTGGCGGTGTCGCCGATCGTCTCGGCGCGGCCAAGCTGCATCTCGGTGCCGGACAGAAAGAGTGTTTCGCCGCCGAGCTGGCGCATGCCGACGTCGAAGGAGACGCGGGTGCGTGTCGACGGCTTCTCGAAGATCATCGCCAGCATCTTGCCGGCGAGCGGCTTGTCGCCCTGGCCTGCCTTGAAGGCCTGCTTGCGGGCGAGCGCGTCGTTCATGATGGTTCTGAGATCGGCTGATGTGACCGCCGAAAGATCGAGGAAATGTTTAGGGCTCATATCGTGTTCTTACCTGTGCTGCGCCCGAAGGCGGCAATCCGTTCAAGCCGTCTTCTTGACCTTGGAGGCGCGAATGCTCTCGGCGGCGCGCTCGACGCGGGCAAGGCCCTCGCGGGCTTCCTCGGCGGTGACCACGAGCGGCGGAAGAAGGCGGATGACGTTGTCGCCGGCAGGCACGCCGAGCAGATGCGCGGCGCGGATCGCCTGCAGCAGTTCGGCTGAGGGAACGGCAGCCTTGATGCCGAGCAACAGCCCCTCGCCTCTGATATCCTCGATCACATCGGGATAACGATCCTTCAGCGAGGCGAGGCCCTGGCGAAAGACAAGTGCTACGTCGCGCACATGCTGGAGGAAGCCATCGGCAAGGATGATGTCGAGCACGGCACTGCCGACAGCCATGGCAAGCGGATTGCCGCCATAGGTCGAGCCATGCGTGCCGGCCTTCATGCCGGAGGCGGCCTCCGCGGTGGCAAGGCAGGCGCCGAGCGGGAAACCGCCGCCGATGCCCTTGGCGACAGCCATGATGTCGGGGGTGATGCCCGACCACTCATGGGCGAAGAACCTGCCGGTGCGGCCGACGCCGGTCTGGACCTCGTCGAGGATCAACAGCAGGTCGTTGTCGTCGCAGAGCTGGCGGAGCGCCTTCATGAATTCGGTGGTGGCAGGACGCACGCCGCCCTCGCCCTGCACCGGCTCGATGAGGATGGCTGCCGTCGCCTCGGTGATCGCGGCGCGGACCGCTTCGATGTCGCCGAAAGCCACCTGATCGAAACCCGGCGCCTTGGGGCCGAAGCCTTCGAGATATTTCTCCTGGCCGCCGGCGGCGATGGTCGCCAGCGTCCGTCCGTGGAAGGCGCCTTCGAAGGTGATGATATGGAAGCGCTCGGGATGACCCTTGGAAAACTGATAGCGGCGCGCCGTCTTGATCGCGCATTCGAGCGCCTCGGCACCCGAATTGGTGAAGAACACCTTGTCGGCGAAGGTGGCGTCCGTCAGCCGTTTTGCCAGACGTTCCTGGCCGGGGATCTCATAGATGTTCGACAGGTGCCAGACCTTGTCGGCCTGCTCCTTCAGTGCGCCCACAACATGCGGATTGCTGTGGCCGACGGAGGTGACGGCGACGCCGGCGCCGAAATCGAGATATCGCTCGCCGCTTTCGGTGATCAGCCATACGCCCTCGCCTCGCTCGAACCGCAGCGGGGCACGAGAATAGGTGTCATAAAGCGGCGCGGCTTCGGCCATGGCGCGATCTCCATCAAAGTTGCCGGGCAATGACTCCGGCTAAGGAAACCAGGCCCGAAAAATCAAAAATGCCGCCTTGCGGCGGCGAGTGGCACTATTTCCTTTTCGCGCTGCAATGTCAACAAAACGGCGCCCTTAGCGTATGCAGCACGGGTGTACAGCGGCTTTCTCAGTCATCAACAGGCATTATTGCAGAAATGACACGCAGGGGCAGCAAGTTGGGGAAAACTACGAATTCGATTCATCCGGATTCATGCGACTCTTGTCACGGAGTCAGCCTCACACTAGGTTAAAGATCAATTACTAGACTGCATGCGGCGGAACTAGTCACCAAAATTGATCAAGCGTTTCTTGTTTCGGAGCTCCCGGGACAACGGTGAGGGATTCTGCCATCACCAACGCAAAAGGTGGAGACAGGGCATGAACTGGACAGACGAGCGGGTCGAGAAACTCAAGAAACTTTGGGCCGAAGGACTGAGCGCCAGCCAGATCGCTGCGCAGCTTGGCGGGGTCAGCAGAAACGCGGTCATCGGCAAAGTGCACCGGCTGTGCCTTCCCGGCCGTGCCAAGGCCGGCGGCACCAACACCGCGGCGCGAACGCCGAAGCGCAATACATCGGCGCCGCGCGCGCCGAACTACGCCTCACGGGTCACTACCCGCACGGTTACCCGCCAGCAGGGCGCGACCATGCTGAAGGAAGAGATCGAGATCGAAACGATCGAGGAAATGGAATACGTGCCGAGAGGCAATGTGGTGGTGCCGATTTCGCGCCGCCTCGGCCTGACGGAGCTGACCGAACGCACCTGCAAGTGGCCGGTGGGCGATCCGCTGAAGGACGACTTCCATTTCTGCGGCTGCGAGTCCCCCGACAATTCGCCTTATTGCGGCTATCACCAGAAGCTCGCCTACCAGCCGGTCAACGAACGCCGCCGGGCGGCAGCACGGGCCAGCTGAGCGGGCTGACCATTGCTAGAATGCAGAAAACGGGCCGAGCGGCCCGTTTTTTTATGGAGCTGGAGGAAGCTCTCGGGCTTTTTGCTCTAGCTTCCCCCACGCTCCGTCATGCTCGGGCTTGACCCGAACATCCAGGCACAAGCACTCTGCCTGCATGGCGGGATATGTTTACATCGTGACCAACCAGAAAAACGGCACGCTCTATATCGGCGTGACATCCGATCTGGAGCGTCGCATCTATGAGCACCGCGAGGGTTTGACGCCGGGATTTGCCTGGAAATACGGCTGCACCCGCCTCGTCTGGTACGAGGAACATTGGGATATCGGCAGTGCGATCCAGCGCGAGAAGTCGTTGAAACGCTGGTACCGGCAATGGAAGATCGATCTTGTCGAGGCCATGAATCCCGATTGGAACGATCTCTATCTCACACTGTGGTGAGGTCCGGCTGCGGAGATGCCATCGTATTTCCCGCAGTGCTCGCCGCATGGATCCTCGGGTCAAGCCCGAGGATGACGGAGGAAAGGTGGTGCCCGTCTGACGGCAGGACACATCCACCGCGCAGGAGCATGAGCACGGGAAAAGCGACGCGCCATCCGCTGCACCGGGGGCGAGTTCGGAGAGAAAGCCAACCCGCTCTCCGTCATCCTCGGCCCTGAGCCGAGGATCCATGCCTTGCTGCCATGGAGGCCAACGTGGATCCTCGGGTCGAGCCCGAGGATGACGGAGTGTGGAGGCCCAACTCCGCAAGCGCCAACTCAATGAACCAACCTAAACCCGGCGCAAAACGGCCGCATACTTTCACTAACGGCCCTCAGGCTTCCATCGAATAACCGGCGCCGCGGACGGTGCGGATGACGTCCTGCATGTTGGAGAAATTCAGTGCCTTGCGCAGGCGGCCGACGTGGACGTCGACGGTGCGCTCGTCGACATAGATATCGTGGCCCCAGACGCCATCCAACAGCTGCGAGCGGGAGAAGACCCGGCCCGGCGACGACATCAGGAATTCCAGCAGGCGGAATTCGGTGGGGCCGAGGCGGACTTCACGGGTCTTGCGATGGACGCGATGGGTCTCGCGGTCGAGCTCGATGTCACCGCATTTCAGCACTGTGGACAGCACCTCGGGACGGGCGCGGCGCAGCATCGCCTTGACCCGGGCAACGAGCTCGGGGGTCGAGAAGGGTTTGACGACATAATCGTCGGCGCCCGTCGACAATCCGCGGACACGCTCGCTCTCTTCGCCACGCGCCGTCAGCATGATGATTGGCAGGCGCTCGGTTTCCGGCCGCATGCGCAGGCGCCGGCAGAGCTCGATGCCGGAGACGCCAGGCAGCATCCAATCGAGGATAAGAAGATCGGGCGTGCGCTCCTGAAGCCGCATTTCGGCTTCGTCGCCACGAAGGATGGTATCGACCTCGAAGCCTTCCGCTTCGAGATTGTAGCGAAGAAGCACGCTGAGGGCTTCCTCGTCTTCAACAACTGCAACTCTCGGGATCATGCGTATCGGTCTCCTCGCGCATGATCCTTAAACCGGGGGTGATTTAAGCAATGCATCCTGCGCAAATTCAGAAATTGGCTGCGACCTCTTTGCGCGCCCGGACGGGCGCGCACGCAATTGACTGGTCCGGGCGACTGGCCCGACGGTTATTCCGTGACCGCGCCGACGGTGTTGGCGCTGTCGTCCTTCGGACGGTCGCCTTCCGGCTGCGCGCCTGTCGTCATGTAAAAGATCGTCTCGGCGATGTTGGTGGCGTGGTCGCCGATGCGCTCAATGTTCTTGGCGCAGAAGAGAAGATGCGTGCAGCTGGTGATGTTGCGCGGATCTTCCATCATGTAGGTCAGGAGCTCGCGGAATAGCGAGGTGTACATCGCGTCAATCTCGTTGTCGCGTTCGCGGATCGCATTCGCCTTGTCGGCGGAACGATTGGTGTAGACGTCGAGCACTTCCTTGAGCTGGACGAGCGCTAGCTCGGACAGATGCTCGAGTCCGCGGGCGAGCTTGCGGGGAACGCCGGTGCTTTGGACGGCGATGACGCGCTTGGCGGTGTTCTTGCCGAGGTCGCCGACGCGTTCGAGATCGGCGGCGATGCGGATCGAACCCATGATTTCGCGCAGGTCCGCGGCCATCGGCTGGCGGCGGGCGATGGTAACGATCGCCTTGTCGCCGATTTCGCGTTCGGCGTGATCGAGGATCACATCGTCAGAGATGACCTTCTGCGCCAGCGCGGTATCACCGTTGACCAGCGCCCGCACGGCTTCGGCGACCATCTGCTCGGCCAGGCCGCCCATTTCGGAAATCCGCCTGGACAGGAACTTCAGATCATCATCATAGGCAGAATAAATATGTGTCGATGCCATGGGGCTTTATCCTCGAATAACGGGAAGGCTCGGTGTCGCCAAAATCAACCGAAGCGACCCATGATGTAGTCCTGGGTGCGCGGATCGTCGGGATTGGTGAACATCTTGTCGGTGTCGTTCTCCTCGACGAGATTGCCGAGGTGGAACATGGCAGTGCGCTGCGAGACGCGCGCGGCCTGCTGCATGGAGTGGGTGACGATGACGATCGTGTAGTTCTCGCGCAGCTCGTGGATCAGTTCCTCGACCTTGGCGGTGGCGATCGGGTCGAGCGCCGAGCAGGGTTCGTCCATCAGGATGACTTCCGGGCTGACGGCAACGGCACGCGCAATGCAGAGGCGCTGCTGCTGGCCGCCGGACAGGCCGGTGCCGGATTCGTGCACGCGGTCCTTGACCTCGTTCCAGAGTCCGGCGCGCTGCAGGCTGGTCTCGACGATCTGGTCAAGGTCGGCCTTCGACTTGGCAAGGCCATGGATGCGCGGGCCGTAGGAGACGTTTTCATAGATCGTCTTCGGGAACGGGTTGGGCTTCTGGAAGACCATGCCGACGCGGGCGCGAAGTTCGACGACGTCGATATCGGGATCATAGACATCGTCGGTATCAAGCGTGATCTTGCCGGTGACGCGGCAGCCGTCGATCGTATCGTTCATGCGGTTGAGGCACCGCAGGAAGGTCGACTTGCCGCAGCCGGACGGGCCGATCAGGGCGGTTACCGTGTTTTCGCGGACGTTCAGGTTCACATCGAAAAGCGCGCGCTTCTCGCCGTAGTAAACCGAGACATCCTTTCCGATCATCTTATACGGGACGTTGCTCATCTTCTGATCCAGCGCCTTTTCAACTGCAGCTTCCGTCAACATGTTCATGATGTGTAACTCCGTTTACCAGCGGCGCTCGAAGCGACGACGCAAGAGGATGGCGCCCATGTTCATGACGATCAGGAACAGGAGCAGGACGATGATGGCACCCGAAGTACGCTCAACGAAGGCACGTTCGGCCTCGTTGGCCCACATATAGACCTGTACGGGCAGAGCCGTCGAGGGATCGAGCGGTGTCGTCGGCGCGTTGGCGACGAAGGCGACCATGCCGATCAGGAGCAGCGGCGCGGTTTCGCCGAGCGCGTGCGCCAGTCCGATGATCGTGCCCGTGAGGATGCCGGGCATGGCGAGCGGCAGAACATGGTGGAACACCATCTGCATCTTCGACGCCCCGAGGCCGAGCGCTGCGGCGCGGATCGACGGCGGCACGGCGCGCAGAGCCGCACGCGTGGCGATGATGATCGTCGGCAGGGTCATCAGCGTCAGCACCAGGCCGCCGACCAGCGAAGCCGAGCGCGGCAGGCCGATGAAGTTGATGAAGACGGAAAGACCGAGCAGGCCGTAGACGATGGAAGGAACCGCGGCGAGGTTGTTGATGTTGACCTCGATCAGATCCGTCAGCTTGTTCTTCGGCGCGAACTCCTCGAGATAGATCGAGGCGGCGACGCCGATCGGCAGGGCGAGCACGAGGACGATCAGCATCAGGTAGAGCGAACCGATCAGGGCGACGCCGAGGCCTGCGGCCTCCGGACGGCTGGAATTGCCGTTGACGAAGAGGCCGGTGTTGAACTGCTTGTGGAGAGCGCCGCTCGCCTTCAGCTCGTTCATCCAGGCAACCTGCTTGTCGTTGACCTTGCGGTTCTTCTCATCGACCGAGAGGTCGATCTGGCCCTTGCTCGCGCTGTCGACATTGGCGTCGGCGAGCACCGTGACATTGACCGTCTTGCCGATGATCGACGGATCGGCGATCACCATATCGCGCAGCTGGATCGGCGCACTCTTCGACAGCATGGCGGATGCATCGCGCACGTCGGGACGGCTCGAGGCATTGATGTTCAGCTGCTTGACGACTGCGTCGCGCAGGAGAACCGGATAGTTGGCGGCGATCAGCACCGATGGGTCGGTCGCACGCTTATTGTTCGGATCGATCGTCTTCTCGGAAAATTCGATCGGCAGGGTGATCGCCGTCTGCTGGAATGCGGTATAGCCTTTGCCGATCACCGTCCACAGCAGGATGAAGAGGAAGACGAGACCGAAGGTGATGGCAGCGATGCCATAGGCCTGGAACCGGCGCTCGGCGGCGTAGCGGCGCTTGATGCCGATATCGCGGCGCACGGGCGCCTTGGAAACGGTGACGCCGGCTGTGGGAGAAACAATATCCGTCATTCGTACTGCTCCCGGTATTTGCGCACGATGTAGAGCGCATAGATATTGAGGCAAAGCGTGATGCAGAACAGCGTGATGCCAAGGGCAAAGGCAACCAGCGTCTGCGGCGAGGTGAACTCAAGGTCGCCGGTCAGCTGGTTGACGATCTTGACGGTCACCGTCGTCATCGGCTCGAAGGGATTGATCTGAATGCGGGCAGCCACACCGGCGGCCAGCACGACGATCATGGTTTCGCCGATGGCGCGCGAGGCCGTCATCAGCAATGCGCCGACGATGCCGGGAAGGGCTGCCGGCAAGACCACTTTCTTGATGGTTTCGGAGCGTGTGGCACCAAGACCGAGCGAGCCGTCACGCAGTGACCGCGGCACGGCGGTGATGATGTCGTCCGACAGCGAAGACACGTAGGGGATCAGCATGATGCCCATGACGATGCCGGCCGTCAGAACGCTCTGCGCCTGGATGAAATTGCTGTAATTGCCGGACAGAAGGCCGCTGATCTCAGCGGAGAAATCGCGCAGGAACGGACCGACGGTGACGAGCGCGAAGAAGCCATAGACGATCGTCGGAATGCCGGCGAGCACTTCAAGCAGCGGCTTGGCGACTCCGCGCAACTTCGGCGAGGCGTATTCGGCCATGTAGATGGCGGCGAAGAGGCCGACCGGCACGGCGACCAGCATGGCGACCAGGCCGATATAGATCGTGCCGAGCAGCAGCGGGATCAGGCCGAACTGGCCGAAGGACGAGCTGCCGGCGCCGGCAAAGCGCGGATCCCAGACGGTGCCGAAGAAGAAGTCCATGGCGGGAACGGCCGTAAAGAAGCGGGCGGCTTCCGACAGCATGGAGAACACGATGCCGATCGTCGTCAGAATGGCGATCGAGGAGGCGAGCAGCAAGCCCCAGAGCATGACGCGCTCGACCCGGTTGCGGGCGCGGAAGCGCGGAGCGATGGAACGCAGCGCATAGAAGGCGCCGGCAATGGCGAGAGCGAAGACAACAGCCGTCATGACGATGCGGCTCGTCATGCTCAGGGCGTTGAGCTTTTTGGCGGCGTCGAGCATGTAGGGCAGCGGCTGGCTGGCAAGCGGCACACCCTTTTCGAGGAGCTTGGCCTGCAGGGCAGCCGGATCGTTGGCGACCGCTGCGGCTTCATCCGAGGTCAGCATCGTCAGGCCGCGGGCGACCGTCGCCACCATCGAATAACCAAGATCCTGCTCGACCGAGGCTTGCGCCTTGACGTCGTCGGGAACAGTGCCGCGAACCGAGGACTGGATGATGCCGGGGCTGATGGAGAGCCAGAGGCAGAGGACGATGAGGGCAGGAAGAAGAGCCCAGATCGCGGCATAGGCGCCGTAATAGGCCGGCCGCGAATGCAATGCGGAGGATCGGCCTCCGGCAAGCGCCGTGGCACGGCTGCGCGCGACCAGATAGGCGGCGGCGCCGATCACCACAAGGCACAAAAGTATGATGGATGTGCTCATTCGTTACGTCCCCAGGCCCATAGCCCCAAAAAGCCCGACAGCTTCATCAGCCTGCCTTCAGCTTCCAATCATGGAGAAGGAATTCCAACCCTGCAGCTCCAGAACCGCCGGCGCGCAGGGACATAGGCAATGCCGGCGCGGGCTGAAAGGCGCCGCGCCGGCAAAGTGATTACATGGACTTGCCGGCTTCGACGTCCTTGCGGATGGCGTCGCGTTCAGCATCCGGAGCGGCAACGAGGCCGTATTCTGCGAGCGGACCGTCAGGGCCGATCATCTGGTCGGATACGAAGAAGTTGACGTATTCCTTCAGGCCAGGAACGGCGCCGAGATGCGCCTTCTTGACGTAGAAGAACAGAGGGCGGGAAACCGGGTAGGTGCCGTTAGCGATCGTTTCGGTGGACGGAACGATACCGCTCATGCTCGCAACCTTGAGCTTGTCGGCATTGTTTTCGTAGAAGGAAAGGCCGAATACGCCGACGCCGGTCTTGTTGGCGGCGATGCGTGCGAGGGTTTCCGGATAGTCGCCGTCGATGTCGACTGCAACCCCGTCCTTGCGGACTGCGACGCAGGCCTTGCCCTGGGCGGCCTTGTCGGCGATTTCCTTGGCGATGACGTCGATTGCGCCAGAGGCCTTGCAGCCGGCGGCGAGCACGTTCTGTTCGAAAACTTCGCGGGTGCCGTGCTTTTCGCCCGGGATGTAGACAGCGATATCAACAGCCGGAAGCTTCGGGTTGACTTCCGACCACTTCTTGTAGGGGTTGGCGACGAGCTTGCCGTCGACGACGACCTGGGCTGCGAGGGCCTTGTAGATGTCGGCAGGAACGTAGGCGACGTCAGGGTTGGAAGCGTCGGTTGCGAAGACGATGCCGTCGTAGCCGATCTTGACTTCCTGGATGTCGGTTACGCCGGCAGCCTTGCAGGCTTCGGCTTCGTTCTTGTTGATCGGACGCGAGGCGTTGGCAATGTCGATGGTGTCCTCGCCAACGCCCTTGCAGAATTCCTTCAGACCAGCGCCCGTGCCGCCGGATTCAACGACCGGCGTCTTGAAGTTGGTGAAGGTTTCGCCGAAGGACTCGGCAACGATCTTTGCGTAGGGCAGGACGGTGGACGAACCAGCAACCTGAATTTGGTCACGGGCGACGGCAGCGCCAGCGAAAGCGGCGGTTGCAGCGAGCGCGGCAACGGTGAGCTTGAAGGTGTTCATTTAAAATCTCCCGGCATTTGGGCTTGTGTGAGTGCGGCCTTAGAGAGGCCCTCGCATTGCCTTTTTTCATCGGCGAGACTCTCTTAGCGCTTTAAGCACCGTCCTTTTATGTCAAACCGATGAAACATTTGTGACAGTTTAAGTTACTGATTTATAATGAAATATTTTAAATAGACCGATCGATCATGTCGGGCGACCGGCAAAGTTTGGCGGTCAATCCACCTCGCGTTGTAAAAACCGGCAGCATATCGGCGGCGGGTAGGTGAGGCGGCGGTTCTTTGCTTGGGTCCCTTCATCAAGGTCGTTCCGCATGGTTTGCCCCTCATCCGCCTGCCGGCATCTTCTCCCCGTAAACGGGGCGAAGGGGACATGCCGCGACCTCTCCATTCCCACCTCGCTCTCGCATGGCACGTCCCCTCGCCCCGTTTTTACGGGGAGAGGGCTAGGGTGAGGGGCACGTCACACGGCAAACGATCGCTAGTCACGCGCAGCCGGAAAGAACCGCAAATCCGCCACCTCGACGCGTTCAACCAGCCGCCCGTCGCAGATAGCCAGAATAGTATCCAGCACGGATGGCAGTGCCGTCAGAACATCCACATTCCAGAAACGAACAACCGACCAGCCATTGCCGGTCATGAAGACATCACGAATACCGTCGCGTCGACTTTCCGCATGTTGGCTGCCGTCGATTTCAATGACGAGCCGCAGTTCGCGGCAGGCAAAATCTGCAAAATAGGGACCGATCGGCAATTGTCGGACGAACTTGTTTCCATTGAGCCGCCGATCGCGCAGCTCATTCCACAGCCTGTCTTCTGCATCATTGTCCGACTGACGCAATGACCGCGCTCGGGCGGTGGTTTTGGGCTTGGGACCTCTCATTAAAGTCGTTCCGTGTGATTTGCCCCTCACCCTAACCCTCATATGCGCTAGGTTAAGCGGGCGAGGAGATGATCGCATTGTTTTCGGCGTCGTCGCGGCGGCTCGCAGAGATGGCGACGACTTCGCGTGACGAGATTACAGACGGCC
>NZ_LWBS01000445.1 GCF_001652265.1 Rhizobium leguminosarum
GTCCGGTCGGGGGCTCGCCTCAGCGCAAGTGGACATGCCGAGTGTCGCATTTCTAAATAGCTGAAGACGCGCCCAAAGTGACACTTCTACTTTGCACACAAACGGACATTCCAACCTTGCCGCCACAGGTGCTGTAGCCGCAAAGTTGAAGTGTCCTGTTTCTGCAAAGTTGGAATGTCACACTCCCCGCGTTTTGAGGACGTGGGAGATTGCCGATGGGACTGATTGCGATGAGCGAGCCTGATCTGCAGCGGATCGAAGTTTTGTCGAAGGTCATCGATGGCCGGATGACGCGGGTGTCGGCGGCGCGTGTTTTGGCGCTGAGCCCGCGTCAGGTGCGCCGGCTGCTGGAGCGGATCAGAACGGGTGGCGCGGCGTCGATCCGGCACAAGACGATCGGCCGGCCGTCGAACAACCGGATCAACGGTGGGCTTCGCGATTATGCTTTGGCGCTGGCTGGCGAGCGCTATTGGGATTTGGGGCCAACGCTGGCGGCCGAGAAGCTTGCCGAGCGCGATGGGCTGACGGTATCGCGCGAGACGCATGGCCCATTCACCGACCTAGTCCTGATTGGCTACCACTGGCAAGCTGCCTTCGTTCGAAAGACGGGCTTCGGTCTGCCGGGCGGCAAAGACGAGGCGGCGCTTTGCGCGGATCGCGTGCCATTGTTGGTCGATCAGGACGCCGATGAGGATCACGCCACCCATGACAGCGAAATTCAGCGACGAAGGTATACCCAGTAGATTCACGAGATTCTGCAACTCCTGGAGCAGGACCGTGCCCAGCACGACGCCGACGATCGATCCCTCGCCGCCGCGGAGCGAAAAGCCGCCGAGTACGGCAGCGGCAATCGCGTAGAGTTCGTAGAACTGGCCATGGCTCGCCGGCGAGATCGAGCGCGTGTACATGGCGAAATAAATCGCCGAAAGCGCCGTCAGCAGCCCGCAGATGACATAGGCCGACATGACCATGCGGCCGGTACGGATACCGGAATAGCGGGCCGCCTCCTCGTTCTTCCCGATCGCGTAAAGATAACGCCCGAAGACAGAGCGATGCAGCATGATCCACATGACCACGGCAATGATGACGAGTGCGATGAAAGTGTTGGGAACGCCGTAAAACCGCCCAGCGGTCAGGAATTCGAGGTCGGGGAAATTTTGACCGAAAGCAAAGCCCGCCGTTCCGTCGGCCGTATAGAAGCGCGCTGCCCCACGATAGATCAGGAGGCCGCAGAGGGTGACGACGAAGGGCTGCAGGTTGAGCCGGGTGATCAGCCAGCCGTGGACGGCACCTATGACCGCGCCGAGCACGAGAATGAGCGGGAGCGCCAGCATCCATGACATATCCTGGACTGCGATGAAATCGACGAACAGCACGCCGAGAAGCGCGACGAGCGAGCCGACGGAAAGCTCGATGCCGCCTGTGATGATGACAAAGGCTTGACCGATCGACAGGATGCCGAACAGGCCGATCAGGTTGGCGGTATTGGCCAGGTTGATCGGCAGCAGGAAGCGCGGATTGATAATGGCGACGACGATGCCGACGACGACGATCAAAAGCAGCAGTCCGAGATCTTTTTTGATCATTCGAAATCCATCCCCGATACTTATTTATATTGGCCGCATCCGCTATTTTACCCTTTTGCCGACGGCAAGCAAAAGGACGCTTTCCTGGCTGATTTCGTTCTCTTCCAATATGCCGGCGATCTGCCCCTCGTGCATGACGGCGATGCGGTCAGAAACGCCGATCACCTCTTCCATGTCGCTGGAGATCATCAGGACCGCGACTCCGGCATCGGCAAGCGCTCGCATCAGGCCGTAGATCTCGTTCTTCGCGCCGATATCGATTCCGCGTGTCGGCTCGTCGAAGATCATCACCCTCGGGCTCATCGACAACCATTTGGCAAGCACCACCTTCTGCTGGTTGCCGCCGGACAGAGTGCCGGTTCGCGTCGAAACGGAGGGCGCCTTGATACCGAGGCGAACGCGCTGCTTTTCGGCCGCCGCCCTCTCCCGCTCAGCAGAAAGCATGAAGCGGCTGGAGAGCTTGGGGAGATCTGCAAGGGTTATGTTCTGGGCGATCGGGAAATCAAGAAGAATGCCGTTGCGCTTGCGATCTTCCGGTACCAGGAAAATGCCACGAGCGACGGCGCCCCGGGCAGACCTGATTACAATTTGCCGCCCATCCTGCAGAATGGCTCCGCCGTAGCTCCGGTCAATGCCGAAGAGCACCCTTGCAAGCTCCGTGCGGCCCGACCCCACGAGCCCTGCAAGCCCCATGATTTCTCCATACCGGATTTCCAGATCAACGGGACGGCCGGGATAGGCCTCGGTGCGCACGCCGCTTGCCTTCAGCGCAACCGAGCCGGGCGAGCGCTGCGGTTTTGCGGTCCGGGCCGCAAGCACCCGCCCGATCATCAGTTTCACCATCTGATCGTGGCCAATGTCTTTCTTGGCGAGCGTGCCCACAAGCGTGCCGTCGCGCAGGACTATGACCCGGTCTGCGACGCGCTCAACCTCGTGCAGGCGATGCGAGATAAAAATTACACTGATGCCATCCGCTTTCAGCGATTTGATAATGCTCAGGAGCCGATCGGTTTCGGCCAGCGGCAGGCTGGACGTGGGTTCATCGAAGATGACGAGCCTGGCGTTGATGGACAGCGCCTTGGCGATTTCCACCATCTGCTGCTCGGCAAGGGAAAGCGATGCCACGGGTGTGTCTGCGGAAAAATGAGCCCCTACCCGCTTCAAAAGCGGCTTCACCATGTCTCGCAGCCGATCGCGATCGACGAGCTTGAAAGGTCCCGCCTTCAGCGGTTCGCGGCCCAGGAAGATATTGGCAGCAACGTCGAGATTCTCAAAGAGATTGAGTTCTTGGTGCACGAAGGCGATGCCGGATGCGATGCTCGATTCCACAGTGAGGAAACGAAGCTCCGTGCCGTCGAGCAGAACCGTGCCTCGATCGGGCGCGATCACGCCGCCAAGAATCTTCATCAGCGTCGATTTTCCGGCCCCGTTCTCGCCGACGAGGCCGATGACCTCGCCCGGCAGGATGTCGATTGACAGGCCCTCAAGCGCAACGACGCCCGGATAGGTCTTGCCAATGCCGGAAAGCGAAAGGAACGGCGTTGCAAGCGCGTCCGGTGACGGGATGTCGGAGCTGTGGTTCATCGCCTGTCCATAGCTGCTAATGCTGTCGGCATGAAGCGTCCTTCGCGGCAGCGGCAAGTGCCGCCGCCGCGACGGAGAGTCATTTTCCAGCCATGGCCTTCAGGCTGGCGGCATATTTGTCAACGTCATCCTTGCCGACGATCACCGTCGGGATGATGATCAAGCCGTTGCTGGGAACGCCTGATTTGTCGCCCTTGAGGTAGGCGGCCATCAGCTTCATGCCCTGATAGGCCCACTCGAACGGCTGCTGCACGACAGTCGCTGCGATCGTGCCTTCCTTGACGCCGCCGAGCGTGATCGGATCGTCATCAAAGCCGACGACGGTGATCTGGCCGAGTTTGCCGGCGTCGCGCAGCGCCTCATAGATGCGCGGCGTATTGTAGGAGTAGAAGCCGACCATGCAGGTGACGTCGGGGCTGGCCACCAGCGCGTCCTCGACGTTCTTCTTTGCACGCGTCTGGTCGATATCGTCGCCGCGTACATCTGTCAGCTCGATCTTCGTGCCCTTCAGGCCGTCCTTCATGCCCTGGATGCGTTCTTTGGCATTGTCGGCGCCCAGCAGGCCGACGAAGCCGATGCATTTGCCGCCGTCCGGCATTGCTTTCTTGGCGATTTCGGCCGCCTGCGTGCCGGCGTCGATGTTAGACGAGCCGATATAGGCAACGCGATTAGTCTGCGGCGCGTCACTATCGGTCGTGAAGAGAGCAGTCTGCGAGCCGATCTTGTTCAAGCCGTCCGTCTGGGTCTTGGGGTCGACCGCGGAGACCATGATCCCCTTGACGCCGGCACTGACCAAGTCTTCCATAAGGCGTTGCTGAACGGCGACAGATGCCTGCTCAGGGTACTTCAGCTCCATCTGGTAGTCCGGCATCTCGCCCTGCGCCTTCTTCACGCCCGCCTCCGCGGCCTTCCAGAAGTCGGATGCGCCATTGACGACAAATGCGAGTGTCGGTTTGTCGGCAGCATGCGATACGGCAATCGGCGCCGCGCTGAGCATCAACCCGGCGAAGAACAAGGCTGCATTGCGTTTCAGCTGTTTCATAATACACCTCCCGAGGGGCCGCAGTTGCACGGGCCCGTTTCCGATTTACGGCCGGCCGGATGCGCGCCCCCTCCTAGGGCCGTCGCAAAGCGACGAGTGGCATAGGTTCCGATCGCTCCCTGACGGTATACAAGAAATTTAATTAGTAAATAGTATTATCAATGCAGATCAAAACATTTCATCGCACAGTCGCCAGGATGGCAATTTTGTACTGGCATTGGCCAATAACTGACAATGTTGCAACAATTCATGCAATTGCCAGCGCTTTCAGATAGATGCTAATATTAATTACCCAAACCGACGATCAATCACCCCTGACCCATTATCAAGCAGAGACAGTTTCCACGAATGCGAAAACCCAAGACCCAGAAGAGGAATAGGCCTGTGCGCGTGACGATGATGGACATCGCCGCGGCGGCTGGCTGCTCGCAGGCGGCCGTCTCCTTCGTCCTCAACGACACGCCCGGCACCCGTATCTCACAGCAGACGCGCGATCGCGTATTGGAGGCGGCGCGGGCGCTCGGCTACATGGAGAAGACCTATACGACGAAGGCCTCCTATTCGGGACTGGACAACGTCATCGGTTTCGCCGTCGATCAACTCGCCACCAGCCCGGAAGCGATCGTTGCGATCGAAGGCGCGCGGCAAGCCTCCTGGAACGCCGGCAATGTCCTTCTGGTAACCCAGACGCTCAGTGACCCCGTCATGGAGCCGAAAGCAATCGAGGCGTTGACGAACGGTGGCATATCGGCGCTCATATATATGACAATCTATACCCGTCAGGTGGAGATGCCTTCCTATGTCCGCAACCTTAACATCCCGACGGTCCTGCTGAACTGTTATACGGCGGACCATGCCTTTCCCGCCGTGGTGCCGAGCGAGATCGCGGGAGGGCAGAGCTCCACCCGGCATCTGATCATGCACGGACACCATCGTATCGCGACGATCACCGGCGAAATCTGGATGCAGGCTGCGCAGGATCGGCTGACGGGATATCGCCGCGCGCTGGCGACTGCCGATATACCCTTCGATCAGGAATTGGTCATTGAAGGCGACTGGTCGGCCAGTGCCGGCTATGCCTCCACGATGAAACTGCTTGCCCTGAAAGAGCCGCCCACCGCGATCTTCTGTCAGAACGACCGCACCGCCATCGGGTGCTACGAAGCGCTCAAGGATGCCGGGCTTCGCATTCCCCAGGACATGTCGGTGGTGGGTTATGACGACGAAGAAATTTCACGACATCTCGTACCCCCCCTGACGACGTCGGTCCTTCCACATCTTGCCATGGGGCAGTGGGCGATCGAGCATCTCAACCCGGAAAATGTGCCCGGAAAACGCTATCCAATTGCGAAGCTGGAATGCTCGCTCGTTAAGCGTCATTCCGTCGCCGCGCCGCGGGCCGAGGCGCGGCAGATCCTCGATGGCGCATATACGTCGCCATAGCGTTCGCGCCGGGCCACTCATCCACTGAGTGGAGCCCAGTCGCTCGGAACCCCTGACCGGCGCACATTAGAGGAAGTGGTCGAAATCGCTTCCCGAGCGATAGAACGGGCAGAGCTTGCCTTTGGTCGATAGGCTGGCGAACGGATCGCCCTGCCCTTGCGTCGTCACTGACCGAACCACCGATCTCAAATAATCTCAACCACGGATAAAATCTACGCAGAGGCGACGTTGACGACGTGTGGATTTGGAGCTAGCTCTATCGCCCATGAAAATCGCAATGGTTCTCGTAGTGGTGATATCGCGCATGGGCAGGACGGTCTGATCGTCCGGCAATAGCCACCCATGCGCCGAAAACTGGTCCCTGACGGGGCCTTTTTTTATGCCCCGTCGCACCCATCACCTCACTCACGACGGAATCCAGATATGACCGGCGAGAAAGCCAACTCTTCCCTCAACAACCCCTCCGATCGTCGCATGAACGGCTGCGAGATCGTTCTGCAGGCGCTGCGCGACAATAATGTCGAACACATTTTCGGTTATCCCGGCGCAGCCGTGCTGCCGATCTATGACGAAATCTTCCAACAGGAGGACATCAGACATTTCCTGGTGCGCCATGAACAAGGCGCCGGACACGCCGCCGAAGGCTATGCCCGCTCGACGGGGAAAGTGGGTGTCATGCTGGTAACATCGGGACCAGGCGTTACAAATGCGGTAACGGCGCTGCAGGATGCGCTTATGGACTCCGTTCCCCTCGTCTGCCTCGCCGGCCAGGTGCCGACAAGCCTGATCGGCACGGACGCTTTTCAGGAATGCGATACGGTCGGCATCACCCGCCCCTGCACAAAGCACAATTTCCTAGTCCAACACATCGACGATCTGGCCAAAACGATCCATCTGGCTTTCCGGATCGCGGCGTCCGGCCGGCCCGGCCCTGTTCTCATCGACATGCCGAAGGACGTGCTCTTCGCCATCGGGACCTACGTTGCACCTGACGTAGCTCGGCCGCCCAGCTACCAGCCCGCAATGCAAGGCGATCAGAACGCGATCCGGTCGGCTGTCGCATTGATGGCCGAAGCCCGACGACCCATTATCTATACGGGCGGCGGCATCATCAACTCCGGACCGGAGGCGTCGAGATTGTTGCGCGAGTTTATCGACCTCACCGGCTTTCCGGTAACGTCGACCGTCATGGGGCTTGGGGCCTATCCGGCTACCGGGCCGAACTGGCTGCGGGTCGCCGGACAGGACGGATCGCATGAAGCGAATATGGCAATTGGCGATTGCGACCTGATGATCGTCATCGGCGCGCGTTTTGACGACCTTGCGACCTCGCGTGCCCGGAGTTTTCACCTCGCTCGAAGAAAATCCAGATCGATATCGATGCCTCGTCGATCAACAAACGCGTTCTCGTCGACATCGGCATTCGGGGCGACGCCGCACATGTGCTGGCGGATATGATCCATGCCTGGCGGTCGCTCTCCACTATGCCCGACCAGAAGCGGTTGCGAGCGTGGTGGACGGAGATCGATCACTGGCGAGCCCGCCATTCGTTTTCCTATGAGCGGCTGGACCATGCAATCATGCCGCAACATGCCCTGGAGCGCCTGCATGCGCTGACAAAGCCGCACGACCCCATCATCACCACGGAGATCGGTCAGCAGATGTGGGTGGCGCAGTTCTTCGGCTTCGACAAACCCAATCGCTGGATTACGTCAGGGGGATTGGGGACGATGGGCTTCGGTCTTCCTGCCGCGCTGGGCGCGCAGATCGCAAATCCCGGGCGCCTTGTCATCGACATTGCCGGCGACGCTTCGGTGCAAACGACGATGAAAGAGCTGTCGACCGCGATACAGCATCAAGCGCCGATCAAGATCTTCGTATTGAGCGATGAGCATCCGGGCATGGCGCGAGAATGGGAACAACAGCCGGATGGCAACGGTCGACTGCGCTCTTATTCGGCATCACTGCCCGATTTCACCAAGCTCGCGGAAGCCTATGGCGCTGTCGGCCTTCGCTGTGAGAGGCCGAGCGAACTAGATGCCAGGATCGAGGAGATGATCGACGCGGACCGGCCGGTGCTCCTCCATTGCCGGGTTGCAAGGCTCGCCGACGGCCATCCGCGGTGATGGTAGCAGCTCCCATCCGTTCAATGTGCTTGATCAGGCCCCTCTGGGGGCCTGAGGATTGACGGTACACAGGCGGCGCCCGGCCCGTCTCCGGAGAACGGGCGGTTCTGGCATGGCTGAGCGATACCACGAGACATGTCGCCCATGAGTGAAAGCGCGCCAAGTGGGTGGGGATTCGGTCCGCTAATTAACCGTCTCGGTTACAAGCTTTGCATTGAAATAAGCTTCCATCGCTTCGCTGCCGCCTTCTGACCCGTAGCCGGAATCTTTTATGCCGCCGAAGGGTAGCTCTGGCAGCGCCAGTCCATGATGATTGATCGATAGCATGCCACTTTCGATGTCGCGGGCAAGGTTGGCGCTCGTCTTCGTAGAAGTCGTGTAGGCATATGCCGCCAGCCCGTATGGCAGGCGGTTGGCTTCCGCAATGGCAGAGCCGTAATCCGAAAATGCACTGACGATCGCCATCGGACCGAAGGGTTCTTCGTTCAGCACGCGCGCATCTTGTGGAACGTCGGTCAAAACTGTCGGCTGGAAGAAGTTGCCGAGATTGCCGATTCTTTTGCCGCCGGTTGCGATCTTTGCGCCACGCATCACCGCGTCGGCCGTCAGCGACTCCATGGCTTCGACCCTTCGCGGATTGGCAAGCGGCCCCATGGTTACGCCGTCGCGCAATCCATCGCCGACATCGATTGCCTCGGCCGCCTTCACGAAGCCATCGAGGAATTTTTCAAAGACGCGTTCCTGGATGAGGAACCGCGTCGGAGCCACGCAGACCTGGCCGGCATTTCGAAACTTCGCACCAGCCAATAGTCTGACCGCAAGATCGATATCGGCATCATCGAAAACGAGAGCTGGCGCATGGCCGCCGAGCTCCATCGTCATCCGCTTCATGTGGACGCCGGCCAGTGAGGCCAGTTGCTTTCCAACGACGGTCGATCCGGTGAAGGAGATTTTGCGGATAACAGGGTGCGGGATGAGGTGATTTGAAATATCGGCTGGAACTCCGAAAACGAGATTGAGCACTCCCGCCGGCAGGCCTGCGTCAGCAAAGGCGCGAACAAGCTCGGCGCAGCTTGCCGGCGTCTCCTCCGGTCCCTTCAAAATAATCGAACAGCCGGCTGCAAGGGCCGCCGAAACTTTCCGTACGGCTTGATTCAACGGGAAATTCCAGGGACTGAAGGCCGCCACCGGACCGACAGGCTCCTTGACAACCATTTGCCTGATATTGGTCGCTCTGGGTGGAACCAAACGGCCGTAGGCACGGCGAGCCTCTTCGGCAAACCAATCGATGGTGTCGGCAGCCCCCGCCGTTTCCGCCTTGGATTCCGCCAGCGGCTTGCCCTGCTCCAACGTCATTATTCTCGAGATCGCCGCGGAACGGTCGCGCAAGATCTCGGCGGCTTGGCGCATAAGCTTTGACCGGTCGAACGCACTAACGCGCCGCCATTGTTCAAAGCCGGCGGCAGCGGCTGCAAGCGCTTCATCGAGATCACTCTTGCTGGCATTCGAAACGCTACCGATGACCTCGCCCGAAGTAGGATTAACGATGGAGAGCTGCCCGTTTGAGCCGTCCCTCCAAAGGCCATTGATGTAAAGTTGGGTATCCGGATATCCCGACATATCGCTCTCCATTGCCGTCAGTAGCCGAGTGCGCAACCATCTTTCCGATGATCAGAAGCGCCCAACAGCGTGTTGTGTTGATCGTCAATCCAAATCGCCTGGGCACCGCCAATCGCCCAATTCGGAGCGACAACCTTGAAGCCGCGCGCTTCGAGATCATCGCCGATCGAGGTGCGAAGACGTGCTTCGGCTTCGATCGTCGCAGTGCCGGGAAGCGGAAAGAGCCGAGGTAAATCGATTGCGCTCTGAATGTCCAAATTGAAGTCGAACAGCTTGGAGAGGAAGTGGGCGTGGCCCATCGCCTGATAGTGCCCCCCCATGACGCCGAACGACAAAACAGTTTTGCCATGGCGTGTCACCAGCCCTGGGATGATCGTGTGCATGGGCCTCTTGCGCGGCTCTATCGCATTCGGATGGCCCTGCTTCATAACGAAGCTTTGCCCCCGATTGTGGAATAGGACGCCGGAGTTTGGCGCCATCAAGCCGCTTCCGTAGGGATGGAAGACCGAGTTGATGAAGCTCGCAACATTTCGGTCCTTGTCGACAACCGAAATATAAACCGTGTCCGAATGCTCGACGCCGTCGAGAACCGCCGCGGCGTTGGCGGCTGTAGTCATATCGATCTTGGCAGCAAGACTGTCGGCGAGTTCATCGGACAACAGAAAGTCGACCGGAACATCTGATACTGCCGCGTCGGCTACCCATCGATCACGGGCGGCATAAGCCAGCCGAGTGGCTTCGATTTCGACGTGCAGATTGTCGACGCCCAGCGGATCGCCTTTGCGTTCAAAACGCTCCAAAATCTTCAGGATCATCAGAGCGATAATCCCCTGCCCGTTTGGCGGGCATTCATGCACCGTCCATCCTCGATATGTCGCGCTGACGGGCTTCACATATTCGCCGGCGGCAGATGCAAAATCTTCAAGTGTATGGAGACCGCCAAGCGAATTCAGCCGTGTCACCATGTCGTCCGCCACGGGACCACGATAGAAGCCGTCACGGCCTGAAATCGCGATCGCTTCCAGTGTCTGTGCCAGTTCCGGCTGACGTTGAACCGATCCGACAGGCGGGGCCTGATCGTCGATCAAGAAAATACGGCGTGTCGAAGGATCACGCAGCAACAAATCACGTTGGTTCGAAATATCGACGGCAACGCGTGGGGTGATCCCATAGCCGTCGCGCGCCAGCGCCATTGCGGGAGCAAGGATTTCAGCCAGCGACATCCTTCCATGATCGGCAACGAGACGCGTCCATGCGTCCACCGCACCGGGAACGGTCACCGCATGCGGCGACGATCGCTCGATCGAAGTGATGCCGTTTTCCCTGAACCAATCAAAATGCGCCGCCGCCGGCGTGCGTCCCGAGCCATTATAGGCAACGACATCTTCATTTCCGTTTGATCTCAGCAGCGCAAAGCAATCGCCGCCTATGCCGGTGGATCCGGCCTCGACCACGCATTGCACGGCACAGGCACCCACCGCAGCATCGATCGCCTTGCCGCCGGCTTTGAGGATCTCGATCGCGGTCAAAGTCGCCATAGGGTGCGATGTTGCTGCCATCCCATTGCGGCCGACAGCTATCGATCTTCCCGGCATTTCGAAGTTTCGCATATCGTCGGTTCCCTCGCTCAGTAGAGGCCGGTCGCCCTGGCCCAGGTGTAGGTGTCATCCAACGCCCGGGTGGAGCGGTCGAACAATTCGTTGATCTGTGCTTCGGTGATGATAAGCGGCGGGCAAAGCGAGTAGTTGTCGCCAAGGGCGCGCGTGATGACGCCATGGACCTGGGCCTGCTTGCCGGCGTGAATGGCAATGCCGTCCCCTGGCTTGAATTGCTCTTTGGTTTCCTTATTGCGAACCAGTTCGAGTGTGCCGATGAGGCCACGACCGCGGGCGTTGCCAACAAGCGGATGGTCGCCAAGTTCGCTCAACCGTCGCTGGAATACCGTGGCAACGTCCCTGACGTGGCCGACAATGTCGCGCTCCTCATAGATTTTCAGGGTTTCCAAAGCGACGGCGGTAGCAACAGGATGGCCGCTATAGGTGAAACCATGTCCGAATGTTCCGATTTTCTCGCTTTCGGCAACGACCGCGGAATGGACCTTTTCGTTGATCATCAGGGCAGATATCGGCTGATAGGCCGCCGAAAGCTGCTTTGCCATGACGATCATATCCGGCTGAAGCCCGAAGCTTTCGGAGCCGAACATCGTGCCGAGCCTGCCGAAGCCGCAGATGACTTCATCGGCGATCAGCAGCACGTCGTATTTCTTGAGGATTGCCTGGATCTTCTCGTAATAGGTCGGCGGCGGAACGATGCAGCCACCGGATGCCATCAATGGCTCAGCGAAAAATGCACCGATGGTTTCCGGTCCCTCGGCGAGGATCATCTGTTCAAGCGAATCGGCACAGCGCATCGCAAATTCTTCCTCAGTTTCGCCCGGGCGGCCGTAGCGATAAAATTCGGGGCAATCCGTATGCAGCACCCGATCAATAGGCAGATCGAAATCGCGGTGGTTGTTCGGAAGCCCCGTCAGGCTCGCCGAAGCGATGGTGACGCCGTGGTAGGCCCGCATCCGCGATATGATTTTCTTCTTTTCCGGCTTGCCGATGGCATTGTGATAATACCAGACAAGCTTCATGGCGGTGTCGTTGGCCTCGGAACCCGAATTGGCAAAGAACACTTTCGACATCGGGACCGGTGAAAGCTGAATGAGCCGGTCGGCAAGCTCGATCGCGGTCTCATGCGTCTTGCCGCCGAAGCTGTGATAGAAGGGCAGTTCCTTCATCTGGCGGGTTGCCGCGTCTACCAGCCGTTGTTCGCTGAAACCCAGCGAGGCACAAAACAGCCCGCCAAGACCCTCGATGTATTTATTGCCGTCGCTGTCGATGATGTGGATCCCCTCACCCTTGGCGATGACCAGCGGGCCGTCCTTCAAATGCTGCGAGGCGTTCGTATAGGGATGAAGAACGAACGCGGCGTCGCGGGATTCAAGGGAGTTGAGAAGGATGGTCACAGGGGTTCTCCAAATAATAGCTTTGTTTCGATTGCGGCGCTTGGCAAAGCTCCATCAGTCAGCCGGTGCGACCTCTCGGTGCACCGGCTGCCGATTGCTGCCGGAATAAGAGCCTTACCCTTTAATCAATCAAGAGTTGTCTTTATCCACTTTTCTGCGAGCTTGTTGATCGTGCCGTCGGCTTCGGCCGCTTCGATCGCCGCATCGAACATCGACTTCAAGACCGTATCGTCCTTGCGAAGGCCCGCCGCGATGCCTTGTCCAAAGACCCCGCCTTTGAAGGTCGGACCCGCGATCTTGTAGTCTATGAAGTCGTCCTTGCCGAGCGTTGCAGTCAATGAGGTTTTCTGGGCAACGACGGCATCGATCCGACCGGCCTGGAGGTCCAGATCATGCTGTTCGACGGTCTTGTATTCCCTGGGATCGACGACGCCCTTGAAATAGGTATCGAGAAACGCAGTGTTCGCCGTCGAGACCTGGGCGCCGACGGCCTTGCCCTTCAGGGCGTCTCGAAGCGGCTGCAATTCCTGCTCGACCTTCGCCTTGTCGCCAGCGAGGTCCACCGTCGTCCCGGTTCCCGGCAGATCTGCGAGAGGACCGGTTTTTTCGACCATGAAAGCGGCCGCGGTCGGGGCGTAGGGCTTGCTGAACGAGATGACGGCAAGGCGCTTTTCGGTCACGATCATCGAAGCCATGATGGCGTCGAACTTCTTCGCGGTGAGCGATGGAATCAGCCCATCCCAGTCCTGGGCGACGATGGTGCATTTGACCTTCATGCGAGCGCAAAGGTCGTTGGCAAGATCGATCTCGAACCCTGCAAGCTTGCCGTCAGGACCGGTAAAATTCCAAGGTTCGTATGCGCCCTCGGTCGCAATGGTGATCTCGGTTGGTTTTGTCTCAGCGGCGGCAGCGCCGACAGAGACGACGCCGAGCAGAGCGGACGTCAACAAGAATTTTGATATTTGCATTTAGCATTCCCCTTTTTGGTAGACCCTGCCCTTTTCCCAAGGCGAGGCTGTTGCAGACTCCGCGACATCCAGCCCGTTTGCTAGGACGCGCGAACCTTGATTGCCTCGGCCGTCAGGCAGAGGAGTTCGAATAAGACCTGGGCGGCAATTTGCGCCGTGTTCGACGTTGGATCGTATTGCGGAGCGATCTCGACGACGTCGCCGCCGACGATGTTCAAACCTGCAAGACCGCGCAGAATTCCGAGTGCCTGGGCAGACGTCAGCCCACCGACCTCAGGCGTCCCCGTGCCAGGCGCAAATGCCGGATCAAGAGAATCGACGTCGAAGCTGATGTAGGTTGGGCCTGATCCGGCGATTTCTCTCGCTTTGGCGATGACGGCCTTTATGCCGAGGTCGCCAACGTCTTCCGCATGGATGACGGTCATGCCGGACGCGTAAGAAAATTCCCACAGATACTCGGAATTTCCTCGAATTCCGATCTGGATCGTCCGCGTGGGATCAAGCACACCGTCCAGAACCGCTTGGCGGAACGGTCCGCCATGATGGAATTTGCACCCCTCGAATGAACCACCCGTGTCGCAATGTGCATCGATGTGGATCATCCCGACGGGCTGATGCTTGCCAAGGGCCTTGAGAATTGGAAGGCTGATCGAATGGTCACCGCCGACTGCCAGGGGCACAACGCCCGCTTCTACCAGCCCGCGGACAAATCGTTTGATATCTTCATGGGATGCAGCAAGATCAAAGCGGCTTTTGAACGGAACATCGCCCACGTCGGCAACGCGTGCATGGGCAATCGGGACGGCTCGCAAGACATGATCGTAAGGACCGACCCGATCGACATTGCGGACGGCCCTCGGCCCGAATCGCGCGCCTGATCGGTTCGTCACGCCTAGATCCATCGGAATTCCGAAAAGCGCTATGTCTATATCCGTAAAATTGGGTGATGCGTCGGGACGACACGGTGCCTTCAGCAATGTCGGAACCCCGCAATAGGGCGCCTGACGACTGTCTGCCTCACCGAAGACCAGCTCGGCAACCTTTCGAAACTCCGGATCGAATACTTCGCCGCCTGAAGCGTTCGAAAAACGCTTGCGCAATTCGTCCAGGCTGAGAATCTCCGGCATCTGGCCTCCATGTGTTCTGAAGCAATCTCAAGCCGCATTCAAAAAGCGAATGAGGAGCCATTGCTTGTTGTCTCCAACATTGTATACATAATCGTATTCTTCTTGATCAAGCAAGAGGGAAAAAGTTATGGTGACGCTCGCCAGGCCCGGTGAATGGACCAGAGATGGAAGGGGAATCGATTGGTAGCGACCAAGACGGAACAGCGAGGGTCATTGCGTGAGAGCACATATGCCCAGTTGAAGGACCTGATCCTCAGCGGCCAACTTCGCCCCTCGGAGCGCCTTTCAGAAGTTACGCTTGCCAAGCGCTTCGGCGTCAGCCGCACGCCGTTGCGTGAAGCGCTGATGAAGCTTGAAGAGGAAGGGCTTATCGTTGGGCAGCGCAATTTTGGCTACACTGTGACCGATCTCGACGTCACTAAATTCTGCAATCTACTGGTTGTTCGCGAAGCGCTCGATGTTTGCGCGGCACAACTCGCCTGCGAGATGGCGACCGAGGAAGACCTCGATCGGCTTCGCGGCGTCATCGCCCAGATGGTGGAACTCAAGGAAACGACCAACGAGACGCCGTCGGACGCGGCGCGGAATCTCGATCTTGGACTGTACATCCATCGCGTCATCGTCGAATCGACCCGAAACGAGGCCCTCGTGAGGGCGACGGATCAAATTTACCAGCAGCTTCGCCTGGCACTTTGGCTCGAAGTCCTTTGGGTTGATCTGGAGCACACGGATCTCGACGAGCACCGGGCAATCGCAGACGCCATCTGTGCACGCGACCGGGAGGCGGCGGCCGGTGCAGCGCGGGCGCATGTTCAAAGCTCGCTCAAAAACATGTCGAAGCTCCAGCGCATTTGGGCGCATCGCCGGGCAGCCGACTGACGCAAACCTGATCTTTCACCACGAGGTCACGCATGGCACCTATCGATAGTTACCTGACTCTCGTTGGCTTCGGACCGACGGGTTGGGGTTGGCTACTTCTGACCGCAGCCGCCATGACAATCGGTGTATCCGTCTGCGGTTTTCTGGCTGGAACGGTAATCGGCTCGATTGTCACCTTCATGCAGTTGTCCCGCCACATGGCCGTCCGGTGGCTTGCGGATTGTTACACGACGGTTCTGCGCGGCGTGCCGGACCTTCTCGTCATCTATCTCTTCTATTTTGGCGGCAGCGCGTTCCTTGGATCTGTGGGTGGCTTGTTCGGCTATCAAGGGTTCATTGGAATGCCGGCCTTTTTGACCGGAACACTGGCGCTCGGCGTGGTTTCGGCAGCCTATCAGGCTGAAGTATTTCGCGGTGCCTACAGATCAGTGGCACGCGGTGAACTCGAAGCCGCCAGTGCCGTCGGCATGCGGCCATGGCCTAAATTCAGGCGTATCGTCGCGCCGCTCGTCCTGCGCTACGCCATTCCCGGTCTCGGAAACACGTGGCAACTTGTGTTGAAGGAATCGGCATTGATCTCCGTCACGGGTCTCGTCGAACTGCTGCGCCAATCGCAGATCGCCGCCGGATCTACACGCCGCCCCTTCGAATTCTACCTGTCGGCGGTCGTACTCTATCTCATCGTTACCTGGTTCTCCTCGATTGTATTCAGGCGAATGGAAGCTCGAACGACCCAAGGTGTCAGGAGGGCGTTATGACGGATATCGATTTCATGTGGGATTCGTTTCTCACGCTTCTGAGCGGTGTGCCGCTCACCCTCGAGCTTGCGATCACGTCCATTCTGGCAGGAAGCGCCTTGGCGCTTGCACTCTCGCTGCTGGCCGTGACCGGCGGTGCAATGGGACGATCCATAGCCGGTGCCTATGTCTTCGTCTTCAGAGGTTCACCGCTCCTCGTCCAAATGTTCCTGATCTATTATGGCCTCGGCCAGTTTCGGCACGGGTTACAAGACCTCGGGCTCTGGTGGTTTTTTCGCGAGCCCTATTGGTGCGCGGTGCTCGCACTCACTCTCAACACTGCCGCCTACTGCAGCGAAATTTTCCGCGGCGGCCTGCGGGCCGTCTCCAGCCAGGAAATCGAGGCGGCACGCGCTTGCGGCATGTCGGGCGTTCTTCTGTTCAGACGGATCATCCTCCCGATTGCCATCAGGCATGCGCTGCCGGCCTACGGCAACGAAATCATCCTGATGCTCAAGGCAACGGCACTTGCGTCTGTCATCACAATCATGGAAGTCACCGGCCTGGCCGGAAAGTTGATCGCAGACAGCTTTCGCGCTTTCGAGATCTTCGTCGTCGCAGGAGCGATCTACCTTGCGATCAATTTCGTCGTTACCCGCATTCTCATGTTGGTCGAATTTTGGCTTTCGCCTCACATGCGCATGCGGCTGCAATCTTAAACGGGAGCATGCATGTCTGGCAGGGGAACGGGTTTGGCTAGCGACAACAACGACAAAAGCGCTGCCGTTTCGGTTAAGGATCTTCGGAAATGCTTTGGCCGATTGGAGGTCCTGAAGGGAGTCTCGCTGGAAGCACATGAAGGCGATGTGATTTCCATTCTCGGTTCATCGGGCTCCGGCAAATCAACGATGCTCAGATGTCTCAATATGCTCGAAGTCCCCGACAGCGGGGAAATCCGTATCGGCGGGGAGATGTATGCTCTGAAGAAAGCCGGGCATAGAACCGAGCCGGCTGACCGCCGGCAAGTCGATCGGATACGCGAACACGTCGGGATGGTGTTTCAAAGCTTCAACCTTTGGTCGCACATGACGATCCTGGAGAACGTGATCGAAGCACCGGTGCACGTGCAGAAACGCAACCGCGCAGAATGCATCGCGGAGGCCGAAGCTCTGCTCGAACGCGTTGGTATCGCCGACAAGCGAAACTTTTATCCTGCGCACTTGTCCGGAGGGCAGCAACAACGGGCTGCGATCGCGCGCGCACTCGCGCAGCGGCCGAGGGTCATGCTGTTTGATGAACCGACCTCCGCGCTTGATCCCGAACTCGTCGGTGAAGTGCTTAAGGTGATGCGCTCCCTCGCTGAGGAAGGCCGGACCATGCTGGTCGTGACGCATGAGATGGCCTTCGCGCGCGAGGTTTCCAATAAAGTGGTATTTCTCCACAAGGGTGTCATCGAAGAGACCGGCGCGCCTGCTGAGCTTTTTTCGCAGCCGAAGTCTGAACAATTTCGACAGTTTCTTACGGGAACGAGGTGACGCCGCCTGACGTCCGGAGCGGATCTCGCCGGCAGCGCTTGTTTAGCGCTTGCGGGCCTGGGGCAGCAGGTTCATGCTTGTTCCTGTTTTGAGGCCCGCTGGTTGCGGCTGAAATAGCCGTAACAGTTGGGCTTTCGTGAGACGCGTGCGATGGAGTGCGCCGGCTGCGGTTTCGATATTCAAAGCGGTTTTGCTTTCTGTCCGCGATGCGGCGCAAGGCAGCCGCTTTCCTGCGCCGCCTGCGGCAATCCCTGTCAGCCCGATTTTGCCTTCTGCCCGAAATGTGGCGCGCCGATTTCCGGTAAAGTCCAACCCGCAACGAAGCCTAAGATCGAGACGGTACTGTCTAAATCGGAGGGCGACGCCGACCGGCGGCCGGTAACCGTGCTCTTCGCCGATCTCTGCGGCTTCACGACGCTGAGCGAGCAGATCGACCCCGAAGTCATGCGGGTGCTGCAGAACGAATTGTTCGAAGAGATGACCCAGGCAGTCGAAGCCTATGGCGGCTTCGTCGACAAGTTCGTCGGCGATGCGCTGCTGGCGCTGTTCGGCGCGCCGGTCGCTCATGAGGACGATCCGGTCCGGGCGCTCGGTGCCGCACTCGATATGATCGGTCGGGCGACGCAGGTCGGCGAGCGCTGGCACGCCCGCGCAGGCGTGCCGCTGCGTCTGCATATCGGCATCAATAGCGGTCCCGTCGTTACCGGCGGCTTCGGTGCGGTCAGTGCAAAATCCTATTCGGTGACCGGCGACACGGTAAACACCGCCCAACGCCTGCAATCCATGGCCGGCGAAAACGATATCCTTGTCGGGCCGTTGACCTATCGCCTCACCCGCCATGCCTTTGCCTTCGAGAGTCTCGGTGCGCAGGCGTTGCGCGGCAAAAGCGGAAACGTCCTTGTCCATCGGCTGACAGGCCTGTCGGAAGCGCCGCATACGGCGCGCGGGCTCGAGAGTCTCGGCCTTCAGGCGCCGATGATCGGACGGGATGCGGAAATGTCGCGGTTGCTGACATGCCTCGATCTTGCCTGCGGTGGTGCTGCGCAGCTTGTCCGCCTGATCGGCGAAGCGGGCATCGGCAAGTCGCGGCTGGTCAATGAATTCGTCGCGATAGCCAGCAATGCCGCCCGTTTCCAGGGCCTCGCCATCCGCAAAGCGACCTGCTCTCCCCTCGGCGAACAATCCTATGGAACGCTCGGCGCGGTCGTGCGCAGCGCCTATGGCATCGGCGAGCGAGACGATCTCGACAGGGCGCGGCAATTGCTGGCAACGGGGTTCCGCGCGCTCGATCTGACGCAGGAGGAGGTCGAGGGACTTTTGCCGCTCTTTCTGCATGTCCTCGGCCTCGGCGATCCCGATGGCGCGTTGCGGTACATCGAGCCGGAGCAGCTGCGGCGACAGATCTTCTATGCTGTCCGCACCGTCTTCGAGCGGCGGCTGGCGCAAGGTCCCCTGCTGCTTGTCATCGAGGATCTGCATTGGGCGGACGCCGCCTCGCTGGAAGTGCTTCGCTTCATGATGGACCGGCTGGAGCGCAGCCGGTTGATGCTGCTTGCAATCTACCGGCCGACATCGCAGACCGACCCACTGGACTCCAATCGTGTCAGCGTCACCGTGCAGCGTCTTGCCCCACTCTTTGCGGCCGACGGGCAGAAGCTGCTTGCTGCGTTTTTTGGCGAGAGCTATGCCAAGTTGCCGGTGACGATGCGCAAGCGCATCCTCGACCGCGCCGGCGGCAATCCGCTTTTCATCGAAGAAATCCTTCGGGTGCTGATCGACATGGGCACGTTGCACAATGACGGCCAGCGCTGGCATGTCGCAGCGGAAGACACGGATGTCGATATACCGGTGAACCTGCAAGCCCTGTTGCTTGCCCGCGTCGATCGTCTGCCACAGGAGATCAGACGGCTGGCGCAAGAGGCTGCGGTGGTCGGCCCGAAATTCGATACCGCCCTGCTCCGCACCATCGCCACCGACCCAGCCGCCATCGATGCCGCATTGGATCATCTCTGCGATGCCAATATCATCGAGGAATTGCGTGGGCCGGATGCCGGCGGGTCGCCGGGCTATCGCTTCAGCCAGACGCTGATGCATGACGTCATCTATCACAATCTCCTGCTGCAACGGCGCATGGAGCTTCATCAACGGATCGGTCAGGTTCTGGAACGTCAATATGGCGCAGCGCCCGACCGGCCCGAGCATCTGGCACAGCTCGGCCATCACTTCAGCCTGACCACCGAAAAGGCCAAGGGCGCCACCTATCTGATGGCGGCGGGCGACCTGGCGCGCAAGGCCTACGCCAATGACGACGCAATGCGCCTCTACCGTCAGGCCCTTGCGGCCTTCGCAAACGAGGCGGAGGTGACACCGGAGCAACAGGCGCTCTTGGAGCGTCTTGCCGATCTCTGCGGCCCAGCGGGCCTGCGCGATGCCGCCTTGAACCATTATCGGCGAGCGCTGGCGATCCACCGCACCAAAGACGATCCTATCGCCGCTGCGAGGATATTGCGCAAGATCGGCCGTTTGCATCTCGATGCAGGACGCCGCGATCAAGCGGAGACACATTTGGCCGAAGCCGAAGCGATGATCGCAACGATCGATGCGCCGGTCGAACGTGCACACGTCCTGCAGGAGCGCGGCCATCTGGCCTTCCGCATGGGCGATCAGGCCGCTGCCGCCGAGTGGGCGACGCAGGCGCTGCAATGCCTGCAAACGCTGCCGATCGACGGGACGACTGAGGCCGGACGGGAGACGGCGCGAGCGATGGCGGAGGCGCTGAATACCAAGGGTGCGGCCTTTGCGCGGCTCGGACGTCGCCGCGAGGCCGTACAGGAAGTGGAGCGCAGCCTCTCGGTTGCCGAAAAGGCCGATCTGCAAAGTGCTGCCTGTCGCGCCTATTCCAATCTCGGTGTTCTCTACACGATTGTCGATCCTGCCAACGCCATCAGAATCTGCCGGCGCGGTCTCGAGGTTGCGACCCGTATCGGCGATCTCGGCTTCCAGGCGCGCCTTCTCGCCAACCTCGCAGTTGCATGCTGTACCTTCACTGATCGCTGCGCCGCCGAGGGTGTACCAGCGGCGGAGAAGGCCGTCGAAATCGACCGGGCGCTCGATCAACGCGACCATCTCTCCGTGCCGCTGATCGTGCTGGGCCAGATTCATCAGTGCCACGGGCAGCCGAAGCTAGCTCGTAGGTATTACGAGGAAGCCCTTGAGGTTGCGAAGGAAATTGATGAACCGCAACTGCTCTTTCCGTGCTATGATGGCTTGGCGACACTCAGCCTTGAGCATGACGACATGGACGAGGCGGAACGGTATTTCACGCTGGCACAGGATGTGTGCATCCGCCACAACCTCGATCCAGGCACGCTCGTCGTCTTGCCGTTTCTCGACTGACCTGTCCTCGTTGCAGTGATCGCCGGAGATCGATTTGGCAAATCGATTCAAAAACATAAAGGGAGGAACGAAACATGCAGGAGAACCACGCCGCAAGACCATTGCAGCCGGGAGATCGCGCGCCGAACGTGGTGCTGGATGCGATCACCCGCCAGGGCAAGGTCGCCATCGACGATTTTCGCGGCCAGAAGCCGGTGCTCGTCGGGTTGTTCCGCGGATTGCATTGCCCCTTCTGTCGCCGGCAGATCGCCGCCATGGCCGAACTCACCGGCGCATTGCAGGAGAAGGGCATCGATAGCCTGACCGTCGTCAACACGCCGATCGAGCGCGCCCGCCTCTATTTCCGCTACCATCCGCTTCCCAATCTGCTGGCGGCCTCGGACCCGGAACGGGTATCGCACAGGGCCTTCGGCCTGCCGAATCTGCAGTTCACCGAAAATGAGAATGAGTGGCCGCGCAAAGTCAGCATGAACACGGTGATGTCGATGCGCATCGACATGCCGGGCGAGCTTCCAGCGCCTATGGACCCGATGGCGGCGTCGGAATTCCTCGACAAGGCGGACGGCTATGAGTTTACCGAGGATGACAAGCAGATGATCGCCACCGGCCACGGCCAACTCGTCGGCGAATTCCTGCTCGATCGGGATGGCGTCGTGCGCTGGTGTTTCACGGAAGTCGAGGAGGATGGCCGCCATATGTTCGGCGGTCCCGCCCCTCGGGAAGTGATGTCGGCAGCGTCGAACATGGCTGTTTGAAGCGAATGAGGCCGTGTTTGAAAGGTCGGACGCTTGAACAAGGCGAGCGTTCCCGGTCCCGCATGATCGCCCTTATTCCATCCTGAACCTGGCGTGGCAGGTCGTGCAGGTCTGAAGCATGAGGTGGAACGCGTGTTCCGCCGGCATTGCCAGCAGCTCCTGCTCGTTGCGGACATGAGTGCCAAAAGGACCGCCGCCCATGGCCTCTCCGGGCTTCATGCGCATGCTGGCGGTCATCGGCCCCGGGTTCTTCTGCGCGGCGGCATCCAGTGCGACGGCGTAGTCGCGCAGGTCGTTGGCGAAACGATCGAACCGGTCGCGCTCTTCGAGGATGTTCTGCCTCGCCTTCGACTGCGGGCTGGCTGGCTCGGAGGCGAAATGTGCGGAAAGAACGCTCCCGGACTTGTCACGGATGGCGTCGGCCGCCCATTTGAACTCGCTGGCGTTGTAGGCCGCCGGATCCTTGAACATGCTGGAGAGCGTCTTCGCCGCGGCGGCCATGGCCTTCATGTCCGCCTGCCGAAGAGCCACGACATCCTCGGCTGCCGGCAGGGGGACTGTCGTGATCAGCACAGCTTCCACGACGGCGAGCAGTCCGAATATGTTCACGAATATGATCCGTCCCATAAAGCTGCGTTCCGAATCCACGATCATGCCACTTGCTACCGATATCCGTTCTCATCTGGGCAGCAAAAGGGCGAAGGCTCTCCGATCACACCGCCATCTTGCGGCAGCTCTCGGCGCGCACTATGGGCAGACTTCTGTGGCAGCTTAGCAAAGGCCCGATCAGGAAGCGTTAACCGCCGCCGATTAGTCTGGGCTCTCGCTGGGAGAGGATAGATGAAAGGTGGCTATTCGCTGGCCCAGATAGGGCTTCACTGGCTGGTCGCCCTCATGGTGCCAGTCCAGTATCTGACGGGTGGCAGCATCGGGAGAATCCACCACGCCGTCCACATGGGGATGACGCCATCGCCTTGGGACGTCGTCCAGCACCAGCTCCACAACTACGCGGGAATGGCGATCGGCCTGTTCATGGGCGTACGCCTGGTTCTTCGTGTCCTTCACCCGCCCGAGACCGGCGCGCCTGGCACTTGGACCGGGCGAGCCGCCGCGACGCTTCATCACGCGTTCTACGCCGCAATCATCGGACAGGCCTGCATGGGTTTCGTCGCGAGCTACTTCTGGTTCGGGATCGCGCCGTACCACGTTATCGGGTCGAGGATCATCCTGGCGATGGTCGCGCTGCATCTCGCCGCGGCGATCTGGCACACGCTCGTCGTCCGTGACGAGACGGTCGATCGGATGCTGCTGCCGCGCCGGAAGCGGTCAGCCGACAATCTGTAAAGTGGCCAAAGGGACGGATGTTGGAGCGCCTCCTCGCTGACTGGAAACCAGCGCCGGCCCCGACTGCATCGGCAATATCGTCACCGCCCTCGCCCCTCTCCTCACTTTCCGATCGAATCAATTCCGGGTGCCGTGCGTGATGTTCGCCACATAAAGGACCCGAACATCGAGGACAAAGAGGTCGGCAATTGAAATCGAGCTGCTTTGCATGTAGCTCCTTGGGCATGGGCAAGATGTACCGAATCATATTGAGCAGGCTGCTCCTGATGATGCGGCTGGTGATCATCGTATCACTAGCGGGGTACTCGCTGTCGAATGCCAACGCCGCGATGCACGGCTCCTCGTTTCCCAAGCTGGACGTCGTCGCCTCGGACCTGACACCGTCCCACGAGGGCCACGACATGGCGCAGACGGCCCGTCACGACCATCCGCATGGCGACCCCTCCAATGATGCCGATGGCGTATCGAAGCTGGTCAAGCAGGAATGCTGCAAGGATTTCTGCGGCGGGCTTGGCATCATTTGTGAAGGTCCCGACGTTGGCGGACCCATCGTGAATTCCATCCGGGAATTTATTGACGACCGGGCGACCCTTGGGGAACTTCCGCCTCTCCACCGTCCCCCCAATATCTGAATAGAGACGCGCCCGCTCGATCGGGTCCAGTCGGTCGCCTGCCCCGCATTCGGGCGGGCGCACCGTAGACTATCTCTTATTCGGAAATTTCATAATGAAACCCTCGCTCTTCGTGGTGGGGCTGCCGCTTCTTGTCGGCAGCTGCGCATCCACGCTTCCTCCCGACGTGGTGGCGTCCCCCGCAGCGGTCGAACAGCCGTCCGCAGGCCCGGCCGCATACCGGTCGCCGATCTCGGGCTACGTCACCAGACAGCCCGTCGATCCCAAGCCATGGCGTAGACAGAACGATCTGCAGTCTCCAGCGAATGGAGACGCCTCATGATCGAGCCTAGAAGAACAATGGTGGCGCTGATATTCCCGCTGGTGTTGAGCGGCTGCGCCACAGACGCCGAGTATTCCAGCAAGGAAGCGGGCTTCACCGCCGTTTTCAACAAGACCGCCACTGTCACGGCGAAAGAGACCGTCTGGATCCAGAACCAGAACCAAGCCCGGTCGGCGGCCGCGCAGGTCAGAAGTCTGCTCGCGCGAAGGAAGACCCTCGACGTCGAAACATCCGTCCAGATCGCGCTGCTCAACAACAAGGGTCTGCAGGCCGCCTACGCCGATCTTGGCGACAGCGCCGCCGACGCCTGGCAGTCGACTATGTTGCTCAACCCGACCGTCTCCATCGGCACGACCGGCATGGGGACGCCGGAGCTGGGGGCGTTCAAGACGATCGAGGGAATGATCACGACGAACATCCTGGCGCTCGCCACGAGGAACAGGGATATCGCGATCGCCGACACTCGCTTCCGGCAGTCGCAACTGACCGCGGCCGTGAAGACGCTTCAGGTCGCCGCCGACACCCGGCGTGCCTGGATCGGCGCGGTCGCGGCCTGGGAGAACGTCGGGCAGCTCCAGCGTGCGCAGGCGGCGGCGGACGCCGCTTCCGAGCTCGCGGAGAAGCTGGGCGAGACCGGTGCGATGACCAGGGGCACCCAGGCCCGCGAACATGTGTTCGTTGCTGAACTCGCCGGAGAGACAGCGAAGGCCCGGCTGGCGGCCCGTCTCGCCAAGGAGGAGTTGACGCGGCTGATGGGCCTCTGGGGCACTGACCTGGACTACCAGGTTCCCAACGGCCTGCCCCCGCTACCCAAGTCCGTCGTCAGGCGAGACACCATCGAGGCCGAAGCACTCCGAAATCGGATAGACCTCCAGGTCGCAAAGCTCGAACTCGAAGCCACTGCCAGATCGTATGGCCTGACCGAAGCAACGCGCTATGTCACCGACCTCGAAATCCTGACGGGCTTCGAAACGGAACGAGAAATCGAGGACGACGAGAAGAGGACCAGGACGACCGCTCAGGTCGAACTGGAGTTCGCAATCCCGATCTTCG
>NZ_LWBS01000446.1 GCF_001652265.1 Rhizobium leguminosarum
CCGAATACGCTGTTCCATTCCACCACAACGATGACCGGATTGACGACGTTGATACGCTCCCACACCCAATAATCATTGCCATCTATGTCAACGCTAAGGATACCGATGTCACCAGAGAAGCCAGCATCTCCGATCAGATCATTTATGTTGTCTCTGTCGATCCACGCAGTCACTGCCGTAAGATCATGTCGCCAGTAAAGATCCTGTCCGCGAACATGGTCCATGTACTCCTTGCTTCCATCTATGATCATCCCACGCCAATGATCATTCATGAGCAAAAATCGCGTGCAGGACTCAGAATAGTCCTGAACACCGAATTCGACGAAAGACGTCTCGTCCCTGCTTATGCCGGTCTCCCTAATCAAATGCTGGAGAATGCCGTCTTCGCCAAATTGGGAGAATACTTTGAACTCAGCATCCTGCAGACGATCGAAAGGCGCTCGAGCCGCATTCTGCAACGCGAGAGCCCGCCCTTGGAGGATCATTAGGTCATCAAGTTGCTGGCGCTGACCGGATATTGCGCGAGATATAACTGCATCGATGCGCTGAGAAACCGGGCCGGCAACTATTTGTGCGAGTTTGTTTAGCAAATCACTTCTCTCAGTTCTTTTTGTTAGCAAGCATCGCGTTCAGCGGCTCCAGGACGGGTTGGACAGCATTCCGATAGATCATCCCTGCCGGGACGTCGCGCGTCACGATGGAACCTGCTGCGATAATGCTGCCGCGACCGATCCTGACGCCGCGCAGAATCGTTACGCCGAAACTGATCCACACGTCGTCCTCGATAATTATCGAATCTGAATAAATGCCCGGTAGCATCTCAATGGTACTGGGATGGCCCTTCTGGATAATATGCCGAAAATGCTCGTGACGTTCGGTCGCATCGAGCGAGTGGGCTGTTCCGTCATGAATATTAACATCATGCGCGATCAGCACCCGATTCCCGATCTCGACCAGTTTCATCGACCATATCTCGGTTCTGACGCCGATGTAGCACCAGTCGCCTATCGTGATCTTGCCACCATGCCCATATGTCAACAGTCGGCCACGAACGTGGGTATCCTTGCCGATGCTGATATCTTCCGGATTTCCGGAAAAGTTATGAATTTCGCCCTCAGGCAACAGTGCCGATCCAGCGCCGAGCACATAATGATTGGCGCCCTGCCCGCCAGAGCGTGCGCGATCGATTTCCTGCACAAGCCTAGAAAGAATTCGACTTTTAAGTCGTCTGAAAAATCGCATTTCTTAAGGTCACCTTTAATTTCCTGGCAATCGTTCGCAATGCGATTTTCGCTCCCGCTTGAGGGAGTCCTTCCTTTGGCTGAAGCGATCGAAAAAACTCTTCGAGCAACTTCAAGTGTTGAACGTCATAATCTAAAGCCGGGGGAAGCGACAACTTCGTGTCAAACTTGGAATGTGCGTAGGCCGCGACCTCTTCTTGCTGGAGAAAATCGTCATCGCCGCAGTGGATACCTGATCCATCGAAGCCGCCGTTCCAGACCAGGCTGTGGCGGGGATAAAGAACCAAGCCACGTCGTCGGGACACTGCATACCACCACAAGATACCCCAGGAATCATTGCGTCCAGCGATGCGGTCTTCCAGCATGGCTGAAAACGTACATGTTCCACTAATGTCAAATAATTGCCGCCACGCTTCGTCTCGTCTGGCCTCATCCAGATCCTCAGGCACCCAGGCAAAATGCTGCCACGCTCGCTTCCATGTTGCCCAACCCCAGGTTGTCGTTACCGGCAACATAAAAGCGTCAGCGTCTAGGTCGGATGGCGGGCTCAGCGTCAGGCCGCCGACCTGCATCACGCTGGGCTCGTCCTCGTATCGATCGAGAGACTCGATCATGAAATGAAGAAAGTCGGGGCTGACGACCAGATCGTCCTCGATGACGACAGCGCGTCCATATCGATCGCAAAGATCACTGACACCCGTGAAGATCGATTTCGCGAGACCAAGATTGCCGGGTCGTTCGACAACGGTTGCATTCAGCCTGGGTGCCCAGCGGCGCAAAACTTCGCGCGTCGCCTCGACGCCTACCCGGGCAGCTTCCGCTCGCGGACCGTCGGAGTAGAAATAGAAGTCGCAATCCTCGATCCGTCGCGCCCTGCACACGGCATCAAGCGCGCGCTCGGTATGCTCGGCTCGATTATAGGTGAAGATGGCAACCGGCGTTCTGTTGCTCATCGATCAAAACCCAGTTCTGTTCGCTGCATCAGAATTACCGACCGAGCCAAGCATTCCACGATCAGTGCTCCATAGGCCTTTAACATCATGTTGTGCGAGCGACAATGCGGCCCCAGCGACCGCCGTCCAATATCTGCAGTCGCGCATTTCTGTGTTCGATTAGTTTAGAGGTTGTGCTTTTGCAAGTGAATTATGCCACTATACATATATCCATTGTGGTCGACTTCGTACCCACCAGGCCCCGTCGCCGACCACCAGATGAGAGAGCAAAAGGCGACGCTCAGCGGGAGCCGGCCACTTCCCGATACAGCTCCGCATAGGATTGCGCCATCTGTTCGGCGGTGAAATTGGTTTCGTAGCGTCGCCGGGCATTGGCCCCATATGACAGCGCCAGCTGATGATCGTTCCAGAGCCTTGCCATGGCCTGTGACAAAGCAGTTGCATCATTCGGCCGAATGACCAATCCAGTTTCTCCATCCAAGTTGACGAAGCTGGTCCCTGTGCCGATTTCACATGAAATCATTGGCTTGCCTCGCATGGCAGCCTCGACAAGCGACAAGCCAAAAGCCTCCGAGCGCAAGTGTGACGGGAATACCAGACCTAGGCTAAGATCCAGAATCGCGACCTTGTCCTCATCCGGCAAAGCCCCCAGGAAATGAACATTGGCTAGGTTCTGTTGGCGAACCGTTCTTTTCAAATCGTCTTCAACCGGCCCGCTGCCAATCAGAACGACTTCGAAACCCGTCTGCCGGGCCGATTCCAGCAGAACATGTACGCCTTTATAATATCGCAATACGCCGGTGAAGAGAAAGAACCGCTTCGGAAGTCGGTCGCGCCACCGTGCCTTGGTTTCTTCCGCTGCAACGGGATAGTCACCCTCGCTTAATCCAAGCGGAATTACGCTTGTCTTGGAGTTGAAAGCTCGAAGGATTTCGCTGGACCGAAGGTAGTTTGGAGAAGTCGCGACGATGCGATCCATGCCTCCCAAAAAACGAAACATCAGCGGCTGGTAGAGCTTGAGAAGTGTTCTCTGCTTCACGATGTCGGAATGGTAGGTCGCAATGGTCGGCTTTCCGTGGCGGGTGGCAAGGTTGACAATATCCATCAACGGCCAGGGAAAGTGGAAGTGGATGACATCCGCTTCCTTGCTCAGCTCCCGGAAATGGCGAAAAACGTCACGGGAGAAGCCGGTCGAGGCAAACTCGAAATCAAGCTTCGCCTTGTAGGCTATATGGCCATCAAATGCCAATGTGTTGGTCTCGGGAGATTTGCTCAGCGAAAGCACGTCCGATTGCACACCATATTTTTCCGCGCCCTTCGCAATGGCATGAATTGAGCGCTCGATGCCGCCGAACGTGTCTGGCCAATAGGTCTTGAAGAAATGGAGAACTCTCATCGACGCTTTCAATATCGGTTGGCTTGCTGCGCTTCAGGAGAAGCCGTTAGCCGATTACGCTCGTTGCGCCAACAAAATATCCGCTAATATGCATCGTCGGCTATTGCGGCGAAAAACAATCCGCAGCCTGTAGATGCCAGCCGGAATCCTTATTTAGGTCGAGTCTTCTCAAACTCACACCAATACCCTCACCCCATCCGCAATCGCCGTCATTCTATCCACAGCCGCATGCCCGATCAGCATGAAAGCATGCGTCTCGTTCGACCAGTAAACCACATTCATGCCCTTGCGGCTTTCAAGGTCCGGTGGCTTGCGGCCTTTATCGGACATGACGATGCAAAGGGCCATCGGGCCGGTTTCGGGGTCGAGGTAGGTGATCTGGGCGAGCGGTTTGCCGTCATATTGGAGGAGCCAGGCGCGCTTGAAATCGATCCCCGGGAGCGAGACGGCTTCAGGGGAGAGTGACAGGCCGAGCTTTTCGTCAAGACTGGCGAGCTGGGCGGCCTGGTCCTCCCTGCCAGGAACGGGGCCGGCCAGGGTCTCCGGGGTATAGAGCGAGATATAATCGGCGACTACGGCGCGCCATTCGCTGTTTTCGTCCTTTGCCGAAAAGCCGATGCCGATGCCGATGACGGCGCGGTCGATCGCGATGCCAGCGACGAGTGAGGCGGCGAGCGCGCCGAGGAAGCGGCGACGGCTGGCGAATGCGGGCGTGGAGGCAGGTCTTGCGCTCGGCTGCGCCGTGATGGCGGCAAGCATCGTCTCCAGCTTCTCGCGCGGGGCTTCCGACAGCAGCGGGGCGAAGGCCTGCTTGAACGGCAGGCTGGCGCGCGCCAGGAATTCCACCCGTTCGGCGACGCTCTCGTCTTCGTTCACAATGGCGTCAATGCGCGCGGCCTCTTCGGCCGTCAGTTCGCCGTCGATGAAGGCGGTCAGGTCCTCGTCGGAGGGAATGGTGTGTTTCGTGTTCATTGCCGTCCCCCTTCCGGTCCGGCGCCGGAGAGCTTGGCGCGGGCAGCAGCCAGCCGGCTCATCACGGTTCCGATCGGGATATCCAGTATGCCTGCAACCTCGCGATAGGAAAGTCCTTCCACATAGGCGAGGAAAACCACCGTCCTCTGCGCCTCAGGCAGCGCATTCACCTGTTTCATTACCTGATGGGCCATCACATGCGTTTCGGTGTCGTGCGCGCCGTCGAAAGTCAGCGTCTCCCCGGCATCGACGAAACCCTGACCCTGCCGCACCCGGCGGGAGCGGATCTCGTTCAGCCAGATCGAGTGCAGGATCGAAAACAGCCAGCGGTCGAGCCGGGTGCCGGAGATGAACTGATCGGCGCGCTCCAGCGCACGAAGGCAGGTCGCCTGGACCAGGTCGTCGGCGACATCGCGCTGATGCGAGAGAACCAGACCATAACGCCAGAGCCTTGCCAGATTTTCCGTCAGGCCGCTTCTGATATCCGCTTCGCTCGCGATGGCCGCCTCCGCCAATCCTGCATCCCTTGGAACCGCCGGATGAACCGGCGATTCCATTCTCGCGCGACTATAGGCAGGAAATATGCTGCGCGCGACCGACATTCTTACATCCTATTCGTGGTTCCGTATTCTCGCCCGTGGCCGGCCGATCAGATCTTCGAAGGGTCGAGGATCGCGGCGTTCAAGTCCTGATATTCCTCGCAACCGGTGCCGCAGATCGCCTTGATCGTGTTCAACTGGTCCTTGGCGAGATCGAGCTGGCCTTTGATGACGTAGGCTTCACCGAGATATTCGCGGACCTTGGCGTATTGCGGGTCCATCTTCACCGACTTCAGATAATAGGAGATGCCCTCGTCGGTGCGGCCGAGCTTGCGGGTGGCATAGCCGCGATAATTGAGCACCTCTGCGGTGTTCTGGTCCTTGACGGTGTCGAGCACGGCAAGCGCCTCTTCATAGCGACCGCTCTTGGCCAGCGAATAGGCATAATCGGCGCGGTTCTCGTCCGAGACGTTGGCGCTTTGCTGCTTGACGCATTTCTTGGTCTTCTGGTCGTAGATCTCGCCCTTCTTGCAGGTGGGCGTTGTGCTACTGTTATCGCCGACCGCAAAGACCGGGCCGGAGAAAACAGAAGCGACAAGGCAGCCGCCGAGAACGATGGAAGCGATGCGGGCTGTCGTGATCGTCATGGGGAAACTCCTCTAGAAATGACGTTGCGAGGAGAGAACACCGCTGCTTCGGGCTTTATTCGGCTGCTCCTCGCATTTCTTTCATCACGGTTTCGTGAAGCGCGCTGATCCGAATAATTTCGGCGTAGGCGTGTTTTCAGTCGTTGCGCCGGGAACGACAAGGAGAACTCCATGACCGATACCGTGAAACTCGTCAGCCTCGCCGTCGCCACACCCGAACATGTCATTTTCCAGAAACAGGCGGTCGAAGCCTCGGCCCGGCTGTTTGCCGACCGCTTCGAGGATTTCCGGCATCTTGCCCGCGTCTTCGACAGCGCCGGTATCGAAAAGCGTCATGCGGCGCGGCCGCTTGCCTGGTTCGACGAGCCGCATGGCTGGCAGGACCGGATGCGGGCCTTTGCAGAGGTGGCGGGCGGGCTTTTCGTCGAGGCTGCCAGCTCCGCCCTTCGCCAGGCAGGGCTTCAGGCCGGCGATGTCGACTGTGTCGTGACCGTCTCCTCCACCGGCTTTACGACACCGAGCCTCGATGCACAGCTAGCTGGCCGGATGGGTTTCAGGCCCGATATCGAACGCGTGCCTGTCTTCGGGCTCGGCTGCGCGGCTGGCGTGTCAGGCCTTGCGATCGCCTCGCGGCTGGCGCGAAGCCGGCCGGGCACTGTTGTGCTTTTCGTCTCGATCGAGCTTTGCACGCTCGCCTTCCGGCTGGACGAGCTGACGCGGCCAAACATTATCGCGACGGCGCTTTTCGGCGATGGCGCTGCCGCCTGCGTGCTGCGATCAGGCGAAGACGGGCTGGCGGAAGTGGAATCGACCGGCGAACATCTCTTTCCCGACACGCTCGATATCATGGGCTGGAAGATCGACGACGGCGGCTTCGGCATCGTACTGGCGCAATCGCTGCCGCCCTTTGCCGAAAAGGAGCTTGGCCCGGCGGTAACGGCCATCCTGGCGCGAAACGGGCTGAAACCGGAGGATGTCGACCGCTTCATCTGCCATCCCGGCGGCACGAAGGTGCTGGCCGCGATGGAGAGCGCGCTTTCGCTGGTGCCGGGCACGCTCGATCACGAGCGCGCCGTGCTTGCCGAATATGGCAACATGTCCTCGCCAACCATCCTGTTCGTGCTGGAGCGGGCAATCCGCGCCGGGTTGCCGGAGCGCTCCGCGATGATCGCCATGGGGCCGGGCTTTTCGGCCAGCTGCGTGACGCTCAGGGGGGCGGCATGATGTTGCCGTCGATCGCGCTTCTGGCATTCGTGACGCTGCAGCGGCTAGGGGAACTCGTGCTCGCGCGGCGCAACACGGCGGCGCTTCTTGCCAGAGGCGCCAGAGAGGTGGCACCCGAGCATTATCCCACCATGGTGGCGCTGCATGCCGGCTGGATCATCGGGCTTTGGCTGCTTGCACCGGGCCGGCCAGTCGCGCTCCTTTGGTTTCTGGTGTTCATGGGGCTGCAGGCGCTGCGGCTCTGGGTGCTGGCGACGCTGAAGGGCCGCTGGACGACGCGCATCATCGTCCTGCCCGGCGCGCCGCTCGTCAGCTCCGGGCCCTATCGCTTCCTCCGCCATCCGAACTATGCGATCGTCGTCGGCGAGATCGCCGCCCTTCCCCTCGCCTTCGGCCTGCCACTCTACGCGATCGTCTTTTCTCTTCTCAACGCACTTATCCTCCATGTCCGCGTGAAGGCTGAAAATGCCGCACTGAAAAGCGCAATGATTTTGAATTGAATGCGATTTTCCGTTTGCGTCGCGGTATCGGCGCGGGCATTTTCACCGCATTAGACAAAGCGGAATGCAAGCGGAAATGACGAAAAACGCAATCGTGCTCGGCGCCGGCATCGTCGGGGTCTCCACGGCCATCCATCTTCAGCGGCGCGGCCGGCAGGTGACGCTGATCGACCGCAAGGATCCAGGCAACGAAACCTCGTTCGGCAATGCCGGCCTGATCCAGCGCGAAGGTGTGGCACCTTACGGCTTTCCCCAGCAGCTCGGGCTTTTGCTGCGCTATGCGCTGAACAACCGCATCGACGCGCATTATCACCTGCGCACGCTGCCGAGCCAGATCGCCTTTCTCGCCCGCTACTGGTGGAACTCCAATGCGCGCCGCCACGCCATCATCACCCGGTCCTATGCGCCGTTGATCGAAAATTCGGTTGTCGAACACAGGGATCTGATCGAGGCGTCGCAGGCCGAAGGGCTGATCCGCAAGGACGGCTGGATGAAAATTTTCCGCACTGAAGCCAAGCGCGACGCGGCTTTCGCAGAGGCAGCACTTTGGCAGAATGAATTCGGCGTGGAGTATGACAGCCTGACTTCGGCCGACATCGCCCGCATGGAGCCTCATATGATGACCGGCGATTTCGCCGGCGGCATCCGCTGGCGCGACCCCTGGTCAGTACTCGACCCGCATGCGCTGACATCGGCCTATCGCCGTTATTTCGAGAGCCTCGGTGGCCGGTTCGTCACGGGCGACGCCGCCTCGCTCGGTCCGTTCGGCTCCGGCTGGAAGATCATGACCGCGGAAGGTCCACTCGAAGCCGACGATGTTGTGATGGCGCTCGGCCCCTGGGCGGCCGTTGCAACGCGCCGGCTCGGCTACTCCTTCCCGCTCGGCGTCAAGCGCGGCTATCACATGCATTATGCCGCTGAGGGCAATGCCGTGCTCAACAACTGGACGCTCGATGCCGAACGCGGTTATCTCCTTGCGCCGATGAACCGCGGCATCCGCCTGACGACCGGGGCGGAGTTTGCAACGCTCGACGCGCCGAAGACGCCGGTCCAGCTTGACCGCGCCGAAGCCGTGGCGCGCACCATCTTCCCGCTCGGAGGCACGCTCGATCCCGAACCCTGGATGGGCGCGCGCCCCTGCACGCCGGATATGATGCCGATCATCGGCAAGGCGCCGCGCCATCAGGGCCTGTGGTTTGCCTTCGGCCATGCCCATCACGGGCTGACGCTCGGGCCGGTGACCGGCCGCGTGCTTGCCGAACTCATCACCGGCGAGACGCCATTCATCGATATTGCGGCCTATTCACCGCGGCGTTTCAACCCGTAACGCCTAATGTTGCAAGACCGTCGAGGGCCGTTGCCGCAATGCCGTCCACCGTGTCGTCGATATCGACGGTGACGACGCCCGGCTCGCCTGTGGGCACCTCAAGCGTCGCCAGCTGGCTGTCGAGCAGCGAGGCCGGCATGAAATGTCCCTTGCGCTCGCCCATACGCTTCATCAGCAGCGCCCTGGAACCTTCGAGATAGACGAAGAACAGATTGCCGCCGGCAGCAGCCCTGAGCCTGTCGCGATAGAGACGCTTCAGCGCCGAGCAGGAGACGATGATGCCCTCGCTTTTCTCCAGCGAGGCTTTCATGTTTTCGCCGATGCGGTCGAGCCAGGGCATCCGGTCCTCATCGGTCAGTGGAATGCCCTTCGACATCTTTTCGACATTGGCGGCGGGATGGAGCGCATCGCCTTCGACGAAGGCCAAGTGCAGGGCTTCGGCGAGTTTCTCACCGACGGAGGATTTGCCGCAGCCGCTGACCCCCATGACGATGATCGCATGGGCTTTGTTCGTCCGCTCATCCGGCATGCTTCCTCCTCAAGCTTGGCTTCCCGCTCAGTCGAGCGGGAAATGACAGGCATATTGTTGTGCGCCTTCCCCACTTAATTCGGGAGAAACCTGGCGACAATGGTCCTGCGCCTTCCAGCAGCGCGGATTGAAGTGGCAGCCCGTCGGCGGCTTCAGCGGCGAAGGCAGTTCACCCTGCAGGCGAATGCGGGTCTTCGCACGGTCGGGATCGGCAATCGGCGTCGCCGATAGCAAGGCTGCCGTGTAGGGATGGCGCGGCCGGGCGAAGACCTCGGCGGCGGGCCCGGTTTCGATCGGCCGGCCGAGATACATCACCATCACCTCGTCGGCGATATGATGGACGACGGAGAGGCCGTGCGAGATGAAGAGATAGGCAAGCCCCATCTCCTTCTGCAGGTCCATCAACAGGTTCAGCACCTGCGCCTGGATCGACAGATCGAGCGCCGAAACCGGTTCGTCGAGCACCAGCACCTTCGGCCGCAGCATCAGGGCGCGGGCAATGGCGATGCGCTGGCGCTGGCCGCCGGAGAACATATGGGGATAGCGGCCATAATGCTCCGGACGCAGGCCGACGCGGGCCATCATCTCCTCCACCTTACGGCGGCGGGCGCTAGCATCGAGATCGGTGTTGATCTTCAGCGGCTCTTCGAGGATCGCGCCGACCTTCTGGCGCGGGTTGAGCGAGCCGTAAGGATTCTGGAAGACGATCTGCACCTGGCTGCGCAGGTTGCGGTCGCCGACGCGCGCAGGCTTGCCGTCGATCAGCAATTCGCCGGCCGTAGGATCCTCGATCATCGTGACCAGGCGGGCGAGCGTCGACTTGCCGCAGCCGGATTCGCCGACGACAGCAAGCGTCTTGCCGGAATGCAGGCTGAAGCTGACGCCGTTCAGCGCCTTGACGGTGGCATCGGCTTTAAACAGACCGCGGTTGACGGTGTAGAAGCGGGCGAGATCCCTGCCCTCGAGAACAGCGCTGGTCATACGAGGTCTCCTGCAGTTTCAACGGCCATGACGCCCGGATGCCCGAGCGGCTTGCCGTCCTTCAAAGGATAGTTGCAGAGCGCCAGTCCGAGTTCCGGCCCCTGGCGGACGACGCCGCGATCGCATTCGACCGTGGCGTAGCCACAACGCGGCGCAAACAGGCAGCCCGTCGGGCGACCATGCTGGCCGGGAACGACACCGGCGATGGAGGGAAGACGCTGGCCGACCTTGGCGCGCTCAGGCAGGGCTGCGAGCAGAGCTGCGGTATAGGGATGATGCGGATCGCGGAACAGCGCCCTCACCGGCTGTTCCTCGACCTTCTGGCCGGCATATTGCACCTGCACGCGCTCGGCGGTTTCGGCGACAACACCCATGTCGTGGGTGATCAGCACCAGCGCCATGCCCTGCTCCTTCTGCAGGCGGACGAGCAGGTCGAGGATCTGCGCCTGGATCGTCACGTCGAGCGCGGTCGTCGGCTCATCGGCAATGAGGAGCTTCGGATTGCAGGCGAGCGCCATGGCGATCATGACGCGCTGGCTCATGCCGCCGGACATCTGATGCGGGAAGTTCGACAGGCGCTCTTCCGGCGCCGGAATGCCGACGAGGTTCAAGAGCTCGATCGAGCGTTGGCGGCGTTCCTTGCGGTTGAGGCCCATATGGACGCGCAGGGTCTCGCCGAGCTGGAAACCAACCGTGAAGCACGGATTAAGGCTCGACATCGGCTCCTGGAAGATCATCGCCATGTCCTTGCCGACGATCCTGCGGCGTTGGCGGGCGGAGATGCCGCGCAGATCCTGGCCATCGAACTGCAGGCGATCAGCGGTGATTTTTGCCGTCCAGGGCAGAAGCCCCATCAGGGCCAGCATGGCCACGGATTTACCCGAGCCGGATTCGCCGACGATCGACAGGATCTCGCCCTTGTCGCAGGCAAGCGATACGCCATCGACGGCGCGGAACAGACCGGATGACGTTTGGAATTCGACGGTCAGATTTTCGATCTCGAGAAGTGGCATCACGACCTCTTCAGCTTGGGGTCGAGCGCATCGCGCAGGCCGTCACCCATCAGGTTGATGGCGAGAACGGTGATGAGGATGGCAAGACCCGGGAATGTTACGACCCACCAGGCGCGCGAGATGAACTCACGGGATTCGGCCAGCATCGTCCCCCATTCGGGTGTCGGCGGCTGGGCGCCCATGCCGAGAAAGCCGAGGGCCGCGGCATCGAGAATCGCCGCCGAAAAGGCGAGCGTCGCCTGAACGATCAGCGGCCCAAGACAGTTCGGCAGGATCGTCTTGAACATCAACCGGAAGGTGCCCGCACCGGCGACACGCGAGGCAATCACATATTCCTTCTCACGCTCTGAAATGACCGAGGCCCGCGTCAGCCGCACGAAATGCGGCTGGTTGACCAGCGAAATCGCGATCATCGCATTGGTAAGGCCAGGCCCGAGCACCGCCACCAGCACCAGAGCCAGCAGCAGCGACGGGAAGGCCAGGATGATATCCATCAGACGCATGATCGCCGTATCGATCTTGCCGCGGAAATATCCGGCGACGAGGCCGATCAGCACGCCTGAAATGACCGAAAGTGTGACGACGACGACGCCGATGAACAGCGAGAACCGTGCGCCATAGATCAGGCGCGAGAGGATATCGCGGCCGACGGCATCCGTTCCGAGCGGGAAGGAGGCGCTGCCGCCATCCATCCAGAACGGCACGGCGAGCAGTACCGCACGGTTCTGCTCGTTCGGTTCATGCGGCGCAAAGAGCGGCGCGAAGACCGCAACGACCAGGATGATGGTGAAAACCACGAGGCCGATGACGGCGCCCTTGTTGCGGGAGAAATAATGCCAGAACTCCGCAACGGCGGATGGCTGACCGGTTTTGACGGTGACCGTGCTCATGAACCGCTCCTAGTGACGAATGCGCGGATTGATGAAGCCATAGAGAACATCAACAATCAGATTGACCAGCATGATGACGCCGGCGATCAGCAGAAGGCCGCCCTGGACCACGGCGTAATCGCGCTTGAAGACCGAATCGACCATCCATTTGCCGATACCCGGCCAGGAAAAGATCGTCTCGGTGAGGATGGCGCCGGCAAGAAGAACGCCGATCTGCAGACCGATCGTGGTGATGACAGGGATCATCGCATTGCGCAGCGCATGCACGCCGACGACGCGCAGCGGCTTCAGGCCCTTCGAGCGCGCGGTGCGGACATAGTCCTCGCCCAGAACCTCGAGCATTGCCGAACGTGTCTGGCGCGCAATGACGGCAAGCGGGATAGTCGCCAGCACGATGGTCGGCAGGATGAGATAGCTGACGGCGGAGGCGAAAGCCCCCTTCTGGCCTGACAGCAGGCTGTCGATCAGCATGAAACCGGTAACCGGCTTGAAGAAATACATCAGAGAGATGCGACCGGAAACCGGCGTCCAGCCGAGATAGCCGGAGAAGAAGATGATGAGCAGCAGACCCCACCAGAAGATCGGCATGGAATAACCGATGAGGGCAACACCCATCACGCTCTGATCGAACCACGTGCCACGCTTGACCGCCGCAAAGACGCCGGCGGGCACGCCAAGACAGACGGCGATGATGATGGCACAGAGCGAAAGCTCCAGCGTTGCCGGAAACAGCGTCAGAAATTCGCCGAGAACCGGCCGCTTGGTGACGATCGAGGTGCCGAGATCGCCGTGCAGCACTTTTACGAGGTAGTCGAAATACTGCACATACATGGGCCGGTCGAAGCCGAGATCGTGCATGATCTGGGCGTGACGCTCCGGCGCCATGACACGTTCACCCGACAGGAGCATGACGGGATCGCCGGGAAGCATGCGGATGAACGAGAAGGCAATGAGGGAAACGCCGAGAAATGTCGGGATCAGCACCGCGAAGCGGCTGATGAAAAAACGCAACATGGCAGGTATCCAATAGTTTCCGGCGGTCAGGAAGACCTGACCGCCGGCTGCGCCCAGCTTTGCCGGGCATTCTTACATTATTCTTGTTATTCGGATACGTCGACGCCGTCGAAGCGGTGAATGCCGAGCGGATCCATGAAGAAGCCCGAGACCTTCTTGCTCATCGGAACGAAGACGAGCGAGTGATCGAGGGCCGCCCAAGGGGCTTCCTTCTTGAAGATCAGCTGAGCCTGCTCATAGGCCTTGGTGCGCTCGCCGACATCGGCCGTGAGCTTGGCCTTGGTCATCAGGTCGTCATATTCCTTGTTGCACCACTGAGCACGGTTGTTGCCGCCGACGGCATCGCAGCCAAGCAGCGTATCCATGAAGTTGTCCGGGTCGCCGTTGTCGCCGGTCCAGCCGAGGATGACGGCGCCGTCGCGCTTCACGTCGGAGGAGAGCTTGAGATATTCGGCCCACTCATGTGTGACGATCTCGACCTTGACACCAATCTTGGCGAAATCCGCCTGCATCAATTCGGCGGCGCGGCGCGCGTTCAGCATATAGGGGCGCGAAACCGGCATCGCCCAGATCTTCATGCTGAGATCCTTGACGCCGGCATCGGCGAGAGCCTTCTTGGCAGCGTCCGGATCGTACTTGTCGTCTACGACGGCGTCGTTATAGGACCACATCGTCGGTGGGATCGGGTTCTTGGCAACGGCGGCAGCACCCTGGAAGACGGCGTCGATGATCGCCTGCTTGTTGATCGCCATGTTGAGCGCACGGCGAACTTCCGGCTTGTCGAACGGCGCCATCTGCGTGTTATAGGCGAGGAAGCCGACATTGAGACCGGCCTGCTCCAGCACGGTCAGATTGTTGTCCTTCTTGAGCTCGGAGACGTCGGCTGCATTCGGATAGGGGATCAGATGGCATTCGCCGGCCTTCAGCTTCTGAGCACGGACAGCCGCGTCAGAGGTGATGGCGAAAACCAGATCGTCGATCTTTTCCTTGCCCTTGAAATAGGTTTCGTTCGCCTTGTAGCGGATGACGGCATCCGGCTGGTAGGCGACGAAGGTGAACGGGCCGGTGCCGAGCGGCTGCTGGTTCATCTGCGCCATCTTGCCGTCGGCGGCGAGTTTGTCGGCATATTCCTTGGAGACGATCGAGGCGAAGTCCATGGCGAGGTCGGCGAGGAACGGCGCTTCGGGATGGTTGAGCGTGAACTTGACGGTGAGGTCGTCGACCTTTTCGATCGACTTGATCAGCTCCGGGAAGCCCATGCCGGCAGCGTATTCGTAAGAACCGCCCTCGACATATTTGTTCCACGGATTGTCAGATTTCAGCTGGCGCTCGAAGGAGAACACGACGTCGTCGGCGTTGAAATCGCGCGTCGGCGTGAAGAAGTCGGTGGTCTGATACTTGACGCCGGGATGAAGCTTGAAGGTGTATTCCGTGCCGTCGGCCGAAACGCTCCAGCTGTCGGCCAGACCGGGCTCGATCTCGGTCCCGCCATGCTTGAATTCGACGAGGCGGCTATAGACCGTGCGCGACGACGCGTCGAAGGTCGTGCCTGCCGTATAGAGGCTCGGGTCGAAGCCTTCCGGCGAGCCCTCGGAGCAATAGACAAGGGTCTTGGACCAGGCCGACGTCGCCATGACGGAAATCAGGGCCGTCGCTGCCAGGAGGACAGAGATCTTTTTCATAATATTGTTTCCCGGTTGTTCTTCTTGATGTTTGGAGATCGTAGAATGCATCTCGATCGACGGTTGATGGAACGATATTTATCTACTGAAAGCAACGGGCTATGCAAAAAAATTTTCCAGCTGGACAATTTTAGAAATTTTCAGTCAAAAATCAGCCGCATTTGGAAATATTCGGACAAAAATGACCGAAATTTTGTCGCATTTGGTATAAAAGCGCGCCCATCGCGACATGCAACCGGCATTTTCCCAGCATTCGGAGGCCGATGAGACGTCCGCAAAAACAAAAAACCGCGGTCGCCAGGCAACCGCGGTTCAGAAGCAAATTCTGTTCTTTAAATCAGGCGGCGGGGGCAACGATCGCGGGCTTGCGATATGCCGGCTCGCCGGTAATACCGAGAAGGAAATTGATCTGCGGACGCGCCTTGACGAGGTCGTCGATGGAATATTCCGACAGCACGGCGAAGAAGGCGTTGAGCGCCTTGCGCAGCGCCGAATTCAAACCGCAACTGTCGACCAGCGGGCATTCGACCTCACCGTCATCCTCGAAGCATTCGGCCATGGCGAAGCTGTCTTCTGTCACCCGAACGACGTCGAAAAGACTAATGTCGGCGGCCGGCTTGCCCAAGCGCACGCCGCCATTGCGACCGCGCACGGTTTCGACCAGACCCGCCTTGTTCAGCGGCTGGAGGATCTTGAAAAGAAAGAGCTCGGAAACGCCATAGGCCCTGGCGATTTCCGGAATCCGGCTCAAGTGCCCGTCATTGGCAGCACAATACATCAACATGCGAACCGCATAGTTCGTCTGCTTCGTCAACCGCATGCCATTCTCCTGACTCGTCTGTTCAGACCTATATAGGCGGTTTGCTAGTTTTGAACAATTCCAAAATATGAAATTCGCATTCAGCTTATGAGGCCATTTGCCGCGACGTCAATCCCACTCCAATATCCCGACGTCATCGAGGATCGCCCCGCCTGGGCTCGGGCGTGCCTTGCGCATCAGTTTGACCTCGGCACTGGTGAATGGGAGATGGCGAGCAGACTGCGCCCTTGTCTCAGAATATCCTCGATGCCGGACCGACATCGCCAGCAATCAGCATGACGAGGAAAAATTCGGGAGCCGAAAGGCCCCCGAATTACTGATTTCATATCGGAATGTCGTGACGATCACTTCATCGTCGGCATGACGAATTCCGCGCCGCTCTTGATGCCGGAGGGCCAGCGGGCGGTGACGGTCTTGGTCTTCGTCCAGAACTTGATCGAATCCGTCCCGTGCTGGTTGAGGTCGCCGAAGCTCGATGCCTTCCAGCCGCCGAAGGAGTGATAGGCGAGCGGAACCGGGATCGGAACATTGATGCCGATCATGCCGATATTGATACGCGAGGCAAAATCGCGGGCGGCATCGCCGTCGCGGGTGTAGATCGCAACGCCGTTGCCGTATTCGTGCTTCATCGGCAACGACAGCGCTTCCTCATAGTTGTTGGCGCGAACGACTGAGAGCACAGGTCCGAAGATCTCGGTCTTGTAGATATCCATCTCCGGCGTGACGTGATCGAACAGGCAGCCGCCGACGAAATAGCCGTCTTCATAGCCCTGGAGCTTGAAATCGCGGCCGTCGACGACGAGCTTGGCGCCTTCCTCGATGCCGCGGTCGATCAGGCCGCGAACACGGGTATAGGCTTCCTTGGTGACGAGCGGGCCCATGTCGGCCTTGTCGTCGGTATAGGGGCCGATGCGCAGGGATTCGATCTTCGGCGTCAGTTTCTCGACGAGGCGGTTGGCGGTCTCCTCGCCGACCGGAACGGCAACCGAGATCGCCATGCAGCGCTCGCCGGCCGAGCCGTAGCCTGCGCCCATCAGCGCGTTGACGGCCTGATCCAGGTCTGCATCGGGCATGATGATCATGTGGTTCTTGGCGCCGCCGAAGCACTGGGCGCGCTTGCCGTTCATCGCCGCGGTGCCATAGACGTAGCGAGCGATCGGCGTGGAACCGACGAAGGAGACGGCGCCGATATCGGGATCGGTGAGGATCGCGTCGACGGCACCCTTGTCGCCATTGACGACGTTGAGGATGCCGGCGGGCAGGCCGGCCTCGATCATCAGTTCGGCGAGGCGGATCGGCAGGGAGGGGTCACGCTCGGAGGGTTTCAGGATAAAGGCGTTGCCACAGGCGATCGCCGGCGCAAACATCCACATCGGGATCATGCCCGGGAAATTGAAGGGGGTAATGCCGGCGCCGATGCCGACCGGCTGGCGGATCGAATACATGTCGATCGCAGGGCCAGCGCCCTCGGTGAACTCGCCCTTGGCGAGATGGGGAATGCCGCAGACGAATTCGCAGACTTCGAGGCCGCGAATGACGTCGCCCTTGGCATCCTCGATCGTCTTGCCGTGCTCCTTGGAGAGGATTTCGGCAAGCTCGTCCATGTGCTTGTTCAAGAGTTCGACGAACTTGAAGAAGACGCGGGCACGGCGCTGCGGATTGGTGGCAGCCCATTTCGGCTGTGCAGCCTTGGCGTTTTCGACGGCAGCGCGCAGTTCCTCGACGCTTGCGAGTGCGACCGTCGCCTGTACTTCGCCTGTTGCCGGATTGTAGACGTTGCTCACGCGGCCGCTGGTGCCGGCAACCTGCTTGCCGCCGATGAAATGACCGATCTCACGCATGGGTGTTCCTCCTGTTTTTCGATGGCCGACAATCGCACTTCAATTTGCACAAATCAATGCGCTGATATAAGCAACCGTTGTGCGTAAGTTATAGCCATATCATTGCATCCGGCGCTGCGGCTGCTTCCAAACTTGGCACCGCACGCCAACAAGTCAAACCCCAAGGGGAGGTCAAACGGATGAGCCTGAAACCCGTCGTCAGAATGGCAGAGCTGGAGATCGACCCGGACAGGCTTGAAACCTATCGCGCATTGCTCACGGAAGAAATCGAAGCATCCCTAGCGCTGGAAGATGGCGTCCTTTCCCTGAACGCTGTTTCCGTCAGGGACAACCCAAGCCAGATCCGTATTCTTGAAGTCTACGCCGACCAGGAAGCATACGAGGCCCATCTGCGAACACCGCATTTCCTTAAGTACAAGAACCACACGGTGCACATGGTAACATCGCTGACGCTTGTCGAGGTCGATCCGATCGCAATGCGTGCCAAGCCATGAACTGGGACGATGTTCGTATTTTCCTTGCCGTCGCCCGCACCGGACAGATCCTTGCCGCCTCGAAGCGGATGCGGCTCAATCACGCCACGCTCTCACGTCGACTGACTTCGCTGGAAGAGGCGCTGAAGACACGGCTTTTCATCCGCCGCACGAATGGCTGCGAGCTGACGGCCGAAGGCGAAGTGTTCCTGGCATCCGCAGAACGGATGGAAACGGAAATGCTCGCAGCACAGGCCAGCCTCGGCCACACAGATACGGCAATTGCCGGGACGGTGCGCGTCGGCGCGCCCGACGGCTTTGGTGTTTCCTTTCTTGCGCCGCGCATGGGCAGACTGATCGAGCGCCATCCGGAGCTGAAGATCCAGCTCGTACCTGTGCCGCGCTCTTTCTCGCTGTCGCAGCGCGAGGCGGATATCGCCATCACGCTGGAGCGGCCGGACCAAGGCCGGCTCGTTTCCTCGAAGCTGACGGATTACACGCTAGGCCTTTATGCCTCACGCGACTACCTCACCTCCCAGGGCGCGCCAGGGGATATCGACGCGCTGAAGGCGCATCCGCGCATCGGTTACGTCGAAGACCTGATCTTCACCGCCTCGCTGAATTTCTCCGGCGAGGTGATGCGGAGCTGGGATGCAGGTTTCGAAATTTCGACGGCGATCGGGCAGACGGAGGCGGTACGATCAGGCGCCGGAATCGGCATCCTGCACGATTATATTGCCCGGCAGTATCCGGAACTCCAGCGCATCCTGCCGGAGGTTTCGATCCGCCGCGCCTACTGGACGACCTATCACGAAACGGCGCGCGACCTCATGCGCGTCAGGAGCGTCGCCGATTTCCTCCAGGAACTGGTCAGCGCCGAACGGCACATCTTTCTTTAAGTTTCGAAAGTGTGTTTTGCCGGCTCGTCGTTCTCATCGGGATTGGGAACCGGCGCCTCGTCGGGCATCCGGTCCGGCTCCGGCTCCTTGATCGGAGGCACTGGCTTCCAGCCGGGCGCCGGCATCGGCGGCTGATCGGGAATGGGTTCGTTGGGCACGGACATGACCGCCTCCCTTTCATGATCTTTGTTCCACACAACGTTCGGAATTATTTGTCCGGCTTCAGCGATTCGGCAGCACGCATCGGCATGCTGTCGATAATGGCGAAAAGCTCGCCATCGGTAATCGGCTCGCTGGCCTTGAGTTTCACGGTGCCGTCCTTGCCGAGAAGGAAAGCGGCGAATTCGCCCACCTCCGGCGCCTCGAGATCGCGGCGGATCGCTTCGCCGTCGAGGCTGTCAGCCGCACCAAAGAGCGATCGAACGCCGGCGCCGGAAACCTTGAGCACCACCAGATCACGCTCATCGAGCGCTGAGCGATCGGCCAGCAGGTGATTTTCCTGCCGGGCCGCGCGGGAATTATCCCTGTCGGCGAAAACAACCAAGACGCGGTTCTTCCACTGAAACTGCGCGAGACTTTCGACCGCCGCATAAGCGCTGTTGGTCTCGTCGATCTTCGTCGCACCGTAGAGAAGGGTTTTCGACATGCATATTCTCCCGTTAACATGGAGAACGGTCCGAGAAGGCACGGGTTCCATCGACACGTCAGGAACCGCATTTTTGTCGGCGACGATCTTCTTCATTTCCATCAGCGGCATCCGGCTCCAATCGGAACTAGTCGTTTGGAATTTTCGCCGGCACGCCCCTTATCGCATACGCGTCTGGATAAGCGCAGTCTGCTCGTCTGAGCTGCGATACCTTCTTTGTCTTCTGTTTGTTTCCCAGCCGGGACAATGCAACCGGAACTCCATTTTGTGGGTTCAGATCAAAGGACAATGGCCTCTCTTGTTTTGTTTAAAGGCCATTCATATCGATGCCGCGCCCGCGGCTGACAGCCCGCTGACGCCGTTCCGAGATGATCTGCTCGCTGCTTTCCCTGCGGTCCGCCTGCTGCAGAACTTTCAGCTTTTCCTTCATCGCCTCGAAGGCATTGCGCTGCATCTGTGGCACGCGGTTGATGAGATCTTTTTCGCCGTGGAGGATGGCGTTGCGGCCGAAGCGCTCGTCGAGTGCCGCGCTGACTGCGGCAAATTCCTGGCGAATAGTCGGATCGAGAGAAACGGCCGGTGAATTCCGCTTGCGGCCATTGTTCCTCGCCTCAGCCGTCAGCCGCATGAGCGCCTCTTCCGCCGCCTTCGACAGGCCGGGAATGGCGACTGCCATGCGTCGTCGTTCCTCGGCAACAGCTTGGCGCTCGGCATCGAGCACATTGACGTAGGCCGAACCGAGCGCGCGCAGCCGGGCTCCGGCTTCTGGCACGGCCTGCACCGCCGCTTTCCGCTCCCGGCCGGCGGCCAGCATCCGGTCCATCAGGCGATCAGAACCGCGCAAGGCACCATAGGCGGCCGGATCATTGGTCACCGCGGCGGCGATGCGCTCACCGGCAAAACCTTTGGCAAGCAGGTCTTCGATCTGGCCAACGGCGCCGGCCGGATCGCGCCAGATCGTGCTTGCCACGGCCGCCAGCGCTGTTCGCTGCTGGCGATACAGCGGCGTGGCAAGAGCACGGGAGCGCGCCTCCTCGTCGATCGGGGTCTTGAACTCGGTGACGGCGGCAAGCATGGGCAGCACGGCGGCATTCTCCTTGTCTGCCTCGATCCCCTGATCGGCACTCGCCGCCGTAACGATCTTCGAACGATCCCGCCGCTCGACCAGATGCTGCTCGTCGGCAAAGCGCTTCACGGCTTCGAACAGCCGGGTCAACTTCTCGCCTCTGATGCTCGCGAGGTCTTCCGGCATGCGCTCGATCATGTTGCGTTCGGCAACCGCATCAGCCTTCGAGGTAAAGGCGCTCCAGCCGAAGCGGGCGCTCAGCGCCTCGCTGACCGCCTTGACCTCCTGGACGATGGATCGGTCTTCGGCGGCAAGCGCAAAGGCTTTCTTGTAGGCGTCGTCACCGCCTTGCCTGCGCACCGCCTCGATCTCCGTAAGACGTGCCATCGCTGTCTTCGAGAGCGCCGGGATTGGCAATGACATATGGGCGCGGCGTTGTTGCTCGCGGCTTTCGAACCGCTCGGCGTTTCTTCGGAACTCCGTCGCATGGGCGCGGGCGAGCGGCAGCAGGTCCGTCAAGGCGGTGATCGCGGCATTTCGTTCATCGCGGGCCGCACGACCGTCGACGATCAGATCAGAACCACCCAGCCGGCCAAGCCGATCCGGCGCTGCGGCAAGATCGTCGGCAAGCCTGCGGGGTTCGATGCTCATATCCGATGAAAGCGCGTTCAGCGCTGACAGCGCCGCATCCGGGTCACGATAGATCTTCTCCAGCAACGGCCGCAGAATCGCCTCCCGTTCTTTCCACGCTGGCGACGCAAGCTGTGCTAGCCGCGCATCCTCGGCGACGGCCCTGGCAAAGACCGTGGTGGACGCGATCAGATATCGGCCACCAGCTACGTCCGCCTCCGAGACAGGTTGGGGTTGGGTCCGTTGCTCGCTATAAGCGACCCGCCGTTCCCGCTCGATCGCGAAGCCGAGCGCAACGCCCGCCCGCTCCCAAAGCTTTGCCAGTTGCTCGCGCCTCTCGGCGATCCCGGCCCACCGCCGGGAAAGGCTTTCCTCCACCCCGGCTGCGGCAAGCGAAAGATGATCGAGACCACGGCGTCGGGCGAAGTCGTCGGCATGGGCGCGATAACCGGCCTCGCTCTCAAAATCGAGCGTCGTCGTCTTGGCACCGGAGCGCGACAGCCGCAGGGCGAGTTGCTTGAACACATCCGGCCGATGGCTTTCCCGCTCGATGCGCTCCAGGCGGGCTTCGGCGGTTTCGATGCGTTTCGCAGTCCAGACATTGCGATCGACTTCTTTTTCCTCGAACCGTTTCTGCCCGGTTTGTCCGTCAACGATCGGAACCTGGACCTTGACCCGCTCCACGCCGTCCTTGCGCAGGGTCACCGTATCGCCTTTCGAGACCCCACCCTCCTCGAGCGCCTTCGGCAGGCTCACACCCCATAGCCGATGAACGGTTCCGTCATCCGCCTTCACGTCGGCATAGGGACTGTCGTCGGCATCCTCGTCATTCGGCCGGAACTTGGCTTGTCCGGTTTCCACGAGCGCACCGGTGACGCCGGCGGCATGATCGACACGTGGTTTCCTGCCCCATTCCGGCCTCGCTTCAAAATCGTCCTTGGCGGCATAGAGATCGGCGCGGTCGCGATGGCGGGTCATCGACACATAGGTCAGGTGCTGGTCCATCATGCCGGTGGCAAGCACCAAGGTTCGCTCGACCGTGGCACCTTGAGACTTGTGGATCGTCGCGGCGTAGCCATGATCGACATTGCGATAGCTGTCCTCACTGATGACGACATCACGACCATTATCGAGACGGACCGAGAGCAATGTGTCGCCACGTTTGTCGCCGGTGGACACGACCGTGCCGAGCATGCCGTTCTTGACATATTGCGGACCGAGACGGGGCGCACGGGGCTCGAGGAAGCGGGCATTCTCCAGGAAGATGATGCGGTCGCCGGCGGCGAATTCTCGCGCACCACGTTCGGTCCGGAATGAGCGGCTCTCACCTAGCGCGCCCTCGTCCGTCATCACCGATCGCAGCGCTTCGTTCAGGCGCTTCACGTCTTGATTGGTATGGGCGAGTACAAGAAGCTCGTCACCGCGAAGGCGGGTTGTGTTTGCGCCTTCGGCAGATTCCCGAACGAGCGCGCGACGGGCATCTGTCCAGTCGGAAACAATCCGCCCGATGATTTCGTCGCGCGTCGCCGCCTCGATAAGGTGACCCTGTTGCGCATAGGCGTCGAGACCTTTCTCCGTCTCACCGCGCGCAAAAAGCCGCGACGCCTCGCGCGCCCAGTCTTCGCGCTGGCGGCGCACGCCGGCGAGTTCGGCAAAACCGATCCGCTCGGTGATCGCCCGGAAGGCCGCACCCGCCTGGATCGGCTGAAGCTGCATCGCATCGCCGACCAGCACGACTTTCGTGCCTGCTTCTTCGGCGATCTTCAACACACGCGCTATCTGCTGCGACGACACCATGCCGGCCTCGTCGATGACAAGCACATCACCGCGGTGAAGCGTCTCGTGTCCATTGGCCCAGGCCAATTCCCAGGAGGCGAGCGTCCGTGACCTGATGCCGGAACTGTCTTCCAGTCCTTCAGCCGCCTTCCCCGCAAGTGCTGCGCCGATCACCCGGCGGCCATCGTGTTCCCAGGCGACGCGTGCGGCGGCAAGCAAGGTCGACTTGCCGGCGCCGGCAAGGCCGACCACCGCGGCAATGCCATTGTCGCCGGTAACATGACGGATGG
>NZ_LWBS01000447.1 GCF_001652265.1 Rhizobium leguminosarum
GACGCCGAAAAATTGCGCCGCGGCGGGGGTGTAACTCCGGTCGGGCTACGCCCTCCCTTCGTCACACCCCCGCCGCCGAGTCTCATCCTGATTGACGCTGAGTCTCACCTTGTTTGTCGCCGCGCACTCGCTCCAGTCATGCGGGGAGAATTTGGGCGCCTTGTGGTGGCCGAGCGGTCGACCGTCACCAGCTCGACCGCAGCCGTTGGCTTTCCCGATTTTTTGTCAGGCATTTATTTCTACTGCCTCAGCATTCTTTCGACTGTCTGCACGTATGATCAAAACAATCGTGATAACGAGGAAGTCGCCTGCGATTGACGCCGGCACAAAGCGCGGAATTCAGAGCTCGTCAAGCCCAGCGGATCTCTCGATCCGTCTCGTGCGGCAGTCGGCGCACCCTTGAACCGGGTGCGCCAAACCGTGAACCTACTTTTGAATGCAGGTGTCGACTGTATCCTTTGTGCACTCATCGAGCCCGGTGAAGACCGGATCTTCGACCGGCTTGCCGGCAATCAGATCCATCATCACCGAAGGTGCCTTGTAGCCCATCTCGAATGGCCGCTGGCCGACGAGCGCCGTCACCAGACCTTCCCTTGCAATGGCAACCTCGTCGCCGATCGTGTCGGCCGCACCAATGACGAAATCGTTGCTGGCGATCTTCTCGGCCATTGGCTTGAACAGGTCGCGATAGGGTTGCGGTGCGCCGAACAACGGCCAGCCACCCATAATGCCGAATGCGTCCATGTCGGGATTGGCCGCGAGAATATCGGTCATTGCCTGAACACCCTTGGCACCGTCGTCATTGGTGAACACCGGGCAGCCGGCGACCTCAGTCCAACCACCCTCGCCTTTCAGCGCGGTCAAGCCTTTCTGGCCAGTGAGCGTGTCGCGCATCCCTTGTGCGCGGCGTAGAATATTGTCTGCGCCCGGATTGCCTTCGATCGTGCAGATCTTGCCGCCCTTCGGCTTGGCCTTCTTGATGTACTCCCCGATGCGGGCGCCCATCAGATAATTGTCCGTGCCAAGATAGGTCTTGCGCAAGGCTGCATCCTCGGCGGCAAGATCGGCATCGAGCGTCATCACCGGAACCGTTGGATTGGCCGTCTTCAGGGTCTGGGCGATGAGCTTTGCATTTGACGGCGAAATTGCGATTGCAGCCGTGTCTGCCTTGCCCAACATATCCTGAACGATCTGCGCTTCGCCGGCTTCATCGGATGTCGATGCCGGACCGGTGTAGAAGCACTCGTATTCCGCGGTAGGGTTCTCCTTGTTCCATTTCTGGCAACCTTGATTGATTGCTTCGAAGAACGGATTGTCGAGGCCCTTGACGACGATGACGAGTTGCTTTTTGGCCAAGGCTTGCCCGGCGGTCAATGCTAAAACTGCGGCTGTAAGTAGTAATGCCTTCCTCATAGTTTCCTCCCTTGAAACAGACGGACACCGCGTGCCCGCCACACGAAATCAACCCGGATACCAGACGATGCGAGGCTCCTCCTTCGAACGCTCGTATTGCCAGGCCGAGTCGATAAGCATTTCGAGATCGTAGTTTGGCTGCCAATCCAGCAGGTATTTCGCCTTGCTGTTGTCCATCCAATTGGAATGGAAGCGGCTCGGTATGTCGACAGAGCCGAGATTTCGTGTGCGCAAGAGATAGGCGGCGACTTCAGCATAGTCGACGGGGCGATCCATGCAGATATTGAAGAGCTGCCGCTCCGCCCGGGGGTTGTCGATCGCTGCCAATATTGCCGACACCAGGTCGTCGACATGGACGAAATTGCGTTTCAGCGGACGCCCGTCTGCATCGAGCAGCAGCGGCACCGTACCCATCGCCGCATAGCGCCGTGCCGCGTCTTCCGGAACGAGCGTCTTCCAGTCCGGACCGCCAAAGACGTCGTCTCCAAAAGACAGCGAATACTTGAAGTCGTCCTTTTCCATGATCCAGGGCGCGCGCAGACAACAGCCATTGAGGCCATACTGAATGCCAAACTGCTCCAGCATGACCTCTTCCAGAACTTTGGACAGCGCATAGCTTCCCGGATAGGCACAATGGCGGGCGTTTTCCGTGATCGGGCCGTCGTGGCGATAGTGGAAATGTCCCACACCCGCATCACCACCGATCAGGATGAACTGGCGTGCGGTGACGCTCGTACGGAACTCCTCGAGCAGCCAAAAGAGACCTTTGACCGTGACATCCATGATGTCTTCAGGCGTTTCCTTGCATGTGGCGAGATGCACGACATGGGTAACGTCATCCAGCGCCGCTGCCACGACATCGCGATCGGCGATCGAGCCTTGGAAGACATCGACACGGTCGGTCGCCTCGTACAAACGCTTATGGCAAAGCGCACGAATACGGGCTTTGGAAAATCTCGGATCGTCAAGCAGCCCAGCAATGAAGCGCCGCCCGACCTTGCCCGTCGCACCGGTAACAAGGATCAGCATGCTCATTCTCCCCCATTAGTAGCTAATATCCGGGCACCACTCTCGTCAAATGATATTTGTCTGACAAAACAGATTTTTGCGACAATAGCAGCAACAGCCGGGACAATGAGTTGACGCTGTCGCAGGGTTTTGCGTAAATGCTCCCATTCGCTTTTCCTTGGAGGACATTGGAGAAGCGGACACGCTCAAGCCTTGCGTCGGAGACAGGCAGGGTTCGGAGCGATGGATGGCCCGCAGGTTTTGGGAGGCGAGGAGGCTGGTGGCGGTTCTTGAACTCAGCAATATTTCCAAACATTTCGGCGCCATCCAGGCAGTCAATGATGTTTCGTTTTCACTCGAAGCGGGGCAGGTTGTCGGCCTCATGGGCGATAACGGGGCTGGCAAGTCCACACTGGTGAAGATGATTGCCGGCAACTTTCGACCGAGCCATGGAACCATGCGGCTCGACGGCGCTGATCTCGTGCTTCATCGGCCGAAGGAAGCACGCCAGCATGGCATTGAGATCGTTCACCAGGATTTGGCGCTCTGCAACAATCTGACGGCGGCAGCGAACGTGTTCCTCGGACGAGAACTGCGCCGCGGCGTATGGCCTCTTCGCATCCTCGACCACAAGAGCATGTACAAGCGCGCCGGCGAGATATTTCGCGAGCTCAAATCCGAGACGCGGGCGCGCGATCTCGTCAAGCAAATGTCAGGTGGCCAGCGGCAAGCGGTAGCGATCGGCCGCACAATGCTGTCTGAAGCGAAAATCGTATTGATGGACGAGCCGACCGCAGCCATTTCCGTGCGCCAGGTGGCTGAGGTTCTCAATCTAATCCGTCAATTGCGAGACCGGGGCATTGTCGTTGTCCTGATCAGCCACCGCATGCCCGACGTCTTTTCGGTCGCCGACCGCGTGATCGTGATGCGGCGAGGCAGAAAAGTAGCCGACAAGCAGATTGCGGCAAGTTCGCCGGAGGAAGTGACGGGACTGATTACCGGCGCCATCGAACAGGTGTGATCGATGCTATCCGTTGTAACGAGAAGGAAGAAGGTCGACGATGGCGATTACACTTGACCAAACGATCGGACAGAAGCAACGGAGCTGGCTTGCGACGATCATGAGCGGCCAGACATTCTGGGTGCTGATTGCAGTCATTCTCGCCTGCATTTTTCTGTCGATGGCAACGGACTCCTTTGCGACCGCGAAGAACATCTACAACATCACCCGCAACGTCACCTTCGTCGCCATTATCGCGCTGGGCATGACGCTGGTCATCATCACCGGTGGCATCGATTTGTCCGTTGGCTCCGTGCTTTGTCTGTGCAGCATGGTGCTGGCGGTCGTTATGCATGCGGGATACAGTATTGAAGTCGGCATCGCCGCCTCAATCGGTACTGCTCTGTTGATCGGAGCTTTCAACGGCGTCTTGATTGCCTATCTCGGCTTCCCCCCTTTCGTCGTCACGCTCGGCATGTTGTCGATTGCGCGCAGCCTTGCGATGGTTGCATCCAACAACACTGTGGTTTTTGAGTTTGGACCTGATCACGACAAGCTCCTGGCGCTGGGTGGCGGCGCCTGGGTTTTCGGCATCGCCAATCCAGTGCTTTATATGGTCGTACTGGCACTCATTACCGGTTTCGTACTGCGCTGGACCAAGTTCGGCCGCTATGTCTTTGCCATCGGCGGCAATGAGCACGCCGCGACACTGACGGGTGTTCCGGTGCCGAGGATCAAGGTCATCGTCTATATGATTTCTGCCCTCTCGGCAGGGGTTGCCGGCATCATTCAAACCGGCTGGCTCGGCGCCGTCACCACAAATATCGGCGCCGGGATGGAACTTCAGGTCATTGCCGCCGCGGTTATCGGCGGCGCCAATCTGGCCGGCGGCGTCGGCACTGCCTTTGGAGCGTTGGTCGGCGCCGCACTCATCGAGGTCATTCGTAACAGTCTTGGCCTGCTCGGCATCAACGCATTCTGGCAGGGTTGCTTTATCGGCGGGGCAATCGTGCTCGCCGTCCTTTTCGACCGACTTCGCAACTTACGACAGGGCGAGTAGGCGAATCTGGTCTGAGAGAGCACGCTGGTCTTGAGTCTTCAGTTTTGAGTGAGTGACCGGATTTGTTAGATTGTCCCGAGGCGTGTCCCATTAAACGTTCTGCGGTTCGCGCCCGCGCCAAGAGCGGCCGCGTTCAATCAATCCAGCCGCCCTCACAATGTCGCCAAGGCGTGTGCCGCCCTCGAACTGACCCGCATGAGTGCCGAGCACGCTCCTCGTAAGGTGGAGGTCGTGCGGAGACCCTCGCCCGCTGGAACCGGGAGCGGCAGCTCAGCGAGCGACGCAGACCACGTCTGCATTGACGAGGTTCTCCGCTTCTACGGCATTCCAGGTTCCAGATACGACAAAGCCCGCACGAGGCGGGCTTTTGCGTATCTGGTTGCGGGCGCATGATTTGGCCCATTCGGGTCTTAAAACAGTCCACTGGACTGTTTTATCGGGCGAGGCGTGAGCGACCGCTCACCCTTCAGGTTATGGTCCGCAGGACGAGGAGCTACGATCGCCAGCGAAGATGAAGTCTTCGCGCCGGCGATATTGCTCTGGGGTATCGGAAGGAAAGTTTTGGTTGCGGGGGCCTGAAGCCACAGGGGCTTGTAACTCCGGGCGGAGCAACCGGTGTTATTTGGAAGTAATTTCCCGCCATGCCGTAACAAAACTCGGTACCGACAGGCTTTGCCACTGGCCTAAAATCGGATGAGCTATTCGCCACCTAATCAGACTTATGATCCGTCGTCGCGTGGGAGCACTTTCAGTCGGCGGACGCAAGAAGCTATTGACTCCCACAAGGAAATGGCCCGACCCGTACGACCAATACCCCTCCAGTCGGCCGGAACCGTCTGCCCAGCCACGCTAGATCCCCGCTCGCTAAAGCGCGCGCTTCGCAAGCGACCTTTGCCACATCCGGACCGGCCTGATTTGCTCCGCCAATGACAATAATCTTGTGAAAAATCCGATATTAGGGCACAATTTTTGAACGCATCGGAATTTGCGGCGCAATCTCAAATCCGGCCGTCTCGCGCCGGATAGCAGTTCGCGTCGGAGGGTCGGCGTCTATGGATCCGGGGTTCTTTCTTCTGTTCGCTACGGTGTCCGTGATCACGGCCCTGACGGTGGTCTTGGCCCGGAATCCGGTGCACAGCGCATTGGCGCTGATGGCGTGTTTCCTCAACATCTCGGCAATCTTCGTTATGCTCGAGGCGCCATTGCTCGCGGTCATCCAGATCTTCGTCTATGTCGGCGCGATCATGGTCCTGTTCCTGTTCGTGATCATGATGATCGATGTACGCGAAGCGGTGTTGCAGCGGTTCTTGCCGGGCAGCAACCTGCCGGCCATGGGGCTGCTCATCCTGCTTGGGATCGAGATGCTTGTGCTGGTGCTCTGGAGCGACCGCTTTTCGATCACGGAGCCCGCTGCCATGGGCGGCGGCGATCAGATCAGGCAGCTCAGCACGACACTTTTCGCCGACTATCTCCTGCCGTTTGAAGCTGCGTCCGTCATCCTTCTGGCCGCCCTGGTCGGCGCCATCGTGCTGGCGCGGAAGGAGCAGGGATGATGGTTCCGCTCTCGTGGTACATTATACTCGGAGTGGTCCTGTTCGTGATTGGAGCAGCGGGCGTGCTGATCAGGCGCAATATCCTGGTCGTGCTGATGTCGCTGGAGCTGCTGCTCAATTCGGTCAACATCAATTTCATCGCTTTCGGGCGTTACTACGGCGATTTCCGCGGGCAGATCTTCGCGATCTTCGTCATCGCAATCACCGCGGCGGAAGTTGCCGTCGCCCTCGGGATCCTGGTCGCCCTCGTGAGGAACAAATCCACCCTCAAGGTCGACGAAGTGACCATGATGAAAGGATAGCGGCTTTGGACCCGGTGATATCGATCCGGCCGCTGCTTGCCGTCGCCATAGCAGGCCTGGCGGCCCTTGCCGTTCTCCTTCTGCACAACCGCGAGAAGCTCCGCGATATCGTCTCGCCGCTCGCTGCAATCGCCATGTTCGCGATTGTCGCCTCGATGGCGCCCACGGTGCTGGCGGGCGGGACGGTCGATTTGCGCCTGTTCGAGATTTTGCCGGGGATAGACTTCGCTTTTCGGGTGGATGCGCTCGGCATGGTATTCGCCACCGTCTCGTCGCTCCTGTGGATCGTGGCGGCGATCTATTCCATCGGCTACATGCGCCACTTGAACGAGCATGCGCAGACTAGGTTCTTCGCCTGCTTCGCCACCAGCCTCGCGGCGGCCGTCGGCGGCGCCTTTTCCGCCAATCTGTTCACGCTGGTGATCTTCTACGAGATGCTTAGCCTCGTGACCTATCCGCTTGTTTACCACCACGAGGATGAACAAGGATGGGCGGGCAGCCGCAAGTACCTCGTCTATTTGATGGGCGCGTCGAAAAGCCTGCTTCTCGCCGCGCTGGCGCTGACCTACCACATTGCGGGGTCGTTCGATTTTGTGTCGGGGGGACTGCTGGCAGGGAGCGATGCTTCTGCCGCGATGCTGACGGTCGTCTATTTCTGCTACCTCTTCGGTTTCGCCAAGGCTGCGGTAATGCCGATGCACGCCTGGCTGCCTGCCGCTATGGTGGCGCCGACACCGGTCAGCGCGCTCCTGCATGCAGTGGCCGTGGTCAAGATGGGCGTGTTCTGCGTGCTGCGGGTGGTATTCCACGTTTTCGGCACGGGGCTGGTGGGCGCGCTGGGGCTGGGCATCGCCACGGCCTATCTGGTCTCCTTCACGATCCTGATGGCGTCCGTCTATGCCCTGACGCGGGACGACCTGAAGGCGAGGCTCGCCTATTCGACGGTCAGCCAGCTCTCCTACGTCGTTCTTGGCGCGGTTCTGTTGTCGCCGGTCGCGATGGTCGGCGGCATCATCCATATTGCGGCTCATGCGTTCTCGAAGATCACCCTCTTCTTCTGCGCCGGCTCGATCTTTTGCGCGTCGGGAAAGCGGAATATCAGCGACATGGCCGGCATCGGCCGCAGGCTGCCTTGGACGATGGGTGCTTTTTTCGTCGCCTCGCTGAGCATGATCGGGGTGCCGCCGACCGCGGGCTTCGTCAGCAAGTGGTATCTGGCGCGGGGCTCGGTGGAGGCGGGCGAAATTGCGTTCCTGGTCGTGCTCCTTGCGAGCTCAGTCCTGAACGCAGCTTATTTCCTGCCTGTCAGCTATGTAGCCTTTTTCGGGACGGAAGCGCAGGAGAGCCCGGCGACGGTCCGTGAAATTCCGATGATGACGATCCCGCTGGTTGCGACTGCCATCTTGTCGGTGTCGATGGGCATCTTTCCCGGCTATTTCCTCGCCCTGGCGGAAGGAGTTGTCAGATGATCAAGCGTGTCGTCGACTTCTTTGGTGACGAGGAACATGCGAACCAGCGCCGCCGGCTGTTCTATCTGGTGCTCGTTCTGATCGTCATCGCCGACTTTCTGGTCCACCGCGAACACACCGAATACCTCTGGGACCGCCTGCCGGGCTGGTCGGCCGTCTACGGCTTCTTATCCTGCGTGCTGCTGATTTTCGTTTCCAAGCTCCTCGGCCATCGGGCTGGGCTCATGCGGCGCGAGGACTATTATGATTGACTTCGTCCATCCCGCCCTGCTGTTCATTCTCGGCGCCCTGCCGATCCCTTTCCTGAACGGATCGATCCGCAAGGCCTATCTGCTGCTGATCCCGGCGCTGGCGATCCTCGCCGTGCTGACCATACAACCGGGAACCTACGGCGCGACGCAGTTCATCGGGCAGGAAATCCTCATCGCCAAGGTCGACAAGCTGAGCATCGTCTTCGCCACCGTTTTCACCATCATGGCGCTGATCGGAACGGTCTATGCGCTGCACCTGCCTCGCCCCGGCCAGCATGTCGCTGCATTTGTCTACGTCGGCAGCGCCCTCGGCGTCGTGTTCGCCGGCGACTACCTGACGCTCTACCTGTTCTGGGAAGGCATGGCGTTTGCCTCTGCCTGCCTGGTCTTCGCCCAAGGCGGCCGACAGGCGATCGCCGCCGGGTTCCGGTATCTCATGGTCCATATCACTGGCGGCGTCGTCCTACTTGGCGGCGTCATTCTCTACGGCCTCTCGACTGGCTCGCTGCTCTTCGGCCCGATCGCAGGCGAGATGGGCGTCGGCGCATACCTGATCCTTGCCGGGTTCATGCTCAACGCCGCTGTGCCGCCGCTCAACGCCTGGCTGACCGACGCTTACCCGGAGGCGACTGTCACTGGCGCGGTGTTCATGAGCGCCTTCACCACCAAGACCGCCGTCTATGTGCTGGCGCGGGCGTTTCCGGGAACTGAACTTCTCGTTTGGCTCGGCACCGCGATGGCGCTCTACGGCGTCGTCTACGCGGTGCTGGAGAACGACTGCCGGCGGCTACTGGCCTATCACATCGTTAGCCAGGTGGGCTACATGGTGGCGGGCGTCGGCATCGGCACCGAGATGGCGGTGAACGGGGCCACCAGTCATGCCTTCGCACATATCCTCTACAAGGCGCTCTTGTTCATGGGTGCTGGGGCGGTGATTTACGTCACCGGCCGGCGCAAGCTCACCGAGCTTGGTGGGCTCTACAAGACCATGCCGGTGACCGTGGCGCTCTACATGGTTGGCGCTTTCGCGATTTCGGCATTTCCATTCTTCTCGGGCTTCGTCACCAAGTCGATGGTGGTGGCCGCCGCCGGACAGGATCACCGCGCGCTGGTGGTGTTGGCACTGACGATGGCGTCGGCGGGGACATTCCTCCACACCGGTCTCAAGCTCCCCTATTACATGTTCTTCGGCACGGACCGGAAGCTGGAGGCGCGGGAGCCGCCCCGCAACATGCTGGTTGCGATGGGCATGGCGGCGGTGCTCTGCATCGCGATCGGCGTCGTCCCGCAGCCGCTTTACGCACTTCTACCCTATCCGGTCGACTTCGAGCCCTACACCGGCGTCCATGTCACCGAGAGCCTTGGCGTGCTGATGTTCACCGCCTTGGGTTTTGTCATTTTCCTCAGGGCGCTCGACCCCGAGAACACGATCAGCATCGACACCGACTGGTTCTACCGCAAGGGCGCGCGGGTCTTCATGTGGATCGCCGGAAAACCGCTGACGCGCTACGAGAAGACGGTGAGTGACGTGTCGGAGACCGCGGCTCTGCCTTTCCTGCATGGCGCGGCGCGGGCGGGACTGTGGATTGATCTCGCCGGTGTGGATGCCATCGTGAATGGCGTCGCCCGGGCGATCCTGAATGGTGGCGGGACGCTGCGGCGCCTCCAGACCGGCGTCGTGACCCATTACGCGCTGGCGATGATCGCCGGTGTGATCGCAGCCACCGTCGTCTTCGCCGTGGTGTGGCGGTAGGGGGCGTGATGGGATTGCCGCTACTCAGTCTCATCGTATTCACGCCCGTCGCCGGGGCAGCGGTTCTGATGTTTCTGCGCAGCGACGATGCGGTGCGGTGGACCGCGCTGGCCGTCACCATCCTCGACCTCGCTCTCTGCATCGCTATGCTGGCGAGCTTTGACACCACGACCCACGCGATGCAGTTCACCGAGAGGCGCCTTTGGGTGCCCGCGCTCGGGATCACTTATGCGCTTGGCATCGACGGGATAAGCGCGCTCTTCGTTTTCCTGACCGCTCTACTGGGCTCGATATGCGTGCTCGCCTCGTGGGTCGCGATCGACCGCAAGGTGAAGGCGTTCATGGTCAGTCTGCTCTCCATGCAGGCGCTGATGCTGGGGGTGTTCTGCGCGCTCAACCTATTCCTGTTCTACGTCTTCTGGGAGGCGATGCTGATCCCGATGTACCTGATCATCGGCGTCTGGGGCGGGGAAGGCCGGGTCTATGCGGCGTTCAAGTTCTTCCTCTACACGCTGGCCGGCAGCCTCCTGTTCCTCATCGGTGTCATCGTGCTCTATTTCAACGGCGGCGAGACCTTCGACATCGTCGCGCTGACAGCGCAGGATTTGCCGTTCCCGGTCCAGTCCTGGCTGTTCTTCGCCTTCCTGATCGCCTTCGCCGTCAAAGTGCCGATGGTGCCGGTCCATACCTGGCTGCCGGACGCCCATGTACAGGCGCCGACGGCAGGCAGCATCATCCTTGCAGGGGTGCTCCTGAAGATGGGCGCCTACGGGTTCCTGCGGTTCTCGCTGCCGATGCTGCCGGAGGCGTCGGAGTATTATTCGACGCTGATGCTTTCGCTTTCGGCGCTGGCGATCGTCTATGGCGGGTTGCTTGCGCTGGCGCAGGACGACCTGAAGAAGCTGGTGGCCTATTCCAGCATCAGCCACATGGGCTTCGTGACGCTGGGGATTTTTGCGCTGAACCTCCGCGGGCTCGAGGGCGCCATCCTGCAAATGTTCAATCATGGCGTAACGACCGGCGCGTTGTTCCTGTTCGTCGGCCTGATCTACGAGCGGACACACACGCGTAGCATTGCAGATTATGGCGGGCTGATGAAGGCGGCGCCGGTCTATACGGCGTTTCTGGCGCTGTTCACTCTGTCGTCAATGGCGCTGCCGGGGACGAATTCGTTCGTGGGCGAGCTGCTGGTGCTGTCGGGCGGTTTTGCGGCCAACCTGGCCGTCGGCGCGTCCGCCGTTTTTGGCGCGTTATTGGGCGCGGCCTATCTGCTCGGCATGTACAGGAAAGTCGCGCTAGGTCCGGCCAGCGTCGGTGTCCGATTCAAGATACGCGACGTGAACGCCCGCGAGATGGTCGCGATCCTGCCGCTGGCCGTCTTCGTGCTTTGGGTCGGGCTATATCCGAAACCCTTTCTCAACATCATCGACGTCTCGGTGAAGCATCTGCTGGCTCAGGTGCATGATAAAGGGAGCGGCCAATGACTGCCGCAGCACTTTTCCAGTCGGTTCTCGCAAGCCTGCCCGAGATCGTGGTGATCACTGGAGCCTGCATCCTTTTGATCCTGGGACAGCTTGTGCGCAAGGGCGAGGAACATTTCCTTGTCTGGGCCTCCATCGCGGTCGTGCTGATTGCCGCCTTGGCGACACTCATGCTTTCGAGCGAGGTGCGGCCGGCCTACACGGGCATGTTCATCGCCGATCGCTTCGCGGTCTTCTTCAAGTTCGTGTTCTACCTGGCCACCATCCTGACATTCCTCCTTTCGCGAAAATATGCGGATATCGAGGGGATCGGGAGCAGCGAATACTATGTCCTGCTGCTCTTTTCGCTGTCGGGAATGATGATTATGGCCTCGGCGACCGATCTCCTCTCGATCTATGTGGGCCTCGAACTGATGGTGCTCTGCACCTATGTGCTGACCGGCTTCCTGCGGCGAGAGCGGCGGTCGAACGAAGCGGCGCTGAAATACGTGATCCTTGGCGCGGTCTCGACCGGGATTTTCCTCTACGGCGTTTCGTTGATGTACGGGCTCACCGGCACGACGCAACTGGACGGGATGGCTGCGGCTGTGACCGGCCACCCGCTCGATCCGGGATTGCTCCTGGCAGAGGTCTTCATCGTCGCGGGGCTGGTCTTCAAGGTCGGCGCGGTGCCGTTTCATATGTGGGTGCCGGACGTCTACGAAGGCGCGCCGACGACGATCACCGCATTCATGTCGGTAGGCCCTAAGGCGGCAGGGTTTGCGGCGATCCTGCGGGTGTTCCTCAACCCGCTGGTCGCGGCCTCGGACGTCTGGATCATCGTCGCGGTCATTGCGGTGGTGACGATGGCGCTCGGAAGTTTCGTCGCGCTGGTGCAGGATAATTTCAAGCGCCTCCTGGCCTATTCCAGCATTGCCCATGCCGGGTTCGCGCTTTTCGGCGTGGTGGCCGGCGGTGCGGACGGGATCGCCAGCGTGATGCTCTACCTGCTGATCTACTCCCTCATGAATCTCGGTATTTTCGGCGCCGTCATCATGATGCGGAACGGCGATTTCTCAGGCGAGGTCATTGAAGATTACGCGGGTTTCGCCAAGTCGCATCCCGGTCTGGCGCTTCTGATGCTGCTCTATCTGTTCTCGCTGGCCGGCATTCCGCCGACGGCCGGGTTCTTCGCCAAATTCTACGTGCTGGTCGCGCTGGTCGAGCGAGGTTTCGTCATGCTGGCGGTGATCGCGGTGCTGCTGAGCGCCGTCGCCGCCTATTTTTACATCCGCATAGTCATGGTGATCTACATGCGCGAGCCGGAGAGGACGTTCGAACCGGCGCTAACCCCCTCGGTACGCACCACGCTCGCCTTCACCGCCTTGGGCACCATCGGCATCGGCCTGTTTCCCGCGTGGTTTCTGAGGCTTGCTCAAAACTCGGTGTTTGGCGGCGGCTGACCGATTGAATTTGCAATGATCTGCCCAACGGAATAAACTCGTAGCTCAAGAAAGGATTACCCAAGCCCTTTCCCGGGGCGACCGCATTACCATCCTGAACAGGGCGGTCGCGGCCTTAGGAAAGCTTTCAGTGGGTAACCGGTGCAGTGCGGCATGGCTGCAATGGAATTCTTGCCGGTTCTTTTCATGGTCGCCGGAGTTGTTCTGGTGACAGGGGCGACGCTTTTTGTCTCCTCACTGCTGCGCCCGTCCAATCCCTATCCCGAAAAGAACATGCCCTATGAATGCGGCATGGACCCAGCAGGCGAAGCCGCCGGGGGCCGCTTTAGGGTGCAGTTCTTTATTCTCGCGATCCTGTTGGTCGTTTTCGATGTCGAGACGATGTTCCTCTTTCCCTGGGCCGTTGTCCTGAAAGACATCGGGCTCGTCGGTTATGTCGAGATGTTCGTCTTCATAGTGCTGCTTCTTGTGGGCTTCGCCTACGCCTGGCTGAAGGGAGCGCTGGAATGGGAAGCGTAAACAATTCGATCCGCGACAGCGTGCTGTTCACCACGGCCGAGAGCGTTATCAACTGGAGCCGAAAATCGGCGCTGTGGCCCGAGACCTTCGGAATTGCCTGCTGCGCCATCGAAATGATCTCGGCGGGGTGCGCCCGCTATGATCTCGACCGGTTCGGCGTGGTGTTCCGGCCTTCGCCGCGCCAGTCCGACGTGATGATTATCGCCGGCACCGTGACGCGGAAATTCGCTCCCGTCGTGCGCAGGCTTTATGACCAGATGCCGGAGCCGCGCTGGGTTATCGCAATGGGCACCTGCGCTATCTCGGGCGGGGTCTACAACACCTATGCCGTGGTGCAGGGAGCGGAGACCTTCGTGCCGGTGGACGTGCATGTGCCCGGCTGCCCGCCGCGGCCCGAGGCGCTGATGCATGGATTCCTGCTACTTCAGGAGAAGATCAAAAAATCCCGAGCACTGGCCGGGACTCCTCTGGATCGGGTTGCAGCGTCATGAGTGTGGAGACGCCCCTCATCCGCACTACGATCACGGAGCGTTTCGGCGAGGCAATCGACGATCTTGGCTTCGCGCATGGTGTACATGCCTTCGCCGCTCCGCCTGACACGATCGTCGAGCTTTGCCGGTTTCTGATGGAACACCCGGCGTTGCGGTTCAACTTCCTGTCGGACATCTGCGGGGTCGATCATTATCCTGAGATGCCACGCTACGAGACGGTGTACCACCTGTATTCGCTACCGAACAAATGGCGCGTTCGCATCAAATGCCGCCTCGCCGATCCGCCGCGGGTCCCGTCGGTGACGGGGGTCTGGCGAACCGCCAATTGGCATGAGCGCGAAGCCTGGGACATGTACGGGATCAGGTTCGAGGGCCACCCCGATTTGCGCCGGATCTACATGTGGGAAGGGTTCGAGGGCTTCCCGCAGCGCAAGGATTTTCCGCTCCGTGGCTACAAGGACAAGCTGAACCCGTTTGGCGCCGAAGGCACGCCGCCGACGCAGCCCGACCTCGCCACCAAGAACATTCCATAAGGGAGGCCGCTCCACGCCGGGAACTTAAAATGACCGAAGTCACCGAACTGATCAGCCCGCAAGGCGAAACGTTCGACACCAAGGAGGTGCTTCTCAATCTCGGCCCCCAGCACCCGAGCACGCATGGGGTTCTTCGGCTCGTCCTGGAATTGGACGGCGAGTACGTCAAGCGCGTGGATCCACATATTGGCTACCTCCATCGCGGCACCGAAAAACTGGCGGAGAGCTTTACCTACACCCAGATTTTTCCGCTCACCGACCGGCTCGACTACCTCTGTCCGCCGTCGAACAACCTCGCCTTCGCGCTGGCGGTGGAGAAACTCCTCGGCATAGAAGCACCGATTCGCGCACAATATATCCGCGTGATGATGGCCGAGCTGGCGCGGATCTCCGGCCATGTCTTGATCACCGGCGCGCTGCCGATGGACCTCGGCGCCATGACCGCCTTGCTTTACGCCATGCGGGAGCGCGAAATGATCATGGACCTCCTGGAAATGATCAGCGGTGCGCGCATGCACACGTCCTTCTGCAGGGTCGGCGGAGTGCGCGAGGACCTGCCTGACGGTTTCCTTCCCAAAATCAGGGAGTTCTGCGACATCTTCCCGAACCGGATCCGCGACTATGAGCGGTTGCTCGAAAACAGCCGGGTATTCCTGAAGCGCACGCAGGGGGTCGGCGTGATCTCCGCCGAGGACGCCATCGATCTTGGCCTGAGCGGCCCGAACTTGCGCGCTTCGGGCGTCGACTGGGACATCCGTCGCGACGAGCCCTATGAGATCTATGACCGGCTCGACTTCAACGTCATCACGCGCGACGAGGGCGACTGCTATGCGCGCTGGCAATGTCGGGTCGAGGAAATGCGCGAGAGCGTCCGGATCATCGAGCAATGCCTCGACCAGATGCCCGAGGGGCCGTTCCAGATCGACATGCCAACAATCGCCTTCCCGGTGGACAAGGACAAGGTGCATTGCTCGATGGAAGCACTAATCCAGCATTTCGACCTGTCGGCCTATGGCTTCAAGGTGCCGAAGGGCGAGGTCTATTCGGCGATCGAGGCGCCAAAGGGCGAGCTTGGCTTCTATATCATCAGCGACGGGTCGCCAAAACCATTCCGCATGAAGGTGCGGGCACCCTCGTTCGTCAACCTTCAGGGACTGTTCGGGGTGACCAACGCCCGCTATCTGGCGGACATGATCGCCGTGCTCGGCAGTCTCGACCCGGTGATGGCGGAGGTGGACAAGTAGCAGGGATTTGAATGCAATGACCATGCGCGAAAAGATAAAAGAGGCAGCGGCGCGGTATCCCGACCAGCGCTCTGCGATCATGCCCGCGCTTCTGATCGCGCAGAGGGAGCATGGCCATCTGCCTGGTCAGGTGCTGGAAGAAGTCGCCGACACTCTCGGAGTCGAACGGATCTGGGTCTACGAGCTGGCGACCTTTTATACGCTCTTCCATACCGAGCCGGTGGGCATGTTCCACCTGCAACTCTGTGACAATGTTTCCTGCATGCTGTGCGGAGCCGAGGACCTGCTGAAGCATCTGGAAACGGCGCTGGCGATCAGGAAAGGCGACACCACGCCGGACGGGCTGTTCACGCTTTCCACCGTCGAGTGCCTCGGTGCCTGCGAGATGGCTCCGGTGATGCAGGTCGGCGACGATTACCATGGCGCCCTTGATGTCGCGCGGATAGATGCACTTTTGGACAACCTGCGGGCTACGACGGAACGGGTCGCGAGCATCGAGCCCTCTGCGCGACCGCCGGGAGAGTAGCGCCATGTTCGAGACGGTTCTCCTCAAGAATGTCGCCGTGCCGGACAGTCACCTGCTGTCGACCTACGAGGCTGGCGGCGGCTACCAGGCACTGGCGAAGGCGCTGCGCGAATACACGCCTGACGAGCTCGTTAACCTCGTCAAACAGTCCAACCTGCGCGGTCGCGGCGGTGCCGGATTCCCGACGGGCATGAAATGGAGTTTCGTGCCGAAGCAGGTCGACAAGCCGAAGTATCTTTGCTGCAACGCCGATGAGGGCGAGCCAGGTACCTTCAAGGACCGGATCATCATGGAGCGCGATCCGCATCAGCTCATCGAGGGGCTGGCGGTAAGCGCCTATGCGATTGGGGCCAAAACCGCCTATGTCTACATCCGCGGAGAATATGTGACGGCGATCCGTCGGCTGGAGCAGGCGATCGCCGAGGCACACGAAAAGGGTTATCTGGGAACGGGCATTCTGGGCTCGAATTTCGATTTCGCCGTCCACATCCATTGCGGCGCAGGCGCCTATATCTGCGGCGAGGAGACCGCGATGCTCGAGTCGCTCGAGGGCAAGCGGGCGCAGCCGCGATTGAAGCCGCCGTTTCCGGCTGTGGCCGGGCTCTACGCCAGCCCGACTGTGATCAACAATGTCGAGACGCTGGCGTGCGTGCCGCATATCGTGGCGCGGGGCGCGGACTGGTTCCGCGGCATTGGGCCGGACAAGAGCCCCGGCCCCAAGCTCTACTGCCTCAGTGGGCAGGTGCGCAAACCCGGCCTCTACGAGTTGCCGATGGGCATACCATTGCGCGAGCTGGTCGAGGAACATGCCGGCGGGGCCTTGCCGGGACGCAAGATCAAGGCGGTGATCCCGGGCGGGGTCTCAGCGCCGGTCATCCCTGAGCACGGGCTGGACGTGAGGATGGATTTTGACTCGCTGGCTGCCGCCGGCTCGATGCTCGGTTCGGCCGGCGTTATCGTGATCGACGATAGCACCTGCATGGTCAGGGTCGCCACCAGGATCATCGAGTTCTTCCACCATGAGTCCTGCGGCAAGTGCACGCCCTGCCGGGAAGGATTGAACTGGGTCGTGAAGGTCCTGCGCCGGGTTGAAGGCGGGGATGGCGCACCCGGCGATCTGGAGCAGCTGGAGATGCTCTGCAAGGGCATTTTCGGCAATACGTTTTGTGCCTTGGGTGACGGTGCAGCGATGGGATTGCGGGCAGCACTCGCGCATTTCCGAGATGAATTCGTCGCCCATGTCGAGGAGCGGAGGTGCCCGTTTCACTGAAGGAGTGTGCTGGATCAGGGTTGTGAGGAAACCATGCTTAAAGTCACGATCGATGGACAAACGCTGGAAGTTGAGGCTGGCTCGACGGTGTTGCAGTCCGCCCTGCGTTTGGGCATCGACATCCCGACCTTCTGCTATATGAAGCGCCTGCCGGCGCTCGCCTCCTGCCGCATGTGTCTGGTGGAGATCGAGGGCCTGCGCCGGCTGCAGCCGTCCTGCGCCACTGCGGTCACCGATGGCATGGTCGTGCGGACGAACACGCCTCTGATCGAGGAAACGCGCTCTTCCATGCTCGACATGCTGCTCGCCAACCACCCCCTCGACTGCCCGATCTGCGACAAGGGCGGCGAATGCGAGCTTCAGGACATGGTAATGGCCTACGGGCCCCGCGAAAGCCAATTCCGCGATGACAAACGTGTGTTCCACTCCGAGGACATTCGTCTGAGCCCGGTCATCATCATGAACGTCAACCGCTGCATCCAGTGCCAGCGCTGCGTCCGGATGTGTGAGGAGGTCGTCGGCGCGGTGGCGCTGGGCACCGTCGAAAAAGGCATGGATACCGCCGTCACCGGCTTCGAGGGCAGTCTGGCAAGTTGCGACCAGTGCGGCAATTGCGTCGAGGTCTGCCCGGTCGGCGCGCTGATGAGCTTCCCCTACCGCTACAAGGCGCGCCCCTGGGATCTCGTAGAGACCGACACGGTCTGCCCGCATTGTGGCACCGGTTGCCAGCTGACAGTGGGCACGCGCAAGGGCGAGTTCATGCGGGTGCGCTCGAAGTGGGACGAAGGTGTCAACCACGAAACTCTCTGCGTGCGAGGACGCTTCGGCCTCGATTTCGTTGCAAGCCGGGACCGGATCAAGCAGCCAATGATCCGTCACGATGGCGCCCTGGTTCCGGTTTCCTGGGACGAAGCGGGGGACTATCTGCGCCGGCGACTGTTGGCCGTCGAGAGCAAGGATGCCGGCGGGCTGGCCTCGCCTCGCCTGCCCAACGAGGTGCTTTATCAGTTCCAGAAGCTGATGCGAACAGTATTCCGGACCAACAACATCGATTGTTCGTCACGCTGGGCCGCGCCCTTCGATACACTCGGCCCGCTATTGGGAACTTTCTACAGCCGCACGCCGCTGGACGACGTAATCGGCAGCGACTGCGTGCTCGTCGTCGGAGGCAATATAACCGAGGAGAACCCGGTCACCGAATACCTGCTGCGGGACGGCGCGCGGCGGCGGCAGACCGGATTGCTCATGCTATCGGCGCGGCCATCGCGTCTGGACGCCGATGCCAGCGTGGTGGTTCGTGTGCCTCCGGGCGGAGAAGCGGCGAGCCTTGCGGCGGTGGTGGCCGGTCTCGTGGCAGCAGCTGGTCAGGCCTTGCCGGGCGGCGCTTTTGCGGACATCGACGCGGCAATCGGCAGGCCGGCGGCGGGCGCCGGCAGTGACGAGCCGGATCGCCTGGCCGCCGCGCTCAAGGAAGGCCGTAGCGTCACCGTGCTTGTCAGCGTCGACCTCCTGAGATCACCCGAAGCGCGTGCGACGCTGCAGCAGCTCAACAACCTGCTGCACGTTCTCCGCCTGCTAGGCAAGGGCCCGGCGATGCAGTTTCTCTTCGACCGTGCCAACCAGATGGGCGCCTGGGACATGGGGCTCCTGCCGGCGGCTCTGCCGGGGCTGCGGGCGGTCGCCGATGACGCGGCGCGCGCAACTCTTGCACGAAACTGGGGCGCCGAAATCCCGTCAGAACCCGGCGCAAATCTCGACGCCATGCTGGAGCTCTGCGTCGGTGGGCGGATGGGCGCGCTCTACATCGTCGGAACCGATCCCCTGGTCGCCTATCCCGACCGGGACTTTGTGACGCGGGCGCTTGGCGCCGCCGATCTCCTGATCGTGCAGGACGCGTTCCTCACGGATACGGCAGGCATGGCCGAGGTCGTCTTGCCCGCGGCGGGCTACGGCGAGGAATCCGGAACGTTCACCAACAACGAGGGCCGGATCCAGAAGGTTCGCAAATTCCGTGAGCCCGTTTTCGAGGCGCGAGGCAATCTGGCGATTGTCGACTTCGTCGCGGCGCTACGCAACCAGGCGCTGCGGCCATCGACGCAAGCCGAAATTTTCGACGAGATTGCCCGGCTGGTTCCGGCCTATCAGGGGTTGACGCAGGACGGGCTTGGCGCCGACGGCGCATTCACCAAGGCGGTGCCAACATTACCGGCTGGCGTGTTCCTTGCGCCGCCGCCCGTTCCAACAGCAGCCGACCGGCTCATGCTGATCACCGGCGACTGCCTGTTCCACAACGGATATCTTTCCGAACGGTCGGACATCCTGAACACGGTCGCCAACGATCCCTATGTCGCGATGAGCGCGCAGGATACCGCGGAGCTTGGCCTTTCGGATGGCGATCAGGTAATCGTGCGTTCCGGCCAGGGCGAACTGACGGCGCAACTCAAGGTCGACCGGCGGTTTCCCAAGGGCCTCGTCTTCGTTCCGGAAAACTATAGAGCCTTGCGTCTCAACAGCCTGCTGCGGCGGGGCGAATATCCATGCGTGGTGGAAGTCCAGAAGGCGCATGCCACTCTTGAGGTCGACCGCCCAGGCCGGATCTGGCGTGGGGTCTGAAGATTTGGGGTCGGGCACTGCAAGGCTCTGCGGCAAGCTGCCCGCCCCGGCGTCTTCACATCGAGTTGGCGACCTCAGTGATACCTGGTCCCGCATATGTAATCCTGCAGATCCTGCTCTGTACGCTGCGCTTCGTCGAGCCTGTGTTTAACCACGTCGCCGATGCTGACCACGCCGACAACGTCGCCTCCATCCGTGACCAGCACATGGCGCGTACGCCGCTGGGTCATGATCCCCATCGCGACGGGCAGCAAATCCTGTGTCGAACACGTCGCCACATTGCGGTTCATGATGTCCGCGACCCGCTTTGCCGCCGCCTCGGCCCCGTATTCCGCCACCGCATTGCAGCAGTCCCGCTCCGACAGCGTACCGAGGTATTTGCCGTTCGATCGCCTGACGACGACGAAGCCGATATTGTTGTCTCGAAACAGCCGCAGTACCTCCACCATCGTCTGATCGGGAGCAACTGCGATGACACCGACACCCTTGTTTTTCATGATTTCACCGACAAACATCTGAGCCTCCTTCCGAGCGCTTCGGTTTGACAGCTGGCGCGCGTTCATGTTCGCCGGATATTCCGCCACCAGTTGTAGCCCTGCGTCTCTTTCGTCTCGACAAGTACGTCCTTCTTCGTATTCAGGCGCGCGGCAACCACGCCGCCGCCTGTTGCCGCCTTACCCGGCTTGGCGAGCAGATCATCGCGCCCGATCACCAGGTCAGCTGAGGAAAAACTCGAGAATTCGTATTGTTGGCCAAGCGCGATCGCGTCCGCCGGGCAGGCGTCCTCGCACAGCCCGCAGAACAGGCAGCGGGCCGTGTCGATCTCGAATTTGGCCGGGTGCCGCTTGCCCTTCTCGTCCTCGTAGGGGACGACCTCGATACAGTCGCAGGGACAGATCCGCGCGCAGAGTTCGCAGGCCACGCACTTGATCTCGCCCTCTTCATCACGCGTCAGGAAGTGATGCCCGCGATAGCGGGAGTAGGGCAGCCACTTTTCCTTGTCCGGATACTGCATGGTCACGGATTTGGAGAACATGTAGCCGAAGGTCAGAGCCAAGGCGCTCGCCAGATCGGCAAAGAACGCCCAACCAATCCATGTTCCAACTCTGTCCTGCGCGCGCGACATCGCCGCCTCGCTACGGAGCCGCTACGACCCCAAAAAGTACACCGGTTATAATTATGTTCGCCATTGAGAGAGGAAGCAAGACTTTCCATCCGATCGCCATCAGTTGGTCGTAGCGGTAGCGGGGGAAAGTGAAGCGGAACCAGATAAACACATAGACGAAGAACGCGATCTTGAGCACAAACCACAGGAGCGGTGGCAAGGGAATCAGAACTCCGTTCCAACCGCCGAAGAACAGGATCACCACCAGGACCGACACAAGCAATACGATGGCATATTCGCTGACCATGAAGAAGGCAAAGCGGATACCGCTGTATTCGGTATGGAACCCGGCCCCCAGATCACCCTCCGCCTCCGCCAGGTCGAAGGGAATGCGCTGTGCTTCGGCGAGCCCGGCGACGAAGAACACGAAGAATCCGACCGGTTGGTAGATGATGTTCCAGACATGGGCCTGCGCCCGCACGATCTCGAGCAGGCTCATGGATTGCGCCAGCATGACCACGCCGATGACCGCGAACCCCATCGGGATCTCGTAGCTGATCATCTGCGCGCAGGTCCTGAGGCTGCCCAGAACAGCGTATTTGCTGTTGGAGGCCCAGCCGCCGAAGATGACGCCATAAACCTCGATCCCGATCACCGAGAAAACAAAGAGGAGCGCCACATTCATGTTGGAGACGTAGAGCGTGATCTCATGGCCGAGGACCGAGACAGTTTCGCCGAAGGGGATCGCCACGAACACCACAAAGGGCGGGGCGAGCGCCAGGATTGGCGCCAGTTTGAACAGGAACCGGTCGGCCTCGGCCGGGATGTGATCCTCTTTGGTCAGGAGCTTGATTCCGTCCGCCACCGGCTGCAACAGCCCGTGCCATCCCACGCGCATCGGCCCCATCCGCTGCTGCATGTGCCCGGCGATCTTGCGTTCCAGCCAGGTTAGCGGCAAGGGTAGCAACAGCAGGATCGCAATCAGCAACGCGACCTTCAAGACGATCAGGCCAAGGGCGACGATAAGTTCCATGATCCCGGCTACTTATTCATCGGGTTGAAGCGCACGACCGGGCTTTGGCTCCGGCTATACAATGAGCACTGCGCGCACTTGTCAGACTACATGGTACAACGGCGACGCACCTCATACAATGCCATCGCAATTATGTCGTCGCTGGCTATGATGTGTCCGGCTCAGGACGTTTTGAGACGAGTGGCTCGCTGTGCAAGATGAAAGCTTCGCGTTTCCGCCGGTTGCACGCGCCATCTTGCGTATCAAAAAGCCGCCGAGGCTCTCATCGCTGCCGGATGAAAGTTCCGTGGCAGGCCAGCTGGCGTCCGGGGAGCTGGACACCCAGCAGAAACGCAAAAAGCTCCTCAAGGGTTATGTCGAGGAGCTTTCTGTCAGCGACTTGCATGAGTAAATTTGCAAGTATCGTTGGTCCGGGGGCCGGGCAGGATTTGAACCTACGGCCTTCGGGTTATGGTCCGCAGGACGACGAGCTACCATCGCCAGCGAAGATGAAGTCTTCGCGCCAGTGATATTGCTCTTTTCTGGAACGCAAAAAGCCCCTGCATGAGAGGGGCTTGGGAGTATCTAAGGTAAGATTTGGTTGCGGGGGCAGGATTTGAACCTGCGGCCTTCAGGTTATGAGCCTGACGAGCTACCGGGCTGCTCCACCCCGCGTTATCCAGGCGACGCTTGCGTCGTCCGTATTATATTACAGCAGAAAGG
>NZ_LWBS01000448.1 GCF_001652265.1 Rhizobium leguminosarum
TCGACCGTCGTATCGACAACAAAGACACCATAATCGCCGAAGTCGCAGCCTGGGAGCAGCAACGCAACGCCCACGGCGCAAAGATCCAATGGATGTTCACAACCGAAAATGCCCGCAAAAAGCTCCGCAAAGCTTACCCCGTCAAAGAGTCATAATCTCTGTGGCGTGGTACTAGCAGAACAGCGGCGGAAATGACGCCTGTCAGAATTGATTTCACGTGATTGCCTCAAGCTCGATGCCCGTAGAAGGAGCGCAACTATCAGATTCGCGGGTTGCTGCTGACCTCGTTCGATAACCTCGGGCGCGCTTTTGTCGGGTCAGCTCCAGGAAGAGGGAAACCGCATCCTGCTCCCGTTCGAAATGGTGGATCAACGTCTGGCCCTTGGTGCCGATCCGCCCCCATCGCCGGGTCAGGCAAAGTTCACCGAACAGGTTGGCGTCGATCGACATCGCATAGTAGCGAGCCATGTTCTTGGCGCGGTCCTTGCGTTCGACATAAAGCTGGTAGGGCTGTGCGATCATGACCGAGAATCGCGCGTGCTGAGTCTGCGGTCCAACGACAATTATGAATCGGTTTCGCGTGATCGATTCAATCTAGTGAAGCGTTCGCAACGTCAGGTCTTGGGCGATCCGCCTTCGGCGTACGGCTCTATTCGCCACGGCGAACGAAGCCCGCAAGCGGTCTCCGCCCATTCGGGTCACGATCCTCTCGCGGTCGCGGCGGTATTGATCAGTACCCGAGATAGCCGAGGATATCTGCGCCATAATATTCCCCCTCCTCGTCGGCATGAGCAATGACCTCGCCGGCGGCTTCATCGACCAATGCCTTGTCATCTTCTCGGACGGCGGCCGCCACTTCGTGGATTCGGCATTCCTCGATCGCGTCTTCAGCCGAAACCTGAGCCTCACAGGCTTCCCAATATCGCATTGATGGATCCTCCCGCGTTTAGTTCGGTTCGGCCGAAGCTGAGACTTCTGGACGATCACCGCGCTGTTGAAACCTGTTTTCGCCGACGCACGACTTCATATCCGGTCGGCGGAACCAGATCGCACGGCCGCATCGCAATGGCGCGTTGCCGGCGGTGAAGACGATCTGCTCGTCAGCACGCATGCGAAGAACTTCGTGCGGTTGGATCAGCTGCCTGGAGGCGAGCTGCTTCGAGCGAGTTCGTGACGACCCGCGCGATTGGAAACTGCGGCTGACCTGGTCGATCTCGACTGTCGTCGTGCCGCATCGGCGCGAGATATAATCGGCTGTTTCCGGATCATTGATTGCCGCAAATGAGATCCAGCTGACGCTCTCGAACCATTTGCTGGACGCGTCGCGACCGCCGTAGGTTTCCCGCAGCTGGCCGATCGACTGGTAGATCATCGTGAGCGTGATGCCATATTTCCGGCCGGCATCACGTGCCGTCTCCAGCACCCGCATGTAACCGAGCCTTGCCACCTCATCGAGGAGAAACAGTGCCCGGCCTTTGATCGCCCCGTCGCGATTATAGATCGCGTTGAGGAAGGAGCCGATGATGACGCGCGCCAGACCGGCATGGGTTTCCAAAGTCTTGAGGTCGATGTTGATGAAGACGTCGGTTTCACCATCGGCCAGCGCCTCGGTCGAGAAGCTAGAACCGGACACCAAGGCGCCGTAGTTCGCATAGCTCAGCCAATGCGTTTCCTTGATCGCATTGGCGTAGACACCGGAGAAGGTCTCCGGCGTCATGTTGACGAAGGCGGCGACATTCTCCTTCACGAAGTCGGACGCTGAATTGTCGTATATTTCCTGCAGGCGAGCACGGAGCTTTGGCTCCGGCTCCGACAGATTGGCGCGGACCTGCCGCAACGTCTGTTGCTTCTTATCGGTATGTCCGGACATGCAGACATCGGCGATCATCGCGGTCAAAAGCTGAAGTCCGGATGCGCGAAAAAAGTCGTCGCGGACGCCAGTCGCGCGGCCACTGTCGCTCATGATCCATGACGCGACGGCCGCGATATCCTCTTCCTTGCTGCCACCGTGGCGACCGATCCAGTCGAGCGCGTTGAAGCCGGAACCGGCATCTTTCGGATCGAGGACGATGACCCGCCGGCCTGCCTTTCGCCGATGCTCCATCACCATCGGCGCCACCTCGTTGGACGGATCGAGCACGACGAGCGAGCCGCCCCACTTGAGCGCGGTCGGGATCGTGACAGAAGTCGTCTTGAAGCCACCTGAACCGGCGAAAACGATCCCATGCGATGAGCCGAACGAGCCGTCGAAGCACAACAGCGGTGCGGAACCTCCCCTTCCCCAGGTCGTCGGCTCACCGGCTCGAAACGACGAGTCGGCCGGATTGTCGCGATCGACACGATATCGCTCGCCTATGACGATGCCTCCTGTTTCCGGAAAAAGCTTTTCGGCATCTTGCATCGTCATCCAGTCCGCTTCTCCGTGCAGGGCGCGTTTGCCCCGGATGCGTCTGGGCTCGCTTCGCGAAAACGCCGCATTGCCTATCCTCGCAACGCGCAGCGCGAAGAATGTCGTGAGCAGCGCGGTGCTCGCTCCTGCGATGGTCGAAGGATCGGCATAGGACAGAAGCGTCCTTCCCGTTGGGACTTGCCCGGCAAAAGCCAGCAGGCGCGATCCCTCCCTAAGCGCTGCGACGGCGATGACACCGAGACCGCCCGCGGCAACGCTCCAGCCCGCGGTCTTGACATTGATCGATCCCCTCATGCCGAACAGAAACATGAGCCCGCATGCCCCGGCCAGGGCATAGGGCAGTACGAGCCCGATCCGCCCGAGCATCAGCTTCGCCTGATCCGTCGTTCCGAATGCGGCGAGCCAGCGTTCGATACCGGGGAGGCTCAGCGCAATTGCCAGCATGGCCACGGCTGGAATGGCGGCGACGAGGATCCTCTTAGGCGTCATCGGCGAATGCCTTTGCGCCGAGTTCACTCAGACGAGTGCGCTCCGCCTCGTCAGCCTTGATCCGCGCGCCGGCGTCGATCAGCAACCCGAGCAAGAGCGCGCGTTTCTCATAGCGCAAGCCTGCCTTGACGATCAGGCCGCCGAGCTCGATCTTTTCCCGCGCGTCCTTCTTGCGGGCTTCGGTCGCCGTCATCTTTTGCATTCGCTCAAGCCTCCGCAGATTAGCCCGCAGCCTCGCCAGCGCCGTTCGGCGGCGTGGTCGCAGGCTTGCGTCCCTGAGCGGGTTTCGTTTCTCCGCGAAACCGGCTGGCGACCTCTTCGAATGCCGACAGAAGATCAGCCTCTTCTATCTCGATCTCCCCGATCCCCGCACGTAACGCGATGCGCCCGATGCGCTCGGCATCACGTGTTTCGGCCTGCTTGAGTTGCTCCTGCAAGCGAGCAATCTCTTCGCGGATTTTGGCGGTTGGCTTCTTCATGGGCGTCGCTTCCTCGTTGCTAATGGTTCGATGAAGACGAACCCTGCCCCGAATTTTCTCCCGCTGGAAAGGTGCAATGTTGCACCTCGCCAAAGCCCCAGCTTTTGGCGAATGATCCCGCCGTTCCGAAGGAGCGGATCCAAGGGCGCAATTATACGTCGCTGACGCGACGCCCTGCTCAAGGGCCCTGCCAATGGTCTGGATTGGGCCAACCGCTCTCAACGAACGCATTGAAAATGTTCGATCTTAGGAGCTCGTTCTCATCGTGGCTGTCCCGCATTTCTCAGTCGGCATCGTTGCCCGCGGCTCAGGCCGCAGCGCCGTGCTGTCAGCGGCCTACCGGCACTGCGCCAAGATGGAGTTCGAGCGGGAAGCCCGCACGATCGACTACAGCCGCAAGCAAGGACTGCTGCATGAGGAGTTCGTTATCCCCGAAGACGCGCCCGACTGGCTGCGGTCGATGTTGGCCGATCGATCCGTGTCAGGCGCATCAGAAACCTTCTGGAATAAGGTCGAGGCATTCGAAAAGCGGACTGATGCGCAGCTTGCCAAGGATGTGACCATCGCCCTGCCGATTGAGCTGTCCTCCGATCAGAACATCGCCCTCGTCCGCGATTTCGTCGAGCGGCACATTACCGCCAAGGGCATGGTCGCCGACTGGGTGTTTCATGACGCGCCGGGCAATCCGCACATCCATCTGATGACGACCTTGCGGCCGCTGACCGAAGACGGGTTTGGCGCAAAGAAGGTCGCGGTTTTGGGGCCGGATGGCAATCCTGTTCGCAACGATGCGGGCAAGATCGTCTACGAACTTTGGGCCGGGACCGCCGACGATTTCAATGCCTTTCGCGACGGCTGGTTCGCATGCCAGAACCGGCATCTGGCACTCGCCGGTCTCGACATCCGCATCGACGGCCGGTCCTTTGAGAAGCTGGGGATCGAGCTGACGCCAACCATTCATCTCGGCGTCGGGACGAGAGCGATCGAGCGGAAAGGCGACGGCGGGGAGGAGAAGGTCGCGCTCGAGCGGTTGGAGCTGCAGGGAGAACGCCGCGCCGAGAACGCCCGGCGGATCCAGCGCAATCCGGAAATCGTGCTAGACCTCATTACCCGCGAGAAGAGCGTCTTCGAGGAACGCGATATCGCCAAGATCCTCTACCGCTACATTGACGATGCGGCGCTCTTCCAAAACCTGATGGCGCAGATCCTGCAAAGCCCGCAAACGCTCCGGCTCGACCGTGAGCGCATGGATTTGGTCACCGGCGTCAGGGCACCGAGCAAATACACGACGCGAGAGCTGATCCGGCTTGAAGCGCAGATGGCCAATCAAGCGATCTGGCTGTCGAAGCGATCCTCTCATGGCGTCAAGCAAGCAGTTCTGAGCGGTGTCTTTTCGCGGCATGAGCGCCTGTCGGACGAGCAGAAAACCGCGATCGAACATGTCGCAGGTCCGGAGCGCATCGCCGCCGTGATCGGCCGCGCCGGCGCCGGTAAGACGACGATGATGAAGGCGGCGCGAGAGGCGTGGGAGGCGGCTGGTTATAGAGTCGTCGGTGGCGCGCTTGCGGGCAAGGCGGCGGAAGGCTTGGATAGGGAGGCCGGCATTGCCTCCCGCACGCTGTCCGCTTGGGAGCTAAGATGGGATCAGGAGCGAGATCGGCTTGATGACAAGACTGTCTTCGTCCTCGACGAGGCAGGCATGGTCTCGTCCCGGCAGATGGCCCGCTTCGTCGAAGCGGTAACCGCGTCCGGCTCAAAGCTCGTCCTGGTCGGCGATCCCGAGCAGTTGCAGCCGATCGAGGCCGGCGCTGCCTTCCGCGCCATTTCAGAGCGGATCGGCTATGCGGAACTCGAGACAATCTACCGTCAGCGCGAACAGTGGATGCGCGATGCTTCGCTCGATCTGGCGCGTGGAAACGTGTCGGCTGCGCTCGACGCTCACGCGCAGCGGGATTTGGTGCGGACCAGTTGGACCAGGGACGAGGCGGTCACTGCTTTGATCGCCGACTGGGACCATGAATACGATCCGGCCAAGTCGACTCTGATCCTCGCTCACCGTCGTGTTGACGTGCGTCTGTTGAACGAGATGGCGCGCAGCAAGCTGGTCGAGCGAGGGGTGATCGAAGCCGGCCATGCGTTCAAGACGGAAGATGGGACGAGGCAGTTTGCGGCCGGCGATCAGATCGTCTTTCTGAAGAATGAAGGGTCGCTCGGCGTCAAGAACGGCATGTTGGCGCGTGTCGTCGACGCCCAGCCGGGGCGGATTGTTGCTGACATCGGCGATGGCGAAGATCATCGTCAGGTCGTGGTCGAACAGCGGTTCTATGCCAATGTCGATCACGGCTACGCCACTACGGTGCATAAGAGCCAGGGCGCCACCGTCGATCGCGTCAAGGTGCTGGCGTCGAGCACGCTGGACCGGCACCTGTCCTATGTCGCCATGACGCGCCACCGCGAGACGGCGGAACTCTATGTCGGGCTGGAAGAGTTCGCGCAACGGCGCGGCGGCGTGCTGATAGCCCATGGCGAAGCGCCCTACGAGCATAAGTCGGACAACCGCAACAGCTACTATGTGACGCTCAGCTTTGCCGATGGCCAGGAAAGAACCGTCTGGGGTGTCGATCTCGCGCGGGCGATGGATGCGTCGGACGCCAAGATCGGTGATCGCATCGGCCTAAAACACGTCGGATCGCAGCGCGTCACGCTCCCCGACGGCACTGAGGTCGACCGCAATTCCTGGAAAGTCGTGCCGATCCAGGAACTGGCGATGGCCCGGCTCCATGAACGGCTCTCGCGTGCCGGATCGAAAGAAACGACGCTCGACTATCAGGACGCTTCGCACTATCGCGCTGCGCTGCGGTTTGCTGAGGCGCGTGGCCTCCATCTGATGAATGTCGCCCGCACCATCGCACACGACCAGCTCCAATGGACCGTCCGTCAATCGTCGAAACTCGCCGAGCTCGGCGCACGCCTTGCCGCCGTTGCGGCAAGGCTCGGCCTTGGCAGAGCGAAGTCGACCGCATCGACAACATCTGTAATCAAAGAGGTAAAACCCATGGTCTCAGGTACGACGACCTTCCCCCGATCGATTGGTCAGGCGGTCGAAGACAGGCTCTCGACCGATCCAAGCCTGAAGGATAGCTGGGGGGAAGTTTCCGCTCGCTTCCATCACGTCTTTGCGGATCCACAGGCCGCCTTCAAGGCAGTCAACGTCGACGCCATGCTGGCGAATGGGACGGTAGCGGCTACGACGATTGCGCGCATTGCCGAGCAGCCGGAAAGCTTCGGCGCGCTCAAGGGGAAGACCGGTCTGTTTGCGGGGAGCGCCGAGAAGCAGGCCCGCGATACAGCACTCGTCAACGCACCCGCACTGGCCCGCGATCTGCAGGGCTTCATTGCGAAACGCGCAGAGGCGGCCAGCCGCTATGAGGACGAGGAACGCGCGGTCCGTACCAAGCTCTCGCTCGATATTCCGGCTCTCTCCGCATCGGCAACGCAGGTGCTCGAGCGCGTGCGTGATGCGATCGATCGAAACGATATCCCCGCCGGTCTCGAGTTCGCTTTGGCGGACAAGATGGTGAAGGCCGAGCTTGAAGGTTTTGCCAAGGCCGTGTCGGAGCGCTTCGGGGAAAGAACCTTCCTTCCGCTTGCGGCAAAGACTGCGGACGGGAAGGCGTTCGAGGCAGCGTCCGCGGGTATGCAGCCGGCCCAGAAGAACGAGCTGCGATCCGCCTGGGACACGATCCGCACCGTTCAGCAATTGGCTGCGCATGAGCGGACAGCTGTGGCACTCAAACAGGCGGAAACCATGCGGCAGACCCAAGCGAAAGGGTTGTCGCTGAAATGATGTCTCATATCTCCTCCACCCCTGCCGCTGCGCGCCAAAGGCGACCGGCTCTCGTTCTCCTTGCAGTGTCATGTGGCGTTGCCCTTGCGGTGATCTTCGGTGGGTCCATCGGTGGCCTGCGGATCAACACCACGCCCAGTGAGCCGCTCGGACTCTGGCGTGTTGCAGCCCTCGATCGCCCTGTTCAGGTAGGCGACCTGGTGTTCGTCTGTCCACCGAAGACCGACGCTGTTTCCGAGGGATTTCAGAGAGGCTATCTCCGCTCGGGCCTGTGCCCGGGGGGCTTTGGGCCCCTCATCAAGACGGTGGCTGCGGTCGGCGGCCAGCGCATCGAGATCGCGAGCCATGTCACGGTCGATGGGCGGCCAATCGCAAACTCGAGCCTCGTCTCTCAGGATGGCCAGGGGCGGCCGTTGCGCCCGTATGTGGGAGGGAAGATTCCGGCCGGCTTCGTGTTCCTCCACTCGCCATTTCCCGGATCCTGGGACTCTCGATATTTCGGGCCGGTCCCTGTTTCCAGGGTCCTCGGCCTTGCAAGGCAGGTGCTCACCTATGCGCCATGATTGGCTCCAGCCTCTTGCCCTCGCTGTGGCTTCCGCTGTGTCAGGTTATCTCGGCTGGAGCGGTTCTGCTCTCGCCCTGCCTGCGGCGATTGCCTTCCCCGCGCTGTGGTCGATGGCACGCAGTCGTCGGACCGCAAGTGTCGTTTCGGCCGCCTATTTTCTGGCGGCGTCGCGCGGTCTGCCGCAAGGCGTGGCTGCCTTCTATCAATCGGATATCTGGCCGGGACTGATCTTGTGGCTTGTCGCCTCAAGCGGCTTCGTTTTCGTTCACGCAGCACTCTGGTCGCGCGATTCCGGGGGCTGGAAAGCCCTGCGATATACGATCGCGATGGTTCTCATGGCCCTTCCACCTTTCGGCATTGTAGGCTGGGCGAATCCAATCACAGCGGCAGGCGTCCTCTTTCCAGGATGGGGCTGGGCCGGACTGGCGGCAGTGACAGCCGGTCTCGCGAGCATGACGACGCGATATAGACCGGCTGCAGCCATGGCCCTCGTAGGCTTTTGGCTCTGGTCCGCCGCATTCTGGACCGCACCGGACATAGGGCGGCATTGGCAGGGCGTCGACCTGAACCTCGGAAATAGTCTGGGTCGCGATAACAGTCTTGCCCGGCATAGTGATCTTGTTGCAACGCTGCGCTTGAAGCGTCGCATAGACACCACCCACATGCTTTTGCCTGAAAGCGCTCTCGGGTTTTGGACGCCATCGGTCGCACACCTGTGGCGGCAGCAGTTCACCGGGACTGACCTGAACGTCATCGCCGGCGCGGTGGTCGTCGATCCGGAAGGATATGACAATGTGCTGGTTCGCGTCTCGGCCACCGAAAGTGAGATCCTCTATAGGGAACGCATGCCAGTGCCTGGCTCAATGTGGCAGCCTTGGTTGCCACTGATTGGAAAGAGCGGCGGAGCCCGAGCGGACTTCTTCGCAAATCCGATCGTATCCGTTGGTGGAAAGCGCGTGGCCCCTCTCATCTGCTACGAGCAGCTGATCATCTGGCCTGTGCTGCAGTCGATGCTTCATGACCCTGATCTCATCGTAGCGGTCGGGAACGATTGGTGGACCAAAGGAACTTCCATCATCGCCATTCAGCGCGCCAGCACCGAAGCCTGGGCACGGCTGTTCGACAAGCCCCTCATTATGTCCTTCAACACCTGATCTGGAGCAAAAGACCATGGACGCTGCACTCATTGCGAAATGTGCCGATCCAAGCCTTCCCCCCGCTATCGTCGAACAGTTTATTTTGGCCGTCGGTTCCGACGATCCATTGGCCGTCACCGTGAAGGCTGATGGTCGGCTGGTTCTCATCCCCAAACCTCGCTCGCCCGACGAAGCGATGGGTGTGGTTAAGGACTATGTCGGTCATGCCATCGTACGAGTCGGCATCACCCAGTTTCCGGCGGGAGTTGGCGTCGACGACCCATCACAGCTTCAGCCAGATATGTTCGACGCCTGCGCGAACTTGCGAACAGGGACAGGCATATTTGCAAAGGTCGCCCGGATCGTCACCAAATGGTATGGCAGGCCCACGAACAGGGAGCTTCTTCCGCAGTTGGTCGACGATACGATCTACGCTTGGAAGACGGGCAGCTTCGAGAACGACAACGTGTTCCGTGCCCAAGATCCTGGCGGCCCGACCTTCTTAGGTACGCGCTCAGAAAAGCCTGCTGAAGATGCGGATCCCGTGGCGCCTCCCCCGGAAAGTGAAGATACCTCACAATCGGCCGAGCCGGGCAAGGCCACGGAGGCGGGAATGAGGATCGATCTTTCGAGGATCGGCGGACAAAAATAACGAGCACTGCGGATGAGTGAGCGCTAGGGCGAAACCGGAGAGGTCAGCGCTGACGTTTCGCCTCGCGGAAGGAAGAAGCCCTTGATGCAAGCATCATTGCGAACGGCGATCTGCGTATGGGTACGCTCGTGAAAGCGAGCGCCATCGTAGATTTCATTTCCTTCAGGAAACAGCCCTCGAACCGTGTCAAATGCCGGAAGGGCGGCTTCCTTGGCGATCTCGTGGACGTAATTGATAACGGCGCAATCCAGCTTCCGAACCAGTTTGTCGGAATTCTTATCACCTCTGGCATCGGAATTCACCGGCATTTTTCCGCCGGTGGCCTCGATCTGGCTTTTCAGCATGCGGTAGCTGGTTTGGATCAGGGGGACGTACTTGCGGGTAATGAGGTCCAGGCAGTTGCCGAGATCGATAATTGCGCCGAGCACGAAAGGCTCTTTGTAGGCGCCGGATTCAGCTTTTTGCGTCGCCCATTCGAGCGCACGCTCAGGATCGTTCTCCCAAAAATAGATGCCGGAGCCAAGCCAGTCATACGCTTTTTCGCTCGGAAGAAGGGGCGATGCGCCATTTAGCGCAGCCATGCCGACGGCCTTGTCACAGCCGTGGTAGCCGAGCACGTACGCAGGATAATTGGAACTCAAGCGGCAGCCGCTTCCTCAACGTCGTCGTCGCGCGCATATTCCGGGGCGAGCTTGCCATCGGCAGACACAATGCCGGCGTCCATCAGATGACGGCGTGCATCGTCTGGAGACTTGGCGGCGTCTTCAGCCCGCTTTTCCATGAGCGCGATGAGCGCCTCCAACTGGATGTCTGTCATCGTCGAGGCCCTCCTGAGCTAATTTCTTGTAGTTTATTACAGGGATTCCCGCAAAAGCGCAAACTTGGACCGGGCGTGGCGCCAAGCTCGAGTTGCTAACGCGGAAACGCTGCAAACGTTCATTTCTTCCACCCGATACGTCAACTCAAGACAGAAACCGTTTCAAGCTTAAACCGGCATACAGAATGTACGGCAGCTTCCCGAGGGAATAGTGGCCACAATTTAGTTTCAGGACCTGTGGTCGGCCGCCGGCGATTTTCAAACTTCGTAACAGGCTTTCCGACAGCTCCGGCATCACAACCGTGTCTCGCTTGGCCAACACCACCTGAAGATCGAGATCCGGCCGCGCCAAACGATGCGCGTAGTTTTCGAGGTTAAGTGGACCCCATGCTCTCCTGAGATCAGCCAACTCGATTTCCGGCTGGAGGCTGCTACGGATAGATCCTGTCGCCCGACCGGTCCAAACCATATCCGCAAGGCTTCCACCCGTCAGAAACAGCGAAGCCTTCGAAACGTTCGCATCATGTGCGGCAATCAATCCTGCGACCCAGGAACCGAGGCTCATGCCGAGGACGGAGATTTCTCGATAGCCCTCACTTTTCAGCCAGCGGATGAGTTTTCTTCCATCACATACGGCCTGCCTCATGGCTTGGATCGTTCGACCAAGGTTGGCGCTCAGCATGTAATCCGCGTGCAATGAACCGGGACGACTACGCTCGAAGTGATAAGGCATCGCGATCTCGACGACCGTGATGCCGCGCCGTGACAAAAAGCCGGCAATTTGAGCGTTTCGGGTGCGAGCGTTCCAATGGTGAAAAATCACCAGTGCCTTGTCGAGAGATCCACTTTTGGTGATTTTCGCCCAGACGATATTGTTCTCTGCGACATCGGTGGAATTGTCCGATGGGAATTTAACCCAATGCTCTCTCACGTCGAATCGTTGATCGCCGCCGTTTTGCTCATCAAAAAACGTAGGGTCAGTCGAAGCTTCATCTGCGCGGGCACAAAATTCGCGGATACTGCCGATTTCCTCACCTGGAAAGGCACGGTCTGCATCAAGGATGAAGCTGGTTGTTTCCTTCCCGTCCTCACCGAGACGCGCCCGCTGTTCATCCCACCGATCAAGCCAGCTAAGATACAATTTGTTTGCTTCCTATTTCACTCGATCGCCGACTGCCGAGGCCAGGATCAACCAGGCTGAACACCGCGACCAGAACACCGATGCCCAAAACGATCGAGAATCCCACGAATGCATCGACCAGCAGGTAGGTAGCAAACAGCAATGTCACGACCGCCGCCATCTTCCAGAGAGGCACATGAAATCGCGTGCCCATAGCTCGCAGGCAGATCGAACCGTAGACAAAGACAACGATGGTCGAAAGTGCAACGAGCAGGCTGCTGTAATGGGTAGGCATCCGATAATGGAACCCATTGCTGGCACCATCACGTCCAGCCAGCGCTGAAGACAAATCCCCGGCCAACCAGCCGAGGATGTTTTTGGCGTTCGATGTCAGATAGGAGCTCTGAGCCTTCATGCACGACGCGACCAGGAGGCCCAGAATTGTGCAACGAAAAATCCCACGCATTAATCTCAAGCAAAGCTCATAGACTTCGTCTTGAGATCCAACCTGCTGAAGGATCTTTGCTTCAAGGTCAATTTTCCTGAGATCATGGATCATGGTGTGTAGCAAAATGAGCCCAGCAAAAAAAAGGTAAAAGCAGAGGCACATATAGAGGTAAGCGAGGGCAGTGAACGCGATCGACACCGGGACCGATATAACCTCCGGTCGCACAATAGCCAGCGTGCCCCAACTAGTCGCGTAGTCTGCACCACCTTCCAGCAATGGGATCAGACAAACACCAATCCATTGAAAAACACCGGCGAACAACACACAGATCAGGAATACCGCCCAATAAGAAGAGGAGGACGCCTCCACATTGCGGGCCCAATCATCCTCGCTTGTCGTCGTGTCGTTCCACGCCCATAGCCTCACACGCCCTTCCTTCGTCCAAAAAGCGAGTAGCTCTGTGACGAGCGCGAAAAACAGTGGCAAGAGCACCATGAAAAGGAAGGTCCAATTCGGCGCCCAGAGAAATCCAACCTCTTTCGCAACGTTATCCGCCCGGAGGTAGACCGCGCTGTGGATCCCTACAATATAGGACAGAAAGCCGAGAGCGGAAGCGCCGGCAAACACAGCTGCGGGCAAGTTCAGCGGCGAACCGCCGCTAAAAAGGGCCTCCGATTTTCGCGCTAGACTGAAGCGCTGCTTCTTTCGATCGACTTCGGGCTCGCCATCGGGTGAAACCTCTAGTGACGACTGTTCCTCGTCAATTGCTGGGCGCGGCGACACATCTGGACGTTCTGACGCAAGGCTGTCTGCCTTTTTCGCTTCCCGTCTCTTGGCTTGCAGTCGCGTCTGGGCCGCGCTTAGCTCGACTTGCCAATCGGCTGTGGCCTCCGGATCATCACACCCAAAAACCCTCGCGAGCCAACGAATGTTCGCCGCGCTAACTCCCCGGTCATTTTCCTGAAACCAAAGCTGAACCGTCCGCAGATCAACCCCAGTGCCGTTCGAATCGATCTGTGAGATTGCCTCGGCAAGCAGTTCGGGCGTCCACGGGCCTGCGGGAAATCCGTCTTCACCGAGTGTTCTGCCGGCGCCCGCCGCAGCCAGTTTCTTGAACAATTCCTTCCAATCGCTGCCGTCATTTGGCGGCGGCAGAAATAATTTTCTGTTCTGAAACAATCGATTACCAGCTCTGATTTCGTTTCGTTTCGCTGCACTTCATATTACATCGTGCCAAATCACTCAATCGCCGGTTATCGAATTCCGGTTGGATAATTTTATGACGAACGCATAGCGAGTAGGCGACGTGATCGAATGAATGAATCAACCTAAAGCTGAGTTGGCGCGTTGCGCTCGCTAGCGTTGTCAGAGGAGGTCGGGCAGGACCCGGTCCACGTTTCGCGGCTGTCGTCATGAGCCGCTCCGGGACGGGAGGAGCAGCACCGAATGAAGGGGATTTGGATGAACCAACTTGTCGCGGGGCTTTTAGAAATCAGCGCTGTCGCGCATGACGATGCAACGCTGAAAGCCGCCTTAGCGGATTTGGCAGAACGGTTCGAATTTTCCGGCTACGATTATGCCAAACTGCTGCCGGGCGACTTTTACGTGATATCGAACCTTCATCCCGATTGGCTGAAGCGAAGCCGAAGGTTGGACCTGGACCGACGAAATCCGATTGTAAAGCGTGCCCAACAATCACGGCGCGCCTTTATCTGGTCTGGAACCCCACAGACGGGGACGCCGCTGGAGGAAGACCAGACTTTCTATGAAACTGCAGCGCAGTTCGGGATCCGTTCAGGCATCACCATTCCAATTGCTATTTCCAGTGGCGCCATCTCAGTCCTCACCTTCGTCTCTCCAAAGTCCGTTGTGACCGCGCACGACGAAATCGATCCGATCGCCGCATCCTCCGCGGTTGGGCAGCTACATGCCCGCATTGAGCAGCTAAAGATAGCTCCTTCAATCCAGGAACCCTTTTACCTCTCTCCGAAGGAGGGGACCTACACGCGGTGGCTTTCACTCGGCAAAACGGTGGAAGACACGGCCGATATCGAGCAGGTCAAATATAATACCGTCCGTATTGCGCTCGCCGAGGCACGACGGCGATATGACCTCTGCAACAACACGCAGCTCGTGGCTCTGGCAATTCGGCGTGGCCTGATTTGATCAGACTTTCGGTGTTCGGCCCAGAATGTTGAGAAGTGTCGTGAGCGCAGACATCTGCGCATGCATTTCGATCGTTGCTTCCAGATAGGCTAGGTGAGCGTCACCAGGCTCTTTCTCGCCGCCTCGGTCTCCGGCATGAGCGACCTGGAACATTCTCTCGGCGCGGTCGACAAGCTTGCGATGTTTCTTGATCGCGCCGACCGTCAGGATTTCGACAACTTGCTCGGGCTCGTTGGAGAGCAATCCGATGATCGGCCGCAGGTCGATGTCCGTGGCAGTGTCATTTCTCTCGTAACCCATAAGATCTCCCGACGCTCAGGCTCAGCCTGCGATGTACGCCTTGTTTGCTCGTCTGAGAATCGAGCAACGCAGCGCGTACGGCCTTGGGAGTTAATTTAGCGATTGGCTCGGGACTCATCCACTGCAGTTTTGCAGCGACTTTTTTGGTTGACGGAACCGGTGTCCGTCGCCTGAACGTCGCCCGCCATCCTGCTCATATCTCAGTTGCTGTAATTGCCCGGAAAAATGATGTCCTGATCAACGAGCACATTGAAACTGTAACCTGGCCTTATCTTGATCGTTGGCTGGACATTGAGATTTTTCGAGATGGTCTGCTCGGCGACCCGTCCAAAAGTTTCTGCAAAATTCCGCCGCGCCGCGTCTGAGGCCGTGTCCTGCGTGGCAAGAGTTGAGCTCTCAGGCATCGACATGTCGATCCCTGTCCCGATAAGCGCGACGAGCGCGGCCGAACCGAAGGTCCGGAGATAGTGGTTATCGACTTTATCGCTGAAACCGCCATAACCTTCCGAGTCGGTCCCGGCCATACCGCCGATCTGCAGGGTCGAGCCATTCGGGAAGATGATATCGGTCCAGACGACGAGGACGCGGTTCTGGCCGAATGAGACCTTGCTGTCATAGCGACCAAGGAGCTTCGTCCCTTGCGGCACCAGCGTGAAGTGGCCGGTCGCGCTATCATAAACATTCTGGCTGATCTGGGCAGTGATGCGGCCCGGCAAGTCGGAATTGATGCCGGTGATCAGTGTCGCGGGGATCACCGATCCACGTTTGAGTTCGTAGCGTGACTGCTGAGGTACGACCTGATTGGGCAAGTAGCCGAGATCCTTGATGTCCGCGTTGAAGAAATCTTCCTTGGAAGTTTGTCCGTTCTGATCGACCTGACCCGCAGCGCCCGCTCTCAACGCTGCGGCATAGAGATCCTGTGAGCCGTTCGTCGCGCTGTTCGATTGACGCGGTCCGGCAGAAGCAGCGCCCGGCGCTTGCGCGGAGACATCGGTGATGTCGACTTTCAGCGGCGAGTCTAGGGCCGCCCCTTTTGCCTGTAGGCTTGCCATGCGCTGGCGCTGCTGTTCGCGAAAGATCTGTTCCCGCTGTTCGCGAAGCATCCGAGCATTCCACTCCTCGTCCGACTCAATGCGGGACCTGCGTGGCTCACGTGGTTCAACCTTTGGTTCTGCCTCCAGCGGGCGTGCAGCTTCCTGCTGCTGCGGGACCGGGGTGGGCTGAAATACGGGCTGCTGTTGTTCCTGCCGGTCGCCGATAATTCCATCTTTAATACCCCGCTTCAACTGATCGGCGAAGGTCGAAGCCGGCGTACCAGACCCGTTTTCGTTCGGATCCTGCTGACCAAACCTCAGCCCACGTGAGGAGAGGCCGTAAACGAGAACGGCGAGGAACAGAACCAGAATACCGATCCCGACGAACAGGGGCACGCGATTGAGGCGCTTCATCCCTTTCTCGTCAGCAGACTGATTTGACGTTCCCAGTTGCAGCGATTGGACCATGATCGTCTCCGCCTGTCAGTTTCGCTTCATAAGGGAAAGGGGGCTCGCCGGCGTCGCCACGCCATTGCCAACCGAGTAGGCTCGGCCGAACTCCATTGTGTCAGTCGAAAGGCGCGCCAGCACTTGTCCGTCGGCCGCAACGATCGAGTAGGACAGCTCGACGGGCTTTGCTGCACCCTTCGCGTTTGCGCTCTTGTCATCGGTGACGACAGCAAAGCCCCAACCTTTCAAAGCAGCTTCGAGCGCGACGGCGAATTCGGATGTGTCCTTGTGTAGTTTGATAGGGGTGGTCGTCGATCCGGCTTGCTCGGCGAACCGTCCTGCCATGTCGCCGGCAATAGCACCGGCGGCAGGCCCTGTGACGTCAGCGGGTGCAGCGCTGGTGGACAGTCCGTCGGTTGCGGTCTGGCATCCGACTAGGCAGAGGGTCAGGACAATCGGAATGAGGCGATAAAGCTGCATGGATCACCCTCCCCGCCGGATCGTGATCTTCTGCTGTTTCCAGCCAACCCCAGAAATCAGGATCGCCTTGTCGATATTGTAATCGACGATCATCATGTCTTTCTTCATCCGATAATTGACGATGCGGTTTTGTCCGCCCGAGACGACGAAGAGAACCGGCGCATCCTGACCGGAGATTTCACGCGGAAACTGGATGTAGGTCTTCTGCCCATGGGAATAGACCCGCTTCGGCCGCCAAGGTGCGCTTCCACTCAAGGAATAGGAGAAGGCAAGCTGTTCGGGAGCGACACCGCCGTCTGGTCCGGTCATAGCCTGGATGCGGGCATTGATATCGGAGAGCTTTGTGGCGGCGTCTTCGGGATATTCGAAGCCGACCCGCGCCATGTATTGAGTCGGATGCGATTTCAGCTGGATATGGTAGGTGCGGCGTGAGGTCGTCACCACCATGGAAGTGACGAGCCCCGGCTCGGACGGCTTGACGATCAGATGGATCGCCTGTCCACCGGCGGCGCCCGACGTTGCTGGCTCCACCTTCCAGCGCACGGTATCACCGACAAGGACGTCGCGGACAATTTCGCCGCCCTGCAGCTCGATATCGCAGACCTGCAAAGGGGAGCAGACGACGGAGGGCTGCGTCTCACCAAAAAGGAAGATCACCTTGCCGTCCGGTCCGCGTGTGACCAGTCCGGTCTGCCCTCGCCATTTGCCCGAGAGGTTCGTCCCTTTGGCCTCATTGCCCGTCAGGCTTTGCGCGATGGCCAACGGTGAAACTGCGGTCGATACGGCAAGCGCCAGCATGCAGCGAAGAGCGACGCGTTTGTGTTTGATCCTCATTGCAGATCCCTGCCCTTAAAGTTGCGCGGTCCAGTCGAAATCGGTCACGTACACGCCGATCGGATTGAGCCGGATTGTTGCTTCGTCTTGTGGTGATGTGATCGACACGGTCGCGATGCCCCGGAAACGTCGGGTCGCGACCTCCTTGCCTTTCCGATCGCGCTCGTACTCGGTCCAGTCGATCTGGTAGGTCTGGTTCGAAAGCGCGACGATGTTGTTCACCTCGATCGCGACGGTCGCGTTGACCGCCTTTTCGAACGGCGAGTTGCCGCGGAACCATGCATTGACCTTTTGCGTCGAGGGATCGCTCGTCCGCAGGAGGGCATAGGTGCGGTCGATATATTGCTTCTGGACCACCGCATCTGGTGTGATCGAACGGAAGCTGGTCACGAAGTTCCCGAGCGTCGCGCGCACGACCCGCGTGTCCGCATACTCGATCTGCTGCGGGAAGCCCCCGGAAACCGTGTTCCCGAGCTTATCAACCTCGACGATATACGGGACGAGTTTGACCTGCGTACTGAGGTAAAGCGCGTAGCCAAAGCCAATCACGGCCATTCCCAGGCTCAAGATTCCAACGACCTTCCAGGCGGACGCCGCCCTGACGTAGGAGCCGTAACGTTCTGACCATTCCTGCCTTGCAGCAAGGTACGGGTTCTCAGGTGCGGGATGCCCTGCCATTTGTGTGATCCTGTCCGTGAATTATGGTTTGTCCGGTTTTTCCGGAGGGGGCGTCGGAGCTGAGGAATTGCCCCTAGCCTGATCGAGCTTTGCGTTGGCCAGGCCGAGAAGGGAACCGGCATAAGCGCCGGGTGACCCGATTGCCTTCTCCTTGGCTGCGGATCCGGCAGCCATGGCACCGGAGCTGAAACTTGCGCCCATGCCCCGAAGTACCGAAGCTGCGGCCGAGGAACCGCCGGCCCGCGCTGCCTGCGCGGCGGCAAAACCGGCGCCGACGGCGCCAGCTCCAAGGAATGCGCCGCCCGCTGCGAACGAGGCCGCCTGTCCGCCGTGGCGAATTGTCTCCATGCCGCCGGAGACCGACGCCCCTTGCACGACGCCCTGGATGATGTTCGGGACGTACATCGCGATGATGAAGACGACGACCGAAATGCCAGCGATCGCGAGTGTGGTGATGAACTGGTCGCTTTCGGCTGTCGGGGCCTGCGCCAGTCCAAGCAGGACGTTCGAGCCGATCTTGGCGATCATGACCAAGGCCATCAGCTTCATCCCAACGCCGAAAGCATAGACGAGATAGCGGATCGCAAAGTCCTTGGTGAAGGAGGAGCCGCCAAGCCCGAGCATGATCATGCCGGCCAGCAGGCCGACATACATCTCGACCATGACCGATACGAAGATTGCCGCGACAAGCGAGAAGCAGATGACGACGATGCCCATCGCAAGCACGGCGGCGATAGCCAGGGCATTGTCTTCGAAGACGCCGAACTTCGCCTGTTCCGACATCTGGGACGCTACGCGAATTCCGGCGTCGAAGACTTCGGCTGGAGACGCAGAGCCGCCACCGGCGCCGATTTGGAAAAGACTGTCGACGACAGCCCTGGCGAAGGTCGGGCCCTGCGTCAAAGCGAAGGCAAAAAAGCCGATGAACATGATGCGACGGACGAGCTCGGCAAACCAACTGTCCAGCGATGCTGCCTGGATCGCGAGCCACACCGCAGCAATGCCGACCTCGATGCCTGCGAGGATCCAGAACAGCGATTTCGCCGCATCCATGACGGTGGTTTCCCACCCTTTGGCGGCAGTCGAGACCTGGTTTTCCAACTCCGTCAGCACTTGGCCTTGTTGGGCGAAGGCTGGTGCCGCCAAAGCAAGGAAGGCGATTCCCGCGACGAGGATGGTGCTTCTCCGATTGCGCTTCACCATCTCGGGCGCATCTCCTGGCCCTTTTCGATCGGCGGCAGCGCCTTGCCCGTGCCAAAGAACTTCTCGCGTTTTGCTCGTTGCTCTTCACTCATCTGCGGCGCGGCGGAGCTTTCGCCACGAACCAGAACGACTGAGGTGACGGCAATCACTGTGATCACGACGCACACGGAGGCGATCAGTACGGGGCGGGTCACCAGCGGGGCTCCATTTTCTGACCGGAGGGAATGGATTGGACGTCCGCATTGAAGAATTTCTCTCGACGAGCCTGCGCCAGATCCTTGTCCGTCTGTTCGCTCTGCAGCCAGGTCCCCATCATCGTGGTCTGCTGGGAGACAATTCCGCGTAGCTTCTGTATCTGGGCGACCTGCTGAGCGGCGATCTGGTGGCCGACCTGAAGTGCCTTCATCTGGCCGTCCGCTGATTGCGACATTGATTGCAGTTGGCCCATCGTATCCTCTTCGCTGTCGAACTGATCGGCGGTGAGGCTTGCGGCCTTGAGAGTGCTGGAAATCGTGTCGCGGTTCGTGTTCGACCACGTCTGATAGGTGGACGAAAAGCTCTCGGCGTTTGGCAGGCTTGTCTTCAAGTCCGCATAGCTTTTGAAGCGTTGCTTCAGAAGATCGTCAGCGTTGCCCATGGAAAAGGCGATGCCCTGACCCTGATTGACGATATCGCGCAGCTGGTTCAGGTCACCTTCAACCTGGCCCCAGATATGGTTCGGAAGCTGGGCCGTATTCTGCAGCATGTTTTGATAGATATTGAGCTGGTTTTGGATCTGCTCGGCAAGCTGGGTAATCTGGGTGATCTGATTTGCGATCTGCTCGCTCGATTGCCCGACCAAAGATATCAGCTCGCCGTTGTTCAAGAGCTGCGTCATTTCGGTCGCGCCGGTAACTGCGCCTCCTGCATAGGAAACAGTGGGCGTGGCGGTAAGGCCGGCGGCGACCAATCCCACCACCAATGATTTGCCGAGCTTCAAGAACTGGATTGCTTCACTCATTGCGGTTGATCCCCCTTTCGATGAGCCACTGACCCGGCCATTCGAGGCCGTGGGTCGACGAGAGTGCCCTGATGCGGGCTAGATCGGCTTTGCCAGAGGCGCCGACGAAGGAGAGCGTGACCGGTCCGAGAGACATGTCGAAAAGCCTGCGGCCATCGGGTGAGGTCACGTAATATTCGCGTTTCGGGATGGCGTTCGCGACAATCTCGATCTGCCGCGCATTGAAGCCGATCCGCTCGTAGAATTCGCGGGTGCCGGTTTCCCGGGCTGCGCCGTTCGGAAGGCAAATCTTGGTCGGGCAAGATTCCTTCAGGACGTCGATAATGCCCGAGCGCTCAGCGTCGGAGATCGACTGCGTCGCGAGAATGACGGCGCAGTTCGCCTTGCGTAGCACCTTGAGCCATTCCCTGATCTTGTCGCGGAACACAGGATGGCCGAGCATCAGCCATGCCTCGTCCAGAACGATGAGGCTTGGCGAGCCATCGAGCCGCTTCTCAATCCGTCGAAAGAGATAGGTCAGAACAGGGACGAGATTACGCTCGCCCATATTCATCAGCTGCTCGATCTCAAAGCACTGGAAGCGCCCAAGCGTCAGGCCATCCTCTTCCGCATCAAGGAGCAGACCCATCGGGCCATCAACCGTGTAATGGTGCAGCGCATCTTTGATCTCCCGCATCTGGACGCCGCTGACAAAATCCGACAGCGAACGGCCGGGCGCCGACGCCATCAACCCTATTTGCCTCGAGATTGCATTGCGATGGTCCGGCGCAATCGTGACTCCTTGAAGCGAAACGAGGGTCTCGATCCACTCGGAAGCCCATGCTCGATCGGCGTCAGTCGAAAGCTCCGACAATGGGCAGAAGGCAAGACTGGCCCCCTCTCCGCTCTCGCCGCCGATCTCGTAGTGGTCACCGCCGACACCGAGCGTCAGCGTCAGCATCGAATTGCCTTTGTCGAAGGCGAAGACTTGCGCCTTCTCGTAGCGGCAGAATTGGGCGGCAATCAGCGCGAGGAGCGTGGATTTGCCGGAACCAGTCGGACCGAAAATCAAGGTATGGCCGACATCGTCGACATGCAGGTTCAGTCGGAAGGGGGTCGAGCCAGATGCAACCTGCATGAGTGGGGGCGCATCGGGAGGATAGAACGGACACGGGGCGAACGGCTGACCCGACCAGACGGAGTTGAGCGGGACGAGGTCGGCAAGATTGCGCGTGTTGATGAGCGGTTCGCGGATGTTGCAATACCAGTTGCCCGGCAGGCTGCCAAGAAACGCGTCTGTCGCATTCAGCGTCTCGATGCGAGCTCCGAAGCCTTCCGCCTGGATGAGGCGACGAACCGCCTCCGCCTTCTCCTGCAGCGCCGAGCGGCTTTCGTCGAAGAGAACGATGACCGGGGTATAATAGCCGTAGGCCACCAATTGCGATGAGGCTTCGGCGATCGCATCCTCAGTCTCGGCGACCATTGCCATGGCATCCTGATCGACCGACCGGGATTGCGTCTGGAACAGCTGGTCGAAAAACGGCCGCACTTTCTGCTGCCACTTCTTGCGGGTCCTCTCAAGGCGCTGCTTTGCTTCCTCCGCATCGAGGAAGATGAAGCGCGACGACCACCGATAAGTCAGCGGCATGAGGTTCAGGCTGTTCAAAATCCCTGGCCAGCTCTCGGCCGGAAGCCCATCGATCGCGATCACACCAAGAAACCGACCCTCGACCCGCGGCGTCAGGCCATGTTCCAGCTCCGCCGTTGCGAGCCAGTCTAGGTACATGGGGATTTCTGGTAGGCGAACGGGATGGTTCTCGCCGGTGATGGCAAATCGAATGAACTGGAAAAGCTCGTCGTAGCGTGCAACGCGAGCACCATCCCGCTCGGAAACCTCTCGGGTTTGCATGCGCTGCACCGAGAGAACATTGCCGAGATACTGCTCAATCTCCCGGATCGAGCGGCGAAACGCATCAAGAGCGGTATCGGCATATTTCGCTGAGCGGCTTTCGTTGTCCGAGTAGATATAACGCGTGAGACCCGATCGCCGCCGCTCGGGCGGCCGATAGGTCAGAATGAGCGCATGACGGCTTTCGAAGTGCCCGCGCTCCTGTCCAAAATGTCTACGGCGCTCGTGGTCGATCAGCAGGGTGACGGCATCGGGAAAATGGCTGCGTTCAGCAGACGGGTATTCGGTCGTCGGCACGGTACGCATCCGAGTTGGGCCGCATTGTGGAGTGAGTGAGAGTGTGGATGCTCTGTCTATATAGACGGCAATATAGACGGTGCTTCACACATGGACTTGATGAATGATCTCACCGGGCATTTTAGCCG
>NZ_LWBS01000449.1 GCF_001652265.1 Rhizobium leguminosarum
CGGACCACTTCTGTGGCAGGCCGTCTGTAATCTCGTCACGCGAAGTCGTCGCCATCTCTGCGAGCCGCCGCGACGACGCCGAAAACAATGCGATCATCTCCTCGCCCGCTTAACCTAGCGCATATGAGGGTTAGGGTGAGGGGCGGCCCAGCCATCGGCGCGAGCCGGACTGCGAGCCCAAGCATGGCGAAAGAGACGTCGGCCGATTTTGTCAGCAATCCGGCCTGGCGGCACTATGCCGCAAGGCTTTTTCCAATTTTACCGCAGTCTGTCACAAAACCTGAAAAAAGCCGGATTATGCCCGGACATATCGATCCGCGCATCCGGCGAATCCTCTGCCACCGATCTCTCCGCCAATCTCTATGGCTAATCACGGGGCCGATCGAAAGCCTCTGGCAACGATTTCACAGTATGGTGCGCATTCGAACGGGGACGTGACAAGAAACCGCCCGGCAGGAGCGGTCATCATTCGGGGTCGGCTGTGACAATCTATCTGCCCATCGCAGAATTGTCGGTGAACATTTTCATCATTCTCGGCATGGGGGCGGCCGTCGGATTCCTGTCTGGAATGTTCGGCGTCGGCGGCGGCTTTCTCATCACCCCGCTGTTGATCTTCTATAACATCCCGCCTGTCGTCGCAGTCGCGACCGGCGCCAACCAGGTTGTGGCGTCATCGATATCGGGCGCGATTACGCATTTCCGGCGCGGCTCGCTCGACGTCAAGCTCGGCACGGTGCTGCTGGTCGGCGGTCTTACGGGTGCGACGGTCGGCATCTGGATCTTCTCGCTGCTGCGCGCCATCGGCCAGCTCGATCTGATCATCTCGCTGATGTATGTCGTCTTCCTCGGCACCGTCGGCGGACTGATGCTGCTCGAAAGCATCAATGCCATGCGGCGAGCAGCGCGCAACGAGCCGCCCGCACCGCGCAAGCCCGGCCACCAGCACTGGGTGCACAAGCTGCCGCTCAAGGTGCGTTTCAAGAAATCGAAGATCTATCTCAGCGTCATTCCAGTCGTCGCGCTCGGCTTTGCGATCGGCATCCTCACCTCGATCATGGGTGTCGGCGGCGGCTTCATCATGGTGCCGGTGATGATCTACCTGCTGCGCATCCCGACCAATGTCGTCGTCGGCACCTCGCTGTTCCAGATCATCTTCGTGACCGCCTATACGACGATCGTGCAGGCGGCGACGAACTTCTCCGTCGACATCGTGCTTGCCTTCATCCTGATGGTGGCGGGTGTCATCGGCGCGCAATATGGCGTGCGCGTCGGCCAGAAGCTGCGCGGCGAGCAGCTGCGCGCCCTGCTCGGCCTGCTGGTGCTCGCCGTCGGCCTGCGTCTTGCGATCGCGCTGGTGGTGGCGCCGGCCGACGTCTATTCGGTGGTGATGGGAGCGGGCAACTGATGCGCTTGGCTGTTTTCGTCATCGCGTTGTTTTGCCTGCTGCCGGCTTCTGCCGGAGCCCAGTGGCTGCCAGGGCAGGCAACCGAGGCGGTGCGTGAAGGGTTGGAAATCGGCACTTCGACCAGCGAAATCGCCATCACCTCGGATTTCCACGGTGCGGATCTGACCATCTTCGGGGCGCTCTCGAACACCGACCAGCTGCTGCTCGCCGTCGGCCAATATGACGTGGTCGTGGTGCTGGAAGGCCCGCGCGAGGATGCGACGGTGCGCAAAAAGGAACGCGTCTTCGGCATCTGGGTGAACACCCGCTCGATGACCTTCGAAGCGGTGCCGCATTCCTATTCGATGTCGAGTTCACGCATGATCGACGACATCGTGACGCCGCTTGACCTGACCGATCAGGGGATCGGCATCGACCACATTCCGCTGACGCCGGTCGGCTTCGTCGGCGATGGCAGCAATCTCGGCGAGTTCCGCGAGGCGTTCCGGCGGCTGCAGCAGGGCGGCGGGCTCTACGACCGCAACCCCAGCGGCGTGCGGTTCGTTTCCTCCAACCTCTTCAAGGCGAGCCTGCGCTTGCCGGCGAACATTCCGAACGGCGTGCATAGCGTGCGCGCCTATCTCTTCAAGAGCGGTCTTTTCGTGACCGAGAAATCGCTGCCGCTGCGGGTCATCAAGACCGGCATCGAGCAGACGATCACCGATGCGGCGCATGATCAGCCGATCCTCTACGGCTGTGCGGCCGTGCTGCTCGCCGTGATCACCGGCTGGGGTGCCAGCCTGATCTTCCGCAAGGACTGATCCGCCGCCAAGGCGCTCAAGCGGATTTCTTCCTGAAAATGGGCTCGGCAAGACACCCGGCCACGAAGAGCCTGCCAGGCGGCAGCCGCTTGCCCGGATGTTTTGGTGGCAGCTCATCCATGCCCCAAAAAACCGCTTGCATCTTGCTATCAGTCGATCTAGCTTTCAACCAGTTGCTAAACGCAATCGGTTTTATCTTGGTTGGCAATTCAGAAGGAGGATGGAAATGAGAAAGCTTGTTGTCTGGAACCTGATGACGCTCGATGGTTATTTCGAAGGCACGAAGTCGTGGGATATCGACTTCCACAATCTCGCCTGGGGGCCTGAATTGCAGCGCTATGCCGAACAGTTCGGTAGAGAAAGCGATCTGCTGGTCTTCGGCCGCAAGACCTATGAGGGCATGGCCTCCTACTGGCCGACCGCCGAGGGCGAAGGCGAGATCAAAGCCTATATGAACGGCATCGCCAAGATCGCCGTGTCGCGGACGATGACCGAGCCCGGCTGGAACAATGCCCGCGTCGTCAGCGATCCGATCCCCGAATTGACGAGGCTGAAGCAGGAGGACGGCAAGACGATCTTCATCTTCGGCAGCGCCGAGCTTGCCGATAGCCTGCTGAAAGCCGGCCTCATCGACGAAGTCAGGGTTTGCCTGGTGCCGGTGATCCTCGGCGGCGGCAATCCGCTTTTCAAACAGGCAGAGGGCCAGCTTCCGCTGAAGCTCATCGAATCCTCGACGACGGAGGGCGGCGCGGTGATCCTGCGCTACGAGCCCGTCAAGGCTTAGGAACGCTCCCCATTGGGATTTTGATGCGATGCCGCCCGGCGGTCAGGCCAGGGTATCGATCCCTGGCCGCACAAGAGGGCAGCCAGGGAAGTTCGCATTCGACTAAAAACCGGTTTTTAACATTTACGAGTTAGTAATCTCTCGGAAACGAGAGGTTTTGTCATGCGTACTCGTATCGTTCTGACGGCCGTGGGTCTCGCGCTGCTTGCCGGCTGCGCGACAGCGCCGAAGCAGACGAGGAACATCTGTGCCGTCTTCGACGAGCGCGACGGGCTCTTCTCCAGCTGGCAGAGTGCCGCCGAGCGGACGGAGAAGAAATACGGCGTGCCCGTGCCGATCCTGATGGCGACGATGTATACCGAATCCGGTTTCCAGCCCTATGCGCGGCCGCCGCGCACCAAGCTGTTCGGCTTCATTCCCTGGACCCGGCCGTCGACGGCCTACGGCTATTCGCAGGCGCTCGACGGGACCTGGGACCACTATCAGTCGCAGACGGGGAACTGGACGGCGCGGCGGGCGAACTTCGCCGACGCGATCGATTTCATCGGCTGGTATCACTATCAAAACAGCGTGGAGACCGGCATTCCGCTGAACGATGCCTATAATCTCTACCTCGCCTATTATTCCGGGCCGACGGGGTACAAACGCGGCGACTGGCGTTCGAACGGGCAATTGCAGCAGACGGCGCAGAAGTTTGCGCGGATGGCGGGGACGTATCAGCGGCAGCTGCAGGAGTGCGATTGAGTTTAGGCGGTGCCGTCCAAATATGAAGGGCACTACCCCCTCAAGTTCCCATATCTGACCGAATAAATCCGATCTCGCCCCAACAGATGCGCCACCAGCGAAGCCTTGTCGAACAGGCCCTTCATCGCCTGATGGCCGAGATCCAGACCGCCGCTCATGACGCCGAAAGCCGGCATTAGCAGGCGGGCGCCGTCGGTGGCAAAGCACGGGCGGCGGATGGATTTCTCGCGGCGGCGCACGGTCGCCGACGGGTGCAGGTGACCGGCGATTTCGCCGCTCTGCAAGCCGTTCTTCGGCTCGTGCCGGAAGGTTAGGCCGGCATAATGCATTTCGTCAGCGGATGTGCCCGGCAGATCGACGATACCATCCGGATCATGGTTGCCATTGATCCAGATCCATTCGCGACCGCGCGCCATCTCAACGATCAAGGCGCGAAAATTCTCCGGCAGATGCTTGGAACCGATGCGGTCGTGGAAATTGTCGCCGAGCGAGATGACGAGCTTCGGATCATAACGCGAGATGACGGCGGCAAGGACGGTCAGCGTCGCCAGCGTATCGTAAGGCGGCAGCATCATGCCGCGGCGAGCGAAGGCCGCACCCTTTTCCAGATGCAAGTCGGAAACGACGAGCAGGCCGGCATCGGGCAGATAGAGGGCGCCGAGCGGATCGCAGACGGCGGCAATGCCATGGACCGCCGTTTCGACGCCTGATGTCGCTGCCAGTCCCGATATGTCGCGCGCCAGCGCCAGGCGGTTCATCACTGTGGTTTTTTCCTAGTCATCATCATGCCAGAGCTTCGGCGATCAGATCGTCCGCCGCTTCGGCGAGCAGCGCGTCATGGGCCTCGCCCGGCACCGCCTCGCGTCCGATTTCCAGCATCACCGGCACGGCGAGCGGGGAAATATGGTCGAGGGCGCGGTGGGTGATGTGGCCCCTGATTCGTCTCAGCATATCGCCAAGACGGCCAATATCCAAAAGTCCCGTCGCCGCATCCTGCCGCGTCGCCTGCAGGAGGATGTGATCCGGTTCGTGGCTGCGCAGCACGTCGTAGATCAGATCGGCGGAGACGGTGATCTGGCGGCCGCTCTTTTCCTTGCCGGGATGGCGGCGCTCGATCAAGCCTGCAATCACGGCGCAATTGCGGAAGGTGCGCTTCAACAGGAAGGATTCGTCGAGCCAGGCTTCGAGATCGTCGCCGAGCATGTCTTCGTCGAAGAGGTCGGAGAGGCTGAGCCGGCCGTTGCCGATCATCAGCCCCATATCCTCGAGGCCCCAGATGGCCAGCGAATAATCGGTGGCGACGAAGCCGAGCGGCTTGGCGCCTATCCGCTCCAGCCGGCGGGTCAGCAGCATGCCGAGCGTCTGGTGGGCGAGACGGCCTTCGAAGGGATAAGCGACCATGTAGGCGCGGCTGCCGCGCGGGAAGGTTTCGATCAGGAACTCGTCGCGCTTCGGCAGCATCGACTTGTCGTTTTGCAGCGACAGCCAGTCGCGCACCTGCTCCGGCAGGCGGCGCCAGCGGTCGGGATCGGCGATCATCGCCCGCACCTGCTCGGCGAGATAGGTCGACAGCGGAAACTTGCCGCCATTATAGGAGGGGATCTTCGGATCGAGCGAAAAGGCCTGCGAGGCGAGGCACTCATTTTCGCGAATCCCCTCGAAGCGCAGCACCTTGCCGGAGAAGAGGAAGGTATCGCCGGGCGACAATTGCTCGAGGAAATATTCCTCGACCTTCCCCAGCGTGGCGCCGCCGCGGCCGATCCTGCCGCCCTCGCCGCGCTTGACCATGCGGATATTCAACATCGGGCTTTCGACGATGGTGCCGAGGTTGAGGCGATATTGCTGGGCGACCGCCGGATTGGAGACGCGCCAGCGGCCCTCCCCGGTCTTGCGGATGCGGGCGTAACGCTCGTAGGTGCGGAGCGCATAACCGCCGGTGGCGACGAAATCGACGATGCGCTCAAAGGTCTCCCAGCTCAGATCGGCATAGGGTGAGGCGCTGATGATTTCATCGTAAAGTTCCAGCATGTCGAAAGGTTCGGCGCAGGCCATGCCGAGCACATGCTGGGCGAGCACGTCGAGCGCGCCGCGGCCGACCGGCGGGGTGTCCTGCGCGCCGATATAATTGGCATCGAGGGCCGCCTGGCACTCCATGACCTCGAAACGATTGGCAGGCACGAGGATCGCCTTCGACGGCTCGTCCATGCGGTGGTTGGCGCGGCCGATGCGCTGGGCAAGGCGCGAGGCGCCCTTCGGCGCGCCGACATGAACGACGAGATCGACATCGCCCCAGTCGATGCCGAGGTCGAGGGTGGAGGTGGCAACGACCGCGCGTAGCCGGTTTTCGGCCATCGCCGCTTCGACCTTGCGGCGCTGGGCGACATCAAGCGAGCCGTGGTGGAGCGCGATCGGCAGGTTGTCGTCATTGATCGTCCAGAGCGCCTGGAAAAGCATTTCCGCCTGGCTGCGGGTGTTGACGAAGAGCAGCGTCGTGCGATGTTCGACAAGCTGGCGGTACACGTCGGGAATGGCATATCGGGCGGAATGGCCGGCCCATGGAATGTGCTCCTCGGTCGACAGGATCGAGATATCGGGTTTGGCGCCGCCTTCGACGACGACGAGCCCGGCATGATGCTCCCGGCCCTCTTCCTGGCCGACCAGCCATTTCTGCAGATCCATGGGCTCGGCGACGGTGGCCGACAGGCCGATGGTCTGGAGGTCGGGGGCAAGGCGGCGGAGCCGCGCTAGACCGAGCGAAAGCATATGGCCGCGCTTGGAGGTGACGAGCGAATGCAGCTCGTCGAGGACGACATATTTCAGGTCTTTGAAGAAGCGCTCGGATTCCCGGTTTGCCAGAAGCAGGGCGACCTGTTCCGGCGTGGTCAGCAGAATATCCGGCGGGTTGAGCTTCTGGCGTTGGCGCTTGGCGTTCGGCGTGTCGCCGGTGCGGTTTTCGACGGTGACGGGCAGGCCCATCTCCTCGACCGGCTTCATCAGGTTGCGCTCGATATCGATGGCAAGCGCCTTCAGCGGCGAGACATAGAGCGTGTGGATGCCGGTGAAGGCGGAGCCGGGCGGGATCTTGCGGCGGCGGGTGAGATCGGTGAGCGAGGGCAGGAAACCGGCAAGCGTCTTGCCGGCGCCGGTCGGCGCGATCAGCAGCGTGCTTTCGCCGGCCTCGGCGCGGGCGAGCAGTTCCAACTGATGGGCGCGCGGGCGCCAGCCTTTTTCCGCAAACCAGCGGGTAAAGGCGGCGGGAAGCAGGGCATGGGCTTCGGAATCGATCTGGTCCACGCCTGGAAGGTAGTGAAATGCGGGGGAAAAAGAAGAGCGGCCAAAGCATGTCGCGCAAAAGTGTGCCGCGGTTTTGCGATAACGACATGCGTAAAAACAAAGACCTAAAGCGCGATGAGCGAATCTGAAAGATCGCGACGCGCTTTAGCAATTCACATGGCGATATAGCGGTCCTTGCGGTGGTTGATGGCAATCGTGAGGTTGAGAACGATCGCACCGAGCACGGAGCAGGCGATGATGAAGGGGCTTGCGACGAAGAAGGAGAGCGCCAGGATGATGCCGTCGAAGCCGAGCTGGACGAAGCCGGCGCGCCAGCCGAAGCGATCCTGGATATAGAGGGCGAGAATGCCGATGCCGCCGAGGCTGGCGCGGTGGCGGAAGAGCGCCAGCATACCGGCGCCGATGACGAGACCGCCGAAGAGCGCACCGGCGATAGGATCGACATGCGCCATGCTGATGAAGCCCGAGACGAATTCCGACAGGAGCGAGGTGAGCGCGATGGCGGCGAAGGTCTTGATGGTGAAGGCGAGGCCCAAGCGGCGGAAGGCGAGATAATAGAAGGGCAGGTTCACGACGAAGAAGCAGAGGCCGAAGCTGAAGCCGGTCGCATAATGGGCGAGGAAGGCAAGGCCCGCCGTGCCGCCGGCAAGCAGTCCGGCGCCGGAGAGAAGCGTTACGCCGAGCACGGCGAGCATGCTGCCGGCGACGACGCCCTGGGCGTCGTCCAGCAGCGAGTGACGGTCGGCGCTGGAATTCAGAAGGGCTGCGAAAGCGTTGGATGCCATGATGTTCCCCTGTCGGCTTTTCCGTCTTCTATCCGGGGTCAGGAGAAAGGCAAGTGGCAAGCAAAGCGGACGTCTCTTGACAGGTAGCATAATCATAGATATTTTTTATCCATGAATTGAGGAGACCACGTGAATGAAGATGGGCGATGGGGTCGAACAGGCCATTCACAGCATTGCGATGCTTTCCGGCCTCTCCGAAGGCGGCGTGCTGTCGGCGGCCGCGCTGGCGGAATTCCACGGCGTCTCGACGAGTTATCTGCTGAAGCATCTGCAGGCGCTGTCGGGCGCCGGTATCCTCGATACCGTGCCGGGGCCGAAGGGCGGATATCGGCTGGCCAAGGCGGCGAAGGAGATTTCGCTTCTCGACATCGTGCTTGCGGTCGAGGGGCCCGCGCCGGCTTTCCGCTGCGCCGAAATCCGCCAGCGCGGACCGAACCCAGTCTCCGATCGCTTCTTTGCCAAGCCCTGCAACATCAGCGCGGCGATGCTCCGAGCCGAACGGGTCTATCGGGCTGAACTTGCCAAGACGAGCATTGCCGATCTCGGCATCGAACTGAACGCTCTCGACGACGGATCGATCGCAGCTAGAGGCTGCGCTTTCCTTGAAATCCATGAACGCAAGACGGTTCGTTGAGCCACCAACAAAGGAGAAAGAGCATGCAACCACGATTCAACTTCGCCAAAGCCGCTCCCGATGCCTATAAGGCTGTCGCCGCGCTCGAGCAATATGTCCAGTCCTCCGGGCTGGAGCGCCGCTTCATCCACCTGATCAAGCTGCGCGCCTCGCAGATCAACGGCTGCGCCTATTGCGTCGACATGCATGTGAAGGAAGCCCGCCATGATGGGCTCAGCGAGCAATGGATCAACCTGGTGTGCGTCTGGCGGGAATCCCCGGTCTATGACGCGCGCGAACGGGCGCTGCTCGGCTGGGTTGACGCGGTGACCGATATCGCCAAAACAGGCGCGCCTGATGCCGACTACGAGACGCTGAAGGCGCATTTTTCCGAAGAGGAAATGACGAAGATTACGGTGGCGATCGGCGCCATCAATATCTGGAACCGGCTTGCCGTCGGCTTCCGCTCGCAGCATCCGCTCGATGCGGTAACGAAGGCCGCGTGAAGCTAGTCCCCTCCCCCGTAAACGGGGCGAGGGGACCTGCCAAACGCGGCGTTGAAGTTGAGGAAGCTGGTGCAGTATATCCTTCGCACCGTTTACGAGGGTCCGAAGGACGGGGCGAGACCCGTGGCTCGACCCCGGTTTGGTGGCGGCAGTCATGAGGGGCTGGTGTGGGCGCCGTGACTGATGGCGAGGAAAACATCCTGGCAACCGACCCGAAAATCTCGGGTCGGTCGAATATCGGATCACTCGTGATCCCTGGTGGCTCGTACGGCAACGGCGTCAAACCGATTGCCCGAGAGGTCCATGCTGTTGAATATGTCTCGGACGACTTTCGCAATTTCTTCTGCGGAAGCGCCCCTGGCGCGTTCTTCCTGCATACGGCGTCTGACAAGCTTTTCCAAATCTGACATAGTTCACCTCATCAAATCCGGCGCGAGCAGAGTTTGGCGCCGAGACCGATCACAGGCAAGTTACGTTTTGTTTAGAATGGCTTACCGATTTGTAACGTTAGAGTATGGCGCGCAAAAGTGTGCGGCGGTTTTGCGATAACGACATGCGTAAAACTAAAGCGCGATGTAGCGGTCGGCGCGGTGGTTGATGGCGACGAAGAGGTTGAGGACCACCGCGCCGAGCACCGAATAGAATACAACAGGCGGCGTCGTGACGAAGAAGGCGGCGGCGAGCACGCACATGTCGATGGCGAGCTGGACGAGGCCGGCGCGAATGCCGAAACGCTCCTGCAGGTAGATGCCAAGAATGCCGACACCGCCGAGGCTGGCGCGGTGGCGATAAAGAGCCAGCAGGCCGAAGCCGAGCAGCAGGCCGCCGAGAAGGGCCGCCCAGGCCGGATGAATGCTCGAAATGGACAGGAAACGCGATTGCACATCGGCAATCACCGAGGTCAGGCCGATGGCGATGAAGGTCTTGATGGTGAAGGCCATGCCGAGGCGCTTCCAGGAGAGATAGAAGAACGGCAGGTTGAGCAGGAAGAAGGCAAGGCTGAAATTTACGCCGAAGGCATAATGCAGGAGGAAAGCCACGCCGGCCGTGCTGCCGGTGAGAAGGCCGGCGCTGGCGAGCACATAGAGGCCGAGAGCGGCAACGAGGCTGCCGGAGAATATGCCCTGCACGTCTTCGATCGGCGTGTGGCGGGTCGCAGTCGTATTCCAAAAACCAAGGGCATTGATGAGCTGTGTCATGTCGCCAGTCTCCACGGCAGACGAGTTCAAGAACGCGCTTGGAAAGACCCGGGCGCGGCGGAATTTTGGATCATGAAAGGAACCGAGCGCCTTGGCGTTAATTGCCGGGCTCTCTGCCGATGCGGTGCAGTATCGGGTTTTTCGGTCTTCCGATCAAGCGAAATAGGTAAGCAATGCTGACCTATTAAAAAATCGCAAGAAATGTTCGCTCACACGGGCTTATGCGTAAGGAACAGAATGCCGGAAACCGGTTTTCCGCCATCTTTGCGAATGACCGACTTGACGGTCTTCAGGATCTCCAGCCCGTGACGGGCAAGAAGCATCCTGACATAGCTTTCCGAATGGGCATAACGCAGCGACGGTGCGAGATGGAAGCCGTCGCCCTCCCCCGCATCCTCGACGGAAAAGGCGATATCGGCGCCTGATGCAGCGAGCTCTCCGACGATGGCAAAGACGCTTTCGAGATTGCCGAGATACATCAGCACATCGGCTGCCGTCACCAGGTCGGCGCGATGGCGCGCGGCATCGGCAAAGAGGCCAGAGAGCTCGGGCACGAGTGAGAGATCGGCCTGGACGAGACTGTCATAGACCTGTTTCTCGGCGGCCTTTGCCAGCATGTTCTGCGAGAGATCGAAGCCTTCGAGGCGGCCGGCACGGCCACGGATCTCCGGGCCGAGCAGGCCGGTGCCGCAGCCGAGATCGACGGCCAGTTCGTAACGCCTGCCGGTGGAGGCGACGAGCGCCGCCAGTTTCTGCGGGACATTGTAGTCGAGCTTGTCGACAAGTGCTGATTCGAAACGGTCGGCATAGTCGTCGAAGAGGCGCTCGACATAGCGGCTCGGCGGCAGGTCAGGCACCGCACCGTCGCCGAGAAGGGCGAGCTTGAGGGCGGCGCCGAAAATGTCTTCGGGATCGAGGGCAAGCGTCCTGCGATAGGCCTCGATCGCGGCTTCACCCCTGCCCGCCTTTTCCAGATAGGTGGCAAGGCGATACCAGCCGGCGGCCCAGGCGGGCACGAGTTCGAGGGCCTGCTCCATCAGCTCGGCAGCCGCTTCCGGCTCGCCGCCTTCCTCGAGCATCCTGGCATAATCGGCGCGGCGGTCGGCAATGACATCGCCGGAGGAAAGCTGGTGGGGCTGCATCAATGGACCTTATTGGTTCGCGCGCATTTGGCGGCGGCCACAAAAAAACTCAAGTCCTATTTCAGAGGCGAAGCGGCCCAGCCATAAAGGGGGCGAAGCGGCCAAGCCCGCAAGGGGCTTAGCGGCCAATTCCGGAAAGGGCTTGCGGGCGTCGCGCCGCGACCTTATTCCAAGGGCAAACAGGAGATGGCTTATGTCCGATCAGGCGAACAGGTTCCTCGGCGATTCAATCGGCCGCACATTGATAAAGCTTATCGTGGTGTCGCTGATCGTCGGTTTCGTCATGACCGTCTTCGGCCTGACGCCGTGGGGCATCATCGACGGCATACGCGATTTCATCCTGGAGATCTGGTACCGGGGCTTCTCGGCGCTTGGGCGCGTCGGCGACTATCTCATCCTCGGCGCGACGATCGTCATCCCGCTCTTCATCATCCTTCGTCTTTTCAGCTACCGCCGGTAACATGACATCCATCGATCTTTCCAGGCGCGGCCTGCTTCGCCTTTCCGGACTTGCGCTCGCCGCCGGCATCGCCGGCTGCACCACGACCCCACGGATGGCCGGCACGCCGTCGGACGGTGATGACGAGACGGCGAGCGTGCTGCCGCTCGTCAACCAATTGCGGGCAAAGAACGGCCTGCCGCCGCTTGCCATCGATCCGGCGGCGACCACCGCCGCCCTGTTCCAGGCAAAACGCATGGCGAGCGCCGGCAAGATGGCGCACCTGATGGGCATGACCGACAGTTTCGGCGCGCGCGTCAAGGCAAGCGGTGTGCGGCTGCCGGCGGCTGAGAATATCGCCTCCGGCCAGCAGAGCGTCGATGCCGTGGTGACGGCCTGGATCAACTCGCCGCATCACCTGGAAAACATGCTCGGACGTTATGACGGCCTTGGCGTTGCCGTCGCCCATAATACATCTTCCAGGAACCTGCCCTATTGGGCCATGGTGCTTTCCAGCTGAGGTGATTCCGCCTGCAGCAGTTCAAGTGATGCAGCGTCTGTTGCGCGTCTGAAACGACGCGTGGCGCTGCCGCGACGAGGCCGGCATGGACACACGCAGCAATCACAACGCGCTTGCATTCGACGTGACGCACCTGATGGTGCTGTCGATCGCCATTCCGATGACGCTGGGCTTCATGACGACGCCGCTGCTCGGGCTGACGAACACCGCCGTCGTCGGCCGCATGGGCAATGCGGAGGCGCTGGCGGGGCTGGCGATCGGCGCGATGCTGTTCGATCTGATCCTCGGCAGCTTCAACTTCCTGCGTGCCTCGACAACCGGGCTGACAGCGCAGGCCTATGGCCGGCGGGACCAGCACGAGCAGCAGGCTGTCTTTTCCCGGGCGATGATTTCGGCGCTCGGCTGTGGTCTGGCGCTGCTCTGTCTTTCGCCGCTGCTGATGGCGGCGGGGCTGAGGCTGATGGGGGCGGAAGGCGCGATCGCGCAGGCGACCAGCACTTATTTCTCGATCCGCATGCTGGCAGCACCAGCAGCACTGGCGAATTATGCCATCCTGGGGTTCGTGCTCGGGCGCGGACAGGGCAATATCGGACTGCTGCTGCAGGCGATCATCAACGGCATCAACATCCTGCTTTCCATCTATCTCGGCCTGACGCTCGATTGGGGCGTGGCGGGGGTCGCCTGGGGCACGATGGCCGGCGAAACCGTCGGCGCGCTCGTCGGGCTTGTCATCGTGCTCAGCGGCTTCGGCAAGGCAGCGCGGCCGGCATGGTCCGAGGTCCTTTCCCGGCACCGGCTGGCCGAGCTTTTCGCACTCAACCGCGACATCCTGATCCGCACCTTCGTGCTGATCGGCGCCTTCACCATCATGACGCGGATCGGCACCAGCTTCGGCGCGGTGACGCTTGCCGCCAATGCCGTAGTGATGAATTTCTTCCTGCTGGCGGGCTATTATCTAGACGGGCTTGCCAATGCCGCCGAACAGATCATCGGCCGGGCGATCGGCGCGCATTATCGGCCGGCCTTCGACCGCGGGCTGAAGCTCACGATCTTCTGGTCCTTCGGACTGGCGGCTGTTGGTTCCGCCTTCTTCTTCCTCGCCGGCCCCTGGCTGATCTCGGTGTTGACGACCTCACCCGAGGTGCGGCAGGCAGCCGAAACCTATCTGCCCTGGGCGGCGGTGACCGGCCTGACGGGCGCGCTCGCCTTCCTGATGGACGGGGTCTTCATCGGCGCCACGTGGTCGGCCGACATGCGCAACCGGATGCTGATCTCTTTTGCCGGCTATCTCTTGATGCTCGCGGTCTTCGTGCCGCTCTTCGGCAATCACGGCCTGTGGCTGGCGATGAACGCCTTCCTGCTGTTCCGCGGGTTCTTCCTGGCGACGCTGGTGAAGCGGCGGGCCGATCAGACCTTTCGCGCTGCCCAATAATCGACCCTGGTATCGCGCAAGTCGCGGATTGAGCCGGCCTTCTCGCGGTCCAGGAGTTTCGACAGGCCACGGACGATATCGCCGGCAAGACCGGGGCCTTCATAGACCATGCAGGAATAGAGCTGGACGAGATCGGCACCCGCCCTGATCTTCTCCAGCGCGGTTTCGGCCGAGGAGACGCCGCCGACGCCGATGATCGGCAGATCGGGGCCGACGCGCTTGCGCATCCTGGCGAGCACTGCCGTCGACTTTTCGAACAGCGGCACGCCGGAGAGACCGCCCGCCTCCTTCGCCTGGCGCTGATCCTTAAGGCCATCGCGCGACAGCGTGGTGTTGGAGACGATCAGGCCATCCAGCGCATGCGAGAGCGCTTCCGCGGCGATATCGTCCATGCCTTCCTCGGTCAGATCAGGGGCGATCTTCAAAAAGACCGGGATCTTCCGGCCGGATGCCGCTGCCATCTCGTCGCGCGCCGCAAGCACGGTTGATAATAGCACCGCAAGGCTTTCGCGCCCCTGCAGGTCGCGTAGGCCAGGCGTGTTCGGCGAGGAGATGTTGGCGGTGAAATAGCGCGCGACGGAGTAAAAACGGCGGATGCCGGCGACATAGTCGGCGATGCGGTCCTCGCTATCCTTGTTGGCGCCGATATTGACGCCGATCATGCCACCGCCCCGTAGCGCGGCGAGGCGCCCGAAGGCGGCATCATGGCCTTCATTGTTGAAGCCGAGACGGTTGATGACGCCTTCATCCTCCACCAGGCGGAAGATGCGCGGCCGCGGATTGCCTGATTGCGGCTTCGGCGTCACCGTGCCGATCTCGGTAAAGCCGAAGCCGAGCTTCAGCAGCGCTTCCGGCACTTCGGCATTCTTGTCGTAGCCGGCGGCCATGCCGAGCGGATTTTCGAAGGTAAGGCCGGCAACGGTCTGGCGCAGGCGCGGATCGGGCGTCAGCTGGCAGGCGGGCACGAGGCCGGATTTCAAGGCGGCGATCGACATGCCGTGCGCCGTTTCCGGATCGAACAGGAAGAGACCCTTGCGGGCGAGACGCTTGAAGGGATCGATCATGGCTGCAGCTCCGGAAAGACATGGGCGCCGGCTTCGTCGAGCGGCAACGGCGCCTCCCAGAGCACGGCGGCCAGCGGCAGATCGGCGTAGAGATGCGGGAAGAGATCGCCGCCGCGCGAGGGCTCGAACACCAGCTTGTCACCGAGGCCGCTGCCATCGACGGCAATCAGCAGCAGGCCGGACTGGCCGGCAAAATGCAAGGCAGCGGTCTGCTTCACCTGGTCCGCGGTCGAGAAATGGATGAAGCCGTCCTTGAGATCGATGCCGGCGCCATGAAAAGTGCCGGTTTGTCTGGCTTGCTGCCAGAGCGTTTCCGTCACGATCTTGTAAAGGGTCGGTGTCAGGGTCATCATGGCCTCACGATAGGCTGTTCCTTGGTCACGAGGGCTTTGCCGGAAAGAGGCGGCGATGTCCACGCCCCGGCGCGAAAAACGGGATCGCTGGAACAGAATTAGAGCATGATGTCGTCCGAAAACCGCGCACATTTTTCGGCATCATGCTCCAGAAAATCCGGAGGATGAGACGATGAAGGTTTTGGTTCTGACGCTTGGCGTTTTTCTGATGCCGTTGGCGGCCGCGGCAGCCGAAGCGGATGCGAGCCGCTTCCAGTTGGAGAAGAGCGGCGACCATTTCGTCCGGCTCGACCGGCAGACCGGGGCAATGTCGATCTGCCAGGACAAGGAGGGCGCCCTCGTCTGCCGGATGGCAGCCGACGAGCGGGCGGCCTACGAGGACGAACTCGACCGGCTGGCAAAGCGGGTGACGGCGCTCGAACAGGGCGGTGTCATCCAGCGCGCGTTGCCGAGCGATGCCGAGGTCGACCGGTCGATCAGCATCATGGAGCGGATGATGAAGAGTTTCATGGGGATGGTGAAGGAGTTCCAGGCCGAGGAAAACACCAATCCCCTTCCGCAGAAGACCTGATCTGATATAATCAATGAGCAAGCCGGCATGCAACGCGGAGGGATGGCGTCGCATGCAAGGCATAATCGGGCTCTTGGGAGGGAGTTTTCGATGCAGGAACACACCATCATCATTGCGGACGATCACCCGCTTTTCCGTGACGCGCTGCGCCAGGCGGTGATCGGCATGGAAGGCCGGCAATCGATCGTCGAGGCCGGCGATTTTGCCGCCGCGCGCCGGGCCGCCAGCGCCCATGCGGATGCCGACCTGATGCTGCTCGATCTCGCCATGCCCGGGGTCAGCGGCTTTTCCGGCCTGATGGCGCTGCGCTCCGAATTCGCCAGCCTGCCGATCGTCATCGTCTCGGCAACCGACGACGCGACGACCATCCGCCGGGCGCTGGAACTCGGTGCTTCCGGCTTCATTTCGAAATCCTCCGGCATCGACGACATTCGCCGCAGCATCCAGACGGTGCTTGCCGGCGATATCGCCACGCCGGAGAGCTATCGCGACGGCCAGGAGCAGGATCCCGATGTCGCCGATCTGATCCACCGCCTGCATACGCTGACGCCACAGCAGAGCCGGGTGCTGACCATGCTCGGCGAGGGGCTGCTGAACAAGCAGATCGCCTACGAACTCGGCGTCTCCGAGGCGACGATCAAGGCGCATGTCTCGGCGATCCTGTTGAAACTCGATGTCGACAGCCGGACGCAGGCGGTGATCCAGCTCGGCAAGATCAACATGGCGATGGTCGCCTGAGCGACGCATTCCCTTTGGCAACAGGATTTTATTCCTCTTCTGTCTTTACTCAGGCGGCGCGGTCGGTTAATATTCCGCCGGGTTGGAGCGCGGCGTTGAACGAGCCGCGACGGAATCGCGCATGCTGTCACACGACCAGATCTGGGAAGCGCTCGACAGGCTTGCCGAACGGCACGAGCTGACGCCATCCGGACTTGCGCGCCGCGCCGGCCTCGACCCGACCTCCTTCAACAAATCGAAACGGCTTTCCGCCGACGGGCGGCTGCGCTGGCCCTCGACGGAATCGATCGCCAAGGTGCTCGACGCAACGGGGGCGAGCATGGAGCAGTTTCTGGCCTTCATGCGGCCGGATGCCGGTCTGGGACAGTCGGAAGGCGCATTTCCCCGGCGAGGCGGCTCCATTCCGCTGCTCGGCTTCGCCCAGGCGGGCGCCGGCGGCTTCTTCGACGATGGCGGTTTTCCAGCCGGCCAGGGCTGGGACGTGGTGGAATTTCCGGCAGCCCCGGCACGGAAGGCCGGCGTCTATGCGCTGGAGGTGCAGGGCGAAAGCATGATGCCGCTCTACCGCGACGGCGACGTGCTGATCGTCGAGCCGGGGGCACAGGTGCGCCGCAACGACCGCGTCGTCGTGCGCACAAACGAGGGCGAGGTGATGGCCAAGGTGCTGCTGCGCCAGAGCCCTCGGTCGATCGAGCTGATGTCGCTCAATCCCGAACATCCCAACCGCACCTTCGAGCTTTCCGACGTCGACTGGATCGCCCGCATCATCTGGGCCAGTCAATAGGAAGATATTCCATGCGCCCTGCCGCCTTCATCACAGGTATCACGGGGATGGCGGTGGTGGTCGGCCTGCTGATGGCGGGCGAAGCAAGGCTTGGCGGCGGCACCGCCGGCGAAGAGACCGCGTCCGCAGAGGAGACGGCGACCGCACCGGCGGATGCGGCCCCCGAAGCCGGCGAACCTGCGGCGATGTCGGATGACCGTGCCGAAATGATTGCTCGCTCAGTAGAACCGGCCGCCCCACCCGCTTCGAGACCAAGCGAAAGCGCGGCAGCCAAACCCGCCGATGTCACTCAGCAAGCGCAGACCGCCACCCAGCAAGCAGCGAGTCCTGCCGCGAAAAAGGCGATGGAGCTGGCGCGGCCGGCGGTCGACAATGCGGGCATGCTTTCCTTTGGCGAGCGCAGGCTTCAGCTTGCCGGCATCGTGCCGACGCCGGTCGAGAGGATATGCGGGCCGGCGGGCCGGCAATGGCCCTGCGGCATGATGGCGAAGACGGCGCTGCGCCTGCTGTTGCGCAACCGCAGCGTCACCTGCGATCTCGAGACGGTGGAATGGAAGGAAACAGTCACGACTGGCTGCCGGCTCGGCACAGAGGATCTCGGCTCATGGCTCGCCGAAAACGGCTGGGCGGAAGCAGCAGTGGGTTCGCCGCTTACATCCGTCGCCGAAAAGGCCAGGCAGGCAGGAAAAGGCCTTTACGGCGACGATCCACGCCGCAAATAAACCGGCAGCCTTGGCAAGCGTTCGAACAGCCCGGATCGGGCCGATCCCTTGTAATGGCTGTCGCCAGTTCCTAATCTGGGCTGATCGAAAAAGGAATCAGAGATGAACAAGCCGCTTTCTGCTCATGACGCGCTGATTTACGTGATGGTGATGGCATCCGCCGTCGACAGCACGATGAACGACAGGGAGCTGGAGAGGATCGGCCAACTGATCGGATTCCTGCCTGTTTTCCGGGATTTCGATGACGACAAGCTGATTGCGGTGGCGCGCGACTGCGCCTCGCTGCTCGCCGGGCCGGAAGGTCTCGACGTCGTGCTCGAAACCGTGCGCGACACCCTGCCCGCGAAACTCTACGACACGGCCTATGCGCTGGCCGTCGAGGTGGCATCCGCCGATCTCTCGGTCAAGGCGGAGGAGTTGCGGCTGCTCAGTCTGCTGCGTGACCGGCTCGGCCTCGACAAGCTCACCTGCGCGGCGATCGAACGCAGTGCGATTGCCCGCTTCCGCAAGGGCTGAACGCGAGCAATTTGGACTGCGGCTTCAATAGAGCCCGTAGGGGAAATAACGCAGATAGATTTCCTGGAGGCGGCCGTTGCGCGACAGTGTGGCGAGCGCGTGATCGATGGCGGATGTCAGCACGCTGTCCTTCTGCCGCAGCATGATCGTCATGCCCTCGCCGAGGAAATGCTCGGAGAGATAAGGGCCGTCGAACAGCGCACAGCATTTGACTGACGCCGGCGAGGAGACCCAGAAGGAAAGCTGCAGCGCATCGGCAAAGGCGGCATCGACCTTGCGGTCCCTGAGCGCCGCAAGCAGGGCGTCCTTTGTGTCAAACGGCTCGGCCTTGAGCGTGGGGAAAAAGGCTGCCAGCATCGCTTCATGCACCGTCCCCCTGACCACGCCGACCGGATGGCTGGAAAGCGCGGCAGCGGTCTTTCCGTCGAGCGGCACCGCGAGATTGCGCACGAAACGCGCCGGCAGCATCAGATAGGGTCTGGAGAAGACGAATTGCCGGCGCAGTTCCGGGGTCACGGCAAGACCGGCGATGACGGCATCGCCCTGCGAGGCGGCGAGTGCATCCCTGAGGTCGGCGAAGGGGATCGCCTGGATCTGGCACTTGTCGGATATTTCCAGCTCGCTGCAGATTTCGCGGGCGAGGTCGACATTGAAGCCGGAGAGCTTGCCGTTCTGATCGGTGAAATTGAAGGGCGGGAAATCGACCGACGTCAGGAAGCGCAAGCGCACCAGCGAGGAGAGATCGGGCCTGGCAAGACGTTCACGCGCATCGAAGAGCAGCGGCAGTGAGGGGGATGCCTGCTGAGCGGATGCGGCAAAACTTGAGAAAAGCGTCCCCAGCAACAGCCCGAACGCGAATAAACCCTTCAGAGTCAGGGATGCCAGCTTGGATTGCATCATCTTGATCTTGGTCTCTAGGTTAAGCGTGAAGCGTTGCGGGGTCGGCGAGATGTATCAGAGTCATGCGTGGCGGGGAATATGCACGGGAGTGAGGGGAGCGGATGACGGTCACGAACTCATCGGCCGCGTAGCAGCGCGCCACCCTCTGACGTCCCTCATCCTGAGGCGCGGAGGCCAAAGGCCGGAGCCTCGAAGGACACGCCGCAACGCTGCTCCTTGCATAGATCCGACGCCAGAATGCCCGCCTCGTCGTTCGAGGCCCCTGCGGGGCGCCTCAGGATGAGGCTCTCTTGAAGGCCGGCCATGGCAACGCACCCTGGACGACAAGTCAGCCCCTAAAAATCACAGTCATCCGCCGCTCTCTGTTAGCGCGGAATTAAAGAATATCGCCTTTATTTGTTGCGACGACATCGGACCCCACCAGCCGATCGCATGATGCAAGCGTCAGCCCAAACGTAATCCCCAAACCGCGATATTGAAGCAGCGTTTTCTGCAACAATTGATTTCAAAAGCACCGGGCGCGTGAGCACGCCCCGTCAATCGGGTGACATTTCCATGCTGAAACATCTGAAAATCCGCACAAAAATCATCTCGGTCGTGGCGCTCATGGGGCTGATCACGATGGCCGGGCTGGTCTATGTCATTTCCGAGTTCCGCCGTGCGGACGCGGCATATAGCGCCTTCATCGATCATGAAGCGCAGGCATCGATGCTGAGCGCGCGCGCCAGCGCATCGGCGGTGGCCTCGGTGCTGCAGGTAACCCTGCTTGCCGACATGAAGCCCGATACGCCCGAATTCCAGGCGGCGCTCGCCACACCGAGCAAGTTGCCGCAGGCGCGCGACCGCATGAAGCAGGCGCTGGCGCTGGTGCCCAGCCGCAAGCCGGCGATCGATGAAATCCAGGCCGGCATCGATGAGATCGAAACCCTGGCGAACAAGATCATCGAACAGAGCAAAGCCAAGGACAGCGCCGGCGCCCAGGCGAATGTTGCCCTGATCAATGCCAAGCTCAATGCGCTGACACCGAAGATGATCGCCAACAATGATGCGATGATGACGCTGCTCAACGACGGCGGCGACGCGCTCTCGGCTTCCGTCAACGAACGGATCGTCTTCTGTTTCGTGCTGATCGGCATCGCGGTTCTCGCCGCTGTCGGTTTCAGCGTGGTCGTCGCCCAGAAGGGCATCGCCGGCCCGATGACGCAGCTGCGTCAGCGCATGACCCGGCTTGCCGAGGGCGATACGACGAGCGATGTCAGCGGCCTCGACCGCGGCGATGAAGTCGGCCAGATGGCGAAGGCCGTTTCGGTCTTCCGCGACAATGCGATCGAGCGTGGCCGGATCGAGGCACGCGCCGAAGCCGACCGCAATGTCAGCGACAGCGAGCGCCGCGAACGCGAGGCGCAGAAGATCCGCGAAGCATCCGAACTCGACCGCGCCGTCACCGCACTCGGCGACGGCCTGCGCAGGCTTGCAGCCGGCGATCTCGCCTCGCATATCGCCGAACCGTTCGTCGCGCATCTCGATGCGCTGCGTGAGGATTTCAACAACTCGGTCGAGAGGCTCAACGAAACCTTGCATACGGTCGGCGCCAATGCCCGGGCGATCGGCGCCGGCGCCAATGAAATCCGCTCTTCCGCAGACCAGCTTTCCCAGCGGACGGAACAGCAATCGGCCTCGGTCGAAGAGACGGCAGCGGCGCTGGAGGAGATCACCACGACCGTACGCGACGCCGCCAAGCGGGCCGAGGAGGCGAGCCAGCTCGTCGCCCGTACCCGCCTCGGCGCCGAAAAGTCAGGCGAAGTCGTCCGCAAGGCGGTTTCCGCCATGCAGCAGATCGAGAAGTCCTCGGGCGAAATCTCCAACATCATCGGCGTCATCGACGACATCGCCTTCCAGACCAACCTTTTGGCCCTGAATGCAGGTGTCGAAGCCGCCCGCGCCGGCGACGCCGGCAAGGGCTTTGCCGTCGTCGCCCAGGAAGTGCGCGAGCTCGCCCAGCGCTCGGCCAAGGCCGCCAAGGAAATCAAGGCGCTGATCAGCACCTCCGGCACGCATGTGCAGACCGGCGTCTCGCTGGTCGGTGAGACCGGCAAGGCGCTCGACGCGATCGTCCAAGAAGTGCAGGAGATCAACCAGCACGTCCACGCGATCGCCGAGGCCTCCCGCGAACAATCGATCGGGCTGCAGGAGATCAACACGGCCGTTAACACCATGGACCAGGGCACGCAGCAGAATGCGGCGATGGTCGAGGAATCCACCGCCGCCAGCCACAACCTGGCCACGGAAGCGGCAGCGCTCAACAACCTGCTCGGCCAATTCAGGCTGACCGGCACCGGCGGCTTCGCCGCCAGCGCGCCTATCGCCACAGCAGCGCCACGCGCTGCCGCCCGCCCGGCAGCCAGGGCAGCCCCGATCCGCGTCGCCCGCGAAGGCACCGCCCGCCCGGCCGCCTCGCCGGCCCGCGCGCTCGGCCAGAAAATCGCCAACGCCTTCGGCGCCGGCAGCAGCACGTCGCCGAGCCACGATCCCGACTGGACGGAATTCTGAGTCGCAGATCCTGAACACGAGGCACGGCTGTCCGGTTCGCGCCGACGGCAGCCCCTCACCCTAACCCTCATATGCGCTAGGTTTAGCGCTGGACATAAGGAATCTGGTTGTGATTCAAGCTTTGGATGAAGATTCGTCCTGAGATTTTGGATCGTTGGCCGGAAGTGCGCGCGCGGCTTCCGGCGGGTTTTGACTTGGAAGCAACGGCGCGGTTGCGCGGTGCTTTCACGCGGGTGCGGGAAATCAAGAACGCTGAGACGCTGTTGCGGCTGGCACTTGCC
>NZ_LWBS01000450.1 GCF_001652265.1 Rhizobium leguminosarum
GGCGGGGGCGCGGCTTCGTCGAGATCGCAGTTCAAACGGGCTTCACCCGCTTGCCTCTCTGATCTCCCGGACACTTCCGGCATCTGACGCATGGCCTTGCTCATCCTCGGGGAAACTTCACTCTCTCGTTCGGCCCTTCGTTCGCGCCAAAGCGCTCCCTACTACGGCCTCTGCTGACTTCTCGCGCCGGCTCGACACCGTCGCCCTTTCAGGCGCAAAGCGAGATCTCCCCAGGTAAGAACGCACTCCTTCCCTGCACGACCGCCGGATTTACGCCACCGCCCCTTGGTCACAAGAGCTTCGCGGTTCGTTGCCCGCTCGCCCTGGTCGGCACCGCCTCATATCCGGTTCTTGTCCATCGGCCCGCAGTTTCGATCCACGCTTCCTCCCCACGGTTGGTCGCCCTTCCGCAGTTGCGCTTCTCTTCGCTCGCTATGACCAGCTTACGGTGGGACTTCCACCCACAAGAGTACGCCCATGCTGGGCGCACAACAAAAACGGGCGGCCCAAAGACCGCCCGCCAGCATCGCTAATCCGATCCGATTATCAGATCTGCGCTCCACGTGCCTTGGTCGTCGCGTCGAAGGCCTTGTCGACATAATCGTCGCGGCCGTAGACGTCGTCGAAATATTCCACCACGCCGTCCTTGTTCGGCCAAGCCGTGAAGTAGGAGACGTAGACCGGGATCTTCTGCGGCACGCGCACCGCATGGTTCTGCCCGCTGGCGATCTGCTTGGCGACATCGTCGACGGTCGTGCCGAGCACCGCGGCCGCCATCGCACGCGGATCGGCAAGGCGCACGCAACCGTGGCTCAGCGCCCGCATGTCGCGCTTGAAGAAGCTCTTCGACGGCGTGTCGTGCATGTAGATCGCGTGGCTATTCGGGAACAGGATCTTGAGTTCGCCGAGCGCATTGTCGCTGCTCGGCGGCTGGCGCACCGAGACGTTATCGGTCGAGCCGTACCAGTCGACGCTTGAAGAGGCGACGGCATGGCCGTTCACCTCGACTTCATAACCGAGTTGATCGAGATAGTTCGGATCCGAGCGCAGCTTCGGCAGCATCTCGTTGATGATGATCGACTGCGGAACGCCCCAGAAAGGGTTGAATTCCACCGTCTCGATCTCGTCGTCGAAGAAATAGGTCTGGTTGTTCTTGCCGCCGACCACCACGCGCATCGACAGCTGTTCCTTGCCGTCATTGTGGTAGTAGACCATGTAGGCGGGCTGGTTGATCATAACGTAGCGGGAACCAAGATCTTCCGGCAGCCAGCGCGCCTGCTCCATAGCGACGACGAGCTTGTCGATCTTCGAGGCATTGGTGTCGCCGCCGGTCATGGCGCGCACGGTCGCCTGGCCGATAACGCCATCGGGCTTCAGCCCGCGCTCCTTCTGGAAGTCCTCGACCAGCGAAACGATATCAGGCGAATAGTCGCTGCTGCCTGCGTAAGCGGCAAGCGTTGCCGCATGATCGGTCCTCAACGCTTCGGAGCCGTGCTTGCCGATCGCCTTGACGATATTGGCAATCTCGGGCGAGCTGTCGCCAGGCCTCAGCAAATTGTCGAGCGAAACGACGATTCGCTCCTCATTGCCGCCATCGGCGGCGCGAAGCTTTGCAAGCTCCGCCTTGAGCGCCAGGAACTGCGGACTATCAGGCGAGCGACTGGCGATGTAGGCGCCGACATCGGGGCTCATGCGGGCAAGCTTCAGCACCGGGGCCAGATTGACCACCTTGCGTTGGAAGTCGTGATAGCCGGAGATCTTGTTCGGATCGATGCGGCCGCGCACCGTATCCTGCACAAAGGCGAGCACTTTGGCGGAGAGTTCGAGCTCGAACTGTGTCAGCGCGCGGTCGCGGAAGGCGGGATCGGGATTGGCCGGGTCGATATCAGGAGCCTGGACGGCGTAATCTTCTGGGTCGAGGCCGACGAAGGCCGCATCGGCAAGAACTGACATCGCCGACTTGGCGCGGTCGTTGATCCGGTTGCCCTCGACCCAGACGAGCGGATTGCGGCTGTCGCCGTAATAGGCTTCGAGCGCCTTTGCGACGTCGGCATTGGCGCGCACCTTGGCCTGCGCCAGGAAACGGCGCTGTACGGCGGGTTCGGCGCTGGCATCGCCGCTGCCCGAAACATCGGCGACTGCGCCGGTGACGACGGGATCGGCGAACTTGCCGGTATCGACGAACTGCAGCGTCTCGGTTTTGTAGGTATAATAACGCGGACCGCTCACCTTCGGCAGCGGCGCCTCAGGGTCGAGCCCGCCAAGCGATCCGCCGATGCCGCCGCGCTGGCCTACACGGCCGGGCGGCATCTGGTCCATGAAGATGGTGCTCTGGGTCCGCTGCCTGTCGCCGCGCAGCATATCCATCAGCGTATAGGCATGCGCGGGAGCAGCACTCATCACTGCCAGGCCGCAGGAGAGTGCCAATGCGGATACCGCGCTTTTCAAAACGAACGTCATATATCTTCCAGTCCCGGTGTCATGCTGTTCTTGTCACGAGCGCAAGGCTCAAGCTCAAATCCCGCGAAACTCAAGCAGCGTAGGGCCTCATTGATCAGAAACCGGCCTGCGCCGCCAGCGCCGGCGGACTCAATTTTGTGTGACGGAGACCCTGCACGGCGCCGCGCAGCAGTTCACACAAAATTATGAAATTATTAGTTAATTTTTTACCGAATTCTCGCTCCCAGACCAGTGTGGCGAAAACGCCCGGACGCATAAAATTTCCAAAGTGGCTTAAAAAGCACGCCGAAAAGCTTGCGCAAACATGACTTCCGATTTCAATATTTCGCACGGCGTCCAGTTTTCTTGTTCGGCTTTCCAACCTATAAGACCTCATCTTTCGAAGATGCCCGAAAACAGCATGTAAGGGAAGGCAAGGCTGATGACCGCAACCCGCACCGAAACCGATACTTTTGGCCCGATCGACGTCGCCGCCGACCGATACTGGGGCGCCCAGGCCGAGCGTTCACTCGGCAATTTCAAGATCGGCTGGGAAAAGCAGCCGCTGTCGATCGTGCGTGCGCTCGGCATCGTCAAACAGGCAGCCGCCCGCGCCAACGTGTCGCTCGGCCAGCTCGATCCTGCCCTCGGCAAAGCGATCGGCGACGCCGCCCAGGAGGTGATCGACGGCAAGCTGAACGACCACTTTCCGCTGGTCGTCTGGCAGACCGGTTCGGGCACACAGTCCAATATGAATGCCAACGAAGTAATCTCCAATCGTGCAATAGAAATGCTTGGCGGCGTCATGGGTTCCAAGAGGCCGGTGCATCCGAACGACCACGTCAATATGAGCCAGTCGTCGAACGACACCTATCCGACGGCCATGCACATCGCCTGCGCCGAACGGATCGCCCATCACCTGCTGCCAGCCCTGAAGCACCTGCATGCCGCCCTCGACATGAAGGTCACCGAATTCAGCCACATCATCAAGATCGGCCGCACCCACACCCAGGATGCGACGCCGTTGACGCTCGGCCAGGAATTTTCGGGATATGCCGCTCAGGTCGGCTCCGCCATCAAGCGCATCGAAATGACCCTGCCCGGCCTCTGCGAACTCGCCCAGGGCGGCACTGCCGTCGGCACTGGCCTCAACGCGCCGGTGGGGTTTGCCGAAAAGGTCGCCGAAGAGATCGCTGCCATCACAGGCATGCCCTTTGTCACCGCGCCGAACAAATTCGAGGCGCTCGCCTCGCATGACAGCATGGTCTTTTCCCATGGTGCCATCAATGCGGCTGCTGCCGCCCTCTTCAAGATCGCCAACGATATCCGCCTGCTCGGTTCCGGCCCGCGCGCCGGCCTCGGCGAGCTGGCCTTGCCGGAAAACGAGCCCGGCTCCTCGATCATGCCCGGCAAGGTCAATCCGACCCAGTGCGAGGCGCTGACGCAGGTCTGCATCCATATCTTCGGCAACAACGCGGCTCTGACCTTTGCCGACAGCCAGGGCCATTTCGAACTCAACGTCTACAATCCGATGATGGCCTATAATTTCCTGCAGTCGGTACAGCTGCTCGCCGACGCCGCCGTCTCCTTCACCGACAATTGCGTCGTCGGCATCGAGGCGCGCGAAGAGAATATCAAGGCCGGCCTCGAACGCTCGCTGATGCTGGTCACCGCACTTGCCCCGAAGATCGGCTACGACGCAGCCGCCAAGATCGCCAAGACCGCGCACAAGAACGGCACGACGCTGAAAGAGGAGGCGCTCGCCAGCGGCCTTGTTTCATCGGAAGAATATGACGCGATCGTGCGGCCGGAAACGATGATCGGACCTAAGTAGGATGGTTGAGGTGGTCTGCTGCCTCCCATCTCGCTCCCTCTTCTCCCCAGCGGGGAGCAAGGTGGCCCGAAGGGTCGGATGAGCATCTGTGTTTGGTGTCAAGGTGGATTTGGTGTCCAGATGCGGTTTTTGGTGATGAGGGTGTTTGCCAGGACGATGAGCTTTCTCATGACGGCGACGAGGACGACCTTATTGGGTTTTCCGACTTTCTTCAGCCTTTCGGCGAAGCGCGCGAGGTCTGGGTTGTGACGGGAGGCGGACAGGGCGGCCATGTAGATGGCGTTCCTGGGTGCTGGGCGTCCGCCCCTGATGGAGCGATGTCCGGCCCGCTCGCCACTTTCGCAGGCGAGCGGCGCAAGGCCGGTCAGCATGGCGGCCTGCTTGCCGGAGCAGGCGCCAAGTTCGCAAAGGCCAGCGATCAGGCTTGCGGCGGTGACGGCTCCGATGCCGGGAATGGAGATGAGGATGTCGAGGCGGCGGCGCAGCTCGGGATCGGCGCAGATGCTGCGTTCGATCTCGGCGTCCAGTCTTGCGATATGGGTGTCGAGCGCGGCAAGCCGGCGCGTCAGTTCCTTGCGCAGGAAGGCGGTCACGGCCGTCTTCATCCGGTTGGACAGGGCGGTGCGTTCACCATTGGCCGCAGATCGGGCATTGACCAGTTCCTGCAGGGTTTCCAGCGCTTGGTCCGGCGGTGGGGTCTGTGCCGGCTTGAGGGCTTCTCCCATGATGGCCAGAAGCCGCGCATCGAGCCGATCGGTCTTGGCGAGAAAGCCGCAGGCTTTGGCAAACAGCCGGGCGCGCAGCGGATCGACGACCGACACGTAAAAGCCATCGGCATGCAGCGAGCGCTGGACGGCGCGATGCCACTTGCCGGTCGCTTCCATGACGATACGCAGCGCCGAGCGCGGCATCTGGTCAAGCGCATCGAGCTCCCGCTTGAGGCGGCGCAGGCCGGCCGTGTCGTTGGTCACCCGAAAACTGCGGCCGAGAGGATGCAGATGAATGTCCAGCCACTCTTTACAGACATCGATGCCGACATAAACTGTCGCCATCGCGGTGCGTTCGGACGATACCTTGCCTTGCATACGGGACCTGCTCCCCACTATCTGTTCAGGACAAACGCGAAGGACGGGCGGACCAGGCTCATCCCCGGTTCAAGCCAAGGGGGTTACGGTCCCGCCCGTCCGACCCCTGGGGGATGGCCATCCCCCAGGGGTCGCACCCATCATCAATGGATGCAGTTTGAACATGCGAGGGGGCCGCACGGCACACCGTTCATTGCCCTTCGCTTGCGCTCCGAGCATTCGCGGCTCTGCCGCTCACCCCCTCATCGCCTCGCTAGCGCTCCGGCACTTCTCTCCGCTGGGGAGAAGAGACGTGTAGCAACGCCGTGCCTATCTCCTCAGCCGGAGCAAGATATATCGGACCAAGTTGCTGTCCTGCCAACGCAGAAAAAACCCGCATCCGCCTGCCGGCAACCCTCGCCATACCCGGCAAGCGTCAGACCAACAGCGAAAAATTATCCATCACCACCGAATTGCCCATGAAATCAAACCGGATTTCATCGATGTCTTCGATGCTGACTTCGAGGTTGGGGTCGGTGATCTCGAGTTCATGCTGATAGACGATCAAGCCGTCGTTCAGGGCAGTCAGCGTGAGGTGAAACGGCGATGCCGACAATTCGGCGATTGAAACGCCCTGAAAAGTGAAGTCCCCGCCATCGACCAATTTCAAGGTTACGGGCGCCGAGCCTGGGGAGAGAACGGTATCGCTGAAACCGTCTTCGGTGATAGCGTCGACGCCGGGGATAGTGTCATAGACATACCCGTTCAGAAGCGTGAACTCGTGACTGCCGTTCACCGAGAGCGCAAAGCCCCGATAGTCAGGGAGGGAGAAATTATCTGCCCTCGATGTGACGCCAAGGTCATCGAAGTCAAGGACTTCGTGGTATTTGTCCTCTTCGTTGACGCCGTCGATCGCCTGGGTGAAAACGCCGACATCCGTCCCGCCTGCGCCATCGGAGATCTTGTAACTGATCTTTTCGATCAGCTGTTCGTGCGCCCGCAGGTTCTTCACCACGTCGAGCGTGTAATCCAGCTCGTAGGTAAAATGACCGTCGGGCCGCACGGTGAAGGTGCCGTAGTCCCCTCTTATGATCGTTTCCTGCGTCAAACCGTGTTTCGCATCGACCCGGACACCGTCGAAAGAGCGAAGATAAAGGGTCGCCCCCTCAGGATCGCTATCGTTGGACAGCAGATTCCCGCTGATCGGGTCATGCTCGAAGGAAATGAAGAGGTCGTCGTTAGCAGTTGGCTTTGCATTCGTCATCGGAAGCTCCAGCAAGTTAACGCCGCTGGGACTATGAACGGGCATTGAACCGAAGGCAACTTGGAGTCGTCGTTTTCGAGGCTATCGCCGATTTCGACGCTTCGTCTTATCAACCGCAGGCAATGCACCGGCTACGCAAGTCCGACGCGGCCGTGGCCGAACTCCGGCCCATCCCGATTGCATTTGCCGGGCAGCGGATTTAGACCGGTTCCAATCTAGCGACGCCCCACCAGAAAGGTCACTTCGATGGCTGACGATCTCTTCCCCCTCGGCAAGGATGCCACCCCCTATCGCAAGGTCAGTGGCGACCATGTCTCGGTCGATACGTTCAAGGGCCAGGAGATCCTGACCGTCGAGCCGGAAGGCATCCGCCTGCTTGCCGAAACCGCCTTTGCCGACATCAACCATCTGCTGCGCCCCGGCCATCTGAAGCAGCTTGCCTCGATCCTCGACGACCCCGAGGCCACGGACAATGACCGTTTCGTCGCCTACGATCTCCTGAAGAACGCCAATATTGCTGCTGGCGGCGTGCTGCCCATGTGCCAGGATACCGGCACCGCGATCATCATGGGCAAGAAGGGCCGCAGGGTGTGGACCGAAGGCGAGGATACGGCGGCGCTGGCCCGCGGCGTCATGGATGCCTATGAGAAGAAGAACCTGCGTTACTCGCAGCTCGCGCCGGTCAAAATGTTCGAGGAGAAGAATACCAGGAACAATCTGCCTGCCCAGATCGACATCTACGAGGAAGGCACCGACGCCTATGAATTCCTCTTCGTCGCCAAAGGCGGTGGCTCGGCCAACAAGACCTTTCTCTACCAGGGCACGCCCTCGCTCTTGACGCACGACCGGATGATCGACTTCCTCAAGGAGAAGATCCTGACGTTAGGGACGGCGGCCTGTCCCCCCTACCATCTGGCGATCGTCATCGGCGGCACCTCGGCCGAGATGAACCTGAAAACGGTCAAGCTCGCCTCCACCCGCTATCTCGACGAGCTGCCGACCGAAGGGTCCGAGAGCGGCCACGCCTTCCGCGACATCGAGATGGAGAAGGAAATCCACCGACTGACGCAGCAGATGGGCGTCGGTGCCCAGTTCGGCGGCAAGTATTTCTGTCATGACGTGCGCGTCATCCGCCTGCCCCGCCACGGCGCCTCGCTGCCGATCGGCCTCGGAGTCTCCTGTTCCGCCGACCGTCAGGCCAAGGGCCGCATCACCCGCGACGGCATTTTCGTCGAGCAGCTCGAAACCGATCCGTCGAAATACATGCCCGAGATTGACGAGGCCAAACTGTCGGAATCGACGGTGCGCATTGATCTCAACCGGCCAATGGCCGAGGTGCTCGCCGAACTCTCCAGGCATCCCGTCAAGACGCGGCTGTCCTTGACCGGCACCATCATCGTTGCCCGCGACCTGGCTCATGCCAAGATCCGCGAGCGGCTGGAAAAGGGCGAAGGCATGCCGGATTACCTGAAGAACCACCCGGTCTATTATGCCGGTCCTGCCAAGACGCCTGCCGGTTACGCCTCCGGCTCCTTCGGCCCGACGACGGCCGGGCGCATGGACAGCTACGTCGACCAATTCCAGTCCTTCGGCGGCTCGATGGTTATGCTCGCCAAGGGCAACCGTTCGCGCGCCGTGCGCGAGGCCTGCAAGAAACATGGCGGCTTCTATCTCGGCTCGATCGGCGGCCCCGCCGCCCGTCTTGCCCAGGACTGTATCCGCAAGGTCGAAGTGTTCGAATATCCCGAGCTCGGCATGGAAGCCGTCTGGAAGATCGACGTCGAAGACTTCCCTGCCTTCATCGTCATCGACGACAAGGGCAATGATTTTTTCCAGGAGCTAAATTTGGGGTGAGTGGCGGGCTGCGTTGCCGCCTGCTTTACCGAGCCGACGCCTTATCCGACGCGCTGTGTTCTGCGCGCCATCGACCCTTGCCAGGATCTCCGTGCGGAAAGCCCCGGCGAAGAAGCCGGTGTGTTCCAGAAGCAAGGCCCCGGCGGCGAAAACGGTAAGGGCGAGGATGGTGAAGGAAATAGAGCGGGACGTTTCCATCATCTCCCGCCCTGGTTTGCGAGCTGCGATCGCGTCCGCTGCCCAGGAAATATCATTGCGAAATATCGGCGCTGCAATACGAAACGACCAAAACCGACTGTCGACAAGATGAATACGCTCTCCGGCACAGAAGAACTGTAAGTTTTTCAGACACCGCTCCCGCTCAGCGAGTATGCACTGTCTCGCTAAAGATACGTTTTTCCGTGGAGAATCATAGGCCTGATCGAAGTATTGCCTTATGCGGCATTTGTCGTATGTAATCTTTGGTATATATCGCTTTAATCTTTTCCCAAGAAATTTAAGCTAACAAATAGAATATTGCCTTTGAATAAATGAGGAGTTCGCCGGATGAATACGGCTGTCGCGCCCAAGGTGCCGGTTCCCGACGTTGCGGGTCAGATCACCTATGCCATGCGCTCCATGGGCGTCGCGCCGATACCGCGCAATTACCAACTCTTCTACGAGGCCTATATCGGCTCCAATCCAGCTCTCACCCGCGAGCTCGCGGCCCTCGGGGGCCAGGTGAGCCAGGCCGAACTCGATGCTCTCGGCGCGCAGTACTTCACCCACAGCCCGGCCCGCGTCTTCGACGATGCCCATACGCGCATATCAGGCGAACTCGACGGCCTGCTGCGGATCCTGAGGCAGGAGCAGAGCTCGCTCGAAAGCTATACCAGGCTGCTCGGCGAGACCCACAAGCGCATCACCTCCAAGAGCAATGCCAGCGTCGAACTGATCGAAAACGCCATCGATCTCCTGAGCCAGGCGACCGGTGACACCATGGCGCATGGCGAACGCACCGTCGAGGACGTCCTCCAGCGCTCGCACGAGATGGATCAAGTCCGCAAGGAACTCGACGAATACAAGCGCATCGCCAACACCGACTCGCTGACGCGGCTTTCCAACCGCCGCGCCTTCGACGACCGCCTCGCCGCCATCTTCGACAATTCGAGCATGCGACCGGTGACGGCGCTGCTGCTCTGCGACATCGACAATTTCAAGAAGATCAACGACACCTACGGGCATCCCGTCGGCGACAAGGTGCTCGCCACCGTCGCCTCCGTGATCCGCAGCAATGTCCGCCGCGACGTCTTCGTCGCCCGCACCGGCGGCGAGGAATTCGCCCTCATTGTCGATGGCAATACGCCCGAGGAAGTCACCGCGATCGCCGAGCGCATTCGTCGCACACTGGAGACGACGCCCTTCAAGAATTCCCGCACGCGGGTGAATTACGGTCCGGTCACCGTCTCGATCGGCATCTGCATGGCCTCCAATGCCGATGATGCCGGCGAACTCTACAGCAAGACCGACATCGCGCTTTACGGCGCCAAGAATGCCGGCCGCAACTGCACCATCCTCTATCAGGATGGCATGCAAAAGGATTTCACCAAGAGCTGGCTGATCTACAAGACGTGAAGTCAGTCGCCGTGCGTGCCTTGACCGATCCACAACGGATGAGAATGGCGCAAGGCGGCGCCACATCTGTCTTCTCCCCAGCGGGGAGAAGGTGCCGGCTGGCGGATGAGGGGGCTGAGCGACGACAGGAGCGAATGCACTGAGCGTAAGCGAAGGGCAACAATGGATGGAGTGCCGTGCGGCCCCCTCATCCGACCCTTCGGGCCACCTTCTCCCCGAGGGGAGAAGAGGGAGCAAGCTGCAACGCCAGCAGAAAGTTTAGCCGACACTCGCTTCTCAGTGCCACACCCTACCACATCGTTTTCGCCGCCCGCCCCGGCCATTCCCGGTCGTAGGTCTCCTGGTCGAAATTGCCGGTCGCAGCCTTCAGCATCTGCCCGGGCGTCGGCAGCTTTGCCGGATCGGCGAAGTGCTCTCCATTCCAGAGTTCGGCCCGCATCACAGCGCGCGCGCATTGGAAATAGACCTCGTCGATCGAAATCACGACAACGGTGCGCGGATGTTTGCCGTCCATCTCGAAGCTCGAAAGCAGCGCCTCGTCGTCGGAAACGACACCGCGGCCGTTGATGCGCATCGTCGTGTTTGAGCCGGGGATCAGGAACATCAGCGCCAGTCTCGGATCGCGCACAATGTTGGACAGTGAATCGACGCGGTTGTTGCCGCGCCAGTCCGGCAGATGCAGCGTCTCGTCGTCGGCGACGCGCACGACGCCGCCAAGATCGCCGCGCGGTGAACAATCGAGCCCTTCCGGCCCGACGGTCGCAAGCGCTGCGAACGGCGAGATCTCGATCATCTCTCGATAGAGCGGGGTCAATTGCTTCGTCACCTTGGTGACGGAGGCCGGCGATAAGCCGGCACCATAGATCGTGTTGAGCTCTTCGATGCTGCTGATGATTTTCATGAGGCGTCCCGCCGTGGCTTGATCTTCGCGACGGACGCTACAATGCCGCGCGCCTTGCCGGAAGCTCAAAAAACGGAATGATCTCCGCATCTTTTTTGATGTTTTCATCAGGCGCTTCACCCGCGTCCCGATCGCCGTCGAGAAACGCCGCAATCGCGGCAAGAACCGGTGCGGCGCCGATGATGCGTCGGTGGCCGAAGCCGTTCGCCCAGAACAGCCGAACGCCCTTTCCCGCCGCGCCGTAGCGCCTGGCATGGAGAGGCGACACCTCCTTGTCGTCCTCGGCATGGATGACAAGTACCGGGCGGCCGATCTCGCCCGCCGCTTCGCCGGCGTCGAAGTCTTCAAGCCTCCGTCCGGTGACGCGATGGACCTCGTTCTCCAGTGCCGCTTGCGCCGCAGGGCGAAGACCGACCATCCCGCCGAAATCGGTAAACAGCCAGCCCATCTCGCTCGGCGCACCGATCAGCACCAGGCGCTCACCGCTGACAGGCGCCACGCCAGGCAGCAGGCCCGCCGCCGAGACCATCAGTGCCGCACCGCCGAAGGAATGACCGATCGCCGCATCGAATGCGCCGAAGCGCGCCTCGGCCGCCGCGATCGTCTCGACCGCAAGCCCCATATGCAGGAAGCGTCCGCCTGAACGGCCGTGGCCGGGAAAATCGAGCGCCACGACCTCCGCACCCGTTGCCGCAAGCATCGAGACGAGTTCGGCCATATATGCGGTGCCCGAGCCCCAGCCATGCGTCACCAGATAGCGCCTGCGCTTGCCCCTCGCCCCGCCGTTCAGCCGGTAGGCATGCGCTTGGCGCCCGCCGGCAAGCCTGAGAGTGAAGCGTTCGGCGCCGGCAAGCCGGGCCGCACCCGCCGCATGCGCTGCCTTCGCCTTTGCTCCCTTCGGCTTTGCCGATGGCGTCCGGCAGAACAGCTGGAACGCCGCTCTGCCTGCCAGATCAGGCGAAATCGCCTTCAGAGCCGAGAACCCGAGGCGGGTGACGTCAAGCGCAAAGTTTGCCATAGTGGGATTCCAAAAGACTGTTCAACACTGAACAATAAAGTACAACGATGAACAAAAATCAATCCCTTCCCTGGGATCATCCGCGTTTTCGCAGCTGGATCGCGGTCGCTCGCGCCTGCCAGCTGATGCAACAATCGCTCGCCCGCTCGCTTGCCGATCTCGACATCAAGCCGCCGCACCTCGATATCCTGGTCAATCTCTATCGTTTCGAGGGCATCTCGCAGCAGGAGCTGGCGCGCAAGCTGCTGGTCGGCCGCTCCAATATGAGCATGCTCCTGCCGCAGATGGAGAAGCGCGGCCTGATCCTTCGCCGCGATGACGAGCGCGACAAGCGCGTGCTGCGCCTCTATTTGACGCCAGAGGGTCGAAAGCTGAGTGAGGAAGCCATGGCCATCCAGACCGGCCTGATCGACCGCGTGCTATCGAACGAGCCGATAGAGCAGTGCATGGCGACCGCCGATTCGATGGAGCGGATCATCACCATCCTGCTGAAAGATCTGCGCGACGAAGACTGAGGCGAGTTTCATGTCGCCGGCGCGGTCCAATGGTTGCGGCCGCTTAGGCTCGCCACAGCCGCGCGCCAGGCTGACTTTAAGTTGTTGTCTGGACATTTCAGACTGCTTTGTTTAGCGTTCCCTTAAAGACTAGAAGATGATGTCGTGCTGGACGTTGAATTTACGAGGTTCGACGGTGAATGGCAGTCTCTCCGGAAGAAAATCGGTTCAGTTTCGGTGCATTTGTGCTGGATCTCCAGACGGGCCTGCTTGCCCGTGACGGTTTCGTGGTGCCGATCCGACCGAAGACCTTCACGCTTCTGATGCATTTACTCCATAATCCGAACCGAGTGATCTCCAAGGACGAACTGATCGCGGCCGTCTGGGAACGGGCGGTGGTGACGGACGATGCGCTCACTCAGACTGTGCGCGATCTGCGCCGCATTCTGGGCGATGAGGGTGCACGCCTGCAATCCCTTCCGAAGCGGGGCTATGTCTTCGCTCATGAACCGGCGATGGGCAATGGCGCCAAGCCAGGACTGGATGGTCGTCATCCGCCGTCCGTCGACCTCTCCCCGCCCGGGTCGGCCAGTACTCACGCGGCCAGTATTCACGCGGCGCTTCTGCCGCCGGCGGACCTGTCGCGGATCATCGGTGTCATCTACGATTGCACCCTGGATCCCACCCGCTGGGAGACCGCGCTCTCGGAAATCGCGGCGGTGATGGATGCCGAATCCGCGATTCTGTCGCTGAACGACCTGCGCCGGCATCGGGTCATCATCCACAAGAATGTCGGTTGGGGAGAAGAGGGCATTGCCGAACGACAGAAGCATATGCCCGAGATCCACGCCCGCCTCGGGGAATGGTTCGCAACGGCCCCACCCCTCGATGAGCCATATGTCGCCTCCCGCCGGCTTCCGCCGAGCTACCTGGACAGCTCGCCCTATGTGCAGACCTGCCTGAAGCCGCGCGGCATCGTCGACATCTTGCATCAGTTCCTGATATACACACCGACACATCTGTCCGAACTTGTGATCAGCCGCCATTTGAGACACGGCCCGATCACCCATCGCGAGATCGGCATCAGCGCGCTGCTGCTCCCCCATTTGCGGCGCGCCGTCACCATCACCAATGTCCTCGATGCCCGCAGCGTCGAACGGCTGCGCTTGGCCGAGACGCTCGATCTCCTGCACTATGGCGTGGTTCTGACCAATTCGGACGGCCGCATCCTCCACGCCAATGCCCGGGCCGAACGCATGCTTGATGAAGGCAGGTTCGTGACGGGCCGAAACGGCCTGCTTGCAGCAGCGACGACCCGCGCTTCGCAGGAACTCGCGCGGGCCATCCGCATTGCGGCCAGGGACGAGGCTGCGCTGGACGGGGCCGGCCTATCCGTTCGGCTTGCCAGCGAAAGCGGGGGCGAACTTGCCGCGCATGTCCTGCCACTCAATGGAAGCGACCTGCGCATCAGCCTGGAGCCCGCAGCCGTGGCCGCCGTCTTCATCGGTGCGCCGCCGCCGCTCGATCCGATCCACTCGAAAGGCACCCTTGAGAAATTCCTTCGCGAGCGCTTTGGCCTCAGCAAAGCGGAAGCAGACATAGCGCTCGAGGTCGTCTCCGGCGATGACCGCGCTATGGTCGCTGAGAGGTTGGGCGTCAGTGCAGCTGCGCTTCGCAATGATCTCGGCCGCATCTTCCTGAAAACGGGCGTGCGTCATCTGCCCGGCCTAGTCCGTCTGCTGGCCGATGCGGGTCACAATCAGCACGGTCCGTGACTACTGCATAATTCCTTAAATCGGAATCGATTTAAGGAATTATGCAGCAATTCAAAGTGCTACAGCGTCCTTCGCGCGTCTGAAAAGACGCGCGGCGCTGTAGCGCATAACCCCGAAAATCGGAATCGATTTTCGGAAAGGATTATCCGCAGATTCAAAGTGATAGAGCGTCCTTAGCGCGTCTGAAAAGACGCGCGGCGCTCTATCCGGCCACCCTCGACGCACGAACCCTCAACAGACTGCCGATCGGGCCTGCAACGCAGACCAGCAGGATTGCGCAGAAGATGAGGCCGGCACCGGCCAGAGTGGAAAGCCCGGGGCGTTCCTGCAGCACGACAAAGGCGCCGAGCGCACCGAAAATGCTTTCGGCCGAAACGATGACCGCGGCGCGGGAGGCGGAGGTGTGGCGCTGTGCCCAGGTCTGCAGGCCGAAGGCAGCGCCCGTCGTGAAGACGCCGAGGATGAAGAGATGCGGCGCTGCCGCGCCGATACTGGCCGGCGCCGGCATCTCGCCGATCGCGAACGGGCTCGAAAACAGGGCAGCCATCACAAACTGGATGCATGCGGACCGGACAGGGCATCCATGCGCTGCCGCATGCCTGCCAAGCGCGACCATCCAGATCGCATAGAACAGCGCCGCAACGAGACAGGCAACATCACCATACTGCATGGTCGGCGCGCCGGAGGAGGCGCCAGACATCTGGAAGATGCCGCCGATGGCGATCACGGTCGCGGCGATCTCACTACGGCTCGCAATCTGGCCAAGTGCCAGCCATGCGATCAGGGGCGTCAACACCACACATGTATTGACCAGGAAGCTGGCATTGGTCACGCTCGCGCCGAGATAGGCATATTGCTGGATGGTGATCGCGGCCGTGAATGCCCCCGAGACCATCAGGATACTCTTCCAGTAGCCTTGGTCTGCCACCGGCTTCTTCTCGAATAGAATGAGTGGGATCATGACGGCAGCGGCAATCGCGCACCGGAGACTGACTGCACTGAACGGACCGATATCCGCGAGCACGAGCTTCTGCGACAGATTGCCGAAACCCCAGAAGGCCGCAGCGAGCAGAAGGGCGAGAGGGGCAAGGCTCGTCGGCATCGGATAGCCCTCGCTCAGCTGTCTTTAACGAGGTTGAACACCATACCCAGCAAGACGGCCGACAGCAGGATGCCCGAAATCGGACCGACGGAAATTATCGAGGCGGCGCCCGTGGCGAGGCCGATCCGGAAACCGCTGAGACTCGCAAACGCTGACATGACCCGCCCCATCCCACATGGCGGGGGGAGAATCGTTCAAATCGAAATTTTTGTCCGGTAGGCTTTCTGAAATTTTACTGAAATCGAACTGCCGATGACAGCGCCACGCCTCTGAAAGGACGCGCGACGCCGGACTCCCTAATGCAGCGTCGGCGCCGCCGCCGTACCGGTCAGCGAGCGATATTCCCAAGCGGCGACGATAATCAGCACCAGCGTCGCCAGAATGCCCAACAGATAAACCTCGATGAAGGGCGCTGCGAAGGCGAGCAGGATCAGAAACACCAAGCCGGCAAGATGCGATAGCGGCAGCTGGCCGCTGGTCGCGCCCTTGAACCAGAGATTGCCGATCAGGAACAGGCCGGAGCCGCCGAGCACGGCCGCGGCGATGCCGAGATTGCCGGTTTCATGCGGATGCGAGAACATGAACTCGACCGCCACCGCATGGACGATGATGCCGGCAAGAATCGGGATATGCCCATAGGTGAAGGCCTGCCGCGCCAAGCTGCCCGGCGTATCTTCATGCTCGATGCGATGGGCGGCGCGCCCGTGACCGAAGCGGAAATAGAGCCACCACATGGCGACCGTGCCGACGAAGCCGGTGACGAAGACGATGCTGGTCAGTCCTGAAAACGGCAGTTCCGAAAAGGTGCGGCCGGAAACGAGGATCGCTTCGCCGAGGCAGATGATGACGAAGAGTGCGCAGCGCTCGGCCATGTGCGCGCCGGAAACATCCCAGTCCCGCGCCGTCGAGCGCCCGAGCCCAGGCACGGTAAAGCCCGCGGCCGGCCCGGCATATTCGATCGCCAGCGCAATCACCCAGGCGATCAGCCGGGCTTCATGCTCGAGCAGCCCGCCGGCAATCCAGAAGACCCCGGCAACCACCAGCCAGGTACTGATGCGGACGAAATTCAGCGTGTTGGGGCGATCGACGCGCGTCATCGCATAAGTCGTAAACAGCGAGCGCCCGACCTGCATCGCCACATAGGCGCCGGCAAATAGCAACCCCTTGTCGCCGAAAGCCTCGGGGATGGAGGCAGACAGCAGCAGCCCGAGCATCATCAGCGCTACCAGCATGCCGCGTACCGGCATTTTGTCCGGATCAAGCCAGTTCGTCACCCAGGCCGTGAAGATCCACACCCACCAGACGGCAAAGGTCATCAGCGCCGCTTCGGCGGCACCGAGCGGCGTGTAATGGACGGCAAGCGCGTGCGAAAGCTGCGAGATCGAAAAGACGAAGACCAGGTCGAAAAACAATTCGAGAAAGGTCACCTTGCTGGCGCTTGCGCTGCCCTTGGCGCGCAGCCAGTTCTTTCTGTTCGTCTTCGCCATATAGCCCCCGATGGCTGGATTATGCGTGGATTGAAAGTGTAGCGGCGCTTAGGTGAGCTTCAGCGCGGCTTTTCCGCCGTGTCGCGGTTCATGCCCTTTTCGCGGAGTTCGTCCTCGTAGGCGGAAAACAGCTCATCGCCCCGCTCGCCGAGCTCGCGCAGATAGGTCCAGGTGTAGATGCCGGTATCGTGCATGTCGTCGAAGCCGATGCGGACCGCGTAATTGCCGGTCGGCATCATCGAGATGATCGCAACATTGCGTTTGCCGGGCACTGTCACCTTCTGTCCTGGCCCGTGGCCTTGCACCTCCGCCGAGGGCGACAGAACGCGCAAGAGCTCAGCCGACAGGTCGAAGCTCTGACCGTCATCGAAGGTTACCACCAGCCGCTGCCTGTCTTTCGAGACGCGAAGTTCACTCGGCCAGATATCGCTCATCATTTTGTCCTCTTCTCATGCGAGGAGTAGGCGCTGATCTTTTTCGGCGCAAGCTGAAATTGGCATGCTCGTGCGGGCTGTTTCCCTTGACGCGACAATAGCATATGCCCACATTGATGGGAGTACGGAGATACAGGTGAACACCAGAGTTGGAACGATAGGCAATGCATCGCCGCTGGTGGCAGGTGCGCACCCAATGATCGACCCCTTCGGGCGGGCGGTCACCTATCTCCGTGTCTCCGTCACCGACCGCTGCGATTTCCGCTGCACCTATTGCATGGCGGAAAACATGACCTTCCTGCCAAAGAAGGATCTCTTGACGCTGGAAGAGCTCGACCGGCTCTGTTCCGCCTTCATCGCCAAGGGTGTCAGCAAGATCAGGCTGACCGGCGGCGAGCCCTTGGTGCGCAAGAACATCATGTATCTGGTTCGCCAGCTCGGCCAGAAGATCGGCTCCGGCCTCGACGAGTTGACGCTGACGACCAACGGTTCGCAGCTTTCCCGCTACGCCGAGGAGCTCTACGATTGCGGCGTGCGCCGCATCAACGTTTCGCTGGATACGCTCGATCCCGACAAGTTCCGCAAGATCACCCGCTGGGGCGATTTCGCCAAGGTCATGGAAGGCATCGACGCCGCGCAGAAGGCAGGGTTGAAGATCAAGCTCAACGCCGTGGCGCTGAAGGATTTCAACGATGCCGAGATGCCGGAGCTGCTGCGCTTCGCCCATGGCCGCGGCATGGATCTCACCGTCATCGAAACCATGCCGATGGGCGAGATCGAAGAAGACCGCACCGACCAGTATCTGCCGCTTTCAAAGCTGCGTGCCGATCTCGAGGACCAATTCACGCTTGCGGACATCGATTACCAGACCGGCGGCCCGGCGCGTTACGTCAGGGTCGAAGAAACCGGCGGCCGCCTTGGCTTCATCACCCCGATGACCCATAATTTCTGCGAAAGCTGCAACCGCGTGCGCCTCACCTGCACCGGCACGCTCTACATGTGCCTCGGCCAGAACGATGCCGCCGATCTCCGCGCCGCACTCCGCGCCACCGAAGACGACGCCCTCCTCCACGCCGCCATCGACGAGGCCATCACCCGCAAACCCAAAGGCCACGACTTCATCATCGACCGCACGCATAACAGGCCGGCGGTGGCGCGGCATATGAGTGTCACCGGAGGGTGATACTTGCTCCCTCTTCTCCCCAGCGGGGAGAAGGTGGCCCGAAGGGTCGGATGAGGGGGCCACACGGCACCGCCATTCATTGCCCTTCGCTTACGCTCAGCGCATTCGCTCCTGACGTCGCTCACCCCCTCATCTGCCCTGACGGGCATCTTCTCCCCGCTGGGGAGAAGATGGAGCCAGTCCCCATCACCCAGGTTTGCGCGCGCAAATCGCAAACCGGTCTTGCACCATGCGCTCCAGCCCACGCAGGAACGGCATCTTGCGCGCCTGCGCCCAATGGATGTCGGCGAGTTTGCGGTCGATGACGATATCCATAAAACCGGCTTGGCGCAGAAGATCGACGACTGCTTCGGCCGGCATCTGGCTGGAGAAATGCACGCGTGAGCGGATCTTCTGGTGCCGCGCCATCATCTCCGGCGACATGTGGCTCGCCGGCGGTTTTCCAGTCACCTTCGTCCAGAGCTTCTGCAGGCCCTTGACCCAGGTTTCCTTACCCATATTGCCGTCGAGGATCAGCACCTTGCCGCCGGGCTTCAATACCGAGAACCATTCCTTAAACGCCGAAGCCGGGTCCACAAGTGTCCAGACGAGATGGCGGTTGGTGATGACGTCGTAGCTGTCCTTGGGCTCCATGGTGTTTTCGGCGTCGCCGGACACGAAGCGGATATCGGTGCCGCGCTTCTTCGCCTTGGCGCGTGCCTGCGCCAGCATCGCATCCGACCAGTCGAGGCCGGTGACCGCAAAGCCGGCAGCATGCATCAGATGCGAGATGACGGCGGTGCCGCAGGCGAGATCGAGGGCCGCGCGCCCCTGGCCCTCGCCCAGATGTTTTCTGATCAGCCGCTGCCAGCCTTTCCGCTCCGCTTCCGAAAAGATTTCATGGCCGACGCTCTGGTCGAAGGTCGCCGCCCGTTCCGACCAGAAGTCGCGGATTTCGTCGCGGATCGAGTAGTTCGTTTTCATGGAATTCATCTGAGGCATCCCGGCTTTGGATCACTTTGGAAAGGCTCTAAAACATAAAACTTGATTCACAAAGTCATATTTCATATGGCTGCGGACATTATTCAGACACCGGGGGAATTTCCAGATGAATTTCGTGAAAATACTCGCAGTCTCCGCGGCTGCGATTGCCGGCCTGATGCCACTTTCGGCGTGGGCGCAATCCTTCACCGTCAAGGATGTCGCGGGCCGCGAAGTGACCTTCGACAAGCCGGTCGAGCGTGTGATCCTTGGGGAAGGTCGCATGCTCTATGCCGTAGCACCCATTGAGAAGGAAGATCCCTTCGCCAAGATCGTCGGGTGGCGCAACGATCTCTGGACCACCGACAAGGACGGCTTCAAAGCCTATGTCGAGAAGTTTCCGAAGGGCAAGGACCTGCCCTTCCTCGGTAACCTCACAGATGGCACGCTGCAGACCGAATCAGTCGTCAAGCTTCATCCCGATGTGCTGCTGCTGCCGATCGGCAACAAGGCGGCCGCTGACGAGGTGAAGCTCGAAGACATGCTGAACGGCATCGGCGTGAAGATCGTCTATATCGATTTCCGCGAGCATATCCTCGCCAACACTGAGCCGAGCCTGAAGATCCTCGGCCGGATCTTCGGCCATGAGGACCGCGCCGAAGCAGTCGTCAGCTTCTGGAAAGAGCAGATGGCGCGTGTCACCGACAGACTGAAGGCGGCCAATCCGCCGAAGCCGAATGTGTTCATGTACCGCGCCGCAGGCCTGGTGGAGTGCTGCGGCACCTTCGGCCCCGACAATTTCGGCCTGATGGTCGATTGGGCCGGCGGCCACAATCTCGGCTCCGATTTCCTGCCGGGCTATACCGGCTCGATCAATGCCGAGCAGGTTGTCACCTCCAATCCCGATGTCATCGTTGTCACCGGCTCCAACTGGAGCGAGAGCAAGAACGCCAAGGACTTTGTGAATGTCGGCCCGAATGCCGCCGTCACCTTTGACGACAGCCGCAAGTCGCTGAACACGCTGATGGAAAACCCTGCTTTCACCGGCTCCAGGGCGGTTGCCGGCGGCAATGTCCATGCGATCTGGCACCAGTTCTATACCAGCCCTTACCAGTTCGTCGCCGTCCAGCAACTGGCCAAGTGGTTCCATCCGAACCTCTTTGCCGATCTCGATCCGGACGCCACCTTCAAGGAATTCCACGAAAAATTCCTGCCGGTCGCCTACCAGCCGGGTTACTGGGTCGACGCCAAGGCGGGTCAGTAATCCGAAATGGCCGAGATCGCCGCGATATCGATTGATGCCGAAGCCGGGCGGGAGCGCTACCGCGCCCTCGCCCGGCGCAAGCTGCTGATCCTTGCCGCCATGACGGCAGCGCTCTGCCTGTCCTTTGCCGTCGATCTCGCCTGGGGGCCGGCCCGCTACGGCCTCGGTGAGGTCGTCGCAGCCCTTCTCGACCCCTCCTCCGTATCCGATCAGGTGCGGGCCGTCGTTTGGGACATCCGCATGCCGGTTGCCGTAATGGCGATCGTCGTCGGCGCATCGCTCTCCGTCGCCGGCGCGCAGATGCAGACGATCCTCGCCAATCCGCTCGCCAGCCCCTTCACGCTCGGCATCTCGGCGGCGGCAAGCTTTGGCGCGGCACTGGCGATCGTCACCAGCGTTCCGCTTCTGCCTGTCGCGGCCGGCCTGCTCGTGCCGGTCAATGCCTTCATCATGGCGTTGATCGCCACGCTCTTCATCCATTTCGTCTCGCAGGCCCGCGGCGTCTCGGTGCAGACGGTGGTGCTGCTCGGCATCGCGCTGGTCTTCACCTTCAATGCGGCTCTCGCCTTCCTGCAATATCTCGCTTCCGAACAGGCGCTGTCGGCCGTCGTCTTCTGGACGATGGGCAGCCTCACCAAGGCCACATGGCCGAAGATCTGGGTAGCGCTCGCCGTGCTGCTGGCAGCGCTTCCCCACTTTGCCCGAAATGCCTGGGCGCTGACGGCCATCCGCCTCGGCGAGGACAAGGCCGCAAGCTTCGGCGTCAATGTCCGTCGCATCCGGCTCGAAACCATGCTTGTTGTCTCGCTGCTCGCCGCAGTGCCGGTCAGCTTCGTCGGTACGATCGGTTTCGTCGGCCTCGTCGGGCCGCATATCGCACGCATGATCCTCGGCGAGGATCAGCGCTTCTTCCTGCCGGGCTCGATCCTGTCGGGCGCCCTGCTCCTGTCGCTGACCTCGATCGTCTCGAAGTCGATCATCCCCGGTGTCGTCTTCCCGATCGGCATCATCACCGCGCTGGTCGGCGTGCCCTTTTTCTTCTCACTCATCCTCTCGAACAGGAGCCGGTCGTGGTAGCGCTTCAGTTGCAATCGGTCGGCGCCTATCACGGCCGCAAGCTCTTCATCGAAGACGTGACGACACCGGTGATGAAATCAGGCGAGGTCATCGCGGTGATCGGCCCGAACGCCGCCGGCAAGTCGACGCTCTTCAAGCGCATCACCGGTCTGCTCAAAGGGCCGGGCCACGTCGTCGTCGAAGGCTCGAAAACGAAAAACGCCATCAGCTACATGCCGCAGGATACCTCGGCCAACGCGGTGCTGACGGTCTATGAATCCATCCTGCTCGCCCGCAAGCAGGGCCAGTCCTGGGCCGTCAGCGACAGCGACCTGCGCTTCATCGACGAGGTCATGAAGGCGCTTGATATCACCGCCATCGCCTTCCGCGATCTCGGCGCGCTCTCCGGCGGCCAGCGCCAGCTCGTCTCGATCGCTCAGGCCCTGGTGCGCGAACCTGAGATCATGCTGATGGACGAGCCGACCAGCGCGCTCGACCTCCACCGCCAGGTCGAGGTTCTCGACTTCATGCGCCGCCAGGCCCGCACCAAGGGCATGATCGTGCTGATCGCCATCCACGATCTTAACCAGGCGCTGCGATTTGCCGACAAGGTTCTCGTCATCGCCAACGGCCGCATGCACGCCTGCGGCACCCCGAGCGATGTCGTCACCACAGAGATGCTGCGGGAGATCTACCGGGTCGAGGCGCGAGTGGAAAAATGCTCGCTGGAGCATGACCATGTGATTGTGGATGGGACGGCGCATTGAGGCTGGCAACAGTCTGCTTCGTCAGTTGATCAATCGCTGCGCGGTAAACTTGTCGGTAACAAGCATGTCGATGACCCCCACGCGGAGCGCGCCTGCAATCGCGTCAGTCTTTTTGGATCCGCCGGCAAGAGCAATGACCCGGTCCACTCGTTCGAGATCCTCAAGTGGAAGGCCGATAACCCGGTCGTCCAGAGGTGTCTTGACCGGCTTGCCGTTCTTGTCGAAGAAGCGAAGAGAAATATCGCCGACGGCTCCCGCTTCGGCGAGATCAGACAGTTCACGAGACGAAAAGATGTTGCCGGACCGTGCGAGAAGTTCGGAGGGTTCGACTGCTCCGATTCCGACAATCGCAAGCGTTATGCTGCCGAACAGGTCTATCGTCTCGCGAACGAACGGGTCGGCCTGCATCAGAAGCTTTGCCTCTCTGGACGACGTAACGCCCTGCACGGCGAGCAGTTTCGGCTCGGCGCCAGTCAGCCGTGCAAGCCGCGTGGTAAGCTGCGTCGCATGCGTCTGCACTGAAGGATCCCCCATGCCTCCAAGGGTCTGGACGACGTATTTCGCCTGAGCGCTCTTCTGAGGATGAATATTCTCGACCATCTTGAAAATGGTCTGGCTCCAACTCGAAACGCCGATGATCTCCCCTGGCGCAAGCGTCACCTCCAAGAGATGAGCCGCTGCCTCTCCGATACGGGCCATGATCGCTCCGTCCCGATCTTCCGTGCACTCAACGACGATCGCCTCCGGCAGATCGTATTTCTCGCGAAGCGCGCCCTCGAGCTCGCTGTAGGTGCCGGCGGGAGGGATCACGCTCGTTCGCACGATATCTTCAGCCTCGGCGCGCTTGAGCATGCGCGACACCGTCGCCTGCGACAGGCGAAGGTGCTGTGCGATCTCCGCCTGTCGCCGTCCCTCCATATGGTACATCTGGGCGACCCTTGAAATCAGGCGGAGTTCGTTAAGGCGAGTCATCGCTAATCCCAGAGTGAATTTTTATTCACCTTTAGCCTTTGTTTCGCGGGCCGTCGAGCGGGCAAGCGCATCATCCCAGGTATCGAGAAGCACTGCGCGATCCACGGGTTGCGGCTCAATGATTTGCGTGTTTCGCGGCAACTCCGAGATAATCTGGAGATCGCTCCAAAAGCCGAGTGAAAGCCCCGCCAGATAAGCAGCCCCCAATGCCGACGCCTCGGGTGCTTCGCATTGGATTACCGGATGTTCGATGAGGTTCGAGACACACTGCATCAGAAAGCGGTTCTGGCTCGGTCCACCATCCACATAGAGCGCGCCAAGCTGGCCGCCGCTCTGTTCCCGCATGGCCGCTATCACGTCATGCACCTGAAAAGCGATGGAGTCGGTGACCGACCGAGCCATTTGCGCACGTGTCGTATTGAAGTTGATCTGGGAGAACAGGGCACGGGCGTCGGCATTCCAGTAAGGTGCGCCCAGTCCCACGAATGCCGGCACGAAGCCAGGTCCGCCCGGCTCAGCGCTCGCCGCAAGTTCGACAAGGGCCGCTACATCCGCCAGGCCGAGAATCTCCGCCATCCAGGGAAGACTGGCGGCGCAAACGAGAATATTGCCTTCGAAAGCGAAAGTCGGCTTTCCCTCGATACGCCATGCGACGGTGGTTGTGACGCCGTTACGTGGAGGAATGAATCGCGGCAGCGTCGTCATTACCGAAGAGCCGGTTCCAAAGGTCACCTTCCCGTCGCCCGGCTTGAATGCTCCATGACCGAACAGGGCTGCGTGGCTGTCTCCGATCGCAGCCATTATCGGAGTGCCATCCGGCACCCCTGGCAATCCTTGCGTTCGGCCGAAATCGGCCGAACTGTCGAGTACCTTGGGCAGGAGCGCGATATCGACGCCGAAGATCTCGCCAAGTTCATCGCTCCATCTCTGCTCCCGGAGATCGAACAATTGGCTCCTGGCGGCATTCGAAGCGTCGCAAACATGCCGACGCCCGCCGGTCAAGCAGTGGACGAGCCAACTGTCGACCGTTCCCAGCCGCACCGATCGCCCGGCCGGAATACGGTCGAGCAGCCATCGGAATTTCGAACCCGGAAACATCGGATCCAATGGCAGGCCTGTGAGCGCCTGCACACGGTCAAGGTGGCCTTCGGCAATGAGACGCTCGCAATCCTGTGCCGTACGACGGCACTGCCAGCTTACCACCGGTCCAAGCGCGTCTCCCGTTTCGGCGTCCCAGGCAGTGGCAGATTCGCGCTGGTTGGAAATGGCCACCGCCTCGATAGCCACATCGGGGCCAGCCTTCAGGCAGGCGTCGATCGCTTCGCAGACCGATGCGTAGAGCCTATTTGGGTCTTGCTCGACCCAACCCGGCTTCGGATAGGAAATGCCGACAGGAGCCGAACCTCTGCCGACGATTTCTCCCCTTTCGGAAACCAGAACCGCCTTTGAATTGGTCGTGCCCTGGTCGATTGCCAGAATTGCCCGCATTCTATCCTCCCCAGATCAGGTGGCGGCCGAGGCGACAAAAAGCGTCCCGGCTAGAGCAATTCCAGGAAAAGTGCCAAGCGGTTTTCCGTCCGGAATTGCGTAAGAACAAAAGTCGCGCGATCCCAGTTACTTGCGCCTGATCAGCGACTGCGCGGCGTCGGCGATTGCGGACGGCGCCATTCCGAATTCGTCGAGCAGGAACTCTGCCGAACCGGTCGGGGCGTAGACGCCGGGAACTCCAAGACGTTTCATCGGGACTGGGGCATTATCGACGACCACTTCGGCTACCGCGGAACCGAGCCCGCCAAAAATCGAATGCTCTTCGGCTGTGACGATCGCTCCGGTTTCCTTCGCCGCGGCGATAATAGCCTCCTCGTCGATCGGACGAACCGTTGCAAGGTTGAGCACCCTGGCATTGATGTCGCGGTCTGCGAGGATCTCGGCAGCCTTCAAGATGCGATGAGTCAAAGTGCCATTGGCAATAAGGGTGACGTCGGAACCCTGGCGAAGGAGGTTTGCCTTGCCGAGTTCGAACTTGTGATCCTCCGGAAGCAGATCCGGTACACCAACGCGAGACAGACGCAGGAAACAGGGCCCGTTGTAGGCCGCGGCCCACTCAACCGCAGCAGCGGTTTCGATGCGGTCACAAGGCGCAATGACCGGAAGATTTGGCAGAACCCGCAGCCAGGCGAAGTCTTCGATCGAGTGATGGGTCGGGCCGAGTTCGCCGTATGCCATTCCGGAAGAAATGCCGACCAGCTTGACGTTGGCATTCGAATACGAAATATCGGCCTTGATCTGCTCCAGCGACCGTCCCGTGAGAAACGGAGCAGCAGCGCACACGAACGGAAGGCGTCCGCCATTGGCGAGGCCTGCACCAACCCCCACCATGTTCTGCTCGGCGATGCCGACATTGACGAGGCGCCCTGCAAACTTCGCCTTGAAGCCGCCGAGCTTGGACGAACCGACGGAGTCGTTGCAGACGGCAACGACCGTCTCGTTTTCGGCTGCCAGCCGCTCAAGCGTAGCAGCGAATGCGTCGCGGCAATCGTAGAGCTTGGGTGGGTTTATTGGCGCGTTCATTACAGTGCCTCCGACAATTCTGCCAATGCAATTTCGTATTGTTCCTTACTCGGTACCTTGTGGTGCCAGTCGACGCGGTCCTGCATGAACGATATTCCATGGCCTTTGTTGGTATGGGCGACGATGCAATGTGGTCTTGACCCCCGGTGTTCGAGCGCAGGAACGATTTCGCTCATATTGTTCCCGTTGATTTCGCTGACTTCCCAATCGAACGCTTCAAGCTTCGGACGAAGCGGGGCGAGATCGTTGGTTTCGGCCAGGGCGGCGCCCTGCTGGAACCTGTTGTGATCGATGACCAACGTCAAGTTATCGAGCTTGAACTGAGCTGCCGCCATGATCGCTTCCCAGTTTGAGCCCTCCTGCATCTCACCGTCGCCGGTGACGACATAGGTGTGATATTTCGCGCCTGAGAGCTTGGCGGCTATCGCCATTCCTACTGCGACCGGAAGACCGTGGCCGAGCGGCCCGGTATTCGTTTCGACGCCAGGAACCTTGTTGCAATTTGGATGCCCGTTCAGCCTCGAATGCGGCTGCAAGAAGGTGGAAATCTCATCCTCCGGGATGAAGCCGCGTTTTGCGAGCGTTACATACAGCGCGCATGCCGTATGCCCCTTTGAAAGAACGAACCTGTCGCGGTCGGGATGTTTGGGCTGATCCGGCCAGACATTCAGCACACGAAAATAGAGAGCCGTCAAAATGTCGATGACCGACATCTCGCCGCCAATATGGCCGGCGCCCGCTTCAAAGACCGCCTGGAGATCGCGCAATCGGATCTGGCGGGCGATGCGCTCAAGTTCTGTCGGATCCATGAATTCCTCCGTGCATAAATATTCAATCATCAATATTTTTGCATAACAAGCCGATTAGTCAAGCCCCTTAAGGCGACCCTCAAGAGCACATGCCCGAAGAAACCTTATTGACAGCTGAATAGCAAGTTGTTAATGAATTTTCCAGCAGGCATGAATAATTATTCTACCCTGAGCAAATATCGGATACAAGCCTACGCATAGGGAGGAGCAATGGTGGCGCTCGATATCAATGAACACAGGCTTTCGTCCGGCGCCTGGCTGAGCAAGCTCAAGGGAGCTACCGGCCCACTCGTGGGACTGCTCGCGCTGTGCGTCTTTCTGAGCCTCAGCACAGACACGTTTCTTTCGGTTCGAAACGGCCTCAACATCCTCGACCAGATCACTGTTCTCGGCATCATGGCGGTGGGAATGACGTTCGTCATCCTGATCGGCGGCATCGATCTTTCCGTCGGCTCGGCACTTGCTCTCGCGATGATGGTCATGGGCTGGACTGCCAACGTCGCCGGTCTACCGTTGCCCGTCGGGATCGCCTTTGCGCTGCTCGCCTCGGCGGTATCAGGGCTGATCGTCGGACTTCTGGTGACGCAGTTCAGGGTTCCAGCCTTTATTGCCACCCTTGCGATGATGTCCGCGGCTCGCGGCGTTGCAAACATGATCACGGACGGCCAGCAAATCGTCGGCTTCCCCGACTGGTTCATGATGCTGGCGATCGATCGCCATTTCGGCATCATGACTGCCACGGTATTCCTCATGCTTGCAGTTGTTCTTGCCGCGTGGCTTTTCCTGCACTTCCGGTCCGAAGGTCGCATGCTCTATGCGGTGGGCGGAAACGCCGAAGTCGCACGCCTGGCCGGTATCAACGTCCCGCTCGTGACGATAGCCGTCTATGTCGTAAGTGCCGTCCTTGCGGGGCTCGCAGGCATCGTGCTCGCCGCGCGGCTGGATTCCGTCCAGCCGTCCAGTGGTCTGGGTTATGAACTGGACACCATCGCTGCAGTCGTCATCGGCGGGACGTCGCTCTCCGGCGGCACGGGCGGCATCGGTGGAACGCTGATCGGCGTCCTTATCATCGGTGTGCTTCGCAACGGTCTCAATCTTCTCAACGTCTCGCCGTTCCTGCAGCAGGTGATCATCGGCATCGTCATCGTGCTCGCGGTCGGCGCGGAGACTATTCGTCGGCGTCGCGCCTGACGAGCAGGGTCCGCCGCGTTGGCGGACCCGGAATTCCGCCCCAAGAATTTGGGTCGGATCAATACCCCGAGGGGGAGGACATACCCGAGGGTTCCATCAAACAACGGAGGAAAATACAATGAAAATAGCGCGCACCATGCTCGCGTCTGCTGCACTGCTCGGCCTCATGCTCGGCCCCGTACATGCGGCGGAACTGAAGAAGCTCGGTCTGGCCGTTGCCAACCTTCAGGCAAACTTCTTCAACCAGATCAAGCAATCGGTCGAAGCCGAAGCCAAGAAGCGCGGCATCGAAGTCATCACCGTCGACGCAAAGGGCGACGGGCCGACGCAGGTCAACCAGATCCAGGACCTCCTGACCCAGAAAATCGACGCGCTGATCTACATTCCGGCAGGTGCGGCGGCTGCGACCGTTCCGGTCAAGCTCGCGAAGAGCGCTGGTATTCCGGTCGTGAACGTGGACCGCAACGCCGAGGGTGCACCCGGCGATACCTTCCTTGCAACGGATTCCGTCGCGTCTGCCAAGGCCGTGTGCGACTACATTCTGAAGGAAGCCGGCGGCAAGGGGAAGATGGTCATCATCCACGGCCAGAAGGGCACGACGCCGGAAGTCGATCGCTCGAAGGGCTGCGCTGAATCTCTCAAGGCATATCCGGACGTCAAGGTCGTCGCCGAACAGTTCTCGAACATCTGGAGCCAGGACGAAGGCTTCCAGATCATGCAGAATATGCTGCAGGCAAATCCTGATGTTTCCATCGTGTTCGCACAGGCCGACGGCCTCGCACTTGGCGCCGCGCAGGCGATCAAGGTCGCCAATCCGTCGCAGAAGATCGTGGTTGGCGGCTTCGATGGCGACACCGCGGCTCTCGAAGCGCTCAGCAAGGGCGTCTTCAACGTAACGGCGACACAGCAGACGCAGAAGATGGGCCGCGATGCGGTCGAAAATGCCGCCAAGCTTGTTGCCGGAGAAAAGGTGCCCCCGGTGCAGCTTATGGATGCCACGCTGACCACCAAGGAAAACGTCGCAGGCTTCATCGCCACCCATCCGTAATGAAGTCGAGGTCTTGAGGAGGTGTGCCGTGACTGATCCAGTTCTTTCCCTGAGGGGCATATCCAAATGGTATGGGCCGCTCCAGGTTCTGAAGAATGTCAGCTTGGACGTCCATCCGGGCGAAGTGGTTGCACTTCTCGGTGAAAACGGAGCGGGCAAGTCAACGCTATCCGGCATCATCGCCGGGTCACGCACGCCGTCCGAAGGATCAATGACATGGCTGGGGCAGCCTTATGCCCCGGCCACCCCAAGGGAAGCGATCGACAAGGGCGTTGTCCTGATCCATCAGGAGCTGCAGCTTCTGCCGCAACTGTCGATCGCGGAAAACGTCTTCATCGGACGCTGGCCGATGAAGAACGGCGTCGTCGACCGCGCCCAGATGGTTCGCCGGGCCCAGGACCAGCTCGCTCGCTTGAACCTTCACATCCCCGCAACGCGGACGGTCGCCGGCCTTTCCACGGCAAATCAGCAACTCATCGAGATCGCCAAGGCGCTGGCTCTCAACGCAAAGCTCCTGATCCTCGATGAGCCGACAGCCGCCCTTGGCGGCGCAGAGACGGAAGCTCTCTTCGAACAGGTTCGGAAGCTTCGCTCGGAAGGCGTCGGCATCATCTACATTTCCCACCGTATGGAAGAGATCAAGCAGATAACCGACCGGATCGTCGTTCTTCGTGACGGAGAGCGGGTGCAAGAATTCTCAGACAGCGCGACCCCGGTGCGAACGATTGTCGAGAGCATGGTCGGGCGCCCGCTTGACCGCCTGTTCCCTACCCTGCCGGTTCCGACAGATCGTCCGGTACTCCAGGTGTCCGGGCTGAGCTCGCCGGACAACTCGTTCCGTGACGTTACCTTCGAGGTCCGGGCCGGGGAAATTCTGGGGATCGCCGGATTGGTCGGCGCCGGCCGCACCGAACTGGTGCGTGCGATTTCGGGAGCAGATCCAATCAGTGCTGGTTCGATCAAGCTGGAAGGCGAGGAACTCAGGCTGCGCGATCCAGCGGACGCGATCGCCAAGGGTATCGTGATGGTTCCGGAAGACCGCAAGGAGCAGGGCCTGATCGTCGGGCACCGGATCAGCGAGAACATTATCTACGCCAATCTTGACAAACTCGGCGGCGGTTGGATCACGCCGCGCGTCAAGCGCTCCTTTGCAGAAAAAGCAGTTGCCAAGTTCGGGGTAAAGGGCCGTGCTGAACAGCACGCCTCGGACCTGTCCGGCGGCAACCAGCAGAAGGTCGTGATCGCGAAATGGCTGATGCGCGATCCCAAGGTCGTCGTGCTCGACGAACCGACGAGAGGCATCGACGTCGGCGCCCGTGCGGGCATCTACGACATCATCGTCAATCTTGCCAAACAGGGCGTGGCGGTCATCGTCGTAAGTTCGGACCTCGAAGAAGTTCTCGGAGTCTCCAATCGCATTCTCGTGCTTGCGCAAGGCAAGCAGGCGGGGATTCTCAATCGTGACCAGGCAAATGACGTTTCGGTCATGGAGCTGGCTACCATCTAAACAGACAGAGAAAGGAAGAGCGGTGTCCGACATCACTCTGAACGCCCCGAAGCTTTTCGATCTCAGCGGCCAGGTTGCCATCGTTACCGGAGCCGGAAGCGGTATTGGGCAGCGCATTGCCATCGGCCTTGCGCAATGCGGCGCCGACGTAGCGCTGCTCGACCGTCGAACCGACGACGGGCTGGCCAGGACGGCTGAACATATTCGCGCCGCCGGCCGCCGCTCGATCCAGATCGCAGCGGATGTCACGAGCAAGTCTTCCCTTGGAGAGGCCGTAGCACGTACCGAAGCGGATCTCGGCATGCTGACGCTTGCAGTCAACGCTGCAGGCATCGCTAACGCGAACCCGGCGGAAGAGATGGAGGAGGATCAATATCAGACGTTGATGGATATCAACCTCAAAGGCATCTTTCTTTCCTGCCAGGCCGAGACCCGCGCCATGTTGAAGAATGGACGCGGCTCCATCGTCAACATCGCCTCCATGTCGGGTGTGATCGTAAACCGGGGGCTGAACCAAGCGCACTATAACGCCTCCAAGGCGGGCGTGATCCATATGTCGAAGTCTATGGCGATGGAATGGGTCGACCGCGGCATTCGCGTCAACACCATCTCCCCCGGATACACGGCAACGCCCATGAACACCCGCCCGGAGATGGTCCACCAGACCAAGCTCTTCGAAGAGCAGACGCCGATGCAGCGCATGGCAACGGTCGATGAGATGGTCGGTCCGGCTGTGTTCCTGCTGTCGAATGCGGCAAGTTTCGTGACCGGCGTCGATCTTCTGGTCGACGGCGGTTTCTGCTGCTGGTGATGAGAAAGCTCATTGCCGCCGCTGGAAAGTGACCGGTCTCGCTTCCTCCCTGGCTGAGACCGAGGCGCTGAAGGGACTAACGGGTACGACGGCGTGCGATATCGCCGTCTGCCCGCCCTTCGCGCTGATCGAACGGACGGAGGGCTCGGGCGTCGTCATCGGCGCTCAAGACTACCTGAATTCACGACGACCCGTTGAGTTCCAATAATGATCGCCTGCTAGGTCGCACCCAGATTTGCTGTTTATCGACGGACAAGGAAAGAGCATGAAACGCTTTGAGCAGAAGACTGTCGTCATTACTGGGGGTAGCCGCGGCATCGGCGCCGCCATCGCACAACGTTTTGCGCGCGAGGGCGCCAATCTCGTCGTCTCGGCCAACGAGGAGCTGGTTCACGGCGTTGCCGAACAGATCCGGGCCGAAGGCGGCAAGGCGATCTCCTTCATCGGCGACGTCACCGACAAGGCGAGCGTCACCGCCCTCTACGATGCCGCCGAAAAGGAATTCGGCTCGGTCGACGTCTCGATTCAGAATGCCGGCGTCATCACCATTGCCCGCGTCGAGGACCTGACCGAAAGCGAGTGGGACAAGGTCATGGCCGTCAACACCAAGGGCGTCTTCCTCTGTGCCCAGGAGGCGATATCAAGAATGCGCAAGCACAAGCGCGGCGGTCGCATTATCAACACCGCTTCCGGCCAGGCCCGTGACGGCTTCATCTACACCCCGCATTACGCCGCCTCGAAAATGGGGGTCGTCGGCATCACCCAGAGCCTGGCCAAGGAAGTCGCGACCGAGAAGATCACCGTCAACGCCTTCTGCCCCGGGATCATCGAGACCGACATGTGGGCCTATAACGACCAGGCCTGGGGCAAGCTGCTCGGCAACTACTCCCCCGGCGAGCTGATGAAGGAATGGGTCGAAGGCATCCCGATGAAACGGGCCGGCTCCGGCGAGGATGTCGCCGGCCTGGTCACCTTCCTCGCCAGCGATGACGCCGCCTATATCACCGGCCAGACGATCAATGTCGACGGCGGCCTGATCATGTCCTGATGCAGGTCGCCCAAAAGTGCGCAGCTGTTTTGGGACAACGACATGTATGGAACAACAAACCACCAACGAAGCGCGGAACGCGACACGGTCGTCGCCTCCGTGTGAACAGTGTGTCCATCGGCGTTAGGGCAGCTTTGCATTTTTGCCCGGTCGAGAGACCTTGCCATCTGCCTGTTTTTGATCCTATCTTTGAAATGTTCTCAGGGCGGGGTGCAATTCCCCACCGGCGGTATCAGGAGCAATCCTGGAGCCCGCGAGCGCTTCCGGCACTACAGCGCCGCGCGTCTTTCAGACGCGCAAAGGACGCTGTAGAATTTTGAATTGCTGGAAGGTCAGCAGATCCGGTGAGATGCCGGAGCCGACGGTATAGTCCGGATGGAAGAGGACAATACGGGCAGTCGCACTCCATCCCGGAGTCGGCTGACGTTTGTTCGCCCAAGGGCAGAAGGCTCGCTCACGGATTGAGCCGAGCAGACCATGTCAGCCCGCTGACATAACCCTTGAAAGGCTAGACAGCATGACTATCGCAACAATTGAAGATGCCATATCAGCCATTGCCAGCGGCAAGATGGTCGTCGTCGTCGACGACCAGAACCGGGAAAACGAAGGCGATATCGTGGTCGCGGCCGATGCCGTCACCCCGGAAACAATCGCCTTCATGATGACCCACGCCCGCGGTCTCGTCTGCATCGCCATGGAAGGCGAGCGTCTCGATGCGCTCGATATTCCGCTGATGGTGCCCAACAACACGGAATCGCACAAAACTGCCTTCACGGTCTCCGTCGACTATCTCAAGGACACAACGACCGGCATCTCGGCAGCCGACCGCGCCGCCACTGTCCGCGCCCTGGTCGACGATCGGGCACAGCCCGCCGATTTCGCTCGCCCCGGCCATATCTTTCCGCTGCGAGCCAATCCCCGCGGCGTGCTCGGCCGCCCTGGCCACACCGAAGCCGCCGTCGATCTCGCCCGCCTCGCCGGCAAGACCGCGGCTGGCGTCATCTGCGAAGTCGCCAATGACGACGGAACCATGTCCCGCCTCCCCGACCTCACTCTTTTCGCCAAACGCCATAACCTCCTCCTCGTCACCATAGAGGACCTGGTTGCCTATCTCGAACGCCAGGCGGCAAAAGACATACGCGAAGTCGCCTGATCGGCGCAAAGCGGCCAACCCCGTCCTTAGAGGCCCCTGAGGGGCGCCTCAGGATGAGGCTGGAGAGAGGTTGCGGCCTGGTTCAACGGGAAGCGCAGCGGCAAGTCACGCCGACCAGCCCTCATCCTGAGGCGCGCAGGCCGCAGGCCGGAGCCTCGAAAGACGAGGGCGGGTGTCCCAGACACGCACGGCTGGTTGCCACAGCACACCCTATTTCCCGCCTTATGTCCGGCTGATCGAAACCCCACCGTCCGCCAGCATCGCCGTGCCGGTCACGAAGCTCGACATGTCGGAGGCGAGGAAGAGCGCCGCATTGGCGATCTCTTCGGGTTGCGCCATGCGTTTCAGCGCATGCAGTCCCTCCACGAAGGCCAGGACTTCCGGCGTGGCGTCCGGCGCGTTGGTGATGCTCATCGGCGTGTCGGTGCCGCCGGGAAGCAGTGCGTTGACGCGGATGTTCTGCCTCCCGAGTTCGGCGGCGAGCACCTGCACGAGACCAATCAGCCCCGCCTTGCTGGCGGCATAAGCGGCCATGCCCGGCATGCCGGCAGTGTGGCCGACGAAAGTCGAGGTGAAGATCAGCGATCCCCCGCGCGCTCCCATCGCCGCCGCTTGGTGCTTGGCGCCGAGGAAGGCGGCGGTGAGGTTGGTCTCGATCGTCTCGCGCCAGGCCTCCAGCGAAAGTCCCGTCACCGGCCCCATCTCGCCGATGACGCCGGCATTGTTGAAGGCGATATCGAGCCCGCCGAAGCGCGAGACCGCCGTTTCGGTAAGCCTCGCCTGGAGCGCCTCGTCCTTGACATCGCCTGATATGGCGACTGCCTGCCCGCCCTCCGCTTCGATTTCGGCAATGACGGCATTAAGTGCTTCCTGCCGCCGGCCGTTGACCACGAGTTTCGCGCCTTCCCGGGCAAAGAGTTTCGCCGCCGCGCGGCCGATGCCGGAGCTTGCGCCGGTGATGATGGCGATCTTGCCGTTCAGAAGTGTCATGTCGGTTTCTCCTTCGTTGTTGCGGCATTTGAGATCTCAAACATCAGGCGATGCAGCCACCCGTTTCCCGCGCGGCAAAGGAAAAACCCGCCCATGGCCGATAATTTCGATGAAAGCGACGGCGCCAGCCGCGGGTCAGGTTGAACTTGATCGTAGCGTCGGAAATATCGAAATTCAGCTTATAAAACGGTGATTTGCTGTGACCTCCACGCACACGCCTGCGTTGACGTCAGCGTTATTGTGCACCGCATCATCGATTTATGCTTTGTGTGACATTCATCCGATTCCCTTGATGCATCTTCGCGACTAAAAGGAGCGCACAGGTAATGGGAATCTCTTCATGCAGCGGTCACGCAATACTGAGGGCGCCATCTATATGAGCATGGCGATGGCTGGCTTTTCCGCGAGCGACGCCCTGTCCAAATCGGTGATCGCCTATATGAATGCCGGCGAAATCATGTTCCTGCGCGGCCTCTTCACCAGCCTGCTTATCTATCTGATCGCCTGGAAAATGGGCGCGCTGCGCTCCTGGCGCATCATGCTGCAGCCGATGATCATCTTCAGGATCATCTGCGAGACGCTCTCCGCCGTCACCTATATCACCGCGCTTGGCATGATGCCGATCGCCAATGCCTCGGCGATCCTGCAATCGCTGCCGTTGGTCGTTACCTTCGGGGCTGCGCTCTTCTTCGGCGAGCCGGTCGGTTGGCGGCGCTGGTCGGCGATCCTCGTCGGCCTCGTCGGCGTGCTGATCATCATCCGCCCCGGCCCTGATGGATTCACCGCCGCCGCCCTCCTCTGCGTCGCCGCGGTGCTGACGACGGCTGGCCGCGATCTTGCCACGCGGACCATCAGTCCGGAGATTCCCTCGCTGATGATAACCGTCATCACCGCCATATCGGCCTCGTTCTTCGGCGCGGTGCTCATTCCGGTGCTCGGCGGCTGGCAGCCGGTCAGCGCTAACGCCCTTGGGCATCTCGTGCTCGCATCGGTGCTGGTGCTCGTCGGCTACCAGTCGGTCATCCTCGCCATGCGCACCGGCGAAATTTCTTTCGTCGCGCCGTTCCGCTATACCAGCCTGATCTTCTCATCTCTGCTCGGCTTCATCTTCTTCGCCGAAGTGCCTGATAGCTGGACGCTCGTGGGGGCTGCGATCGTCATCGCCTCCGGCCTCTATACGTTCTATCGTGAGGCCAAGCGCCGTGTATCGCCGATCGCGCAGGAATCCGCGCCGCGCGCGCCCGTCTGAAGCAAGATGATGGCTGAGGAAGGATGATGGCTGAATTCTCGTTGGATAAATCTCATATAGCAGGCGTCGTGCTGGCCGGCGGCCGTTCGCAGCGCATGGGCCGCGACAAGGCGGGGGTGATGCTTGGGGCCGAGAGCCTGCTCCACCATGTGCTGACCCGCCTCTCGCAGCAGGCCCCGCTCGTTGCCGTCAATGCCGATGCCGCCGCCGAGGACCTGCCTGTCGTTCCCGATCGTTTTCGCGGCAAGGCCGGGCCGATGGCCGGCATCCATGCGGCCATGGTCTATGCCGCCAGCCTGCCCTCGATCACCCATGTCGTCACCGTCTCGGTGGATTGCCCGTTCTTCCCGGCCGATCTCGTCGCCCGGCTGGCGGCAGCGATCGAGCACCCGTCGCAGATCGCCATTGCCGCCTCCGAGGGCCGCAGCCATCCCGTCTTCGGGCTCTGGCCGGTGACACTGGCCGCCGATCTCGAAGCCTGGATCGCCACCGACGAGAAGCGCCGCGTACGCGACTTCCTGTTACGACATGACGTTACGGAAGTGGCGTTTCCATTGCATCCGACCCGTGCCAGCTTGCTCGATCCCTTCTTCAACATCAACACGCCTGACGATCTCGTCGAGGCGGAACGCTGGCTGGAGGCCCTTCGCGGATGACCGCACCGAAAATCTTCGGCATCGCCGGCTGGAAGAACTCGGGCAAGACAGGCCTCGCCGTCCGACTGGTGATGGAGTTCACCCGCCGCGGCTACACGATCTCGACGATCAAGCACGCCCATCATGATTTCGACATCGACAAGGTCGGGGCCGACAGCTACCGCCACCGCCAGGCCGGCGCCCACGAGGTCACCATCGTCTCCGGCACCCGCTACGCCATCATGCACGAGCTGCGCGGTGCGCCGGAACCTGAATTCGAGGAGATCCTCGCCCGTCTCGCCCCCTGCGACCTCGTGCTGATCGAAGGCTACAAGCGCGAGCCGATCCCGAAGATCGAGGCCCGCCGCCTGGAGGCGGCAAATCGCGAACCGTTGGCGCCGAGCGATCCCCATATCTGCGCCATCGCCGCCGATCATGCCGTAACCGATACGGCCCTGCCGGTCTTCGATCTAGACGACACAGGCGCCATCGCCGATTTCATCGCCGACATCGTCGACCTTGGACAGTCGAGGCTTTGAACCACCTGCGTCGTCGCCGGATCTAAGAAGTGGGGAGGCATGATTTCCTTCCGGCAAGAGCCCATCACCAGTAGCTCGGACATATGCCTGTCCGGGCGGCCCGAAACGGTGGGCGTCTATCCTCGATAGCGAAGCGCATCGACGACGAGGGCGAATGCCGGCGACGTATGCCGGCGGCTCGGATAGTAGAGATGGTAGCCGGAAAATGGTGGGCACCAATCTTCGAGGACTCGCACCAGCCGCCCGTCGGCAAGATGTGCCTCGACCAAGTCCTCCGGCATATAGGCGAGCCCCATGCCTGCCAACGCGGCGTTCAGCCGGAGCGCGATATTGTTGAAGACCAATTGACCTTCAACACGAACCCTGAGCTCGTGCCCGTTCTTCTCGAACTCCCATGCATAAACGCTGCCATAGGTCGGCAGGCGCAGATTAATGCAACTATGGTAGGTCAGATCCTGCGGCGTTAGCGGCGCCGGCTTGCTGTCGAAATAGGCGGGAGCGCCGACCACGGCCATGCGCATGTCGGGACCGATACGCACCGCGATCATGTCCTTCGCAACCTGCTCCCCAAGCCTCACCCCCGCATCGTAACGTTCCGCGACGATGTCGGTCAGACCGTAGTCGACGATGATCTCGACATTGATATCGGGATAATCGGGCAACAGCTTTTCCAAGGCAGGCCAGAGGACGGCATCCGCCGCATGCTCGCCGGCATTGATGCGAATGGTGCCTGCCGGTTTCTCCCGCAATGCGCTTAAGGCAGCCAGCTCGCTCTCGATCTCGTCTAGCCGCGGTCCGATGGAGAGGAGCAGGCGTTCGCCGGCCTCCGTCGGCGAGACGCTGCGCGTCGTGCGTGTCAGCAATCGCAGTCCAAGCCGCTCCTCAAGCCCTCGGATGGTGTGGCTGAGCGCCGATTGCGACACACCTAGCTTGCCCGCCGCTTTGGTGAAGCTTTGAGCGCGCGCGACGGCGAGGAAGGCGATGAGGTCATTGACGACGGGGCGCGGCATTCATGAAACCTTCTCATGGGTTCTTGCCGTTTATACCATCTAATCGCGACCAGGCGCACGCGCTAAATACCTTGCTACTCGAGTGAACATATCCACCCCGACATTGGAAAGGATGACAAAGATGGAGATCAAGCGAAGCGGCTCGCAGCCTTCGGCCAAGGGACCAGCCGATTGGTTTACCGGCAGCGTGCGTGTCGACCCGCTGTTTACCGTGACCAGCCCCGCACGCGCGGCTGGCGCCAGCGTCACCTTCGAGCCCGGCGCCCGCACCGCCTGGCACACTCATCCACTCGGCCAGACGCTGATCGTCACATCGGGCTTCGGTCGCGTGCAGCGCGAAGGCGGCCCTGTCGAGGAGATCCGCGCCGGCGACGTCGTCTGGTTCGCACCGGGTGAACGCCATTGGCACGGCGCATCGCCGACGACGGCAGTGACCCATATCGCCATCCAGGAACAGCTCGACGGCAAGGTCGTCGACTGGATGGAGCATGTCACCGACACGCAATACCAAGGTTAGAAAGGAAACTTCTATGCAGAAGCGTGAACTTGGAAAGAGCGGACTTCAAGTCTCAGCCATCGGTCTCGGCTGCATGGGGCTGAGTTATGGTTATGGCCCGGCGACAGATATTCAGGAAGCGACCGCACTGATCCGGCGGGCATTTGAACGCGGCGTGACCTTCTTCGACACGGCCGAGGCCTACGGCCCCTATAAGAACGAAGAGCTTCTGGGAGAGGCCCTCGCCCCCTTCCGCGAGGAGGTGGTGATCGCCACGAAATTCGGTTTCAACTTCGATGCCAACGGCGGCCAGAGCGGCATGAACAGCCGGCCGGAGCAGATCCGCGCGGTAGCCGACCAGGCGCTGAAGCGTTTGAAGACCGATGTCATCGATCTCTTCTACCAGCATCGCGTCGACCCCGATGTTCCGATCGAGGATGTCGCCGGCACGGTCAAGGCACTGATCGCTGAAGGCAAGGTCAAGCATTTCGGCCTCTCGGAAGCAGGCGCCCGGACGATCCGCCGCGCCCATGCGGTCCAGCCGGTGGCGGCACTGCAGAGCGAATATTTACTGTGGTGGCGCGAGCCCGAGCAGGAGATCCTGCCGACGCTGGAAGAGCTCGGCATCGGTTTCGTGCCCTTCAGCCCGCTTGGTAAGGGCTTCCTGACCGGCGCGATCAGCGAAACGACCACCTTCGACAGCAAGGATTTCCGCAACGTCGTGCCGCGCTTTTCTCAGGAGGCGCGAAAAGCCAACCAGGCGCTCGTCGATCGTCTCGGAGAAATCGCCGCCCGCAAAAAGGCAACCTCCGCCCAAGTGGCTCTCGCATGGCTGCTGGCGCAGAAGCCCTGGATCGTGCCGATCCCCGGCACAACCAAGCTGCATCGCCTCGAGGAGAACATCCAGGCCGCTGAAGTCGAACTGACGGCTGAGGATCTTGCCAGCATCGAAAGCGCGCTCGCCACGATCAAGGTGGAAGGCGATCGTTATCCCGCGCATCTGCAGGCAAGGGTCAACCGCTAAAAGCGGCCGACGGCCATGAAGGCGACGTCTTATCGCCAAGACTAGAGCACGAGAAGAGAATCGGCCGCAGTCGCTTGCGGCCGATTCTTCTTAGATTGGATCATCGTCTCGGCGCCGGCGCGTTCTCGTGAAAAGCCGGTATCGCCTCGAGCTTTGCGACGACCTCCGCGATATTAGGCCATCGGGTGAGATCGAAGCCGAGGCGACGGGCGCCGATCGACTGCGGGAACAGGAAGATATCGGCAATGCTCGGGCGATCGCCGACGGCGAAGGCCCCTTGCCTGCGGCCGGCGATCATCGTCTCGACCGCGGCCATTCCCTCGCCGACCCAATGACGATCCCAGGCGGTGATAGCATCGGCATCAGCCTGGAACGTGGCGCGAAGATGCAGGCCGATGCGTGGCGGCAACAGCGCATGGATCTCTGCTGTGATCGCAAGCGCGATCGACCGCGCCAGCGCCCTATCTTCCGCTGTACCAGACAGCAATGGCGGCTCAGGCTGAAGCTCATCGAGATATTCGACGATCGCCAGTGACTGGGTGAGGAGAACGCCGCTATCCGTCAGCAAGGCGGGCACAAGTCCCTGCGGATTGACACTGCGATATCCGGCCTGCCGGCTCTCGGCATCTTCGCCGAGGATGGTGACCGGCAGCGCTTCGGCCGTCAGTCCTTTCAGGGCGAGTGCGATGCGGACTCGAGATGTCGCCGAGGAAATTTCGTTCTGATAGAGTTTCACTGTCTTTCTCCGATCTAAAAGAGCAGTTGGAGCGGCGGCCGCTCCCCTGAGGATGAAGCTGCGGATGCCGCCGTCACGAGGCCGGCAAGCGGCGACGGCTCCTGTGAGCTTACATCGTAGATGCAGGGCGCTGCGAAAATCGTCGCCCCCAGAATGCAGATGATCATCAGTTTCATTGGTTCCTCCATCGACGAGGCCCGACCGGCCTCGTCACATTTTGTTTTGGCGATCGATCCCATCTGTCAGGCAATGCTCAATTCGACATTGATATTGCCGCGGGTTGCTTTCGAATAGGGGCAGGTGCGGTGCGCTTCATCCACAAGCGCCCTTGCCAAATCCGCTTCGATGCCCGGCAGGCTGACCTTGAGGCGAGCCTGCAGGAAATAGTTGCCGTCGGTCGCCCCGAGATCGACCTCGGCGTTGACGGCGGCATCTGCAGGGAGCCTGACCTTCAGCTTGCCGGCAGCAATGCCGATCGCGCCGATGAAGCAGGCAGACCAGCCGGCGGCGAAAAGCTGTTCGGGATTGGTGCCGGCACGGTTGCTGCCTGGAGGCGAAAGTTTGATGTCCAATTCGCCGTCGTCGCTTTGCGAAGCGCCGTCGCGCCCGCCTGTCGTGTGGGTCTTGCCGGTATAGAGAACCTTGTCGATCTTTATCATGGAACACTCCTTTGTTGCGTCGCTAAAGGCGACTGGGTCGCTCAGCGCGACTGGTCGCGGTGCGCGGCCGGGTTGACGGAGTGTGGTTTGACCGACGGATATATCCGCCATGTTTCCAAAATCGCCCGAAATGTCACAAAGCGTAGCATCCGCTATCGAGGACATCTTCGCATACAAAACGTCTCGAAATTTTGCAGCGCCCCTGATGTCAACGGATAGTGATTTCCGCGGCCAGCCCACCGCCGGCGCGATTGTAGAGCCGGAGCGACCCACCGATCTTGGTCGTCAGCTGCTGGGCGATCGCAAGACCGAGACCGGTGCCGCCGGTTTCCCGGTTGCGGGATTGCTCCAGCCGGAAGAAAGGCTGCATGGCGGCTTCCAGCATATCGTCCGGAATTCCCGGCCCGTGGTCCATAACTGATATGACGATATCGTTCTCGGCGCTGCGCTCGACGCTGATCTCGGCAGCACCGGCAAACTTCAGCGCATTGTCGATGAAGTTCGACAGGATACGGCGAAGCGCATGCGGCTTGGTGAAGGCAGCGCCCTGAACCAGGCCGACGACGGTCACGGCCTTTCCAGTATCCTGGTAGTCGTAGGCTATGCTGTCGATGAACGAGGCGAGATCGATGCGGGCGCTCTTCTCGCCATTGCCATGCGCACTGCGTGCATAGGTAATGCCGTCCTGAACGAGGCGCTGGATCTCACCGAGATCGTGCACCAGCTTGTCTTTGTCAGGCGAATCCTCCGCCATGTCGGCGCGCAGCCGCATGCGGGTGATCGGCGTCTGCAGGTCATGCGAGATGGCCGCCAGTATCTGAACGCGCTCTTCGAGGTAATGGCCGATTCTCTCCCGCATTGCATTGAACGCCCGCGCCGCATGCGCGACCTCCCTCGGCCCCGCCTCACTCAAAGCAGGACCGTCCTTGTTCGGGTCGAGGGCATCGGCAGCGGCGGCGAGCTCGCCGAGCGGCCGGATCGCCTGGCGAACCGCAAACCAGGTACAGAGGATGAGCAGCACCATCTGGACGACGAAGACATAAGGCAGCCACGCGGCGATCGGCATGACGCCCTTCGGTGTGACGTCGATCGTCAAGGGGCTTCCGTCGCTCAGCGTCAGATGTGCCTGCAATCGGTTCACATCGCCAGGAATCCGCTCGATCCGGATCGGAAAGCGGTGCCCGATGGCCTCCTCGATCTTTCCTGAGATTTCCGCCCCTTTGCTTGACGTGTCAGGCACGCCGGGAAGGCCGGGTCCGAGCACGAAACGATAGTTGCCGCGGCTCAGCCGGTCGAGCAGATCACCACGCTCGCCGGGCGGAAGCCGATCGAGAACGGCAATCGATGTTGCCACGTCATTTTCCAGCGTGCCGAGCATCACCGCCTTGGCCGACATGTACCGCTCCATATAGAGCACACTGAAGGACAGACCGTAGGCTAAGGCCAGTCCGATCAGCAGGATCAGGAAGATCCGCGACCGCAACGTGCTCGGCCACGTCAGGCCCGAACGCAAGGGGATTGCCGCCTTCATTGGCGCGGCTCCGATATTTCGACTGGAACCGAAAACACATAGCCTTCGCTGCGCACCGTCTTGATATAGGTCGGTTCGCGCGCATCGTCGCCCAGCCGCTGACGCAGGCGACTGACCAAAAGATCGATCGAGCGATCGAAGAGATCGGCGTCGCGACCCTGTGTTAGGCTCAGAAGCTGGTCGCGATTGAGCACACGCTGCGGGTGATCGATGAAGACGCGGAGCAGACGGTATTCGGCGCCGCTCAGCGCAATCGCGGTCCCTTCCCTGTCGAGAAGGTGCCGGGCGACCGTATCAAGCCGCCAGTCGCCGAAGGTAAGCAATTGTCCGGCTTCGCTGATCTGCAGGTTGGGCGGCAGCATCCGCGTCCGCCGCAGCACTGCCTTGATGCGGGCGAGCAGCTCGCGCGCAGCAAAGGGCTTCGGAAGATAATCATCAGCGCCCATCTCCAGCCCGAGGATCCTGTCCATCTCGTCGGTACGGGCGGTCAGCATCAGGATCGGGATCGCCTTGTGTCGGCCGGCGCGCAGTTCGCGGCACAGCACCAGCCCGTCGTCACCGGGCATCATCACGTCGAGCACGATTAGGTCGACCGCATTGGCGTCGACAAAACTGCGCATCTGCCGTCCGTCCGCGGCAACGCTCGTGCGCAGGCCATTCTTCTGCAGGTAGCCCGATACCAGCTCGCGGATTTCGCGATCGTCATCGACGATCAGGATGTGATCGACATGATCCATATTTCCCTGTTCCTTATCGATAGAATCGGCCGCGTCTGTCGCTTCGTTGCTGACCGAAGCGACAGACGCGAGCTACGCATATTCCGCCGGCCGGAGCAACGAGGCTCTGCAACCGGCATCGTCGACCTAGAAGCGATCGACGTCTATGACCGCCTGCGCAAAAGCCTGCGGCGCTTCCTGAGGCAGGTTATGGCCGATGCCGCCGCCGATCGTGCGATGCTCGTATTTGCCGGAGAATTTTCCGGCATAAGCGGAAGGCTCCGGATGCGGCGCACCGTTTGCATCGCCCTCCATGGTGATGGTCGGCACCGAAATGACAGGCGTTGCGGCGAGCGTCGTCTCGTAGGCATCGTACTTGGCCTCGCCTTCGACAAGCCCCAGGCGCCAGCGGTAATTGTGAATGACGATCGCGACGTGGTCTGGATTGTCGAAGGCAGCGGCCGACCTCTCGAATGTCGCATCGTCGAAGTTCCACTTCGGCGAAGCCGTCTGCCAGATCAGCTTTGCGAAATCATGGGTGTTGCTCTCGTAACCCAGACGGCCGCGTTCGGTGGCAAAATAGAACTGGTACCACCAGGCAAGTTCGGCCTTCGGCGGAAGCGGTTTCTTGTTGGCCTCCTGGCTGCCGATCAGATAGCCGCTCACCGATACCATCGCCTTGCAGCGCTCCGGCCAGAGCGCCGCCATGATATTGGCGGTCCGCCCGCCCCAGTCGTAACCGGCAATCACGGCCTTCTCGATATCGAGCGCATCGAGCAGCGCGATCATATCGGCGGCGAGCGCTGACGGCTGGCCGTTGCGAGGTGTGCCGTCGTCCAGGAAGCGCGTCGTCCCGTAACCGCGCAGATAAGGCACGATCACCCTGTAGCCAGCCGAGGCAAGCAGCGGCGCGACATCGACGAAACTATAGATGTCATAGGGCCAGCCATGCAGCAGCAATACCACAGGGGCATCCGCCTTTCCCGCCTCGGCATAACCGATGTCGAGCACGCCTGCCTTGACCTGTTTCAGCGCTTCGAAGGACGTGTTGGTTCCAGGCTTTATAGCTGGCACCGATGCAGCCGTCGCAGGCGACTGGGCGGTGGCCGTGCCGGCCACGCCGAATTCGACGGCTGCAAGGGCGATTGCCGTCATGCCGAAGAAACGGCGGCGGTGATGGTTGATTTGCTCTGACATCGGTCTCTCCTGTCGAATGGATTACAGTGCGGATATGACGCGGCGCTTGTATCGACCATATGTCGCAAGTCCTCGGTTTTTGAATACGGATGTAGCTTCCGGCCATCGGGATACATTCTGATACAATCGCGCCGACGGAGCAAAGCATCGCACCGGCAGCAGCCACCTCACCGCGGCCCGCCGCCGGGACAGTAGTTTGTATCGCTTTGTATCGTCCGCGCCTCATCGCAATAGTTCGGTACATTTCCCCGCCAAACCCGACACATCGGGGATACGTCCGCCCGGCCATATCCCCGCCGTTGCTGGTTCAGGCTCCATCGCCGTCCAGAGCCCGATCAATCGGTTCAAAGGAAACGATGATGACACTTCTGATCATTGCCTATCTCGGAGGCGCGCTGACGATCCTCAGCCCGTGCATCCTCCCCATCCTCCCCTTCGTCTTCGCGCGTGCCGGACAGCCCTTCGTCAGAAGCACGCTGCCCATGCTGGCGGGCATGGCCGCCACCTTCGCGCTGGTCGCCACACTGGCCGCGGTCGGCGGCAGCTGGGCCATTCGGGCCAATGAATATGGCCGGCTTGCCGCCATCGTTCTGCTTGCTCTCTTCGGCGCCAGCCTGCTTTCACCGCGTTTCGCAAGCACGCTTGCCCGGCCGATCGTCGACCTTGGCAACAATCTTATCAACGCCACCGGCGGTGGACGCGGCACCACGACTGTGAAAAGCGCGCTTCTTCTCGGCGTCGCCACCGGACTGCTCTGGGCGCCCTGCGCCGGTCCGATTCTCGGCCTTGTGCTGACCGGAGCCGCATTACAGGGCGCTAATCTGCAAACGACCTTCCTACTGATCGCTTATGCCGCTGGTGCTGCAAGTTCGCTTGCGGTCGCCCTGCTTGTCGGTGGCCGGATATTCACCGCCATGAAGCGTTTGCTCGGTGTTGGCGACCGGATTCGTCAGGGGCTCGGCGCTGCCGTGCTGGCGGGCGTCGCCGTCATCGCGCTCGGCCTCGACACCAGCCTGCTCGCCCGGCTCTCCTACGCCAGCACCGCATCGCTGGAACAGGCCGTGCTCGACAGGCTGCATGCAAAGCCGCTCAGCGGCACATCTTCCGAGCTGGCGAGCAACGAGGTGATGATCGCCGGAGCCGATGCGAAGAACCCCTTCCGTAGCGACTTGCCCGTCGAAGGCCCCGCCCCTTCGCTCGACGGCGCGGTCGAATGGCTGAACTCTGCGCCACTCACCACGGAACAGCTGCGCGGCAAGGTCGTGCTCGTCGATTTCTGGACCTATTCCTGCATCAACTGCATTCGTACCATCCCCTATGTCAGAGCATGGGCCGAAAAATATGCGGATCAGGGTCTCGTGGTGATCGGCGTGCACGCCCCGGAATTTGCCTTCGAGAAGAAGATCGGCAACGTCAAGAAGGCGATTGGCGACTTCCAGATCGGCTATCCCGTTGCGATCGACAATGATTACAGCATCTGGCGCGCCTTCGAAAACAGCTACTGGCCTGCCGCCTATCTGATCGATGCCAAGGGCCAGATCCGCTACCACCATTTCGGCGAAGGCAACTACGGCAGGACCGAAAAGGCCATTCAGGACCTGCTGCGCGAAGCCGGCAGCCAAACGACGGCAAGCGCGCCGGTCGTGCCGGATGCCAGGAGCGTGGAAGCAGGTCCTGATCTCGGCAATATCCGCTCCGGCGAAACCTATCTCGGCTACGAACAAGCGGCGAACTTCACCTCTCCCGAAGGGCTGCAGGCCGACACGGCACGCAACTATTCGATCGCCGAACCCGGCCTCAATGGATGGGGCCTGTCTGGAACCTGGACCGTCGGCCGGGATCAGGCGACGCTTGATCAGCCGGGCGGCGGCATCAACTATCGCTTCAGCGCCCGCGATCTGCATCTCGTTCTTGGGCCTGGCGCCGGCGACAAGCCGATCCGCTTCCAGGTGAAGATCGACGGCAAGGTGCCAGGACCCGACCACGGCTCCGACATCGATGCCGATGGCAATGGCACGGTGACCACGACGAGGCTTTATCAACTCGTCCGCCAGTCCGGCACGGTCGCCGCCCGCAACTTCGAGATCCGCTTCCTCGATCCGGGCGTGCAGGCTTACGCCTTCACATTCGGCTGAACCTGAAACGCGTCAAAATCCCGACCATCAACAACGACCCAAAGGAGTAATACACATGAACAAACGTCTTCTTTTCACTGCAGCGCTTGCATTTGCCACCACCGCCACTGCATTCGCCGCAGAGGCTGCCGCGGTCAAGAACATCGTGATCGTCCACGGCGCGCTGGCCGATGGCTCGGGATGGCGCAAGGCGACGGACATTCTCGAGAAGCGCGGCTTCAACGTCACCATCGTCCAGCAGCCCATTACCTCGCTCGACGACGATGTAGCGGCGACCAAGCGGGTTCTCGACCTTCAGGCTGGACCGGTCCTGCTCGTCGGCCACAGCTACGGCGGCATGGTCATCACCGAAGCCGGCAACGATCCCGCCGTCGCGGGCCTGGTCTATGTCGCGGCATTCCAGCCCGACAAGGGCGAAAGCCTACTGAGCCTCGCCAGCTCGAAGCCCGCGGGCAGCATGGATATAAAGGAAACGAAGGACGGCAAATACCTCTATCTCGATCCTAGCGCCTTCGCCGCAGCTTTCGCAGCCGACCTTCCGCCAGCCGAAGCCGATTTCATGGCAAAATCACAGGTCTTCGCCGCAAAGCAGGCATTCTCCGCCAAGATCACTCAGCCGGCATGGCGGACCAAGAAAAGCTGGTCGATCGTCGCCACCGAGGATCGCTCCATCAACCCCGAGCTTGAACGCGACATGGCAAAACGTGCCGGAAGCGACGTGACTGAAATCAAGGCAAGCCACGCCGTCTTCGCATCCCAACCGGAAAAGGTTGCCGATGCGATCGAAACTGCAGCACGGAAAGCCGGCGAGTAGCGCGCGCAGCCAGGAATGTCCTCAGCAGTCGCGAGGATGAAGCATCTGGTCGGAAGGTGCCACCCCGACCAGAGGCGTGACCAACTCGCCCTGCCGGCCGAGAATGTCGATCTCGTCGTCACCCGCTTCCCCGCAGCCGAAGTGAGGCACCATCTATGCAGTTTTGTGACTATTCCATCACACAAATGGAAGATTGGTCACAAATTCTCATTTCAAATTGCGGGGTTTCCCTGTAAAATTGTGACGATATGCCATGTTGCGCGCAACTGGCTGGTGCAGAAGCTGTAGCTCGGCGCAAATGCCGAATCGTAGATCGAGGAGCAAACGAGATGAGAATGGCAGTCCCTTGTTAAATTTTCATCAGAACACTATTCCAGGTGTAAACGATAAGGGAGAGATGCGATATGGATAGTCGCAAGGGCCGGCGCATCGCAGTCTTATCCGAGGCCCTTTCACAACATCGCATTCTGCACATCAAGAATGCTGCGGAGATCCTGGGCGTCTCGGAGATGACGGTTCGGCGTGATGTCAGCGCCAATGCAGACCAATTCGCGTTTCTCGGCGGCCATATCGTCGCGGCTGTCGAAGCGGAAAACGATCCCTATGAAATTTCCAAGGCAGCCGACAGTCATGCCGCTGCAAAACGGCAAGTTTGCACACAAGCCATTGATTATATTCACCATGACGATACGGTGTTTTTCGATTGCGGCACCACCTTACCCTATCTGGTCGATCTTCTCCCAGACCAGATTCACATAACGGCGATCTGTTACGCCATGAATGTCGCCGATCGTCTGACGCGAAAACCCAACGTTCGCCTTGTTATGCTCGGTGGTCTTTACCACCCAGCATCGGCGAGCTTTTCCGGTGCCTCGGGGCTGGAAATGCTCGATCAGCTTGTGATCAACGTGGCTTTTCTTTCTGCAGCCGGTGTCGATACCCGGCGTGGCGCGACCTGCGCGCATTTTCACGAAGCGGAGATCAAGAAAAAGGCGATGTCCCGGGCGCGAAAGAATATTCTTCTCGCCGACAGCAGCAAAATCGGCAAGCTGAAGCCAGCCTTTTTCAGCGACATGAAGTCATTCGATGTGGTCATCACCGAAAACGGTATGAACGATTTCGACTGAGAAATCCGCATTTTTTCTGCGTCTGTCGAAATCTAAACTTGACGCGGCGGCACGGTGATGCAAACCTCACAAACAATGAAAAAAAAATCACATTTGAGCCAGTTGTGAAAGTTCCGCTGCTTGCATCTGCACTTGATGGCAACAGGACCTTCACGCTCTGACCGGGAGGATTCTATTTGGAAACCGTTGCTGTTCACAATGCGGCAAACACGGCGCATCATGGAGCCCCTTCGCGATCGCCGGACAGCACCCATAACCGGCCGCGCAATAGCGGTATGGAACTCGATCTGTCTTGGGTGCTTGACACCCGGGTCAACCTGTCTGCCACCGAGCGCCGCGTAGCCTCGCTTCCTGGACGCCGCACCGTCAAAAAAGACGCACAGGCGGCTTGGCTCCTGAAGGCGGTGACCTGCATCGACCTGACGACGTTGAACGGCGACGATACCCCCGAACGCGTCAAGCGGTTGTGCGCGAAGGCGATGAATCCGATACGCGCCGACATTCTGGATTCCCTTGGCATGAGCGGCCGTTCGATCACCACCGGCGCCATCTGCGTCTACCATCGTTTTGTTGCAACGGCCGTCGAGGCGCTCGGAGATTCCGGCATTCCGGTCGCCGCGGTTTCGACCGGTTTCCCTGCCGGCCTCAGCCCGCACCACCTCAAGGTCAAGGAAATCGAGGCGTCAGTTGCCGATGGCGCGAAGGAAATCGACATCGTCATCACCCGCGAGCATGTGCTGACGGGCAACTGGACAGCACTCTACGAGGAAATGAAAGAATATCGCGCCGCCTGCGGTGATGCGCATGTCAAAGCCATTCTGGCGACCGGCGACCTGAAGACGCTCCGCAATGTCACCAGGGCCTCGCTGGTCTGCATGATGGCGGGAGCCGATTTCATCAAGACCTCGACCGGCAAGGAAGGCGTCAATGCGACGCTGGCCGTGACATTGACCATGCTGCGGGCGATCCGCGCCTATCAGGAGCGCACCGGTATCAAGATCGGCTACAAGCCGGCCGGAGGCATTTCCGCGGCGAAGGACGTGTTGAACTACCAGTTCCTGATGAAGGACGAACTGGGGCGCGAGTGGTTGGAGTCCGATCTCTTCCGCATCGGTGCATCAAGCTTGCTTGCGGATATCGAGCGGCAGTTGGAGCATCACGTCACCGGTGCCTATTCGGCCCTCAACAGACACCCGATTGGATGATCCAGATGACTGTTGCAAAGTATTTCGACGAAATGTCCTACGGCCCCGCCCCTGAATCCGATATCGAAGCTCGCGACTGGCTGGCGCGCCACGCTTCCGGTTTCGGTCACTTCATCAATGGCGCGTTCGTACCCTCCGTGTCGGGCAAGAACTTCGACACGTTCGAGCCAGCCACCGGCAAGGTCCTGGCGAAGCTCGCGAATGGCGGCGCGGCGGATGTCGACAATGCGGTTGCTGCGGCCCGCAAGGCACAGGCGTCATGGGGGCGACTGCCGGGCCACGCGCGGGCGCGCCATCTCTATGCGCTTGCCCGGATGATCCAGCGCCATGCGCGTCTGATTGCTGTGGTCGAGGCAATCGACAACGGCAAGCCGATCCGCGAAACCCGCGATCTCGACGTGCCCCTGGCAGCCCGTCATTTCTATCATCACGCCGGATGGGCGCAAATCCAGGACACGGAATTTGCCGATCATGTGCCGGTGGGCGTCGTCGGCCAGATCATCCCGTGGAATTTCCCATTCCTGATGCTGGCCTGGAAAGTGGCGCCGGCTTTGGCGCTCGGCAACGCCGTCATCCTGAAGCCTGCCGAATTCACGTCGCTGACGGCGCTTCTCTTTGCCGAACTAGCATCTGCGGCGGGCCTTCCGCCGGGCATACTCAATATCGTGACGGGAGAAGGCGAAACAGGCGCGCTTCTCGTCGGGCATGAGGATATCGACAAAATTGCCTTTACCGGATCGACCGAAGTCGGGCGCGTTATTCGCGAGCGTACCGCAGGCAGCGGTAAATCGTTGACGCTGGAACTCGGCGGCAAGTCACCTTTCGTCGTTTTTGACGACGCCGATATCGACGGCGCCGTGGAAGGCGTAGTCGACGCGATCTGGTTCAACCAGGGACAGGTCTGCTGCGCGGGTTCGCGGCTTCTGGTCCAGGAAGGCATTGCCGATCTTTTCCATGAGCGGCTGAAGCGCCGGATGGAGACATTGCGGGTCGGTCAGCCTTTGGACAAGTGCATCGATATGGGTGCGATCATTGCGCCCGTGCAATTGACGCGTATCGAAGCGCTGGTGAAAAAGGGAGTTTCAGAAGGCGCGACTCTGCATCAGGCTAAGATCGACCTGCCGAAGGGCGGCAGCTTCTACCCGCCGACGCTTCTCAGCGGCGTGCAGCCGACATCGATCGTCGCGACCGAGGAAATTTTCGGGCCGGTTGCGGTCTCCATGACTTTCCGCACGCCGGAAGAGGCTATCCAGCTTGCCAATCACACCCGCTACGGCCTCGCCGCCAGCGTCTGGAGCGAGACGATCGGCTTGGCGCTGAACGTTGCGGCAAAGCTCGCAGCCGGCGTGGTCTGGGTGAATGCCACCAATCTTTTCGATGCCGCCGTCGGTTTTGGCGGCAAGCGAGAATCCGGATTCGGCCGCGAAGGCGGACGGGAGGGTTGCTACGAATATCTGAAGCCGAAGGCTTGGGTCGGTCGCAAGGCGCGCGCAGCAATGCCCGCACTTTCGCAAGTAAAGCCGGTTGCCGGCGATTTTGCCCTGCCAACCATCGACCGGACGGCAAAGCTCTTCATCGGCGGCAAGCAGGCGCGCCCAGACAGCAATTATTCCCGTGTCATCGCCTCGCCCAAGGGCAAGGCGATCGGGGAGGTCGGCGAAGGCAACCGCAAGGACATCCGCAATGCGGTGGTTGCCGCGCAGGCCGCCTCCGCCTGGTCGAATGCGACCACTCATAACCGCGCCCAGATTCTTTATTACATCGCCGAAAACCTCAGTGGCCGCGCCGACGAGTTCGCCTCGCGGATAACAGCGATGACCGGAGCTTCCGCAGCCAATGCAAAAGCCGAGGTCGACGCCGCGATTTCCCGTCTCTTCACCTACGCAGCCTGGGCGGACAAATATGAAGGCGGCATTCACCAGCCGCCGCTTCGCGGCGTTGCCCTGGCCATGCCGGAAGCCATCGGCGTCGTTGGCGTCATTTGCCCGCCGGAAGCGCCGCTGCTCGGTTTTATCAGTCTCATTGCGCCGTTGATTGCCGCCGGCAATCGTGTCGTCGTGGTGCCGAGTGAGACCTTCCCGCTTTCGGCCACGGATTTCTATTCCGTTCTGGAAACGTCGGATCTGCCTGCCGGTATCGTCAATATCGTCACCGGGTCGGCGATCGAACTGGCAAAGATCCTTGCCGCGCACAATGACGTTGATGCGGTGTGGGCCTTCGGCTCTGTGGAGCTTTCGACGACGGTGGAGAAGCTGTCTTCGGGCAATCTCAAGCGAACCTTCGTGGACAATGGCAAGGCGACGGACTGGACGGACAGAGCCGCCGCCGAAGGCGCGCTATACCTTCGCCGCGCTGTGGATGTGAAGAATATCTGGATCCCCTACGGAGAATAGGGGATCCAACTCTGGTCATCCGGGCGGGAGGAGAACCGCACCGGCAGGCGAGAACAACCGAATTTGAGGGAATCGCAGAGCTGTAACGGTGCTGCGGTTTTCGGGCTCTGTTTTGCGGCACGAGGTGCTGCGAAATGGTGCAATTAAGGGAGGATTTTCATGCTGAAGAATATCGATCCGGCTCTGAATGCGGATGTGCTGCACGCGCTCCGGTCCATGGGGCATGGCGACACGGTCGTCGTTTCCGACACCAATTTTCCTTCGGATTCCATTGCCCGGCAAACGGTGCTCGGCAAGCTGTTACGCATAGACAATGTGTCCTCCGCCCGAGCCATCAAAGCTATTCTTTCGGTAATGCCGCTGGATACGCCGCTGCAGCCGTCTGCCGGGCGAATGGAAATCATGGGCGCGCCGGACGAGATCCCTCCCGTGCAGCAGGAAGTCCAGGCCGTTATCGACGGCGCCGAGGGCAAGCCGGCGCCGATGTACGGCATCGAGCGTTTCGCGTTCTATGAGGAAGCCCAAAAGGCCTACTGCGTCATCACCACGGGCGAAAACCGCTTCTACGGCTGCTTCCTGTTCACCAAAGGCGTGATTCCGCCGGAAGCCGTTTGAAGGGAAACGATAATGAAGGTGGGTGTTTCGATCCTCGGGATTTTCGTCGCCGACACGGCCTATCTGGCCAAGCGCATGCCAAACGTTGGCGAGACCATCACCGGGACCGGTTTTGCAGTAGGCCCGGGCGGCAAGGGATCCAACCAGGCTGTCGCTGCTGCCCGCGCCGGTGGAACAGTCTCCTTCATCTCGAAGATCGGCCGCGACACGTTTGGCGATATGGCGCTGAAGACCTATGCGGAAGCAGGCGTGACGCCGAAGGTTGTACAGATGGACGATATGCCGACCGGCGCTGCCTTCATCTACGTCAATGACGGTAACGGCGACAATGCGATCATCGTCTATCCAGGTGCCGCAGGCACCATCGGCGTTGGTGATGTTGAGGCGGCACGCGAAACCATCGAGCAATCGGCTGTTTTCGTGACCCAGCTCGAACAACCGGCCGAAGCGGCGCAGCGCGCCCTCGAAATTGCCCATGCGGCCGGCGTTACCACTGTTTTCAATCCGGCGCCGGCCGAGCCGTTTCCGGACACGATCTATCCGCTCTGCGACTATATCATCCCAAACGAGACCGAGGCGGCGGCTATCGTCGGCTTTCCGCTCGACACGCTCGACGACGCCAGACGGGCTGGCGACGCCTTTCTTGCCCAAGGCGTGAAAGCCGCGCTGATCACACTTGGTGGTCGCGGTGTGTTGTATCATACGGCCGGGCAATCGGTTCACGTTCCGGCGGTCTCGGCGGGAGCAGTCATTGATACCACCGGCGCCGGCGACGCATTTGTCGGTGGTTTCTCGGCAGCGCTCTCGCGGGGCTTTAGTCCGGTCGAGGCCGTGCGTTTCGGCTGCGCGACCGCCGGTATTGCGGTGACGCGGCGGGGTACCGCGCCCGCAATGCCGAAGATCGAGGAAATCGAGGCGCTTCTCCAGAAAGGAGGCGCAGCGTGACCCGCAACGATCCGATCAAACATTTCTTCATCTGGCCGGCGTTGCTGATCGTGCTGGTGATCTCGATCTTCCCGCTGATCTACTCGCTAACCACCAGCTTCATGAGCCTGCGGCTCGTGCCGCCGATCCCCGCGCATTTCGTCGGCTTCGGCAACTATGCGGAACTGCTTCAGAATCCGCGCTTCTGGAGTGTCACCTGGACGACGACGATCATCGCTTCTGTCGCGGTGACGCTGCAGTATGTCATCGGTTTTTCCGTGGCGCTGGCGCTCAACCGTCGGGTGCCCGGAGAAGGTTTGTTCCGGGTCAGCTTCCTGGTGCCAATGCTGGTGGCGCCCGTTGCCGTTGCACTCATTGCCCGCCAGATCCTCAATCCCACGATGGGGCCGCTCAATGAGCTGATGACCGCCTTCGGTTTTCCCAACCTGCCGTTTCTGACGCAGACCAGATGGGCTATCGGCGCCATCATTTCCGTCGAAGTGTGGCAGTGGACACCCTTCGTCATCCTGATGCTTCTTGCCGGGCTGCAAACCCTGCCGGAAGACGTCTACGAGGCTGCCGCGCTTGAAAATGCCAGCCCCTGGCAGCAGTTCTGGGGGATCACTTTTCCGATGATGCTTCCGATTTCGGTGGCTGTGGTCTTCATCCGCCTCATCGAGAGCTACAAGATCATCGACACGGTGTTCGTCATGACAGGTGGAGGCCCCGGCATTTCGACCGAAACGCTCACCTTGTTCGCGTATCAGGAGGGCTTCAAGAAGTTCAACCTCGGCTACACATCCGCCCTGTCCTTCCTGTTCCTGATCGTCATGACCGTGATCGGGCTCGTCTATCTCGCCATCCTGAAGCCCTATCTGGAGAAGCACAAATGAGCGTGCGTGACCTCAAAGGATCCGGCCGCTGGTGGGCGCTCGCAGGCTGCCTGCTGTGGCTGGCCTTCACCTTCTTTCCGCTTTACTGGGTCGCGATCACGTCGTTCAAGTCGCCGCTCGGCGTCGTCGGCGGGCCGACCTATATTCCATTTGTCGACTTCGACCCAACGCTGACAGCGTGGAGCGAGCTTCTGTCGGGCGCGCGCGGCCAGTTCTACAACACATTCATCGCCTCCACGATTGTCGGGCTTTCCGCATCGGTGCTGGCCACCTTCATCGGATCGATGGCAGCCTATGCGCTGGTGCGCTTCACCTTCGAGGTCAAGCTGCTGTCCGGCGTGATTTTCGTCGTTGTTGCCTTCGGCGGATATCTGCTTGGCCGTCATGTACTGGGCTACGGGCAGGCTATTTCGCTGATCTTTGCCTTTGTTGCAGCGCTTGCGCTCGCCATCGGCTCCAGCCGAATGAAGCTTCCAGGGCCGCTCCTCGGCAATGATGATATCGTCTTCTGGTTTGTCAGCCAGCGCATGTTTCCGCCGATCGTCGCTGCCTTTGCCTTGTTCCTGATGTACACGGAAATGGGCAAGTTGGGGTTCAAGCTGGTGGACACCTATACGGGCCTCACCTTCGCCTATGTCGCCTTCTCGCTGCCGATCGTGATCTGGCTGATGCGCGATTTCTTTGCGGCACTGCCGGTGGAAGTCGAAGAGGCGGCGATGGTCGACAATGTGCCGTCGTGGAGAATTTTCTTCGGTATCGTCCTGCCCATGTCCAAGCCGGGCCTGATCGCGACGTTCATGATCACGCTCGCCTTCGTCTGGAACGAGTTTCTGTTCGCACTCTTCCTGACCAGTTCCAAATGGCAGACACTTCCCATTCTCGTCGCAGGGCAAAACAGCCAGCGCGGCGACGAGTGGTGGTCGATATCGGCAGCCGCCCTGGTCGCGATCATACCCATGGTCGTCATGGCGGGCATTTTGAGCAGGCTGATGCGGTCTGGCCTGCTTTTAGGAGCAATAAAGTGACCGTTCGACAAGCCTAGTCATTGTTCAATTCCGGGGAGGAAAACATGAGAAGATTGCTACTGAGTTCAACGGCCGCAGGACTACTTGCTGTGGCGGGCGTCACATCCGCGCTCGCGTGCGAACCGGACTACAGCGGTGTCACGCTCACCGCCACGACGCAGACAGGCCCCTATATTGCGTCTGCGCTGCAACTCGCGGCCAAGGGCTGGGAAGAAAAGACCTGCGGCAAGGTGAATGTCGTCGAATTTCCGTGGTCGGAACTCTATCCGAAAATCGTAACCTCGTTGACCTCGGGTGAAGACACGTTCGACGTGGTCGCCTTTGCGCCGGCCTGGGCACCGGACTTCACCGACTTTCTCTCGGAAATGCCGAAGAATATGCAATCAGGTGCCGACTGGGAGGACATCGCGCCGGTTTACCGCGAGCAACTGATGGTCTGGAACGGCAAGGTCCTGTCGCAGACCATGGACGGTGATGCCCATACCTATACCTACCGCATTGATCTGTTTGAAAACGCGGAAAACCAGAGCGCCTTCAAGGCGAAGTATGGCTACGATCTGGCCCCGCCGAAGACATGGAAGCAGTATCTCGACATCGCCGAGTTCTTCCAGCAGCCGGACAAGGGCCTTTGGGGCACGGCGGAAGCCTTCCGCCGTGGTGGCCAGCAATTCTGGTTCCTGTTCAGTCACGTGGCGGGATACACCAGCCATCCCGACAATCCCGGCGGCATGTTCTTCGATCCTGACACGATGGATGCGCAGGTCAACAATCCGGGCTGGGTGCGCGGCCTTGAGGAATATATCCGCGCCTCCAAACTGGCACCGCCAAATGCGCTGAACTTCTCGTTCGGCGAAGTGAACGCGGCCTTTGCCGGTGGCCAGGTCGCGGAATCGATCGGCTGGGGCGATACCGGCGTCATCGCCGCCGACCCGAAGCAGTCGAAGGTTGCTGGTAGCGTCGGCTCGGCATCCCTACCGGGATCCGACGAGATCTGGAACTACAAGACCAAAAAGTGGGACAAGCAGCCCGAGGTCGTCCAGACTTCCTTCATGGCCTTCGGCGGTTGGCAGGCAGCCGTACCGTCGTCCTCCAAGAACCAAGAGGCCGCCTGGAACTATATCCAGTTCCTGACAAGCCCGGCGGTTTCCAGTCAGGCGGCCATCACCGGCGGCACAGGCGTCAATCCTTACCGTCTTTCGCACACGACAAATACGGCGTTGTGGTCGAAGATCTTTTCCGAGCGTGAAGCCAAGGAATATCTTGGAAGCCAGAAGGACGCGGTGACCGCCAAAAACACGGCGCTCGACATGCGCCTGCCGGGCTATTTCTCCTATACAGAAATTCTCGAAATCGAGCTTTCCAAGGCATTGGCTGGAGAGGTGACGCCGCAGCAGGCGCTGGATACCGTGGCTGCCGGATGGAACAAGCTGACGGACGAGTTCGGCCGCGACAAGCAACTGGCAGCCTATCGTTCGTCGATGGGTCTGCCTGCAAAGTAAACCCATCCTCAACATCCCATCCCGGCGGTGCCGGGATGGGATTAGACATCGTTGGAAGAAGAAGCAAACCATCGCCGCTTAGAGCGCCGTGCGTCCTTTCGGCCACACAAAGGACGCTCTAACACTTTGAATCTACGTATCGTGCTTTCCGAAAATCGATTCCGATTTTCGGGCCGATGCGCTGGGCCAGGCGATGGAATTCTCATGAAAAGGTTACAGCATGTCCCAGGTGCGGTTGGATCAGGTCACCAAATCCTTTGGCAGCGTTGAGGTCATTCCTCCGCTCGATTTGGCAATTGCCGACAAGGAATTCGTGGTTCTTGTCGGGCCTTCCGGCTGCGGGAAGACAACCACCCTGCGGATGATCGCGGGGCTGGAACAGACGACATCAGGGGAAATCCGTATCGGCGAGCGGGACGTTACCACGTTGCGCCCGGGTCTGCGCAATTGCTCGATGGTGTTTCAGAATTACGCGCTCTATCCGCATATGACAGTCGCCGAAAACATCGGCTACGGCATGAAGGTGCGCGGAACGCCGAAGCAGGACATCGATGCCGCCGTTGCAAATGCGGCGCGCATTCTCAATCTCGGTGCCTATTTGAAGCGCAAACCGAACGCGCTCTCAGGTGGCCAACGCCAACGCGTGGCGATTGGCCGGGCGATCGTTCGCCAGCCGGATGTGTTCCTGTTCGACGAACCGTTGTCCAACCTCGACGCTAAGTTGCGCATTGAAATGCGAACAGAAATCAAGCTCTTACACCGCAGGCTCAAAACCACGATCGTGTACGTTACCCACGATCAGGTAGAGGCGATGACGATGGCAGATCGGGTCGTGGTTATGAATCAAGGGCGGATCGAACAGGCGGCTGATCCAATCACCCTTTATGAATCCCCGAAGAATCTCTTTGTCGCTGCCTTCATCGGCTCGCCAAGCATGAACTTCATCGAGGGGCAACTTGTACAAAACGCCGGTGGAATTGCCTTCCAAGCCGAGGGTGGGGTCGACATTCCGGTTCCTACACAAAGAGCCGAGCGCCTTTCGGCGGCAGCGGGGCAGTCAGTGGTTCTCGGGATCCGACCGGAACATACTATGGTTGGGGATTCCAACGTTTCAACCGTGAGCCTTCATGTCGCCGATATCGAGCCCCTCGGTCCGTACACACTGGCGATCGGCAAAGTCGGGTCAGCGGCCTTTACTGCCCAGATCCACGCGTCATCGCGCGTTGGCCCGGATGACAGGATTAGTGTTCCAATTGATACCCAAAAAATGCACTTTTTCCTTAAAAGTACCGGAGACATGGTGGGCTAAAAAGCACCGCGAACTTATACGGCAATCCCCCAAGAGGGCATTCGGAGATCGCGATCTGCGCAGGATGAGTTCAAAGATACGGGGGGTCGGCAGCGCCGTATAGGCGCTAAAGGGCGTCGCAATGCCTCGATGATCGACGACAATCCCTCTCCTGCCGGCACCTCCCCTCTGGGGAAAAGAGGGAGCGAGCCACACGTCTCATCCTTCAAGCCACCTGGAAAGCAGAAGCAAGACCGAAATGCCCCTCCCCATAATGGAGAGGGGCAACGATATTTACTGGTTGGCAGCCACCGGCCGAACCAGCGCCGTCACGCGGCGGACGGTGACGCGGCGGTTTTCCTGTTCGGGGCCTGACGTGTTGACCTTCAGATATTGCTCGCCATAGCCCTGGGTCGCCAAGTTCTCCGGCGGGATGCCGTAGACGTCGGAGAGCACGTTCGCGACCGATTCCGCCCGCTGGTCGGAGAGGACCAGGTTGCTCTGATCGGTTCCGACGGCATCCGTATGACCCTCAATCAGGAAGGTTTCGCTCGGATCCTTTTTCAGCACCTGGCTGATCGCGTCGGCAACCTTACGCAGGGTGCGCGCCTGGGTCATCGGAATATCGGCGCTGCCGGTCGCGAAGGTGATCGTGTCGAGATCGATGCGGCGCACCTTGTCGCGGATACGGGCCGAATACTTCACCTCATCCAGCGAGTAGACGCGTTCCACCGGCTCGACGGGCGGCTCGCTCAGGAACTCGTAATAATCCCGGTCCGGGTCACTGCGAGTATCGATGATGTAATCGTTGAGTGGCACGCGCAGCCGCATCGGCGGGAGGTCGGCACCCGGATCCTCGAAATAGTCGCGGTCCGGATCGTCATAGAGGTCCTGCGAATAATAGAGCACGTCTTCGCGTCCACGGGCATCGACGCGGGACCGCTGGATGATGTCACCGTAGCGGTTACGGATCGTCACGATGCGATAGCCTTCCGGCCGCACGATCGTCTCGCGGTAGCGGTCGCCCGAAAGCTCCTCGTAGCTCGGCCGCTCGCCGTCGCGCAGGAAGCGCCTGTCGTCGTCGCCGCGCACGATCGTCCTGTTGTCGTACTGGATGATGACGCGGTTGTCGTCATGGCTGTCGCTGACCTGCGCGCCGTCAGGACGCTGGAATTGCGGTCGCTCGTCAAGCTTCCTGCCCTTCTCGCTGGTCACCGCTTCGAGCTTGACCGGCGCCGGCGCTTTGGCGCCGGTAGCGGCCTGCGCATCCGCATCCGAGGTCGGCATTTTCACCTCCTGGGTCTCGGCGCGCATCTTGTCGCGGTCGCGGCGGCCTTCCCGGCCCTTGCTGCGGTCGGCATCCTTGTCGCTGTCGAGCACGGCCGCACCGTTCTCGACCGGCAGCACGACGGTCTCGTTGCTCTTGGCCGGATCCGCGGCAATCTTCTTGCGGCGCTCCAGCTCTTCGGGCGAAACTTTTTCCGGCGCCGGAATGGCCTGCTCCACCTGCTGGCCGCCCTTGGCATCGGGCAGTGGCTGCGCAGTGTCGGTCGCGGGCGCAGCCGGCTGTTCGCCGGCGGGCTGTTCGCCGGCGGGCTGTTTTCCGGCAGGCTGTTTTCCGGCAGGCTTTGCCGCGGTGCCGTCCTTCGGCTTTTCGGCGGGTGCGGCCTCGGGTACCGCCGCCTTATCTTCGGTCGCCTTGCCTTCAGTCGCCTTATCTTCAGTTGCCTTGTCTTCGGTCGGCTTAGCCGCGGGTACTGCCGTTTCGCCCTTTGCCGGCTTCTTCTCTGCCGGTGCTTCGGCGGCGGGTTTTGCCTTCGGCTTGACTTCGGGTTTGGCCTGCTCCTCGGCCGGCGTCACGGCTTCGGGAGCCGCAGTCTCGGCCTTGCCCTTGCCCTTGCCCTTGCCTTTATCCTTGCCCTGGGCCTTGCCCTGCCCTTTGGCCCGCTTGCCGCCTTCCGGCTTGGCTTCCGGCTGCGCCTGCTCCGTCTCCGGCTGCGCTTCCTTTGCCGCCGGCTGCTGTTCGGGCTGCGGCTGAGCCTCCGGCTCGGCCTGCTTCTTCGGCTTCCTCGGCTTCTCCTGCGTTACCGGCTGCTCCTGCTGCGGCGCGGGCTCCGGCTTGGCTTCGGGCTGGGCTTCCTGCTTGGCCTTCCGCTCGGGTTTGCTTTCGGCCTGCGGGGCGGGTTTTTCCTTCGGCGCTTCGGCCTTCGGCGGTTCCGGCTCTGCCTTGGGTTCGGGCGCCGGCGCCTCCTTGCGCTCGGCCTTCGGCTTTTCGGCGGGCGCCTCCTTCGGCTGCTCGGCGGCCGGTGCCTGTTCGGCCGGAGCCTCTCCCTTCTGCTTGCGCTTCTTCTTCAGCAACTCCTCCTCGGAAGGCGCATCCTGAGGCGCATCCTGCACCACTTCGAAACTGCCTTGTTCGACTTGCCGCACGGCCTGAGCCTGCGTCGCGACGTCGCGCACGGCAGCCATTGCCGATGCCGGCTGGAACGCCAGCGAGAGGGAAAGCAGCGGAAAAGCCGCGCTTGCGAACAATCTTGATTTCATGCCCATCGGGTTTCCTCGATCCTGTTTGAGCGTCCTGAAGGCCGACAGGCCCTGCTTCCGCCCCTAGCGTCGCAATGAGGCGAAACGGCGAAATGGCAATCGCCGAGCCGCCGATTTGTTCCAGTTCTAGGAAGCCGCGGATTAACCTCGCGTGAATGTTGCAGTCTGCCGACGTTCATCTCGACTGCTATTTGCACTGCCCAATTGCGATGGGATTTGTGTTGCAATTCCATGAAAAAAAGTCTGATTATCGCCGCAAGGCGGTCTCAGCACCGTTGAACTGCGGCCGTCAGCCCAAGAGAAAAAGGAGCGACGGCTACCAACAGAGAGGATCCTCATGCTTAACCCTACCCGTATCTTCGCGGCAGCCTCGATCGCGGCGATGTCCCTTTTCGCCGGATCGGCCATGGCCGATAGCGAGAAATATGTGATCGGCACCGATTCGACCTATCCGCCCTTCGAATTCGTCGATGCCAGCGGCACGATCCAGGGCTTCGACATCGACATCACCAAGGCGCTCTGCGCTGAAATGAAGGCCGAATGCTCCTTCGTCAGCACCGACTGGGATGGCATCATCCCGGCGCTCAACGCCAAGAAGTTCGACATGATCGTCTCCTCCATGTCGATCACGCCGGAGCGTCTGAAGCTCGTCGACTTCTCAAACAAGTACTACAACACCCCGCCGGCCATTGCCGTGCCGAAGGATTCGACGATATCGGACGTCGCCGGCCTCAAGGGCAAGGTGATCGGCGCGCAGACCTCAACGACGCACGCCAATTACGCCGAGAAGCATCTCGCCGACACTGAACTCAAGCTCTATCCGACTGCTGACGAATACAAGCTCGACGTTGCAAGCGGCCGTGTCGACGCCGTCATCGACGACGTGGTCGTTCTTTCCGAATGGGTTAAGTCCGACGCCGGCGCCTGCTGCAAGATCCTGACGACCCTGCCGGTCGACAAGGAAATCAACGGCAACGGCGCAGGCATTGCCATCCGCAAGGGCGACCCGTTGAAGGAAAAGCTGAACACGGCAATCGCTGCGATCCGCGCCAGCGGTGAATACAAGAAGATCCAGGACAAGTACTTCGACTTCGACGTTTACGGCGAATAAGAAAATCGTTATCTGGCCGATGAAGGTAATGGCGGAAGGCTTGCTCTTCCGCCATTTTTGTTTGACAAAGATGGCAAGATCAAAACGGCAAAAGCCGTGAGGGGAATTCTCGCATGGGCGGATTATTTTCCGCGCTGGGCTCCTTTTGGAGCTGGATTGTGCAAATTTTCGATCCGCTATGCGGACCCGTTGGCATCTTCACTTGGTTGGGTCAGTCGACGATCCTTGCCTGTGGCGATACCGGCTGGGGCGACGAGATCGCGCTTGGCCTGCAAGTCACCGTTTCGGTGGCGATCGTCACGCTGCCGATCGGCCTCGCCATCGGCTTCCTGGTGGCGCTCGGCCAGCAGTCGGAGGAAAAGCCGCTGCGGCTGGCGGCCGGCATCTACACGACGATCTTCCGCGGCTTGCCGGAGCTTCTGACGCTCTTCATCATCTACTACGGTTTGCAGATGCTGATCCAGTCTCTGCTGACCTTCGTCGGTTATGACGGGCCGCCGATCGAGATCAACGCCTTCCTCGCCGGCGTCATCGCGCTTTCGGTCGTCTTCTCCGCCTACTGTTCGGAAGTGCTGCTCTCGGCCTTCCGCGCCATTCCCAAGGGTCAATATGAGGCAGGCGACGCGCTTGGGCTGCACAGCGGCCGCACGCTGCGCCTGATCATCCTGCCGCAGCTTGTGCGCATCGCGTTGCCGGGCTTGACGAACCTCTGGATGGTGCTGCTGAAGGACACCTCCTACGTCTCGATCATCAGCCTTGCCGATATCCTGCGCCAGACGAGCGTCGCGGTGCGGGTGACCAAAGAACCGTTCTTTTTCTATGGTCTGGCCTGTTGCCTCTATCTGGTGCTCGCCATCCTCTCCTCCTTTCTGCTCGTCTATGTCGAGCGTTGGGCCAAGCGTTCGGAGATCCGTCGATGAGCTACGCCGAAACGCTGATCCAACCGCAGCCCGCGCCCCGCGCGGTGATGAAGCCGATGACGCCGGCCCGCATGGCCGGCTATATTCTCGTGGCCATCTGGGCTGTGCTCGCAGCACTTCTCGTCATTTCCGTCATCAATGGCTGGGATCCGGATAAATTCATCCGCTACGGGCCTCGTTACCTCCACGGCCTCGGGGTCACGCTGAGCCTCGTTTTCATTTCCGTCATCTGCGGCGCCATCCTGTCGCTGCCGCTTGCCGTGGCGCGCATGTCAAAGAGCCGGCTGCTGAATGCGCTGGCCTACGGCTACATCTATTTCTTCCGCGGCACGCCGCTGCTTGCCCAGCTGTTCCTGGTCTATTACGGCCTCGGCATATTCCGGCCGCAGCTTGAGGCCGTCGGCATCTGGTGGTTCTTCCGCGATGCCTGGTATTGTGGCCTCTTTGCCATGACCATCAACACCGCGGCCTACCAGGCGGAAATCCTGCGCGGCGCCATCGAAAGTGTGTCGCATGGCCAGCACGAGGCGGCCGCCGCTCTCGGCATCCACAAATTCATCGCCTTCCGCAAGATCATCTTGCCGCAGGCTCTCATCGTCGCACTTCGTCCTTACGGCAACGAGATCATCCTTTTGATCAAGGGCTCGGCGGTCGTCGCCATCATCACCGTGCTCGACTTGATGGGCGAAACCCGCTATGCCTTCTCCCGCACTTTCGACTACCAGACTTATCTCTGGGCGGCGATATTCTACCTCACCATCGTCGAGGCCTTGCGTCATCTCTGGGCCTGGTTCGAGCGCCGCCTGACCCGGCATCTCAAGCGCTGATGCGTGACGCCAAAAACTGTGTCGCGGCTTTGGGACAACGGCATTCATCAAACAAAGGCCAATTGGCAGCACTCTCGGAACGCTGCTGCCAAACCATTGATATTAAAAATAAATTGTCCTTTTACGAAGTATCTGTAAAGCTTCCGTTAACCACTCGCATGCTTCCATATCATCTAGCGCTAATAAGCGCGCGAGTGGGAACAAGAAGAAGTGGAATACGATGCACAAGGACATGGAAAAACAACTGAAGGGCTATGGTCTGACGACCGCCCAGATCCTCTATCGTCTGCCGGACCACCCAGTGATCCTACAGACCTATGTCTGGCAGGATTACGATCTCGCCCCGGACTTTCCCGAAATGCGCGGCTTCCTGAAATTCTGGGAAGAGAAGCTCGACGGGCCACTGCATTCGGTGCGCTACATCCACCGCAAGCTGATCTCGCCAACCGAGTGGCGGGCACTGAAGGGCGAGTTCATCCTGCACTGATCGGCTCTGGAGCATGATGTCGAAAAGTGTGAACAGTTTTCGCGCGACATCGTGCAGCAACTCAAAGTGCTACAGCGTCCTTTGCGACTCTTGAAAAGACGCACGGCGCAGTAGGCCGCATCAGACATGCGCCTCGCCATGGCCGAATTCGCCTTCGTCTCGATCCGGGCGCAAGGCGAAACCAAGCACGGCGAGATAGAAGGCGATGACGACTGCAATGACCGCAAGGCCGGGAACCGGCCCGAGTACGGCATTGTCGATGACATAGGCCCATGACTGCGCCTGAAGTGCCGGCATGCCCTCCGTCTGCAGTTTCGGCGTCGAGATCTTCAGGCACCAGGCGAGCAACAGGATGAAATACATCCAGCCGTAATTACGTTTGAGCCGGCGGTGCATCGCCTCTTGATAGCTGAGCAGGAAGCGCGGCTTACGCAGGCTGCTGGCGACCACAACCGCCCATTCGCTGCCGGCATTGGCGTCGGGCGCCAGGATTTGAGCGAAATAGCAACGCTCGATCTGGCGAATGCGGGCGCGATAGATATCGAAGAAGCGGTAGCGCCGCGCCTCGATCATCAGAAGCAGGGTCACGAGCATCATCCCGAACAGCAACACCCCGTGATGCGAGGTCGGCGTCGACAGCGACACCGAGAGGAGTGCGGCGACCACGGTGATCGCCCAGTTGGACGTCCGGTCGATGCGGTCGCGCCAACTCGTCATCCGCCCAAGTTCACCGCGGTAATAATGGCTGAGCGTGTTGGTGATCTCGCCTGGTGTACTAGGCAGCAGGAATGCCGGCGTGGCCTCTCCTTCCCTTGCCGATGACATCCTGTTTTGCTCCGTTTTCATGGTTTTTCCTCCCTTCATCTTCTTTTCGACCATTCTGCGCCCGCAAGCGCACCATTGCAAAACATCGAAAGCGGCCTTAGACGCATGGCTGAAACAAAAGGACGGCCTGAAACAAAAGGACGACGGACTGCGATGGCAAAGAAGATCGACGAAGAAGCCCTTGGCGAGGCCTATAACCGCGCACTGGCGCTGGAAAAGGCCGGCGATGTCGACGCCGCCGTTGCAGCCTATCAGGAAGTCCTGGCACTCGATCCCGACGATCACGGCGGTGCGACCGTGCGCATTGCCGCGATGGGCCGCGGCGAGACGCCGGTCAAGGCGCCGGATGCCTATGTCGAGACCTTGTTCGACCAGCATGCCGAGGTTTTCGAGGACGTGCTCGTCGAGCAGCTGGGCTATCACGTGCCGATGCTGGTGCGCCAGCGCCTGCAGGCGCTGAAGCTCGGACCGTTCAAGCGGCTGCTCGATCTCGGCTGCGGCACGGGCCTCACCGGCGGCGCGCTGCGCGACCTCTGCGCCGATATGATCGGCATCGACATATCTGAGAAGATGGTCGAGATCGCCCATGAGAAGGATCTCTATGAGACGCTCTTTGTCGCCGAGGTCGAGGATTTCCTCGACGACAACGACGAGGAAGCCTTCGACATCATCGCCGCCACCGACGTGCTGCCCTATCTCGGCGCGCTCGAACCGCTGTTCTTCGGCGCCGCCGAGAACCTGACGCCAGGCGGATTGTTCATCTTTTCCTCGGAAACCCTGCCCGAGGAAATACTCGCTGGCCGCGCTTATATGGTCGGCCCGCACCAACGCTTCGCCCATGCCGACGCCTATGTGAGAGAACGCCTGACGGCAACCGGTTTCGAACTCGTCGAGATATCGGATATCAACGTGCGCATGGAAGACGGCCAGCCGACACCCGGCCATCTGGTGATCGCCCGGTATATTGGCTGACGGAATACTTTCGCGGTTGGCGAAGTATCTGTTGCGAAATGCGTCACGACCTGATAGTTAGTCGATCGGTAAAGTTTGCAGCAACGATAGGAAAGGTCGCCGCATGTCGCTCGTGCTTTATGGGCATCCGCTCGCCTCCTTCTGCCACAAAGTGCTGATCGCGCTTTATGAAAACGGCACCCCTTTCGAAAATCGCATCGTCGATCTTTCCGACGAAAGCTCGCGCGCCGATCTCTTCCGCTTCTGGCCGATCGGCAAGATGCCGCTGCTGCGGGACGAGGCGCGCGACAGCACCATTCCCGAGACATCGATCATCATCGAATATCTCGAGCAATATTATCCCGGCCCCGTTCGCCTGCTGCCGCTGGAGATCGACCGGGCGCTGCAGGTCCGTCTCTGGGATCGCTTTTTCGATCTCTATGTCCAGACACCTATGCAGACGCTGGTCAGCAATCGTCGGCGCCCCGAGGGCACGGCAGACGAAACCGAGGTGGCCGCCGCCAAGGCGACACTCGCCACCGCTTACTCAATGATCGAAAAGCAGCTCGCCGATAAGCCGTGGATATCAGGCGACGGCTTCACCATGGCCGATTGCGCCGCGGCCCCTGCCCTCTTCTATGCCGAGACGCTGGTTCCGTTTTCATCGGAACAGCCGAACCTTCGCGCCTATTATGATCGGCTGCTCGCCCGGCCATCCTTTGGACGGGTGCTGGAAGAGGCCTGCCCCTACTTCAAGTTCTATCCCTACAAAGAGAGACTGCCGACCCGCTTCCGGGATGCGGCAGGATGATCGAAAGCCAGGCGGATCTCGACCGCATGTTCCACGCGCTTTCCGATCGCAGCCGCCGCGGCATGATCGATCGCCTCGGTCGCGGCCCGGCCTCCGTCACCGAACTGGCGGCGCCGCTTGCCGTTGCCCTGCCGACGGTGCTGAAACATCTGCAGGTGTTGGAGGAAAGCGGCCTCGTGCTCTCCGAAAAATCCGGCCGGGTGCGAACCTACCGCCTGAAGCAGGATGCGCTTGCCGCCGTCGAGCGCTGGGTGGAACAGCGAAAGATCCGCTGGACGACCACCTTCGACAGGCTAGATCAATTTCTCGCCAATGAAACGGAGAGCCTTCCCGAATGACGACATCATCCGCCGAACACGCCACTCTCGTCATCGAGCGTCACCTGAAGGCGCCCGTCGCCCGCGTCTTCCGCGCCTGGTCAACACCGGAATCCAAGCGGCAATGGTTCGCCTGCCACGGCGAATGGGTGCCGTTGGACTACGAGCTCGATTTCCGCCCCGGTGGCACGGAACGGAACTACGTCGCCGATACTGACGGCCTCCTGCACGCCTATGACGCCCATTACATCGATATCGTGCCCGATGCCCGCATCATCTATGCCTATGAGATGAAGCTTGGGGAAAGCCGCATCTCCGCATCGCTCACAACCGTCGCCTTCGAAGCCGCACCCGGCGGCACGAACATGGTCTTCACCGAACAAGTGGTCTTCCTCGACGGCTACACCGATAACGGCGCCCGCCTCCAGGGCACCGAAATCGGCCTCGACAATCTGCAACTCTTCCTCGAGCGCGAGGAAAGCCCGATCCACTGACACATGTCGCCAAATCAAGTTCGATGCGACGCGTTTCAGGCTATATTGCCAAGCCTCAAGCGCTGCTTGGTTTTTTTCGGGCGCCGGCGGGGCGAGCGGCAGCCCGCGTTGACATGTTGAGTGCGGCGGCGGCGCGAACGAGCGCCTTCAATGCCTGCTCGTTGATCTCATCGCCCTCATGGAAATCGATGGCGCGCCTGGTATTGCCGTCTAGGCTGGAGTTGAAGAGGCCTGAAGGGTCCTCCAGCGATGCGCCCTTGGCGAAGGTCAGCTTTACCACGCTTTTGTAGGTCTCGCCGGTGCAGATGATGCCGGCGTGCTCCCACACCGGAACGCCTCTCCACTTCCATTCCTCGATCACGTCGGGCTCGGCTTGCCTGATGAGAGTTCGGACCCGGGCGAGCGTCTCGCCTCGCCAATCGCTCAACTCCTCGATTCTCGCATCGATCAAACGAGAAGGAGAGTCTCCGTCTTTCTCTACGCTGGAGCCGCTCTTCTTCATGGTTGCCATGGCTTTCTTCATCAATATCGCTCCTCCATCCCTTAAGTGCTGATGACCTATAGCGCCGTGCGTCCTTTCGGACGCATAAAGGACGCTCACATCTAACGCTTTAAATCTACGCATCCGCTTACATTCGTTCACCGGGTAATTGGCTGGCTTGCTCCACCCAGGCGGCGAGCTGAGCCTCGTCGAGTTGGTCTTCCTCACGGATGTGGAAGTAACGCACCTCCTTTTGCTTCGACTCGCCGGGCGGGATGGGATTGAGCGACGTGCCACGGAAGAAAGCAAGTTTGATGTATTTCGCGAAGCAATGGACACCGAGGAACCAGCCCTGCCCTTCCATGCCATAGAGCGGCGAGTTCCATTTCACGGCCTTATACACCCCCGGCACCGTGCGCGTGATGAGCGCATCGAGGCGATGCCCGATGTCGCTTTTCCAGCCCGGCATGGCGGCGATGTAGGCTTGCACGGGAGCGTCGCCGTAACCCTTGGCGATCTGAGGGTTGCCGCCCGAGAGAAGGGTCGGCCCAGCGGTATCAGGCGTGGCAACTGTCTTCTTCGTGACCTTCGCTGCGGCCTTGGATGTCTTCCCGGACATTGCCTTCACTCTTACCCTCCGCTGCGCCCCGCATCGCGCCACTTGGTGGCATATGGCAGCGCGAACAAGTAGAGACCAGTGAACAGGAGCGAGGTCAGCGGCAGCAGCGTCATGAGCCCCACCCAGACGGATGATTTCTCCTGTACCATCGCGATGATATTAATTATGACGGCCAGCGTAAAGGCAATGCACAGCCAACGGTGGATCTGCCGAAACCAGTTATTGCAATTCAACGGAGCCTCCTGCGAAAACGAGACGAAGCGGATGGCGTGATCCGTTTGGCCGCGGGCTCACCCTATCCGCGCCAGGACCTGCTCGAGATTTGCAAAGAACCGCTCCCACCCGCTCCTGGCGCCCCCGTAGGCCTGCCGCTGATCCGGTCGGAAGCCCGACTGCTCCATACGCAGCTGCGTGCCCGCGCTCGTGGGCGTGAGCGTCCAGGTGACGACGCTCGCGAGATCATAGGCAGCCCAGGTGTAAGACAGGGTTTTGTTCGGCTCGACTTCCAGGACCTGGCAATCGACGGAGCCCCAATCCGCGCTCAGCTTGAAACGGTGATCCACGACCGGCACGAAGTCGTTCTTCATCAGCCAGTCCGCGATCAGATGTGGCTGGGTGAGCGCGCGCCAGATCTTTTCCGGCGGAAAAGGGATTTCTCGTTCGACGACGACGGAACGAGTTTCGATCGATATTTCGGTCATTGATCCATCCTTTTCAGTAGATCTTCCAGCTGGTTGAACCGATTTTGCCAAAAGCCGGCCATCTCACTTGTCCAGTCGACCAGCGGCGCCAGCGCACCGAGCTGCGCGCTATAATGGGTCTGGCGACCTTCGTGACGATCACGCACCAACCCGGCCTGTTTCAGGATTCCGAGATGTTTTGAGACGACTGGTTGCGAGACCCCGGCCCGAGCCGTCAGAGCCCCGACCGTCTTCTCTCCTTCGCGGCACAGCCGTTCGAAAAGAGCCCTCCGGGTCGGATCGGCGAGCGTCCTGAACAGCACGTCTTGGGTGTCCGACATCTATAATCAATACCCCGTTGGCTATGGATTGACGTATAGCCATGGAGGTATGAGTGTGTCAAGCTGAACTTGCGACGACTTAGGAAAACTATTGTTGCTGATTTTGGCGCGTGCCGCAGCGCACCTCGGCAGAGACGACTGATTCTCTCATACCCAGGCGCCTATACATCCTCGCCATTGGTGATGCATGCTCGCACCAACACGCCTCGCCTATGCCGAGTTCATGCAGCCTCGCGAACAGCGCTGGGATCAATGGCCGCTGTCTGTACCGAGGATCGCGGCAAGCAGTCGGCCCTCCAACTCGGCAAGGCCAGGATGGCCGTGCCGGCGCGGACGCGGATAGGGAATGGGAAGATCGAGTGCGATCCGCCCCTCGTCGAGCACGATGACCCGGTCGGCGAGATGCACCGCCTCGCTGACATCATGGGTGACGAGCACGGCGGTGAAGCCCAGCTCGCGCCAGACACGGTTGATGAGTTCCTGCATGCTGATCCGCGTCAGCGCATCGAGCGCGCCGAGCGGTTCGTCGAGCGCCAGCACGCCCGGCCGGCTCACCAGCGCCCGCGCCAGTGCCACGCGCTGCCGCTGCCCGCCGGAAAGCCGCGCCGGCCATTCCCTGGTCTTTTCGCCGAGCTGGACTTCGGCAAGCACGGCCTCAGCCGCCTTCGCCGCAGCCCGGTTGTCGATGCGGTCTCCGAGCCCGACAACGACATTGTCAGCGACGCTGAGCCAGGGCAACAGCCGCGGCTCCTGGAAGACGATGCGCGCGTTCGGGCTCGCCTGCGCGCCATCGGCATCCTCGAAATGCAACGCGCCGGCACTCGGCTCGTCGAGACCCATCAGGATGCGCAGCAGCGTGCTTTTGCCGCAGCCGCTCTTGCCGATCACGGCGACGAACTGGCCGGCCGGAATATGCAGATTGATGCCGCGCAGCACGCGGTTGGCCCCAAAACTCTTTTCAAGCCCCGTCAGGCTGATCGCCGCGGGCGCACTGCGACCGGCCGCGGGCGCGCTTTCGCGCGTATAAGCTGGCTCTTCGGCGACGGCGTGAAAACGCTCATACGCGATCGATGTCATGGCGTCTCTCCTATTTCTGATAGACCGGGTTCCAGGCGAGCAGCCGCCTCTCCAGAAGCCGGGCGATGACATCGGCAAGCTTGCCGAGCACGGCATAGATGACGAGGGCGAGCACGACGACGTCAGTCATCATGAATTCGCGGGCATTGTTGGCCATGTGGCCGATGCCTGAGGATGCTGCGATCGATTCCGATACGATCAGCGTTAGCCACATGATGCCGAGCGCATATCTCAAGCCGACGAAGATCGACGGCAGCGCGCCTGGAAAGATCACCTTGCGAAAGAGCGTCCAGTTGCCCATGCCATAGACCTTGCCCATCTCGATCAGATCGCGATCGACATTGCGCACGCCGTGATAGGTGTTGAGATAAACGGGGAAGAGCACGCCGAGCGAGGTGAGAAACAGCTTCGATTCCTCGCCGATCCCGAACCACAGGATGACGAGCGGGATCATTGCCAGGTGCGGAATGGTACGCAGCATCTGCAGCGTGGTATCGGTCAGTTGCTCGGAAATACGCGATACGCCATTGGCGATACCGAGCAGGAAGCCGATCGAACCGCCGACGAGAAGGCCGGCAAAGGCGCGGCCGGCGCTCACCAGCACGTCATTCGGCAACTGGCCGGAAACCGTCGTCGACCAGAAGGCGAGGCCGACATCGGCCGGCGACGGCATGATGCGCGACGAGATCCAGCCGGCCGAGGAGGCAAGCTGCCAGAACGCCACGATCGCCACCGGTACCAGATAGGGCGTCAGCTTCTCCAGGCCGGGCAGTGGCAGGCGGAACCCGGCCTTCCCGGCCTTTTCGGAAGTGACCGACCGTACGAACGGAGTATCGAAAGTCGACATGCATTGTCCTCGCGCTTATCGGGAGCAGGATGCCGCAAGCCCTAAGCGGCTTGCGGCGGCGTCACGCTCTGCGTCTTCGTTCGAGATCAGGAGCCGGAGACGACTTTCAGATTGCCGCCATGGCTTCCGCCTGCGAAGACCTGCTTGCGGCCGAACTCGTTGTTGAAACCCAGGCACTGCTGGTTGCGGGTAATGCCGAGCTCGGGGAAAAGCAGTTCGGCGACGCGATAGGCCTCTTCGAGATGCGGATAGCCGGAGCCGATCACCGTATCGATGCCGATCTCCTGATACTCGCGAAGCCGCGCAGCCACTGTCTTCGGCGATCCCACAAGCGCCGTGCCCGCACCGGCACGCACCAGGCCGACACCGGCCCAGAGGTTCGGCGAGACTTCGAGCTTGTCGCGGCGCCCGCCATGAAGGGCCGCCATGCGCTTCTGGCCGACCGAGTCGGACTCCTGGACGAAGCGCTCCTGCGCCTCGCGGATCGTATCGTCATCGAGATGGCGGATCAGCCGCTCGGCCGCCTCCCATGCCTCATCATCGGTTTCGCGCACGATGAAGTGCAGGCGGATGCCGAAGCTCACCTCGCGGCCGCGTTCGCCGGCGGCTTTGCGCACCTTGGCGATCTTCTCGGCAACCTGTGCCGGCGGCTCGCCCCAGGTCAGGTACTTGTCGACCCGGCCGACGGAGAAATCGATGCCGGCATCCGACGAACCGCCGAAATAGAGCGGCGGGCGCGGGTTCTGCACCGAGGGAAAGCCGAGGCGCGCATTGGTCGCCTTGATGTATTTGCCGTCGAAGCTTGCCGTTCCCTTTTCCAGCAGTTCCTCAAAGACGGTGAAGAACTCTTCGGCATGGGCGTAGCGCTCGTCATGATCGAGATGGATGCCGTCGCCGGCAAGCTCCGCCGGGCTGCCGCCGACGACGATGTTGAGCAGCAGCCGGCCGTTGGAGATGCGGTCGAGCGTCGTCGCAAGACGCGCGTAATAGGCAGGCGACGCCGTGCCGGGGCGGATTGCCACCAGGAACTGCAGCTTCTCGGTCTTTGCGGCAAGGGCTGCGGCGGTCACGAAGGATTCCTCGCAGGCAACCCCGGTCGGCAGCAGCACGCCGGAATAGCCGAGCCGGTCGACGGCCTGGGCGATCTGCGTGAGATAACCGATCTCCGGCGCGCGGTTGAGCTCGGAGGAGCCGAGATAGGTGCCGTCGCCCGATGTCGGGATGAACCAGAGGAAATTGATGGGCCCGGATGTGCCTGTTTGGGAGGTGGTGGTCATGGAAGACGGTCCTTTAGCTGCGGAATTCGCGGTCGAGATGGCTCTCTGCACGTGACGACGCACAGACCGTCTGCCCGCATAACGCCGCCGCACGGATGCTTGGGAGGATCGTGGTGGTGGCGGAGGGTGCAAGAAGGCCGGCTGTCTGTCTGTGCGTGAGCATCTGAAATGTCCCTGTCGATCGGATGGCGGCTGGCCGATACTTTTCTGTGTCCGCTTCGATCGAGAGGATACTGACATAGACCAGTAATTAGATCGACAATATCAATTTGCTATTGTAATCCGTTTTGGAGAATATTTTTCCGATTCAACGGCATGGAGGACCTCTCCATGCCGCCTCGCGGAAATCTTGGCACCGAGCGGAAATCAGCTCGCCTTGGGACGCCAGACGATATCGCCGGTTACGAGCTTCTTCGGCAGGATGCCGAGCCCGTAGAATTCGTCAGCGAGTGCCTGCTGATAGGCGGCGGCGGCATCGGTGATGGTCGAGACACTGCCGAGATCGGCGCCCTTGCGCGTCAATGTCACGCGCGTCACGTCGGCCGGCACGCCGGTAATTTCGGAAAGCTCCTTGACCGTTTCGTCGAGATTGCTCTGTGCCGACTTCCCGACCTTGGCAAGTTCATCGATCACGTCGACGACCACTTCCCCGTTGGCATCGGTGAAATCACGATTGGCGAGGAAGAAGCTGTAGGAATCGACGATGCCTTCAGCGGTCGTCAGGATACGTGTGTCCTGATCAGCTTCGGCAATCGCCAGATAAGGATCCCAGATCGACCAGGCGTCGATGCTGCCATTCTTGAACGCGGCGGCGGCATCCGGCGGCGAAAGATCGAGCTGCTCGACATCTTCGGGCTTCAGGCCTGCCTTGCGCAAAACCTTGACGGTTACATTATGCGCGCTGGAGCCGCGCTTGAAAGCGACCATTTTACCCTTGAGGTCTTCAAGCGTCTTGATGGACGAATCCTTGCGCACGAGGATAGCCGAGGCTGCCGGGCTGCCCTTGTAGAGACCGACATAATAGAGCTGCCCGCCGGCCGCCTGGGCAAAGAGCGGCGGCACATCGCCGGTCGCGCCGAAATCGAGAGCACCGGCGCCCAGCGCTTCGAGAAGCGGCGGGCCGGAGGTGAATTCCGACCAGCTGACGGTGATGCCGTGATCGGCAAGCCGCTTTTCAAGTGCGCTGCGACGCTTGGCGAGCGCCAGCACACCGTTCTTCTGCCAGCCGATGCGGAATTCGCTGGCGGCAGCGCGTGCCGGCCGGACAGCCGGCAGGATTGCCGTGGCCGCAGCGGCTGCGAAAAGCCCGAGCGTTTGTCGACGTGAAATCATGACTTTCCCCTTTTTGATGGTGCCGGGCCCGTTTTCGGCTGGTCGATCCTGTCAGTGATGAATCCCATGATGATGAAATCTATAATTTATATCGACAATTTTATTTGCAAGATTCCGCTTTTGCTGAAATTTTGCGGCCCGGAAATCGCCCGTGAGCGGAATTTTTTCGCGCGTCCCCTATGCTGCCTACTATCCCGGCTCACTCCCGAGCTTCCGCGGCCAGCCGCTCGCGGATGAAGGTGGGGCCGCCGGCAAGACGCTTCGCAAGCAGGCTTGCGGGATCGATCATGCGCCAATAGGGCGTAACGGTCGAAACCGGCTCGCCCTTCTCCAGCGCGCCGAAGGACAGCTCGGCGATCGCACGCAAATGACGCTGCACGGTCACCGGACAACAGGCGTCCGCCCCATATTGAGCGGCAAGACGGCGGCGGAGAACGCCGACTTCGGTGAGGACACCTTCCGGTGCCGATCGAATCTGCTCTGCGACCATCTGCTGCGATGGAATAAGCATCGCCTGCATTCCGTTGCGGCCATTGCGCCGCGGCTTGATCGTCGGAATTTCGCTCATGTCACCCCCGGAACATAATGCCCTCCCTCCAATCTAGGGCTCGGCCGAACGGTAGCCAGCCTCATATGCGTCAATCGGAAGGAAGTCCGTCTTCACGGGCTTTTCTGCTCCCGCCGTTTCGGTTAATCCTCGGGCCTGCACTTGAGGAAAAGGATAGGACATATGGCAAAAGTCGCGTTCATCGGTCTCGGCGTCATGGGTTTCCCCATGGCGGGGCATTTGAAGACGAAAGGCGGCCACGATGTCACCGTCTATAACCGCACGCCGGCAAAAGCCGCCGCCTGGGCCGAGAAATTCTCCGGCAAATCGGCCCCTACTCCGGCCGAGGCCGCCGCTGGCGCCGATTTCGTCTTCGTCTGCGTCGGCAACGACGAAGATCTCCGATCGGTGACATTGGGCGAGAACGGCGCCTTACACGGCATGAAGCCCGGTTCGGTGCTGATCGACAACACCACCGCCAGCGCTGAAGTCGCCCGCGAACTTTATGCCGCGGCAAAGGAAAAAGGTGTCGATTTCATCGACGCACCCGTCTCCGGCGGCCAGGCCGGCGCTGAAAACGGCGTCCTGACCGTCATGTGCGGCGGCGACGAGGCCGTCTTCGAACGCGCCAGGCCTGTCATCGACGCCTATGCCCGCATGGTTGGTCTGATGGGGCCGGCAGGCTCGGGCCAGTTGACCAAGATGGTCAACCAGATCTGCATCGCCGGCCTCGTCCAGGGACTTGCCGAAGCGCTGCATTTCGGCAAGCGCGCCGGCCTCGATATTGAAAAGGTGGTCGAGGTGATCTCCAAGGGTGCAGCCGGCTCCTGGCAGATGGAAAACCGCCACAAGACCATGAACGCAGGCAAATACGACTTCGGCTTCGCGGTCGACTGGATGCGCAAGGATCTCGGCATCGTGCTCACCGAAGCCCGCCGCAACGGCGCCAAACTGCCGGTCACGGCCGTCGTCGACCAGTTCTATGGCGACGTGCAGGCGATGGGCGGCAATCGCTGGGACACATCCTCGCTGCTTGCCCGCCTGGAGAAATGATCGGCCCCTCCTCCGATGCGGCCGAATTGATCGCGCATCTCGAAACGCTGCGCTCGGAGGAGAATGTTGCCGGCATGGCGCGCTTCGGCATCGTCACCGATCGCGCCCTCGGGATCTCCAATCCCGATATCAAGGCGGTCGCCAGAGTGGCGAAGAAGGATCACGCCAGGGCAATGCAGCTCTGGCGAAGCGACATCCGCGAAGCCCGCCTGCTTGCCCTCTACACAGCCGAGCCGAAGCGGTTGACGACGGAAGAAGCCCAAAATTGGGCCGATGATTTCAACTCCTGGGAGATCGTCGATTGCGCCGCCGATCTCTTCGTCGAGGCCCGGTTGGACGAGCTCATCTGGGAATTCGCTGCCGACGAGCGCGAATTCGTCCGACGCACAGCCTTCGCCATGATTGCCGGCGGTGCCGTCCACCGGAAAAAGGACCCCGACGCCACCATTCTTGCCTGGCTGCCGCTGATCAAGGCTCATTCCGGCGACCCCCGAAACTTCGTGCGCAAAGCGGTGAATTGGGCGCTGCGCAATGTCGGCAAGCGCAATCTGGCCTGCCATGCGCCGGCGCTGGCACTCGCAAGGGCCCTGGCGGAAAGCCCTGATAAAACTGCCCGCTGGATCGGCAAGGATGCCGTCAGGGAGCTGGCCGGCGAAAAGCTGCTGGCACGGTTGAGATAAGGCCGATCGGCTCCCAAACTATGTCGCGCAAAACTGTGCAGCGTTTTGCGATGACGACATACGGAAAATAAAGCCCCAAAGTGCAAGGAGCGATTCTGAAAGATTGCGACGCGCTTCAGGCTGAAGCCTCTTCGTCAATGCTGCCTGGATTTCTCGACCAGGAAATCGATCAGCACCCGCACCGCCGGCGGCATGCCCTTGGCCGTCGTGAAAACGATGTAGAATTGGCTCTCCTCCGACTGCCATTCCGGCAGCACCCGCACCAGCTTGCCAGCCTGGAGATCGGCCCCGCAGGCGCTTTCGAGCAGAAGCCCGAAGCCGAGACCGGCCCGGGCCGCGTCGAGGATGGCGGTCATGCTGCGGCAGGTGAGCCGCGGCTGATGACGAATCACCTGTTTGGCGTCATTCGGACCGACCAGTTCCCAGGTGTGGAACGACACCCATGACGTCATTGCCAGCGTCGGAAGGTCGGCGAGCTCGTCAACGCAATTCAAACTGCCGGTACGCTCGACGAGCGAGGGACTTGCGACCAGGATACGTCGCGCCCGGTCGAGCTTGCGCATCGTCAGGCTCGTCTGCGTCTCCGGCTCGTTGGTCGCCCTCACCTCGAGATCGATCCGTTCGTTGATGAGGTCGGCGCGCCGGTCGGAGCCGATGATCTGCAGCTTGATCTTCGGGTAACGTTCCAGGAATTCAGGCAGGATGCCCCCGACCGAGATGTCGACGAGAGCGAGCGGGCACCCCATCCGCACCACGCCCTGTGGATCGGATTGGGCCTCGGTGACGATCGACTTGGCGCGGTCGGCCTCTTGCAGGATGGTCTGGCATCTTTCGTAAAAAGCTTGACCGATCTCTGTCACCCGGAAGTGACGCGTCGAGCGTTCTATAAGCCTTGCGCCAAGCCCATCCTCGAGACGGCTGACCCGCCTGCTGAGTTTCGAACGTGGTATTTTGAGATCGCGACTTGCAGAAGCGAAACCGCCGCTGGAGACGACAGCGGCGAAATAATAGTAGTCGTTGAGATCGTCCATAAGAACAAGCTATCCGAGAGTGTGAATGAATGCCAGCCCCCAGCAAAGGTTGTATCCTCTCTCCCAAAAAGCTGTAATCACATTGTCGGCATTGGATTTTCTTTTCACGACCCGTTGCGGCAAGCTAGCCGATGCAGACGAAGTCAATCGACAGCCGTCCGCACGGCAATATCTCGGCCGATCCAGCTCGCTTGAAAAATTGAAAACGGGGGTGCCTCAATAGCCGAGGCTAACAAAATGCCGACATACGATACAAAACGTACCTGTTCGGCTCACCTGAAAAGACGATCCAGAAAGACTGCCTTGAAGACTGTGCGTCAAAAACGCTGCAAGGACGGTCCGGCAGGGAAGACCGGACCCGTCCCCGTAGCTGATCGGAGGTCACTCGGATCAGAAACTGATTTAAGTGCTCCCGGTCCGAAGACCGGGAGCATATCCACCAAGTGGATTAGAACGCACGCTGCAGACGGAAGTAGCCCGTCGTGGTGTCGTCGCCATCTTGCGGATCGAGCCACTGAACCGAAGCCTTGGCGTAGAAGTTTTCGACGATCTGGTAATCAACCGTCAGACCAGCCTTCCAAGCATCGCCGAGACCGCCGAAGCCTTCCGGAACTTCCGTGCCACCGCCGAAGTAGTTGCCGTAGTACTGAACGCCCGGGGTGATCTTGAGCTTGTCGGTTGCCTTGATAGCGTATTCGGCAGCGATAGCCCATTCAGCTGAGGAGTAGTAGGAGTTCGGGCCGGAAGAGTAAACGGCGGCGAGGCCGAGCGTACCGGGACCGATGTCAACCGTACCCATTGCACGGATAGCGCCGTCTTCGTTGTCGAAGTCCCAGCCGCCAGTGACCTGGTAGCTGAATGCGCCGGCAGTGCCGCCAACGCCGAAGGCAACGCCGACATTGTTCGGACCATCGTCCGCAGTAAAGACGGTGGTGCCGGGAATGACGCCGGGAGTAAAGGTACCCTGGTAAACGCCGTCTTCCAGTTCATCGACACTGAGGCCGGCGTAGAAGGTGCCGCTTTCATACTGATAGCGGATCGAGTTGTGGAGCGTTACGACCGAACCGATGTCGTCGGTTTCGCCAGAGAGACCATCGTCCCACCAGCTGTAGAACAGACCGGCGCGGAAGCCCGCGACGTCGAGGTAAGCGGAGTCGAGGATGGCGTCCTGATCGGTGGCATTGTCAGCATTGAACTGCATGACGATGACGCCGGTCAGCGGACCATACTCGGTGTCGCTCTTGGCCGTGAACTGAACCTGACCGCGGGTGACGGCATCCCAGTCCGAATCGCCGCCGACATCTTCGCCAACGTTGACCTGGAAACGGATGTAGCCTTCGATCTTGAGGCAGGTTTCGGTGCCCGGGATGTAGAAGTAGCCGGTGCCGTAAGCGTCGCAGACGCGAACATATTCAACCGGTTCCGGCTCAGCAGCAACAATAGCGTCAGCTGCAAGAACCGGCGTCGATGCAGCAAATGCTGCTGCTGATGCAAGCAAAACCATTCTGATGTTCATTTACCAATCCATTCCTTTGTCGATCGGGGCTGGCTTCAGATCGGGTAGTCGATTTGAAGCCGGCCCAGTTTGAACAGCCATCTCGGCGTGCGGATCGATCGAACCGCCAAACCGTCATCACATACAAGGCTCTATCAAGCAATTGTCGATATACGCCAGATGGGTTCTCACGGGCTACTTTCCCCGGCAACGTGATTTTTATACAACAATTTCAAATATTTATACGAAAAACATGCAAAACGGCTCCGCGACGGAGATCCTCCATCGCAAGCCGCACACGCTACACCCATTGTCAAATTCTCCACCGTCCGACCCCGTCGAACATACTGGTGAAGCGCATAAACTCTACCGCCGGCTAACAAGCACAAACAAGGTGGCGGTTTAGAACATAGTGTTCTGAATTCGATACCAATGAGACAAAATTATGACATATCGCCCACTGGTTTCATCGACCATAACCCCAGAATCCTTACCAGGCTATTCATTTTTCCAGGAATTTGGTTCGATTTGAGCGTTTTTTCGCTATTTTTGAGGCTTTTTTTCAGTCGGGGGACCGCACATATCTAAACTCGGCCTTGCTAACTGGCATTCCCACGTGCGGCCAGGATGTCACAAGTCGCCTCCAACGGGCATATCCGAGGTCGCAGACTCACGCCTAGCATGAGGCCGCGCTGGACTTTGCAGTGTCGCGTGCGGTCACGGCCGCAGGCTTGACCTCAATCCTCGTTGGATTTGGCATTATCGAGAATCATGTAGTCGAGCGGCAGCTGTGTCGAATACTTGATCTGCTCCATCGCAAAGGCGGAGGAAACGTCGCGAATCTCGATCTTGGCGATCATCCGCTTATAAAAGGCGTCATAGGCGGCAATATCGGGCACGACGACTCGCAAGAGATAATCAACATCACCACTCATCCGGTAGAATTCGACCACTTCGGGGAATTCGGCGACCACCTCGGAAAAGCGGCGCAGCCATTCGATCGAATGGGTGGCAGTGCGAATCGACACGAAGACGGTGACCTTGGTGTTGACCTTCTCCGGATCGAGGATGGCGACTCGGCGCTTGATGACGCCGTCTTCTTCCATCTTCTGGATGCGCCGCCAGCATGGCGTCGTCGAGAGACCCACTTTCTTGGCGAGATCGGCAACGGCAAGTGTCGAATCTTCTTGCAGAAGACGCAGTATTTTTCGGTCGAGGCGGTCCATGCGCACAACAGTCCTTTCGAATTATTTTCTTTGTATAACTCGATTCCGCGCAACTAAAAGAATTTTGTTTCAGGAAAGCAGCGTTTTCGTCCGTTCCTGCAAGACCGGGAGCAATTCCTTCTCGAACCAGGGATTGCGCTTCAGCCAGCCGCTGTTGCGCCAGCTCGGATGCGGCAGCGGCAGCACGGCCGGCGATCGGTTGGACAGAAGACAGTCACGCCATGCCCGCACCGTCTCGGTCATATTGTCCCGCTTTTCACCGGCCATATGCCAGGCCTGCGCATATTGGCCGATGACCAGCACCAGTTCGATTTGCGGCATGGCTGAGATCACCCTTTGCCGCCAGAACGGCGCACATTCGCGCCGCGGCGGCAGATCGGCGCCCTTATCGTCATAGCCAGGAAAGCAGAAGCCCATGGGCACGATGGCGAATCGGCCGCGGTCGTAGAAGCTTGCCCTGTCAACGCCAAGCCATGACCGCAACCGGTCGCCCGAGGCATCGTCGAATGGCAGCCCGCTTTCATGCACCCGAAGCCCCGGCGCCTGCCCGGCGATCAGGATGCGCGCGCTCGACGAGATCACCGCCACCGGCCGCGGCTCGTGCGGCAGCCGGTGTTCGGGGCCTTTCGCCGGCGTGTCACGACAGATCCGACAGGAGGCGATCTCCCGCCGGAGCGTCTCCAGCATGGCTTCGTCGGTCATGACTTTACTCCCATCCGACGATCTGCGCGATGGAACGCAGGGCGCCGTCGAAACCCGACCTCTGGAGCGCATGATTGCGCACGTCGCGCGGCCGCTCGAAAGTTCCGGCCCAGAGGCCTGTCTTCTGAGCCCTCGCCTCGGCCTCCTCTTTGCCATAATCGCCATAGGAAATGGCCATGCCCCGCCGCACCATGGCGGCATTGATGTCACCGCCTGCCCCGCTCCGGCAGATGACGAGCAGCCTGTCGTAGCGGTCACGCCGGTTGCCCTGACAAAGTGTTCCCGATGCCAGCACCATGTCCTGCAGCGCCTCGCGCGCCGCGCGCCCGCAGGCCCAGGCTTTCCCCGCCCGCTCGCAGCTCTGGTTGAGCTCCGGCGCATCGATGCCCTCGAGGCGCAAACGTTCGGCTCCCAATGTCAAACTGTCACCGTCGGCAGCATGAAAGGCGCCGGCGTGCTCGATTTTTGCTGCATCGTTGAGCTTGGCGGCGATCAGCGCCACGAGCGCCAGCAGGGCAAAAGCGGTCACGCCGTCGCGAATCAGGCGCAGGCCCCGTGTCACGCTTTCGCCTCCTTAAAAAACAAATCCTTGGCAAAGATGGCAAACATCTTCTTAAGAATTGTCGGTTAAGCTCTTATCCACCCTGGGATGAAGTTTCAACGTGCACATGAGTACCGGCGTAAGCACATCGACCGACAAGATCATCGTCGACAGGTCGCGCAGCCACCGCAACAAGGCCGTTTCCAAGGCCGTGCGGCAGACGCGCGAACGTCTTCAGTCCGGTCACGCGTCCAATTCCTCCTTCGATCTTGACGTGCTCAAAATGTATGTGGCGTCGGTGCTGCAGAGCGCGACGATCATGCCCCTCTTCGTCGTCATCATCACCGCGCTCGGCGTCTATTTCACCCAGAACACGCAATTGCTCTTCTGGGCGTTGCTGACGCTCACCTGTCACGCCGGCAACATCCTGCTCGCAAGGCGCGCGCGCCGGCAGGAGATTACCTCCGAGAGCGCCCGCAAATGGCGCCGGCTGCTGCTCTCCGGTCAGTTCCTCCTCGGCTGCTGCTGGGCCGTCTTTGCGCTGCAGGGCTGCGATGCCTGCGAGCCGTCGAGCTTCATTCTTTATAAGGGCGCGACGCTGCTGATTGCGCTCTCCGTCACGGCGATGTCGAACTTCATGCTGACGCCGGCCGTGCTGGCCGCCTTTTCACCTGCGGTCCTGGCACTCGCCGCCAAGAGCGGCCTGTCACGTGACCTCCTTGAAATCAGCCTGACGGGGGCCTTCACCACCACCCTCGTCTTCTTCAATTATATCAGCGACCGGCTCTTCAAGTCGAACCTCAGGATTCTCTCCTACCAGTCGGAGAAGGACGACCTGATCGCCGAGCTGGAAGTGGCGAAATCGATGTCGGACGAGGCTCGCCGCCGCGCCGAAGAGGCAAACCTCGCCAAGTCGCGCTTCCTTGCCTCGATGTCGCACGAGCTCAGGACTCCGCTCAACGCCATCCTCGGCTTTTCCGAGGTGATGTCGGCCGAAGTCATGGGACCGCTCGCCAATCCGACCTACAAGGAATATGCCGGCGATATCCACCGCTCCGGTCAGCATTTGCTCGATCTCATCAACGAGATCCTCGACCTGTCGCGCATCGAGGCTGGCAAATACGAACTGAGCGAAGAGGCGATTTCGCTGCTCGATATCACCGAAGATTGCATCGGCATGGTCCAGCTGCGCGCCCGCGCCAAGAACATTGCCATTTCGGACCAGTTCGAGCGGCAGCTGCCGGCCATCTGGGCGGATGAGAAGTCGATGCGCCAGGTGGTGCTCAACCTTCTCTCCAATGCGGTCAAGTTCACGCCGCAGGGTGGCGAGATCCACGTCAAGGTCGGCTGGACAGCTGGCGGCGGACAGTACATCTCGATCAAGGACAACGGCCCCGGTATTCCGGAAGAAGAGATTCCCGTCGTCCTGTCGGCCTTTGGCCAGGGCTCGATCGCCATCAAGAGCGCCGAACAGGGTACAGGCCTCGGCCTGCCGATCGTCCAGGCGATCCTTGCCAAGCATGACGGACAGTTCCTGCTGAAATCGAAGCTACGCGAAGGCACCGAAGTTATCGCCATCCTGCCCGCCAAGCGCGTGCTCCAGAGCCTGCCGGCCGTCGAGGAGGCCCAGGCCGTCGCGCGCAAGCGCAAGAGTTTTGCCTGATTCAGCTGAAGCATGATGCCGAAAAGTGTGAGCGGTTTTCGGGCAACATCATGCTCCAATTTTTAGACTTGGATCCGCATGACTTCGGGCCGATCCAGCGTGAAATCATCCGGATCCAAAGAACAGGTGCTTGCTGAGGACGAAGCCGAGATAGAGGCAGCAGGCGGCGATCATGCAAGTCACCGCGAAGGAGCCGAGATCCTTGGCATGTTTGCCGACGATTGAAATCTCCGGCGAAATCCGGTCGATCACCTCTTCAACGGCGGTATTCATCGCCTCCATCGAAAAGAGCCCGAGAAACAGAAGTACCGCGACGACGATCTCGCCCGCAGTCGCTCCCACCAGCGCCAGCGCCGCGATCGAAACGACGAAGAAACCGAGTTCCTGGCGGAAGGCCGCCTCTTTCAGCACCCGCAGGAAGCCCGCCCAGGAATAGCTGGCGGCGGCGATGAAATGCCGAAGTCCGGTCTCTTTCGTCACCGCAGGCTTCGTCAAGATGCCCTCTCCTCTTCCCGTTGCATCACAGACCGGGAGAGGCTTTGCCGTCTCCTCCTTTGATGAGCGAATACGCAAATACCGAATCCACTTGATGCGCGCAAGCGAACGCGTGCGGATCGGCGGCGCCTACCGCGGTCTTAATGCTTATTCGACACACCTGCCTGGGCGAAGGTCGCCATGCCGGTATGACAGGCGGCAGCCGCCTTGACGATACCGGCGGCAAGCGCCGCACCGGTGCCTTCGCCGAGCCGCATGCCGAGCGCCAGAAGCGGCGTCTTGCCGAGCATCTCGATCGAGCGCAGATGTCCGGGCTCGCCGGAGACATGGCCGATCAGGCAATGATCGAGTGCCGACGGATTGGCGGCTTTGAGGATCGCCGCTGCTGCGGTCGCGACATAACCGTCGATCAGCACCGGAATGCGCTCCATGCGCGCAGCAAGGATGGCGCCGGCCATCGCCGCGATCTCGCGGCCGCCAAGCCGGCGCATGATCTCGAGCGGATCGTCGAGATGGTCGCCATGCAACGCCACCGCCTTTTCCACCGCCGCGATCTTGCGCTCCAGCATCTCGCCTTCCGAACCGGTGCCGGGTCCAACCCAGTCACGCGCCGAGCCGCCGTAGAGCGCATAGTTGATCGCCGCCGCAATCGTCGTATTGCCGATGCCCATCTCGCCGATGCAGAGCAGGTCGGTGCCGCCGGCGATCGCCTCCATGCCGAAGGCCATTGTCGCGGCGCAATCGCGCTCGGAAAGCGCGGCTTCTTCGGTAATGTCGCCGGTGGGATAATCGAGCGCCAGGTCGAAGACCTTCAGCCCGAGATCATAGGCAACACAGATCTGGTTGATCGCAGCACCGCCGGCCGCGAAGTTCTCGACCATCTGTTGCGTCACCGTGGGCGGAAAGGGCGTGATGCCCTGTTTGGTGACACCGTGATTGCCGGCGAAGATCGCCACCAGCGGCCGATTGACGGCGGGAGTGCGGCCCGTCCAGGCGGCAAGCCAGAAGGCAATCTCCTCGAGCCGTCCGAGCGCGCCCGGCGGCTTGGTCAGTTGCGCGTCGCGTTCGCGGGCAGCCACCAGCGCGCGGGCATCCGGCCCCGGCAAGTCGCGGAGCAGGGTACGGAAATCGTCGAACGGCAGGCCTGAGACGCTCATTTGTGCGGTTTTCCTATGAATCCGGGTATTCTTGTTTTTTCCACGCAAATCAGCTTCCTTGCGGGTGGCAACTCTCTTAAAGCGGGCGGACGAGGCGAACAACTCTAAAAGCGCCGCCGCGACCATAAGCCGAGACCTCCGGGCGGAACGAAGTAGAATGAAGATCAAGGATCATGCGGTCGATACCGCCCGCGCCGTCGCCTTCCTCAGCCGCATTCCCCTGCCGCAATCGCTGTTCAGAGGCTATGACGGCAGGCTTGGTCGGCTGGTGCGCGCCTTTCCCCTCGCAGGCATCGTCATCGGCTTCGTCCCCGCACTCGCCCTCTTCCTGCTTTTGGGGCTGCGTGCCGATCCGCTGATGGCGGCCCTGATCGCGCTTTCCGTTCAGGTCATCGTCACCGGGGCGCTGCACGAGGACGGGCTGGCCGATACGGCCGATGGCATTGGCGGCGGCAAGAGCCGCGAGCAGAGCCACCTCATCATGAAGGACAGCCGGATCGGCACCTATGGCGCGATAGCGCTGATCCTCTCCTTCGCGATCCGCGCAGCCGCGCTTGCCGCTATCGCCGGCCATTCCTCGCCGCTCGCTGCCGCCCTTGCCATTCCCGCCGTCGCGGCACTCAGTCGCGGCGCCATTGCCTGGCACTGGCAACGGCTGCCGCCGGCAAAGGCCGATGGCGTAGCCGCCTCGACCGGCCAGCCGGACGAGGCGGCGATGCAGTTTGCGCTCGCCTCAGCCGGCCTCGTCGCAGCGCTTCTGATCTGGCCGGCTTTCGGCCTGCGGCCGCTCATCGCAAGCCTGCTCGCCACCGGTATCGCAGGTGTTGCCTTTACCGCTTTCATCCGCCGCAAGCTTGCCGGCCACACCGGCGATACGCTGGGCGCGACGCAGCAGATTTGCGAGATCGCCACTCTTTGCGCCCTTGCCACCGCTCTTTGAAACTCCGATATATCCTTCATGCAAACACCCTGCATTCACCTCTGCTCCCTCGTTTCAGCCACCGGATTTTGCGCCGGATGCGGCCGGACTCTTCAGGAAATCGGCAGCTGGGTGAGCTACTCCGACACCGAGCGAAGACAGATTATGGCACTGCTGCCGGCAAGGCTTGCAGGTTCCGCCACGGTGTCGAACCATGTGAAATCAAGCCTCGTCGCCGGGCCGGAGCGGCCTTTATGATTCGCTTGACTGTCTTCCTCGTCGTAATCGGCATCGGCCTTGCCGTGCTGATCGTCAACAATGACAACAGCCGCATCCTCGGCCTGCAGAGTGATGACTTCGGCCGTGTCGTCTACCTGCTGCCGATCGCGCTGATGCTGTCGGCCGGCATCTGGGCGAGCCGGCGCAGCGTCGGCGAAACGATGCGACATATGATGATCTGGCTGGTCATCATCCTGGCACTTGTGACCGCCTATCTCTATCGACAGGAAGCACTCGGCGTCGGCAACAGGCTGCTCGCCGGCCTCGTTCCCGGCCGTGCCGTTGTCGTCACGACAAGCGAGGGCGGCCAGGAAATCATTCTGCACAAGCTGCTGAATGGCCATTTCCAAGCCGATGTTGCGGTCAACGGCCAGACGATCGAGATGCTCGTCGATACTGGCGCCAGCATGGTGGCGCTGTCGCGCGAAGATGCCGAACGGATCGGCATCGATCTCTCCCGCCTCACCTATTCCATGACCGTCATGACCGCCAACGGCCGCGGCCGGGCGGCACCCGTCACCCTCGACCAGGTGGCGATCGGCCCGATCGTCCGCAACAATGTCGCAGCCAGCGTCTCCGAAGACGGCCGGCTCGACCAGAGCCTGCTCGGCATGAGCTTCCTGGAAACGCTGGGCTCGCTGCAGATGCAGACCGACGAACTCCGCATGCGCGACTAATTGCGGCTCCGCCGTTTTACGGCGACGACCGGATCTGGCAGCTTGAGCGGAAGAACAACAAGACCACAAAGAGCAAAAAGAAACTCCTGCCGCATAATTCCTTAAATCGGAATCGATTTAAGGAATTATGCAACAATTCAAAGTGCTACAGCGTCCTTTGCGCGTCTGAAGAGACGCGCGGCGCTGTAGTCTGGTGGCACCGCATGTTCGACCGGCCTTTGCCCGAGCCGAGGCCTTGACCCATGGGTGCGACAGGAGCTTCGCGATGAATTCACTCTGGCCGATCGTTATCGGCGGCGTTCTGCCTGCCCTGTTCTGGGGCATCACCGCGATCTTCCAGAAGCAGAGCGCCACGTCAGCCACCGGCTCCGCCGTCTATCTGATCGCCTTCGGCGCTGCCTGCGCGCTCGCCGGCCTGATCGCCGCCCTGATCTGGCGCCCTGCCCCCTGGACCGCCGAAGGTCTGGGTTTTGCCGCCATCGCCGGCGCCTGCTTTGCCGTCGGCACCGGCCTCATCAGCTTTGCGCTTTTCACTTATGGTGTCCCCGTCTCGAAACTCGCCCCAATCTGGAGCTGCAACGTGCTAGTGACACTGGCAATCGGCGCCGTCTTTCTCGGCGAAGCCTCCGAGCTCGACATAATGAAGCTCGTCGCCGGCACGCTGCTCATCATATCGGGCGCGTTGCTCGTCAGCAGCGCCTGAGCGGAATCAGTAAGAGATGAGGACTTCACCGATCCTCGGGCGTCGCCTCACAACCAGCAGAGTCGTGATACCGGAGTCAGCCTCACCGGACAAAATATCGACAGTCGCTCGCCGACCGGAGAAATCGATTCGCGATCGCGAGTTCTGAAAGGAGCAAGGATTGGGGGAGCAATAGATGCCCAATTCACCATGCGCTCCTGAGCCCGTATACAACGTGATGGTGAGTTCGATGCTGGGATCGGTCTGGTCGGCGAGGTGGCAGGGGCTATCTGGAAGGCATGACACCTCGGCAGAAAAAGGCTCCTTTCCCTCGACCACCACAGCAAAGGTAACCTTGATGGGGTGGGCGGCCTCCTGCGACAGACTTTGCTGCGGGGCTAGGCAATGGATGGAGGCGATTGCGAGACATCCAAGCACATTGCTGCTGACCATTGATTGCCCCATGACCGATGACGTCTTGCTGAGCAATCTTTCATGTTGAAATTGCGGCGTTCTTCAGGGCCGGCTCAGTTCCGCAGCCGGTAGCCGGTCTTGAAGATCCAGGCGAGCGTTCCCAGGCAGATCACCAGGAACACCGTGATCATCGCCAGGCTGATCGCCGGATTGACATCGGCGATCCCGTAAAAACTCCAGCGGAAGCCGCTGACGAGATAGAGCACCGGGTTGAGGTGGCTGACCGCCTGCCAGAACGGCGGCAGCATGCTGACGGAATAGAAGCTCCCGCCGAGGAAGGTCAGCGGCGGCACGACTAGCATGGGAATGAGGTTCAGCTGCTCGAAATTACCGGCCCAGATGCCAATCATGAAGCCGAACAGGCTGAAGGTGATCGCCGTCAACAAGAAAAATAGGATCATCATGAAGGGATGCTCGATCCTGACGTCGACGAAGAGATTGGCAGTCAGGAGAATGATGAAGCCGATGATCATGCCCTTGGTCGCCGCAGCCCCGACATAACCGAGCAGGATCTCAGTCATCGCCACCGGCGCCGAAAGCACCTCGTAGATCGTGCCGGTGAATTTAGGGAAATAGATGCCGAAGGAGCCGTTGCTGATGCACTGGCCAAGCAGCGTCAGCATGATCAGGCCGGGCGTGATGAAGGCGCCGTAGGACACGCCCTCCACCTCCTGAATGCGTGATCCCACAGCGGCACCGAAGACGATGAAATAGAGGGAGGTTGAGATCACGGGCGAGATGACGCTCTGCAGCAGCGTGCGGCGCGTGCGCGCCATCTCGAAGAAATAGATGGATTTGACGGCCTCGATGTTCATTTGCTCGCTCCCACCAGCGCCACGAAGATGTCCTCGAGCGAGCTTTGCCGCGTCGAGAGATCCTTGAAATGGATATTGTTCTCGCCGAGCCGGGTCAGCAGAGCCGCAATGCTTTCCTGCTCGTCGTCGGTGTCGAAATCATAGGTCAGCCGGTTGCCGTCTGCTTCCAGCGTCAGTCCATTGCCGGCAAAACAATCCGGCAGCCGGTTGAGCGGTTCGGTGAGATCGAGGATGAGCTGCTTGCGGCCGAGCTTGGCCATCAGCGCCGCCTTGTCCTCCACGAGCAGCAATTCGCCGCCATTGATGACGCCGACGCGGTCAGCGATTTCCTCGGCCTCTTCGATATAATGGGTGGTCAGGATAATGGTGACGCCGGAGGCCCGAAGCTCTTCGACGACATGCCACATGTCCTTGCGCAGCGTCACGTCGACGCCGGCGGTCGGCTCGTCGAGGAAAAGAATATCCGGCTCATGGGATAGCGCCTTAGCGATCAGCACCCGCCGCTTCATGCCGCCTGAGAGCTGGCGCAGCATATTGTCCTTCTTGTCCCAGAGCGAGAGCGCGCGCAGCACCTTCTCGATATGGGCAGGATTGGCTTTCTTGCCGTGCAGACCGCGCGAAAAGCTCACCGTATTGAACACCGTTTCGAACTGATCAGTGGTCAGCTCCTGCGGCACCAGCCCGATCATCCCGCGGGTGGCGCGGAAATCCTTCACGACGTCGTGGCCGGCGACCAGCACCCGGCCGCCGCTCGGATTGGCGATGCCGCAGATGATCGAGATCAGCGTCGTCTTGCCCGCGCCGTTCGGCCCGAGCAGCGCCAGAATCTCACCCTTTTCGACGTCGAGATTGATGCCCTTCAGGGCCTCGAACCCATTGGCGTAGGTCTTGGTGAGGTTCTGAACGGAAATGATGGGGGCCATGCGGGACTCTTGCGGATTCTCGGAAGTTACTTCGGCCCGCTATATAGTCCCTTTGTAACGCTTTAACATCCTTAAGCGCATGAACACTGCATTCGCGTGCTGCCAACACAGTTGGCCCAATGGCGTAGGCGACCCACTGACGCAGGTGAGATAGCCGGCATCGGGTCTTCCCAAGGAAGCCAACCTCACCGGCGAAAAGAAAGGCGGCAGCTGGTTTCAGATGTCATCATCCGGTGATATTCGTGCCCGATAAGAGAACCGAGGCCAGCACCGGTATCCGCCCCGCCGCCCACCCCTTTGCGGAGCCGTCTCGGGTGTTCTCGTTGCGCCCCTTTTTTGCTGCCTCGGCTTGTAGTGAAAGTTATTGTTCAGTCACGAAGTGCTTGGAACCGGCCAGTATCCCCTGTTCAGCCGCGTTCGTCTTAGCCGGCCCTGTGCCGGCTTCTTTTTTTCGTCCCTTCCGCACCTCGCTCTTTCCGTGGCTCGCTGCGGATGAAAGGGACCAAGGGTATCCCTCACAGCTCGTCGTAATTGAACCAGTCGAAATCCGCAGCCTTCGCCCGGCCTGACGTATCGAAGGCAAACACGCCGGCGAAGGCGCCGGTGAAGGAGCCGTGTTCGCCGCGTCCGCCCTCGTCTGAGATCACGCCGGCATCGAGGACCGGGCCGATCGGTTGCCAGGCGCCCTTGCCTTCGGTCTGCCAGAAGAATTGCAGCTCGTTCTCCCGGATTTCCATGGCGAGCTGGACACGGCCCTCAGCGGCAATCGCCACGCCGCTTTCTGCGGGAAAACTCAGGCGTCCGTTCGGGTAGTCGCCGTTGCAGGAGAGGATCGTCACGCAGCGGCCGAGTGTCTCGTGCAGCGTCACGGCGACGGCGTGGAATTTGTGGCGGTTGTAGTAATGCGTCAGCCCCGCCACCTGCTGGTAGGTGTCGGGCGAGAATTCGACCACGGTCTCGGCACGGAAACTGTGATGCTCCTGGCGGCGGGCAACCAGCGACTGTTCGAACCAGGAGCCAATGCTTTCGCGCGCAATCAGGCGCAGATGGCCGGGACGATCCGTCAGGTTGAAGATGCGCGCGGGCTCTGGCGTGCGTAGCCATTGGAAATCGGCGGGCAGCGTGCCGCCATCGAAGCTGTATTCGCTCCGCATCGGCTTTTCCACCGGCACCGCGCCAAAGAGACCCGGCACATCGACATCGGGCACTGAGGTGCCGTTTTCAAGATAGAGCCAGTCATCGTCGCGCCAGACGCATTTCTGTAAGGACGTTTCGCGCCCCAGCGTACAGCGCCGTTTCGGTGGCAGCGGCCGGCCGCAGAGATGGGTGTGATAGGCCTCCCCCTCCGGCGTCTCGACATATTGGCCGTGCCCTGCCCGCTGCAGCACCGCACCCGGATGATCCTTGGAGGTGATGAGATGCATGTTCGGATGCATCTCATAGGGTCCGTCGATATCACGCGACCGCGCCATGGTGACAGCATGGTCGTAGCCGGTGCCGCCCTCGGCGGTCGTCAGGTAATACCAACCGTTGCGCTTGAAGAGATGCGGGCCTTCGACGAGGCCGAGCGGGCTGCCGGCGAAGATGTTCTTGATCGGACCCTTCAGCGCCTTTATCGCCGGATCCCATTCCTGCAGCAAGATGCCGTCGAAAGCCGGCGATTTCGGCGAGCCGCCATAACTTTCGGTGCGGTGGTTCCACTGCATGTTGACGAACCACTTGCGGCCGTCATCGTCGTGGAAGAGCGAGGGATCGAAGCCGGAGGAATTGACATAGACCGGCTCGGACCATTCGGCCTCGATCGTGGGTGCCGTGACGATATAGTTCGGCGCATCCTTGAAATTGCCGTCGTAGCGCTTAACGTCGGTATAGACGAGCCAGAACTGCCCGTCGGCATAGGATAGGCACGGCGCCCAGATGCCGCAGCTATCGGGATTGCCGCGCATGTCGAGCTGCGATCTCCGCTCCAGCGGCCGGCGCACCAGCGTCCAGTTCACCAGGTCACGCGAATGGTGGATCTGCACGCCGGGGTACCATTCGAAGGTCGAGGTGGCGATGTAATACTCCGCGCCAACGCGGCAGATCGACGGATCGGGATTGAACCCGGGCAGGATGGGATTGCGGATCATGACAGGGTCTCCTCCGACCGGCGGTGCTTTGCTGTACGTACATCAGATTATAGCAGAAAAAGGCCCGAAAGACTTGCCTCCGGGCCTGAGATGACTATTCGCGTTGGGCGGACTTGGCCCAGAGGTTGATGTTGGCCTCGCGTGCATAGACGTCGATCTCAGCAAGCTCCTCGACACTAAATTCGAGATTGTCGAGCGCCTTGACGCAATCCACGATCTGCGATGAGCGGCTGGCGCCGATCAGCGCCGAGGTCACACGGCCGCCGCGCAGTACCCAGGCGATCGCCATCTGCGCCAGCGTCTGGCCGCGCCTTTCGGCGATCTCGTTGAGCTTGCGGATATTGTCGATGATCGAGGGGCGGATGTAGTCGCGCTTGAGAAAGTGGTTCTGCGCCGCGCGGCTGTCTTCCGGAATGCCACCGAGATATTTTGTCGTCAGCATGCCCTGGGCAAGCGGCGAGAAGACGATGGAGCCCATGCCGACTTCATCCAGCGTATCGAGCAGCCCGTCATCCTCGACCCACCGATTGAGCATCGAATAGCTCGGCTGATGGATCAGGCACGGCGTGCCGAGATCCTTGAGGATCTTTGCGGCTTCGCGCGAGCGCTGCGAATTATAGGAGGAAATGCCGACATAGAGCGCTCGGCCGGAACGGACGATATGATCGAGCGCGCCGCAGGTTTCTTCCAGTGGCGTTTCCGGGTCGAAGCGGTGCGAATAGAAGATGTCGACATAATCGAGGCCCATCCGCTTCAAGCTCTGGTCGCAGGAGGCGATCAGATACTTGCGGCTGCCCCATTCGCCGTAAGGGCCCGGCCACATGTCGTAGCCGGCCTTGGAAGAGATGATCAACTCGTCGCGAAGCCCGACGAATTCGGTGCGCATGATTTCGCCGAAGGCGGTCTCGGCACTGCCAGGAGGCGGGCCGTAATTGTTGGCGAGGTCGAAATGGGTGATGCCGAGGTCGAAGGCCGTGCGGCACATGTCGATCTTGCGGTCATGCGGCGTGTCGCCGCCGAAATTGTGCCAAAGGCCGAGCGAGACGGCCGGCAGCTTCAGGCCGGAACGGCCAGTGCGGTTATATTTCATTTTCGAATAACGGTCTGCGGCCGGTTGCCAGCTCATCTGAATGTCTCCTTGATAAAATAACTAGATGGCCGTCTCGGCCCAAGAGATTGCCGACACCTGCCCCTCACCGGCTGCCGCCACCTTCTCCCCGTAAACGGGGCGAAGGGACATGCAGCGCCGCCTTCCTCAGCCTCAACCTGGACGCTGCGTTTGGCGCGTCCCCTCTCCCGTCTTTACGGGGAGAGGGTTAGGGGCAGCCATCGGCACGAACCGCACAGCCGTGGGACAGGCCCGCGGTTGACGAAACTATTGTAACAAGCGCGCCGATACGCCAAGCCCAAGGCGCGTGTTCTCTCTACTTCAAAAGCGCCTGCGCTTCTTCGATGCCGAGGGCGGCCGGTTGCGTGCAGGTCGTGGTCAGGTCGATGAAACGGCCCTCTTCGCCCGATTTCAGGATCGAGGTCATGACGTCGACGCCGTGCAGCGTGCGGTCGAGCGAGCAGCGCGCATCACGGCCCTCGATCAGCGACATCGCCATATCGGCAAGGCCGGCGGTGCGGTAATTGGCGCGCGATCCGTTCGGGCTTTCCTGATTGATCTTGCCGAATGGATGCTCCCAGGCATCGAGCGGCTTGATGTCCTTGTCGCGGCCGCTTGCCTCGACGGTGCCGCCGAAGAAGTTCGGATCCGGCACGTAGAGCGAACCGTCGGTGCCATAGAGTTCCATATTGGCATGGCGGTGCGACCACACGTCCCAGCTCGCCGTCAGCGTCACCGTGGCGCCGTTGACGAATTCGAGCAGCGCCTGGATCGTCGTCGGCGTCTTGACCGGGATGATTTCACCGTTGCGCGGCTGGCTGGTGATGGTGCGGGTCGGCGTCGCCATCGAGGTCATGCCGCCGACACGTTTGACCGGGCCGATCAGGTTGATCAGGTTGGCGATGTAATAGGGGCCGAGATCGAGGATCGGGCCGCCGCCCGGCAGGAAGAAGAAATCCGGGTTCGGATGCCACATTTCCATGCCGGGGCTCATCACGTAGCAGGCGCCCGAGGTCACCCGGCCGATGCCGCCGTCGTCGATGAACTTGCGGGCGAGCTGATGGGCGCCGCCGAGGAACGTGTCGGGGGCACAGCCGACGGCGAGGTTCCTTTCCTTGGCGATGCGGCGAAGTTCCTCGCCCTCTTCGAGCGAAAGCACCAGCGGCTTTTCGGAATAGACGTGTTTTCCGGCCTCGAGGATCGCCTTCGATACCCGGAAATGCGCATCCGGGATCGTCAGGTTGACGACAACGTCGATCTCGTCATTGACGAGAAGCTCGTCGATCGTCTGCGCTTTGACGCCATATTCCTTGGCGCGCGCGTCGGCCGCCTGCGCGTTGATATCGGCGCAGGCCAGCACCTTCAGCCCCTTGAAGAGCGGTGCCAGCGAGAAGTAGGTGGTGGAGATGTTGCCGCATCCGATGATGCCGACGCCAAGTTGCCTGGTCATGATGAAGCCTCAGTAGGTCTGGAAGGATGCGATCGAGCGGCTGATATTTCGGTCGATGTCATTCGGGTTATCGTGTTCGACGACGTAGTGCTTGGCCTTGGTGGCGCGCAACGCCGTCATCAGCCTGGCCCACTCGACCTTGCCATGACCGACATCGGCCCAGCCGTCCTCGTCCTTCGCTTCGCCGGCCGGCGCGATGTCCTTGACGTGCACGGCGGTGATGCGGGACCCAAGCTTCTCGACCCAGGCGAAGGGATCGGCGCCACCCCGGATAACCCAGGCGATGTCGGCTTCCCAGGAAATATCGGGCGCGCCTTCGAAGATACGCTCGATCGGCCGCGAGCCGTCCTGCAGCTTGAAGAATTCGAAATCATGATTGTGCCAGCCGAATTCGTAGCCGGCAGCCTTGTAGGGCTTGGCTATCTCCTGCAGACGCTTGCCGAAGGCGACCCAGCCGGCGGCGTCGGAGGGCCGCTGGTCAGCGGCCAAATGCGGCGCATAGATCGAATCCATGCCGAGAATCTTGGCAATGTTCAGCGACTTCTCGACTTCCTTCTCCAGAAAATCAGGGCTGAAATGGCCGCTCGCCATGACTAGGCCATTCTTATCGAGCTCAGCGCGAAGGCTCTTCAGCCCGGCATCGTCGAGATCGGCATAAATGCCGCCGAAGCCCTCGACCTCGGCATAGCCTGATTTGCCGAGCTTTTCGAAGATCGCCGAATAGGGCTGGAAGTTGCGGGCGCTATAGAGCTGGTAGCTGAGTTTCGTCATCATGTTCTCCTTGGGCCTCGTGCCCATTCTTGCAAGATCAATCCGCCGACTGGCAGGAATACAGGTCGTAGAACCGGAACTCCGGAAGCGCGCCGCGATCAAGTGGCCGCGCCGGGGTAAAGGTGATGCGGCGGCTCTCGCCGGCCGCAAGATCGAAGGCGTTGTCGGAATATTTGCCGTCGGTCTCGGTTTCGATCATCACGAAAAGCGCAAGTCCCCTAGCGGTGACGTTGATGTCGACGGAGCCATTCTCCTCGACATATTCGTGGGTGACAGCAAGCCCCGCAGGTTCCAGCTCCAGCGCCTTGTAGGTACCGTTGACATGGTGCCCCTCGCCGCCCGTGCCGTTCGAGGCGGTGAAGTGCCAGGCAAGCAGCGTTCCCTCGGGAATATCGGAAACGTCGATGCTCGTGGCAGTGACGGCCGCATCCGGCGAACATATGGCCTGTACGTCTCTCAGGTGCCGGCGCTCGCCCTTCGTCGTCAGCAGCGATATCGAAAGGTCGACGCTGACATCGGCAAGCGTGTCGTTGACCAGCGAGAAGCGGATCGTCTTTCCGTCGTCGGAAGGAATGGCCGCGACCGCGACCGGCTGGAAGAAGCGCTTGACGAGATAGTGCATCGCCTTCCAGCGGCCGCCATAATCGAGGCTCGACCAGGAGGCGACCGGCCAGGTGTCGTTGAGCTGCCAGTAGACCGTGCCCATGCAATGCGGTTTGAGCGACCGCCAGTATTCCACTGCCGTCTTGATCGCCAGCCCCTGCTGGATCTGGCTGAGATAGACGAAGTTCGGAAAATCCTTGGGGAAGCGGAAATAACGGAACATCGTTGCGGCGATGCGCTCGTTGCCGCCGGCGTTCTTCTGGTGCAGTTCCATGACCGGGGAAGCGACATTCATGTCCTTCGCCTCGGCATAGGTCTTGATCACAGGCAGCGACGTATAGGACTGGAAGCCGAATTCCGAGCAGAAGCGTGGACGCACGGTGCGGTAATTGTCGAACGACTTGTTCTCGTGCCAGACCGACCAGTAATGCATGTCGCCAGACCCGTCGGCATGCCAGGCATCGCCGAAATCGAGATAGCCTGACGCCGGGCTCGACGGCCACCAGAGCGCGCCGGGAAGCGCCTTCTTCACCGCCTGCTCGATCGTGCGGTTGAGGCGATCATAGGAGACGAGATAGCGGTCGCGGTCCTTCCTCGATTCGTCGAACCAGGTCAGCGCCCCGACCAGCTCGTTGTCGCCGCACCAGAGCACGATCGACGGATGCGAGGAGAGCCGGCGCACCTGGTAATCGACCTCGATCGTTACATTGTCGAGGAAGTCCTCGGTCGAGGGGTAGAGGTTGCAGGCGAACATGAAGTCCTGCCAGACCATGAGGCCCAGCCGGTCGCAGAGATCGTAGAAATGATCCTGCTCGTAGAAGCCGCCGCCCCAGACGCGGATCATGTTCATATTGGCGGCTTTGGCCGATTGCAGCAGATCCTCGGTCTTCTCAGGCGAAGACAGCGAAAACAGCGCGTCGGCCGGGATCCAGTTGGCGCCGCGGCAGAAAATCTCGCGGCCGTTGACCTTGAAGGCGAAGCGGCTGCCTGACGCATCCGGCGTGGTGATCAGCTCGACGGTGCGAAGACCGATCTGCTTGGTCACCTGATCGGTCGGCAATTCGACGGAAAGCCTGTAGAGCGCCTGCTCGCCGCTGCCGGAGGGCCACCAGAGGCGTGGATTGTCGATATGGAAGAGATGGTTGACATGGGTCTCGCCATTGACCCCGACATCCAGGCGCACGCGCTCGCCGTCGAGCTCGAAATAGACCTGGGCAATGTCTGGCCCCTTGGAAAACAGCGTCGCCGTCACTTTGAGGTCCACCGAGCCGTCGTTATTGTGGGTCTGGCGGGTGACTACATGTTCGATACGCGCGGTTTCGAGCTTCTTCAGCGCGATCGTCCCGTAAAGGCCGAGCGGCGCAATGGCGATGTTCCAGTCCCAGCCGAAATGGCATTGCGGCTTGCGCAGCATGTTGCCGTCGGGGATCGGCGAGTTGCCCGTGCTGTAGGGAATGTAGAAGGGCTGCTGCTTCTGTCGCGCAGCGCCGACGGCGATGTTGGAGGCAAAGACGATGCGGATGCTGTTGTCGCCTGATTTCAGCATGCTGGAGACATCGGGCCGGTAGCGGCGGAAGCTGTTATCGGCTTCGAGCGCCAGGAAGCCGTTGACGTGGACGCTGGCGACCGTGTCGAGATAGTCGATATCGACATACCAGTCGCCCTCGACCTCCTGAAGCGTGAAGCTGCGCTCGACCGCCCATTCACGCTCGGCGACCCACTGCACCTTTTCCTCGTTGCGGCCGAAATAGGGATCGGGGATCAGTCCTGCCCGGTGCAGCGCCGTGTGCACGTCGCCCGGCAGCATGATCGCGGTGCGGATCTCGCCGTCGACGGAGGCGAGCTGCCACGAACCGGAAAGGTCGATGTTGAAACCGTTCTTCGGCAAGGATGTCATAGTCGTATCCTGATCGGACCGCTCCTGGGAATCGCCGGACAAGCCGGACCGCGGCCGAATTTGGCTGGCCTGATGGCCGATTGGAGATAGGGCGGCGCCATTTCGGCCCCGCCCGCAGAACCTTCTAGAGACGCAGCTCGCTTTCGGCGTCGAAGACGGAGGCGACCGTCATGTCGAAGCTGAGCTTCACCTTGGCTCCGACATTGAAGCGGCGTGCGCCGTTGACACGTACCGACATCGTGTGACCGGCATGTTTCAGCCACAGCAGGTTGTCCGCGCCCATCGGCTCCTCGATATCGACGGTGGCGTCATGTTCTTCGCCCCCGGTATTCTCGTTGACCTTGATGTGTTCTGGACGAACGCCGAGCACCACCTTGCGGCCGGGCTGCAGCATCTCGCTAGCGTCGTAGGCAGCGAGCGAGAAAATGACGCCGTTGGCCGAAAAGGCAATGCCGTCGCCTGATTTGACCAGCTCGCCGTGCAGGAAATTCATCGACGGCGAACCGATGAAACCGGCGACGAACAGATTGCGCGGTCTATTGTAGATCGTCGTCGGATCGTCGAGCTGCTGGATGATGCCGCTCTTCATGATGGCGATGCGGTCGGCAAGCGTCAGCGCCTCGATCTGGTCGTGGGTGACGTAGATCATCGTGTTCTTCAGCGACTGGTGCAAGCGCTTGATCTCGACGCGCAGTTCCGAGCGCAGTTTGGCGTCGAGGTTGGACAGCGGCTCGTCGAACAGGAAGACGTCGACATCGCGCACCAGTGCCCGGCCGATCGCCACGCGCTGGCGCTGGCCGCCGGAAAGCTCGGCCGGCTTGCGCTTCAGCAGCGGCTGAATCTGCAGAATTTCGGAGGCACGCGCCACCCGCTTGTCGATCTCTGCCTGCGGCACCTTGGCGACGCGAAGACCGAAGGACAGGTTCTTCTCGACGGTCATCTGCGGATAGAGCGCATAGGACTGGAACACCATGCCGATGCCGCGGTCCTTAGGCTCTTCCCAGGTAACGTTCTTGCCCTTGATGAAGATCTGCCCTTCCGAGGCATCGAGCAGGCCGGCGATGCAATTCAGCAAGGTCGACTTGCCGCAGCCGGACGAGCCGAGCAGCACGAGGAATTCGCCGTCGTTGATGTCGAGATTGAGATCCTTCAGTACGCTCACCGCACCGAAGTTCAGGGACAGATCCTTGATGGAGACGCTTGCATTCATATTCATGAGATCAACCCTTCACTGCGCCGGCGGCGATGCCGCGGACGAAAAGCCGTCCCGACACGAAGTAGACGATGAGCGGCACGAGACCCGTGAGGATCGTTGCCGCCATGTTGACGTTGTATTCCTTCACGCCCTGGACGGAATTGACGATGTTGTTGAGCTGCACGGTCATCGGATAGGTATCCGGCCGGGTGAAGACCACGCCGAACAGGAAGTCGTTCCAGATGCCGGTCACCTGCAGGATCATCGCGACCACGAAGATCGGCAGCGACATCGGCAGCATGATCCGCAGGAAGATCTGCCAGAAGCCCGCCCCGTCGACACGCGCCGCCTTGAACAGTTCCTCCGGCAGCGACACGAAATAATTGCGGAAGAGCAGCGTCAGGATCGGCATGCCGAAGATCGAATGCACGATGACGAGGCCGGTCAGTGTGCCGTAGATGCCGATTTCGCGCAGGATGATGACGATCGGATAGATCATTACCTGATAGGGAATAAATGCCCCGATGATGAGGATCGAGAAGAAAAGCTCAGAGCCTCTGAAGCGCCAGTTTGCCAGCGCGTAGCCGTTCACCGAGGCGATCGCGATCGAGATGATGACCGACGGCACCGTGATGCGTACCGAATTCCAGAAACCGCGCGACAGGCCATCGCAGTTGAGCCCGGTACAAGCCTGCGCCCAGGCTTTCACCCAGGGTTCGAAGGTGACCTCCACCGGCGGCGAAAAGATGTTGCCGAGCCGGATTTCCGGCATGCCCTTCAGCGAAGTCACCACCATCACATAGAGCGGCAGCAGATAGTAAAGCGCTGCGACGATCAGCGTGCCGTAGAGCATGATGTTGCGCGCCGACAGTGCCGGGCGTGGCCGGGGGCCGCTGGGGCCTTCGCCGAGTTTAGCCCCGACGGCGTCGATGGCGGCAGCGGTGGTGTTGAGAGTTCCTACTTCAGCCACGCTTGCGCCCTCCGCCGAATTCCAGATAGGCCCACGGAACGATGATGATCGCGACTGTGACGAGCATCATGGTCGAGGCAGCAAAGCCCTGCCCCAGGTTCTGCGCCTGGAACATGTAGTCGTAGACATATTTCGCCGGCACTTCCGATGAAATGCCCGGTCCGCCCGATGTCTGCGCGACCACGAGGTCGTAGACCTTGACGATGCCGGAGGCGATGATCACGATCGTCGTGATAAAGACCGGCCGCATCATCGGGATCACGATGAAGAGATAGGTCCTCCACATCGGAATGCCGTCCACGCGCGCCGCTTTCCAGATGTCCTCGTCGATCCCACGCAGGCCGGCAAGCATCAGGCACATGACGAGACCCGTTCCCTGCCACAGCGCCGCGATCAGAATGCCGTAGATGACGATTTCAGGCGTATAGAGCGGATTGAAGGTGAAACTCGTCCACCCGATCGAGCGGACCACCGCCTGAATGCCGAAATCGGGGTTCAGAACCCATTGCCAGACGAGGCCCGTCACGATGAACGACAGCGCGAAGGGATAGAGAAAGATGGTGCGGAAGGTGTTTTCGAAGCGGATTTTCTGGTCCATCAGCGCCGCGAGCATGAAACCGATGACCAGGCTGAAGATCAGCGAGAGGATTCCGTAGACAGCCAGATTCTCGATCGCCGTCACCCAGCGGGGTGCCGCCCAGAGGCGCTGGTACTGATCGAATCCGACAAAGCTCAACCGTGGAAGGAGCTTGGAATTGGTGAAGGAATAAAAGATCGTCCAAAACGTGCCGCCGACAAAGATCACCAGCGCTGTCAGGATCATCGGGATAGACGCAATCTTGGCATTCAGATTGCGCAGTAACTTGTTTGGCCGGCCTGCTCGCGCTTGACCCGTCATAAACACTTCTCCTCAATCGCAACTGCGACAAGTAACAGAACGGCAACGCGCCGCCTGTCGTCTCCACCTCTGAAACCTGCTGAAGATACCAGAGAGACGCCGCCGCCCGCCGGACCATCACCGACCGTCCGGAACGATCCGGCCCCCATGGGAGCCGGACCGCAAGGGCAGCAAATCTGCTGATCAGTCAGCAGAAGCGATGATCCCGGCGAAACGCTTCTGAGCGTCTTCCGGCGTCATCGACGGATTGGCGAAGAATTCGGAGAAAAGGTCTTCTTTCTGCTTCTGGCTGTCGGCCGAAAGCAGCTGGTCGGTGCCTTGGATCACGTTGCCCTTGGCCAGGATGTCGAGACCCTTCTTCATGCAATCGTTGGCGGCAGCGAGATCGACGTCGCCGCGAACCGGCAGCGAACCCTTCTTCAGGTTGAAGGCAACCTGAGTCTTGGGATCGAGCAGGGTCTTGGCAAGCACGGCCTGCGCCTTGGACTTTTCTTCGTCCTTCAGCAGCGGGAAGTAGAAGGCGTCGCCGCCAGTCGAGATGATCTCGTTCACGCCGAGGCCCGGCAGGCAGGTATAGTCGGTACCGGCCTTCTGACCGGCCAGCGCAAATTCACCCTGCGCCCAGTCGCCCATGATCTGGCCGCCGGCCTTGCCTGTGATGACAAGGTTGGTGGCCTGGTTCCAATCCTGGACGTTGCTGCCTTTGGCCATGCGCCGAGCGTCGTCGGCCGCCTTGAACACCTTGGCGATTTCAGGACCGGCGGCAACTTCCGCATCCTTGTCCTTGAAGACCTTGTTGAAGGTATCCTTGCCGGCGACCGCAACCATCAGCACGTCGAAGGCGCCTGTCGCCTGCCACGGCTGACCGCCGACGGCGAGCGGAATGATGCCGGCCTTTTCGAGAGCCGGAGCCGCAGCGACGAACTCATCCCAGTTCTTCGGAACCTCGACGCCGGCCTTCTTGAAGGCGGCGTTCGAAAGCCACAGCCACTGCCAGGAGTGGATGTTGACGGGAGCGCAGTAGATCTTGCCGTCGATGGTGCAGGAATCGAGCAGGCTCGACGGACGAATGATATCCTTCCAGTGCTCGGCGGTCGCCACATCAGTCAGGTCGCGCATCAGGCCGGCCTGAACGAGTTCCTCGGCCTGGCGGCCATGGTTGAACTGAGTGGCGCCCATCGGATCGCCGCCGGTGATGCGGCTGATCATGATCGGACGGGCAGTGCCGCCGGAACCGGCGATAGCACCGTCGACCCAGTGGTTGCCGGTGGCGTCGAATGCCTTTGCCAGCTCGGCGACGGCAGCGGATTCACCGCCCGAAGTCCACCAGTGCGTGACTTCGAGATCGGTGGCGTTGGCGGCGCCGAACGGAAGCGCGACCGAGGCGGCAAGCACGGCCGCCAATATACGGATTTTCATGAGTTCTCCTCCCTCACTGAAACGTTGCCGGAAAAACTTAGATCAATCGATTTCTCCACGCAACTGCCTGCAGGCAAATTTTTCCGCGATAACGGGAATTGCTACTTCTACCTGTTTCCATCAGAAGCGCCGCACCCCCTGAAGCAATATTCAGTCGGCCGTTCTCGCACATGCGTTTTCAATTTAGTTATTTGAATTTACATAGTAATTTTACATGACAAATTTAGCCGCGCGATTCAGCCTCTTCGCAATCGCAAAAAAACAGAGCACGAATTGCCGATTCAACCTATGCGTATGATGCTGCAATGCACACAACAAAAAGCACTCGACATTTCTACTGTATCGTTACAGATTGCATTCTTCAGGGAGGTGCGATTTTGGCATGCGGCGGGCTTACGACGCTGGAAAAAGCCTCTATAAGCGACACCAATTCGCGCAGGACGGCCTAAAGGGATGGAAAACAAGGGAAATTTCGGGAACGCGGCATCGACGCCGGCAGCGCGCGAGCGCCCGACGTTGAAGACGATCGCCTTCATGACCGGCCTTGGCGTGACGACGGTGTCGCGGGCGCTGAAGGATGCGCCGGATATTGGGGCGGAAACCAAGGAGCGGGTGCGCATGGTCGCCCGCCAGCTCGGCTACCAGCCGAACAGGGCAGGTGTGCGCCTGCGCACCGGCAAGACCAACGTCATCGCCCTCGTTCTCAGCATCGACGAGGAGATCATGGGCTTCTCGAGCCAGATGGTCTTCGGCATTTCCGAGGTGCTATCCGGCACGCCCTATCATATCGTCATCACGCCGCATTCCCACAGCAAGGACCCGATGCTGCCGGTTCGCTATATCCTCGATACCGGTTCGGCCGACGGCGTCATCATCTCCCGCATCGAGCCGGACGATCCGCGCGTGCGGCTGCTGAGCGAGCGCGGCATGCCCTTTGCCACGCATGGGCGCACCGATGCGGGCTTGACGCACCCCTTCCACGATTTCGACAACGAGGCCTTCGCCCATCAGGCGGTGGAAAAGCTCGTCAAGCGCGGCCGGCGCCGCATCGCCCTGCTGCAGCCGCCGAGCAAGCTCACCTACTACGCCCATATCCGCATCGGCTTCCAGACCGGCCTGCATGATTACGGCGCCGAGGAAGTGCCGCTACGCGTCAACACCGACGCACCGCTCGCCGACATCCGCGACATCGTCGAGGTGATGATGCGCTCGGCCAACGCCCCCGACGGCATCGTCTGTTCGGCCGGCAGTGCTGCAATCGCCGTCAATGCCGGCATCGAGGCCGCCGGCAAGGCGCTCGGCCGCGATCTCGACATGGTTTCCAAGCAATCGGTGCCGATCCTGAACTGGATCCGCCCCGAGATCATCACCGCGCAGGAAGACGTGCGCCAAGCCGGCCGCGAAATGGCCAAAGCCGTCATCGCCCGCATCGACGGCGTCGAACCGGAACTGCTGCAGAGCGTAAGCCAGCCGACCTGGCCGGAGAGTGGCAGGTAGGCGGGCGGTGGGGTGGAGGAGCGTATGGCGGGGATCGTGACGCCGCCCTTCTATTTGCTGGTAAATACCGCCATTGGCAGCTCCAGATCAAAGCTGAAATCCGGTGTATTGTGTGAAAATGGCTTTTAGAGCCGCTACACGCAAACAACGTTAGAACTTGCGTTCTAGAGCAATACAGCAAGGCAAATTTCGGGCACACCTCACTAGACTCTGAGAGCCATCCGCTGCAACTATGCGGAGAATACAGACTACCGTATTCAGCATATGGTATTTCAGAAAATGAGGCGGAATATCCGGCAATGGAAGTCAAGAGAGAGCATTTTTTACGCGCCGCTTTGGAAATAGGCCAAAGCGGCGAAAACGATACATTACCCTATGATATCGACGCCGCATTCATTCGGGATAAATCGGAAGATCTTGCGCAAATTTGCTTCGATTTATTTCAGGTAGTAGACAAAAAATCAGTCAAAGAGGCAGCTGCATTTGTGAATGGGCTTACGATTGGCGCTGAGCGTTTGCTGGTTCCATCGGGTTCGCACGGTTTTCGAATCACCACGAAAATTCATCCATTTTGGAATCTTTATCTAAATGGCCTCGGCCTAGCCATCGCTGAAGCAAACGAAGGAAACCGGAGCGCTCGGGTGCATTCTTATCGTCTTGCTGGTGCGGGGCCTGGATTCTTCGATGGATCGAAGTCATGGCGGGCGTACAAGGAGGCAACCACTCAGGAAGATGCCTTAGGAGGTGATGGGTGTGTCGTCATCCAGACTGATATTTCAAACTTCTACGAGCATATCTACCACCATCGATTGGAAAACGTCATCAAAGATCTCTGCGCCGAAGGTTCTACCGTCGCTGTGCAGGTTGATCGTATTCTCAGCAAGCTGGCAGCCGGCCGTTCATTCGGGCTACCTGTAGGCGGACAATGCGCCCGAATCCTCGCAGAAGTTATGATGACGCCGATCGATAGATCGCTATCTGATGCAAACATCGTATGGCATCGCTACGTTGATGACTTCACTTTGATCTGCAATTCGCAGCAGGATGCATATAAAGCATTGTCGGAGTTATCGCATTCCCTTGCCGACTACGGATTGTCACTCAATCGCAGTAAGACAACATTCCTCAGCGCGAAACATTATGCTGAATACATTGCTGCACAGCTTGGTGAAGGGGAAGACGCTAGTGTTGCCTTGAGAGAGCTTGATCTCCATTTTGATCCGTATTCCGACACAGCGAGAGTGGAGTACGAACAGCTTAAAGAATCTTTTGAGAGCATTGATATTCAGTTCCTGCTCGATCTTGAGAAGGAAAAGTCTCAGCCAGACAGTTTCGTGCTTGCACAGATAGGCCGGGCATTGAAGTTCCAAAAACCTCAGGTGGCCGCGCAACTATGTGCCACACTGCTAGACCCTAAGAATCTCGATTCATTCAGGGCGTCATGGTCAAAAATCATGCGAGGCGTCTACTCGGTGCGCTCCAATGGTGAATTTGTGGCGGTTTTCGATCAGGTTGACGATCTTCTTGATCGGGTAACTGTTGCAGCATCACACCTTCTTGTACCAGAGGCCAATCTCCTGCACTTTTTGCGTGCGGTAAGGTTTAAAAGGACAGAGATTCGAGGAGCCTTCGTCAGACGTGCCTACGATCAGAGTTCATCTCAGTCAGTCAAACGCGCTTGTATCGACTGCTGGAGGCACTGGCACGACCGCCCGAGTTTCACGCGTCTTAGAAATCAATGGCAGAACCTTAGTCCCGATGAGCAAAGGATGCTTTGGCTGGCTGCTGAGAATTTTGGGGACGAAGGCATTCACGCGATGAGCCAGCTACGCGCATCGCTTGGGCAAGCATGGCGATTAGGGTTCGAAACTCAAAATGGCCATACTTTCGCCTCCTGCTATCAAGATTGGGTACGAAATGCCGCTCAGTAGGTTTCCAGTCCGAGATCCGAGAACGGTAGCAAGGGATATCCCCGGGGTTCTCGACGTTCTTTTTCCCCGCTTGTCTGGTGGGCTCGTAGGTTCATTGAACAAGAAAATGTTCGCCTTTGAAGGCGTGGAACCGGTTCCTGACGAACTCATTGAGAAAAGCTGACTCCAGAAATCCATGTTGTTTGAGCTTTCAATGGCCCGAGCGGAGAGTCTTTTGAGCGGTGACCGAGAGCCTAGTTGGGATCATTGCCTTCAATTGGCGTCAACCCGTCAAAGGCGCCACTATGATGCAAAGGTTCCAGACAAGCTTGAGCAATGCGACTATGATGTCGCGACCCATGCGGCCCAAAACTTAGTTGTGATGCTGAATAAGGTTCAGACGGAGAATTCTGATGCGCAACTAGAAAAAAGCACTTTCAACCCGGGGATGGGCTGGATGGCTTCCAGTAACGGAGATGTTTCGCTGGGGTCGATGCTTATTGAGGTGAAGCACACGGACCGGAATTTCGTGGCTGGTGATTTCAGACAGGTTTTAATGTACTGGTTACTGAAATACGCAGCAGCAATTGAGAATAACGATGAAATCTGGTCGGATGTATTGTTATTGAATCCAAGACGGAACTGTGCGTTGCTGGTTAAATTTGACTATCTCCTACGATCTGCCTCTGCAAGTTCCAATCGAGTTGAACTGTCTGAACTCCTACGGTCGATTGTGAGTCAAGATTTGGATCGTCGGCAGTAGGCGATTTGTCAAGAATTTTGCTAGAACTCAGCCTTGCAAATCCCGCGGCGCACTCCTCGCCAGTTGATCGAGCACCGCGGCGACCTTCGGGTTACGCGCTTCGCCGCGCCGGCTAATCGCATAGATGCTCCGGTAGGTGGCCGGCGCCAGCGGCTTGACGCTCAGGCTTCCGCCAAAATCTCGGAGCGCCAGTCCAGGCATCACCGAAATCGAGCATCCGGCTTCGACGAGCGCGAACACCACTTCGAAACTGTCGCTGAAACTGTTGATGACGGGCTCGAAACCGATATCGCGGCAGGCTTGGCGGATGGTTTTGGAATAGGCGCTGGAGGCGACATCGAGCGCCCAATGTTCATCCCTCAACTGCGCGAGTTCGATGAGGGCCTCGCTCTCCAGCCTGTGGCCGGCGGGCAGAAGCACGAAGAGCTGGTCGCGGCACAGAAACAGCGTATCGGCCGCGCCTTCCAGCGTATGCGGATCGAACGATATGTCGTCCGCAACAACGATATCGGTCTGCCAGGCTCTAAGCGCCGCCACGCCTTCGGCAGGTCCCATCGTCGTCATGACGATGTTGAGATGCGGATGGTCGATCGCGAGCTGGCGCATCGCGGCCGGAATGAAGGAGGAAGCCGCGGACGGTTGGGTGGCGATCCTCAGGTCACCGGCGACGATATTCTGCAGCTCGGCAATATCGGTCTTGGCTTCCTCGACAATGCTGAATATCCGGTCGGCATGCACAACGAGCCGCTGGCCGGCCGGTGTCAGCGTCACCCCTCGCCCGCGTCGCTCAACGAGCGCAATGCCGATTTCGTCCTCCAACTGTGCGATTTGCTGAGAAACCGCCGACGACGAAATGCCGATAGCATCGGCCACCGCCGCCATTGTGTCGCGGCGCGATAGCTCGCGAAGCGTCCGTAATCTGAAAAAATCCAAACTTGGCTCCCTCGGCTGATCTATCGGCCACAATTTCTAATCTATATCCTTATTTTAATTAAGTAGACCTACGGAAAAACGCACCCTACCGTCGGATTCGTCAGCGTGCATCGGTTCGAAAAAAGCCAAGATTGCCCGCCATCTCAAGAGACGAGTCACGGGGATATTCACAGGATGCAGCAGAGCGGCGTGCCATATTTCAGCCAATGGGAATCACCCAGCATGACGCTGCCGGTGCTTGCCGAGGGATCGCAGGCCCTGTTCGGCGATCCGCTCTGGCGCCATTCGGGAGCCGCGACGATCGAGGAATATGCGCGCTGGGCGGTCAATGTCTGCGGCATGGCCTGCCTGAAGATGATCCTTGCCGCCCGCGGCGAGATCCATCCGACACTCGAGCTTGCCCGTGCCTGCACTGCCTATGGCGGTTATGTCGTCAACGAGATCGATGCGTCGATCAAGGGGCTGATTTACGCGCCCTTCGTCCGCTTCGCCGCCGAGCGCTTCGAACTTAGCGCCGAGACGATCATCGGCGTCAATACGCCAGCCATTCCCGAGCATCTCGCGAAGCGCCGGTTCTTCATCGCCTCGGTGAACTCGGGCATCCGTTGGCCGGAGCGCGAGCCGCCCTCGAAAGGCGGACACCTGGTGCTGGTGACGGCAGCCAGCGACGAGACAATCCGCTTTCACAACCCGTCCGGCCACGACGAAGCGAGCCAGGCCGATGTGACGCTGCCGCTTGCCCTCTTCGACCGCTTCTTCGCCAATCGCGGCATATCGGTCGACGCCTGACCCTTTTCAACACCAGATCGTTTCGGAGGCTTTCATGACCCCATCCCCAAACAGGCTGCGCATTGCCGTGCTCTTCGGCGGCCGCTCGGCCGAGCATGAAGTTTCCGTGCTCTCGGCAACCAATGTCATGGGCGCGCTCAAGCCCGAAAAATACGACGCCATCCCTGTTTTCATCACCCGCGAGGGGCAATGGCTGCTGAGCAGTTTCGAGGACGGCATACTGGCGACGCCTTCATCGGGCACAGAAATCTGCCTGGTGCCGGGTGGGCGCGGCCGCGTGCTGGCGATCCCAGCTCATGGCGCGCCGCATGACCTACCAAAGGTCGACATCCTGTTTCCTGTCCTCCACGGCCAGCATGGCGAGGACGGATCAGTGCAAGGCGCGGCGGAGGTGGCCCGCGTTCCACTCGCGGGCTGCGGCATCCTCGGCTCCGCCGCAGCGCTCGACAAGGACATCGCCAAACGCTTGCTAAGGGCGGCGGGCCTGCCGGTGGCGCGCGCGGTGACGATCCATGAGGGTGCCGCCCCTTCACTGGCAGCCTTGGAAGGTGAGCTCGGCCTGCCGCTCTTCATCAAGCCTGCGCGCCAGGGATCGTCGGTCGGCGTTGCCAAGGTCCATGCCAGCCAGGAATTCGCGCCTGCCCTTACTGAGGCCTTCCGCCACGATCGCACGCTGCTCGCCGAGGAATTCGTGCGCGGCCGTGAGATCGAATTCAGCGTATTGGAAGATACGGCAGGAGAACTCTTCGTCTCCCGGCCGGGCGAGATCGTGCCAGCCGAAAGCCACGGCTTTTATAGCTACGATGCCAAATATATCGACGAGAAAGGTGCGGCGCTGAAAGTGCCGGCCGAACTGCCGCAGGAGGTCGAAACCGCCATGCGCGACGTGGCCTCAAGAGCCTTCAGGGCGGTCGGCTGCGACGGCATGGCCCGCATCGACTTCTTCCTGACCGACGACATGCAGTTCCTCGTCAATGAAATCAATACCATCCCCGGCTTCACCGATATCAGCATGTATTCCAAAGCGATGGCCGCAAGCGGCGTCACCTACGCCGAAATCATCGACCGCCTGGTGGACCATGGCCTGGCGCGCGCCCGACGGTCCGCCTGAGACCGGAGCTTGATCATGAACAGGTTGGTCTTGATTTCGGGATGTTCCGGCGGCGGAAAATCGACGCTTCTTGCGGAACTTGCCGCCCGCGGTCATGCCGTCGTCGAAGAGCCCGGCCGACGCATCGTCAAGCAGGAGCTCGAAGGCGGCGGCGCGGCCCTACCCTGGGTCGACATGGCGGCCTTTGCCCGCCGCGCGATCGAAATGGCGATCGCCGATCACGCTGCGGCGGGTGAGCAGACCGGCTGGACGATTTTCGATCGCGGGCTGATCGATGCGGCGGCAGCGCTGCAGCACCTGACCGGAGAACCGGTCCTGGAAAAATTGAGCGCCGCCCACCGCTATCACCCGAGGATTTTTCTCACGCCGCCATGGCCCGAAATCTACACGACCGACCCCGAGCGGCGCCATGGCTTCGGCGGGGCGGTTGCCGAATATGATCGACTTGCCGCCATCTATCCGACGCTCGGCTACGACCTCGTCATGCTGCCGAAAATCGCGGTCGCCGACCGGGCGGATTTCATCCTCGACTACCTCCCTCGGCAAACGAGGCAGCAGTAGACGAGATCGTTAGCGCCTGCGAAAGACGCACCACTGGAAAGACTGCCGGCCGCCGCCGGGTGTCGTGTGTTCCTCCCGCCAGTCACGCTGAAGCGCGAAGGTGGACGAGAATTCGGTCGCAAGCGCCACCGCGTCGTAACGCTGGACCGGCAAGCCGCTGCACCGTTCCGGCCCGTCCGGCGCGAACGTCGCGATGATCACGACGCTGCCCGGCGCCGTGCCGGTTTCGAGCGCGCGGCGATAGGCCAGCCGTTCCACGGGCTCGGTGAGGAAGTGAAAGACCGCGCGGTCGTGCCACACATCGTAATGGCGGTCGGGCTGCCATGAAGTGACGTCGGCAACCAGCCATGCGATGCGGGCGGCTTCATCCCGCAGCCGCGCCTTGGCGACATCGAGCGCCGGCGCGGCGATGTCGAGGACGGTGAGGTCGGACCACCCGCGCTCGACAAGACAGTCGACAAGGCTGGATGCGCCGCCGCCCACATCGATCAGCGAGGCCGTGGCCGGCAGTTGCAGCTCGTCAAGCGCCCGCAAGGAAGGCTTAGGCGTCGGCTGATACCAGCTGACGCTGTCGGCAGATTTCGTGCGGTAGACCTCGTCCCAGTGTTCCCGCTTCTCGCCTGTCATCCGATATCCCCATCTCTTGCCGAGCCCGATATCCTCCAGCGCCAAGCGTCTTTTCAGACGCGCAAAGGACGCTGTAGCGCTTTCAAGTATGCAGTAGCTGATCAACATGTAAGAACTGAGACGTCTGCAACCAATCGCAGTGCGCCCAAGACCATGTTCCGCGTTTCAGGACGCGAGGTGACGGTAAACGAGATCGGCAGGCTCTGTTCGGGGTGCTGCGGGATCGAGACGCGCGCCCAGCCGCTCCGCAACGGCAGCAGATGCGGCATTGCCGGGAGCGATATAGCTGACGAGCGACGGCAGCTTGAGCGTTGCGAAGGCCCAGTTGCGCAGCGCGAGCGCCGCTTCGGTCGCATAGCCTCTGCCCTCGTATCCCTCGTAGACGAACCAGCCCAGTTCCTTTTCGGGAAAGAGTGGTCCGTGATTGATCCCCACCTGACCGACGCATTCGCCGGTTTCGCCAAGCTCCATCGTCAGCGCTCCGTGCCCGAAAAGCTGCCAGAGCGCCACGTCGTGACAGAACATCCCCCACGCCGCGCGCAGATCGAACGGACCGCCCATTCCGACGGATCGCGGCGACGCCATGATATCAGCATAGGCGGCGAAATCGCCGATATCAGGCATGCGGAGCTAAGACGCTCGGTTCGAATGGTCATCGCGCCCGCTTCGGACATGTCGTCGCCTTCTCTGTCAGCTTGGGTTTCGAGTTTCGGCCGTTGAACGGAATATTCTAGCCTTCAAATGCCGGGGCGAATTGCAACGTCCCGCTTGGCGGAGATCCGCGAAAGACAATTCTCTGCACGAGCCGTGTATCGAGGTCGAGATACTCCAGTTGTCCATCGCTGCTGAAACCGACACGGCTGTAGATCTCGGGATTGCCGATCAGGGCGCATCCGCTAACGCCCATCTCGTTCAACAATTCGAGACCCCTTGCAATCAGCGCCTTGCCGATGCCCTGCCGCTGTCTCTCCGGCTTGACCGATATCGGACCCAGCCCGAACCAGCCATCATGCGCACCGTTGATCGTCACCGGCGAAAACGCGACATGCCCGAGGATCTCGCCATCCTGCTCAGCGACCAGCGATATCTTGAGATCGCCCGCCGCACGAAGTCTTCGGACAATCTCCGCTTCCGTACCGTCGCTGTAGGGCATCGGCCTGAAGGCGGTCGAGGTCAGATCATGGATCGCATCGATATCATCAGGCGTTTCGTCTCGGATAAGCATCTCAGTCAATTCCTCAAGCGCGATAGCTCACAGGTGCTATGCAGGGAAAGTCGAAGACCAGCAAGCCGGGCTCCTCCAGCGGCAGCTGCGCCACGACCTGTCCTTCTGGGCTCAGCATCGCCGTCGCCCCCCAGGCGATGCGCCCATCGCGCTCGCCTGGCCGGCAATAGGGAGCCTGAGCTATGCAACCACGAAAAAGCCCGGCGCGACGGCCGGGCTCTTTCTTGATGTCTTCTCAGCAACCTTAGAAGGTCGACGCACCGCTGCCCCAGGGGCCGTGGTGGAAATCCTTGCCGTCCAGGCGGTCGAAGCCGTGGGCGCCGAAGAAGTCGCGCTGTGCCTGGATGAGGTTTGCCGTTCCCCTGCCCTGGCGATAGGCGTCGAAATAGGTCAGCGCCGAGGTCAGTGCCGGAACCGGCAAGCCGGCCGAAATGGCAGCACCGACGACGCGGCGAAGCGCCGGGATCGATTCCTTGACCATGTCGGAGAAGGCAGGCGTGACGATCAGGTTCGCAGCATCAGGCGCCTTGGTGAAGGCCGAGGTGATCTCGTCGAGGAACTGCGAGCGGATGATGCAGCCGGCGCGCCAGATCCGGGCGATCGTCGGCATCGGCAGCGACCAGTTGAACTCGCGCGATGCTTCCGCCATCACCGCGAAGCCCTGCGCATAGGCGCCGATCTTAGCGGCGAAAAGCGCCAGTTCCAGATCCTTGTTCAGCGCGGGGCCGTAAGCGATCGGGAAGGACACAGCCTGCGTGCCGAAGATCTTTTCGGCGGCTTCGCGTTGCGACTTCATCGAAGAGAGGCTGCGGGCGGCGACCGCGGCTTCGATCGCCGTTGCCGGAATGCCCATGTTCTGCGCCTCGATCGCCGACCACTTGCCAGTGCCCTTCTGGCCGGCCTTGTCGAGGATCATGTCGACCATCGGTCCGCCGGAGACCGGATCGGTAGCCGCAAGCACCTTTTCGGAGATTTCGATCAGGTAGGAGTTCAGCCGGCCCTTGTTCCATTCGCCGAAGATGCCGGAGATTTCGGAGGCGCTCTTGCCGAGGCCGTCGCGCAGGATGCCGTAGATTTCGGCAATCATCTGCATGTCGGCATATTCGATGCCGTTGTGGATGGTCTTGACGAAATGGCCGGCACCGTCATTGCCGAGCCAGGCGACGCAGGGCTCGTCATTGTAGCGGGCGGCAATCGAGGTCAGCACCTTCTCGACGCGCCTCCAGGACTCTTCGGTGCCGCCGACCATGATCGACGGGCCATGGCGTGCACCTTCTTCGCCGCCGGAAACACCCATGCCGATGAAGGTCAGATCGGTATTCTTCAGCCGGTCGAAGCGGGCGACGGTGTCGCGGAAATTGGCGTTGCCGGCATCGATCATGATGTCGCCCTTGGAGAGATGCGGGCGCAGCAGCTCCATCTGTTGGTCGACGGGCTCGCCCGCCTTGATCATGATGATGATCGGACGCGGTGGCCGGATCGCATCGACGAACTCTTCGATGGTCTTGCAGGGAATAATCTGCTTCTTCAGATCGCCGGCGCTTTCGTAGAATTCGTCGGTTTTCTCCGGCGTGCGGTTGAACACCGCGATTTTATTGCCTTTCTCCGCGATGTTGAGCGCCAGGTTGGAGCCCATGACCGCAAGGCCGATCAGTCCGATTTCTGCCTTTTCCACGACAAACCTCCGATGTGTCATTTGGACCGGTGTTGTGGCACTGTCTCGGTCAAACGGCAAGTCTTGCAAGGGTCTAATCGGTTCGCAAAAGCCAATGAAATGAGGCTCGCAATATCCCCGCTTGTCCGACAACCCACCAGCTGCCGCTTAATGCGAAGCCGCAAGTTTTTCGCGCGTCCCGCCCGCAATGCCCTATCTCATGGTATCATCAGTGCCTCGGGAGATATCGCATTGGCATCGGGAAAACGAAAAGAGACGGCTCTCCTGGCGGCCCGCGTCGGCCGCTACCGCGAATATGCGACGCCGCCGGCGCTGCGACGCCATTTCAGCCACCTCTGGTCGCATGCGCGCCATGACGGACCGCCGGCAATGGTGGCGATCGTGCCGGACGGTTATTGCGATCTCCTCTGGATCGACGGCCGGCTGGTTGTCGCCGGTCCCGACAGGACGGCGGCCTTTCCCGTCATTCGGCCGGGCGCGACTGTCATTGGCGCACGTTTTGCGCCCGGCGCCGCAGCATCCTGGCTGAAGACGCCGCTCTCTGCGCTGGTCGGCTGCTCGGTGCGCCTTGATGACATCGGCCGGAAGGACACTGCCGAATTCGAGGCGCGGCTTGCGGATTGTCCCGACCCCTCAGCCGCCACGGCGCTGTTTGGCCGCCTGCTCGAAGAGGCCGCGCGCCATGAGGAGGAGCCCGCCGGAGAGGCTGCCGTGATCTTTGCCGCCGCCGACAGCGGTCGCGCGGCATCCGGCCTGCTCGACAGGCTCGGCATGAGCGAAAGGCAGCTGCGTCGCCGCTGCCACCATCATTTCGGCTATGGCGCAAAGACGCTGGAACGGATCCGCCGGTTCCAGCGTTTCCTCGACCTCTGCCGCAGGTCGGAGACGATGCCGCTTGCCCGCCTTGCGCTCGAAGCGGGCTTCGCCGATCAGCCCCACATGACGCGCGAGGTCGGCGAACTCTCGACGCTGACGCCCGCGGTCATTCTCGACCAGCTCAGCATGCGGCAAAGAGCCGACTGACCGTTTGTTCAAGACGCTGCCGGCCGGTCTGTTATTCTGACGAAACCAAATGACAGGGACCTGCAGCCAATGACGACAATGCCCGCGAAAATCATCCACCTGTCGATCGAGCGCGACTGGCGCGACGTCTATGATTTCGCCGGCAAACCGGAGAACATGCCGCTCTGGGCTTCCGGCCTTGCGACCCGCCTCGAACCGCACGGCGCCGACTGGATTGCCCACGGCACTCTTGGCAGCGTCAAGGTGAGCTTCGTGCCTGCCAATGAATTCGGCGTGATCGACCATACGGTGACGATCGAATCCGGCCTCAGGGTTTATAATGCCCTGCGCATCGTGCCGAACGGCGATGGCTGCGAGGTCATGTTCACGCTGCTGCGTCTGCCCGGCATGACCGACGCGCAGTTTTCCGCCGATGCCGCCCATGTCGAGAAGGATCTCGCCATGCTGAAAGCCCTGATGGAGAGATAGATGGCCGAGAAGACCGAAAACCACGACCGCCGCATCGACTATGTCGAATTCAACGTCGCCGACATCGCCGCCGCCAAAGCCTTTTACGGCTCGGCCTTCGGCTGGCGTTTCACCGATTACGGCCCGAACTATTGCGAATTCGACGATGGCCGGCTGAAGGGAGGCTTTACCGATTTCGGACCGGTGCGGACGGGGGGCGGCCCGCTGGTCGTCGTCTATGCCAATGATCTGGAAGAAGTGCTGACCTCAGTCGAAAGAGCCGGCGGCACGATCTGCAGGCCGATCACCGATTTTCCCGGCGGCCGTCGCTTCCACTTCCTCGACCGCGACGGTTACGAGCTCGCCGTCTGGGCGGCTGCCTAACCAGACTGCCTAAGGCAGCCGAGTTGGTCAGGCTGCCTTAGGCCGCCGACCGGGATCAGGCAGCCTGCGACAGCCGATCGAGATCTTCCATGACGAGCACGGCGCCGATAACCGTGCCGCCCGCATCGCGCAGCGGCGACATGCGACAGCGCACCTGCCGCGACCCGCCGCTGCCGTCTGAGCGCTCATAGCTATAGTCGATCTGGTCACCGGCAAAACAGGCGTCGAGCTTGTGCTTGGCGCATTCGGCAAACCGCTCCTCGCCGATGAACTCGGAAAGGTGGCGGCCGATGAGTTCCATCGGCTTCCTATTGAGATGGGCGCTGTTGGCCGGATTGGAATAGAGGTAGCGATAGTCCCTGGTCAGCACCGCCACGCGATCCGGCAGGCTTTCGAGGATTACCGCGTTGAGGAACTGGCCATTGTCGGTATCAGGCACATAGGCCGGCGGCGGCTCGATGCGCACATCCTGCGGCGAAGGCACGCGCCAGTCCGGCCCATGCGCCCCGAAATAGCTGTCGAGCAGATAGGAAAGCACCGACGTGTGCTCCGTAACGCTGGCGCTGTCGTCGGCATCCTGGCTGATCAGGTGGCTCACAAACTGCAGTTGCATGTAAACTTCGAGCAGATTGACTGCCCGGCAGGCGAGGATTGCCTCGACCAGCGGCTCGACATGGCGGTCGAGCGCCGTGACGCGCTGGTCGTCGCCCAAGCGTATGGCTTCCTCGATTTGCACGCAACGCAAGGAAAAAGCTCGAAAAAGCTCCAGCAAGACGCCTCCACTCCCATTGTCCCAAGAGACGAGTCCGAAACCTCACATGGCTGCATTTCCCAAAAATGCGCCTTCCGGTAGACATTATTCGCGTCTTGGTGGTGACGGGTAACATGAAGTGCCCTCAGTTTCAACCCGAGAGCACCTGCCGCTTTTCACCGCTGATAAATGAGGGTGGACGTTTTTGCAGCATGATGCCGAAAGTGTGAGCGGTTTTCGCGCGACATCACGCTCAAACTATTATTTTAGATCATCCTATTCTAAGGCGCGAGCGTCTGTTTGATCTGCCAGCGGTCGTGATACCAGAGCCACTGTTCCGGATATTCCCGCACCCAGCTTTCCACCTTGTCGTTGAGCAGCTGGGCGGCGGCCGGCAGGTCGAGATTGCCCTTAGCGTCGCGCGGCATATCCAGCCGCGGCTCGATTTCCAGCCGGTAGCGATTTCCGGGCAGACGGATGCAGCGCGCCGGATAGACCTCGCAGTCGAACTGGCGCACCAGCTTCGGCAGCAGAGGATTGGTCTTGACCTCGCGTCCGAAGAAGGTGCCCTTCAGCCCCTTGCGGAATTTCTGATCGACCAGCACGCCCACGCCCTGGCCCGCTTCCAGCTGACGGGCGAGCGCGAAGGACGAGCCGGCATGCGAGGGCACCAGCTTGCCCATCCGGGCGCTCCGAAAGTCGAACACCTTCTTGGCGACATAAGGATTGTTCGGTGGCCGAAAGAGCACGGTCACGGTCAGCCCGAAAGCGGCGCCTGCCACCGGCAGCAGCTCGAAATTGGCGGTATGGCCGGTAAAGACGATGAAGGGGCGCGGATTATCGCGCAGGTCGAGGAAGATCGGGACGCCCGACACCTCCACCCTGCCCGGCTCCGACTTTTCCGGATCATAGTCGAACAGCTGGTCGAGGAAGACGTATTCGGCCGCAAGCCGGCCCATATTGCCCCAGCTGGCGAGCGCGATCTCCTCGATCTCGGCCTCGCTCTTCTCAGGGAAGGCATTGCGCAGATTGGTCAGCATCAGTCTGTGGCGGCTGGTCAGCCGGCCGAGGCGGCGCATCATCCTGTCGGCGAAGCGGATCGCGCCATCGGCCGGAAACAGCTTCAGGAAATTCAGGAAGCCGAACATCACCTGAGCCACCAGCCATTGCTGGAAATTCCTGAGCGCCAGAACGATCCGGGTGATGAACAGTTTCACGCGGTCAATCCATCTTCAGGATGATCTTGCCGAAGATCTGGCGCGATTCCATGCGCTCCAGCGCCCGGTCGATATCGCTGAAGCTGACCTCGGTATCGATGACGGGATGGACGAGCCCGCGGCCCATCTTCTGCATCGCATCCGCCATGTTCTCCATGCGGCAGCCGAAGGAGCCGAAGAGCTTCAGCTGCTGCTGGAACAGCATCATCAGGTTCATCTCTGTGGAAACACCCGAGGTCGAGCCGCAGGTGACGAGGCGCCCGCCGCGCTTCATGCAGAGCATCGAGCCCGCCCAGGTGTCCTTGCCGACATGTTCGAAGACGACGTCGACGCCCTTCTTCTTGGTGAGCTTGCGCACCACGCCCTCGAAACGGTCGGTGCGGTAGTTGATGACGTGATCGGCGCCGAGTGCCTTGGCCTTTTCGATCTTGTCGTCGGAACCGACCGTGGTGATGACGGTGCAGCCGATCTTCTTGGCAAGCTGGATCGCAGCCGTGCCGATGCCGGAGCCGCCGGCATGGACGAGGATCGTTTCACCCGGCTCAAGCTTGGCGTTGTCGAACAGCATGTGCTCGACCGTGCCGAAAGTGACCGGAGCAAGCGCCGCGCCTATCGCATCGACACCGGGAGGGGCAGGCACCAGCAGGCGCGCCGGCAGGTTGACCTTCTCCTGCGCAAAGCCGTCGAGATGGAAGCCGTGCACGCCCGAGACATGTTCGCAGAGATTGTCGCGGCCTTCGCGGCAGGGACGGCAGAGGCCACAGGTGCGCGCGCCATAGATCGCCACCAGCTGGCCGGGCAGCACGTTCGCCACGCCGGGTCCGATCGCTTCGACGACGCCGGAAGCTTCCGCGCCGATGACGAGCGGCATCTTGCGCTTGGCAAACGCCATGCCGCGCCAGCCCCAGACGTCGATATGGTTTAGCGCCACCGCCTTGACGCGCAGAGTCACTTCGCCGGCACCTGGGGCGTCTGGTTCCGGCAGATCGGTGATCTCAAGCTTGCGGTCGTCGATCAGTTGCAAAGCGCGCATGGCAAAATCCTTCGCCTTGAAGGCGTTCTTCTTGTCATAAAAATTGTCGGGAACCGCTTAAGCCGGTTCGAGCGCCATGACAAGGCTGGCATTCTGCCCGCCGAAGCCGAAGGAGTTGGAAAGCACCGCTGAAACCTGAGCTTCCCGCTTCTTGTTCGGCACGACATCGAGAACGATCGACGGATCGGGGTTGTTGTAGTTGATGGTCGGCGGCAGCGTTCCGGTCAACATCGTCTGCAGCGAGAACACCGCCTCTACGGCGCCCGCCGCCGTCAGCGTGTGACCGATCATCGACTTGTTCGACGAAACCGGAATGCCGACGATCCGTTCGCCGAAGACGGCCGACATCGCCCCATATTCCATCTTGTCGTTCTCCGGCGTCGAGGTGCCGTGCGCATTGATGTAGCCGATGCCGCTCTCGTCGATGCCGGCATCGGCAAGCGCCGCGCGGATCGTCGCGATCGCCGGGCCACCATCGGGCGAGGACCGGGTGCGGTGGAAGCTGTCGGCTTTGTCGCCGGCGCCCTTCATGATGCCGAGCACCTTGGCGCCGCGGGCGACCGCCGATTCCAGCGATTCCAGCACCAGGGTCGCCGCACCTTCGGCGATGACGAAGCCGTCACGATCCTTGCTGAATGGCTTGGAAGCCTTGGTCGGCGGATCGTTCTGCGTCGAAAGGGCTGAGAGCAGCGAGAAGCGGATCAGAGCTTCGGCACTAAGCGACCCGTCGGTCGCGACCGTCAGCGCGCGATCCGTGCGGCCCTGGCGGATTGCCTCGATGCCGAGCTGGATCGCCGTGACGCCGGAGGCGCAGGCGGTCGACAGCGTGACGGGCAGGCCGCGGGTGCCGAACCGGTCGGCAAGGCGCTCGGAAATCGCGCCGAACAGGGCTGCTTCATGGAAGGCCGGGTCCGGACGCTGGCGCAGCGCCGTCAGGAAGCGCTCATAAGCGTCACCCGGATGGTCGGAGGCCGGCGAACGGTCGGCAAGTTCGAAGCGCGCGCTCCACTCCGGCTCGATCGGCGGAGCGGCGAGGAATAGCGGGCCATTGAAATCGCCGGAAAGGCCGGCATCGGCAAGCGCCTCGATCGTCGTTTCGCGGGCAAAGGCATAGGAGCGCTCGACGGCGTTCGGCACCGGAATTCCGATGAAATCGACCGTGCCGGCGATCCGCGTCGACAGGCCCTCGGTCGGGAAGCGGTTGATTTCGTGGATGCCGGACGTGCCTGACGAAAGCGCTGCCCAGTTGTCGCTGAGGCCCTGGCCGAGCGAGGTGATGATGCCCATGCCGGTAACAGCCACGATCGGACGGCCGAGGTGATCTCTATAAACGGAAGCTGTCATATCTCTCACTCCTCACGCATCTGCGGAAAGAACGGCAACGCCCTCGCCGCGCTGGTGTCCGACCGTGGTCACGACGGCGGCGGTGGCGCCTGCCCGCATCGGCGCCTCATGGGCGGCATCGAAAGGTGGAACCTTGGCCTTGCCATCGACGGCAAGGGCTGCGAGCGCCAGACCCAGCGTGAACTGCGTCTCGATCGTGTGGCCGGTAACGCCGCCGAAGCCACGGATCGCAACGTTCGGCAATTGATGTTCGAGCACCGCCCGCTCGCGGGCGGCCAGATCGTGCATGCCGGTCGATCCGGAAAAGATCGCCGTGCTTTCGGCGGCAAGCCCGGCAGCCGGTGCCAAAAGCCGCTCCAGCCGGACTTCGAGATTGCCGGAATTGCGGTTGCCGCGATCACCCTCGACCGCGTCGATGACGGCATAAATATGGGCGCCGCGGGCTCTAGCATGTTTGCGCGATTCGAGCACCAGGAAGGCGCCTGCCGAACCGGTGATCATGCCGCCGCCGTCGCTCGACTTGCGCGACCAGAGCGGCACCCAGTCGCCGCGCGCATGGGCGCCGATCGCTTCGGTGAGCAGGATCATATCTGGCCGTTCGGCCGCGAAGGCGCCTCCAACAAGGGCATGCGAAGATTCGCCTGATTTGATGCGGTAAAAGGCGGTCTCGACGGCGGATATGCCGGCTGCTTCCTCGCCCATGAAGGTGCGCGACGAGCCGGTAACCTTGTGCACGATCGAGATATTGCCGGCGAGCAGGTTGGAAAGCTGGGCGAGGAACAGCGTTGGCCTCAGCTCGGTCGTCAGCTTCTCGTTGAGCAGCAATTCGCGGTCATTGCGCTTCAGCGCCTCATCGACGATCAGTGTGTCGACATTGATATCGCGCTCGCCGCCGCCGGCCGCCACGATCATGTCCATCGTGCCGCAGGCCTCGATATCGTCCTTGAAGCCGGCATCGTCGAGCGCAAGGCCGGCGGCGAAGACGCCGATGCGCTGCCAGTTCTCCATTTGGCGCTGGTCGCCGCGTTTGGCGATCTGCTGCGACCAGTCGATCTCGGGCAGCGGATGCACCGGATAGGGCTTGAACTTTTCTGTCTCGACGATCGCTTTGGGCGCACTGGCGGCCGAAAGCAGCGCGATATGCGCATCCTTGCCGACGCCCTGACAGGTGACGATGCCGATGCCCGAGATGACGACGTCGTTTGCAGCCTTGCTCATCCAATCACTCCCTGCGCCGCGATCGCTTCGAGAAGCCCGATCTCGCCGGCACGTTTCTTCACGATATCGCCGAGCGGCACCTCGGAAAACGGCATGGTACGCAGTTTCAGCTGCGCATCGCAGACCTTCTTGCCGCCGCTGGTGATTTTAGCCTTGGTGACCGCGAAACCCGAGCCGTCATGCTCGAGCACCGCCTCGATGTCGAGCACGGCTTCCGGTTCGACGAAAGTGCGCATCTTGGCGCCGTCGACCGTCATCAGGAAGGGCATGGCGGCAAAATTGGTGACGGCAAGGACCAGCATGCCGGAGGCCTGCGCCATGGTCTCGATCAGCAGCACGCCGGGAACGAGCGGCATGCCGGGAAAATGACCCTCGAAGACGGGGCTCTTGGCCGGCACGACGGATCGCGCCTTAAGCGTGCCCTTCTTCAGGTCCACCGCTTCGATGCGGTCAATCATCTGGAAATATTCCAGCAGCATTCGGATCCTCCGGCCCGACAGGCCAGATCCGCCCGCCGGTGACGCCTAAAGCGCGTCTGGTTCGCACTTTAGGTCTTTGTTTTTATGCATGCCGTTGTCCCAAAACCGCTGCGCACTTTCGGGCGGCATGCACTAGTTAGGAACGAAACCGCCCGGCCGCCATATTCAGGGCGGCAGGGCGTTCAAAAAAGACGTTTATGTCGCTCAGGCCTTGGCTGCTTTGAGCTCGTCGATCTTGGCGCAGAGGTTCTTCAGCACGAAATATTCTTCGGTGGAAACCTTGCCTTCGTTGACTTCCTGCGTCCACTTTTCGAGCGGGATCTTGATGCCGAATTCCTTGTCGATCGCAAACACGATGTCGAGGAAATCGAGGCTGTCGATACCGAGGTCGTCGATCGTATGGCTCTCCGGCGTGATCGTCGCGCGGTCGATCTCGCTGGTCTCTGCAATAATGTCGGCAACTTTATCGAATGTAGCGGTCACGCGCTGTACCTCATGAAATGACGATTTAACCCCCCTCATAGGCAAATCCATTTCAAAAGCCAATGCTTTCGTCCCAGCACTATGGCAATTTGCCGACCGGGTGTTGCTTAAACAGCAATGGAATGCCGGCCTTTGCCGTCACCCAGGGCGCGAGACGATGCCGCTGCAGAAAAACCGTTCGCCCACGGGGCGAAGAAGCCCTCCGAATCAAACCCGGGGACGGTCTCTTCTCGACGCACGCGCTTCCGGCGCACCCATGGCATGGAAACTTTGATCTGGATCAACTCGCGATCCCGGCAAAATTGATAATCATCAAGCCGCGCTGGAAGAAATCGGGATAGCCGAACCCGCAATCGCGGCGTAATCGTCTAGGGTATACCCAACATGCCGGTATGCGCAGCTACGCCCGGCATGCGCGGTTTTCGAAGGAATCAGGATATGGACGTTGCACGCAGTGAGGTTCTCGACGCCGGCACTCTCGTCGCCTGCCGTTCCTGCCAGGCGCGGCACGGCGTCGTCTGCGGCGCCTTGTCCAGCAGCCAGCTCCGGGAGCTTGGCCGCCACTCGCTGCGCCGCACGGTCGACGCCGGCAGCGAGATCATCGCTCAAGGCTCGGAAAGCTCTTTTTATTCGAACATCATGCGCGGGGTGGTGAAGCTCTGCAAGGTGATGCCGGACGGGCGCCAGCAGATCGTCGGCCTGCAATTCGCCCCCGATTTCGTCGGCAGGCCATTCGTGCGCGAAAGCACGCTGTCGGCCGAGGCTGCGACCGATGCCGAAATCTGCGTCTTCCCGCGCAACCTGCTCGACCGCATGATATCGGAGGCGCCGGAACTGCAGCGCAGCCTGCACGATCAGGCGCTAAAGGAGCTGGACGCCGCGCGCGAATGGATGCTGACCCTCGGCCGGCGCACCGCAGGCGAGAAAGTCGCAAGCCTGCTTTACCTGATCGCCACACACGCCGAACCGCAGACCGCCACGAGCACCGATTTCGACCTGCCGCTGTCCCGCGCCGAGATCGCAGATTTTCTCGGGATGACGATCGAAACCGTCAGCCGCCAGATGACCAGGCTGCGCAAGAGCGGCGTCATTCGCATCGAGAACTTCCGACATATCATCGTGCCCGACATGGATGAGCTGGAGCGGAGGATCAGCGCATAGAACGGAATCAACTGCGAATATCGGGGTCAGGCGCTGAGCCGAGATCAGCGCGTGATCACGACGCGGGTATTGGCAAGGCCGGCCTGTCGCGCCAGCGAGAAGAACTGGGCGGCATTATCGGGATGCAGGCGAACGCAGCCATGCGAGGCTGGCCTGCCCAGACGCTTCAAATCGAAGGTGGCGTGAACGGCGTAACCGCCGTTGAAGAAAACCGCAAACGGCATCGGCGCATTGTCGTATTTGCGCGAGCGATGATCGCGCGACAGCCACTTGGCGCTCCACGAACCGGTCGGCGTGACATAGCCGTTGCGCGCGGTCGAAACCTTCCATCGATACTTGACGAAGCCGTTCTCGGAAACGGTCATCATCTGCTTGCCGATGCTGATATTGGCGACCAGCGTTGCTGCCTGAGCGGCAACGGGAGAAAACTGCAGCAATAAACTTGCGGCCGCAGCCGCCAAAATCGTCTTCATCATAACCCCTCTTCGAACTCGCGCAGCTTAATTGCGCCCTCACGAAAGAGAGACTACGGCAATACTTATTATATTGCTTTAATCCGAATGGTAATCACAATTTTAACGAGCCAAAGCGGGAGCTGGCGCCGGAAGATAGCGGCACCTGCCTCACTGCAGTTTGCGCTGCGCCGAAGGCTTCTTGAGCCCTTGGTAGGCCTTGTTCATCTTCTCGCGGATCGAGGCCATCGTGCCGAGATTATGCCCGCAGGCCGCACAAGTGATGATGTCGGTCTCCCGGATCTCGGGCCGCTCGAACTTCATCTTGGTGCTCTTGCACTTCGGGCACGGTAATTCAACCTGAACTGTCATCGCTCTGCTTCCGGTCTGATGGAGATATGAGGCGGTCGGAATAAACGTTTGAGCCTGGCCTGTCCACTGGGGGCATGCACACAACGACCCTACAGAAAACACAAAAACAGCCCGAAGGTGATGCCGGCGAGTACCATGCAACCGGCGAAGAATACCGATACGCCGTCCTCGATGTCGCCCGAGGTCGCCACGTCGCGGCCGGTGTCGTTGATCATCGGTTCACGTACGATGACGCCGCCATAGATGCGCGGCCCGGCGAGCTGGACGTTCAGCGCCCCGGCCATGGCCGCCTCCGGCCGGCCGGAATTCGGCGAGCGGTGCAGGGCCCCGTCGCGCATCGCCACGCGGATCGCCTCACGGCCGGCGCTTGTTCCCCGCCGGATCCAGGCGCCGGCGGCAATCAGCAGGATGGAGAGGCGCGCGGCCGGCCAGTTGGCGACATCGTCGAGTCGGGCGGCAGCCCAGCCGAAGTCGATGTATTTTTCCGACTTATGGCCGATCATCGAATCCGCCGTGTTCAGCATCTTGTAGGCGAAGAGCCCCGGCAGGCCGAAGACGGCATACCAGAGCGCCGGCGCGACGACGCCGTCGGAGAAATTCTCGGCGAGGCTTTCGATCGCCGCGCGGCAGACGGCTGGCTCGTCCAGTGTCTCGGGATCGCGTCCGACGATGCGGGAGACGGCGGCCTGCCCGCCGGCAAGCCCCTCGTCGCGTATGGCGAGGGCAACGGCCGCGACGTGATCGGCAAGGCTTTTCTGCGCCAGGAAGATCGCCACCAGCCCGGTCTCCAGCAAGATGCCGACAAGGCCGAACAGCGCGAAGAACCGGTTGAACACGAAGCCTGCGGCCACCGTCAAAAGAAGCAGCGCCAAGATAGCGGCGATACCGTTCATTCGGCGTTGCGAGCCCGTGAGGCTTGCTGGGTTGAGTTGCCGGTCGGCATAGGAGATCGCCGCGCCGAAGACGACGACGGGATGCGGCATCCGCGACCACAGCCATTGCGGATCGCCGGCGATCCGGTCGAGCAGCAGCGCCAGAAGCAGTACGAGAAGGTTTTCGTCGATCGTCATCGCTCAAATCTCTTAAGGGCTTCGCCAAGCCGCCTGTCTGCCGTCGGATCGGGCGTCAGCCCGAAACGCAGCCAATTCGGCGCATACTCGAACTTGCGGACGAGAATATGATGGCGGCAGAGATGCATGTAAATGTCGTCGGCTCTCACATCGGCGACAAGGGTGAAGAGTGCCGTTCCTCCAGCCATCCGCAACCCCGCGCCCTTCAGCACTGCATGCAGGCCGGTACAACGTTCATTGATGCGACTGCGGATAGCAGAAACGTCCGATCGCAGCAGCGAACCTGCAATCGAAAGGGCCGGTCCGGACACCGCCCAAGGTCCGAGCCAATCTTCGAAACGCGCGAGAATATCGCCGCGCGCAATCGCAAAACCGAGCCGGAGGCCGGCAAGTCCAAAGAACTTGCCAAAGGAGCGGAAGATGATGAGGTTCGAAAGCTGCGGCGCACGGGATGCAAGGCTGAGCGCTGGATCGGTATCACCGAAGGCTTCATCGACGACAAGAAACCCGCCTGCTGCCTTCATCCTGTCATGCAGGGCAATCAGCATTTCGGCCGGCCATGCCAGCCCATCAGGATTGTTCGGATTGACGACGACAGCCAGCCTATGCCCGGCTCCGATCGCAGCAATATCGTCGACCGCATCGACGGCAAAACCGGCCGAGGCGAAGGCGCGCGCATACTCGCCATAGGTCGGCGATACCACGGCGATCCTATCGTCCGTCACGGCAACCCTGTTGTCCGTCACATCGACTCGCTCGCCCGTGACGCCAACCAGCCTACCCGCCTCGACCAGACGTGGCAGAAGCTGGATCACCGATTGTGTGCCGGGCACTGGTAGCGGCAGAATCTCGCCGCTGCCGTAGTGGTCGCGCGCCACGCGCCTTGCCTCATCGACGAGGTGGCTGTCCGGCAGGCGGTGCCAGGCTGGCGCCGGAATGTCAGGCAGCCCGACGGGGCACGGATTGATGCCTGTGGAAAGATCGAGCCAGTCTTCCGGCCTTCCGCCGAACGCGGCGGCGGCCACGGCGATGCCACCGCCATGGGCGATCGGTGCGCTCATGCGGAGGCTCCGGCCAGATCGATCAGATGCATGTAGGAGCCCGCCACCTGCTCGCGCCGCAGCCCGGCCATGCCGAGATCGGTTCCGAGCGCATCCTGCACCTGAAAAAGCCGCTTGCCCTCGCCCTCTGAGACGACGCTGGAATAGTGGAATTCATGGGCCGTCATCATCCGCGCGAAGAAGGCGCCGTCGAGCGGCACAACACGGCGATAGCCGAGATGGCGCTTTCGCTCCGCATAACTGGTGACGACGGGCAGCAGGCCGAGCATTTCGTGGCGCTGCCCCTCCGCGTCGATCAACCCGTCGCCAAGCACCATGTAGCCGCCGCACTCGCCATAGATCCGGATGTCGCGCGCTGCCGCATCGAGCATGCCGGCGCGAAAATTCTGCGCCTCTGCAAGCCGTCCGGCATGCAGCTCGGGATAACCGCCGGGCAGATAGATCGCATCGGCATCCAAAGCCGGCGCCTCGTCGGCGAGCGGCGAGAAAAAGGAGATCGCAGCACCCCGGCGGCGCCAGCCGAGCAGCATATGCTCGTAGGAAAAGGCAAAGGCGACATCGCGGGCCACGGCGATGCGTGCGCCCAGCGGCGGCAACCGGTCGATATTGGCGGCCGACGGCCGGTTGAGCCCCTGCTTTGCGATGCGCAGCAGGAACTCGAAATTGCATTCCTCGGAGACCGCATCCGCCGCATGGTCGATGAAAGCGTCGAGCGTGGCATGTTCGCCGGCCTGGACCAGCCCGAGATGGCGCTCCGGCAGGGAAAGCCGTTTGTCGTTGCCGATTACGGCGATGACGGGCATGCGGATAGCCTCCAGCGCCTGCCGCAGCATCGCCTCGTGGCGGTCGCTGCCGACCTTGTTGAGGATGACGCCGGCAACGCGGACATCGGCACGGAAACCGGCAAAACCGGAAACCAGCGGCGCCACCGATTGCGACATGCGCGAGGCGTCGACGACGAGCACCACGGAAAGGCCGAGCTGGGCGGCAAGATCGGCTGCCGTGCCCCGCCCGTCGGCTGCTCCGTCGAAAAGCCCCATCATCGCCTCGATGACGAGAATGCGGTCGCCGGAGCGGTGAAGGGCGGCATTGGCCGAGATCAATTCCCCACGCATCGCCCAGGGATCGAAATTCAGGCAGAGCGTGCCGCTCGCCGCCGCATGGAAGGCGGGATCGATATAGTCGGGGCCGGCTTTGCCGGGCGCGACCGCAATGCCGCGCCGGCGAAGCGCTCGGAGCAACCCGAGCGTTACCGTCGTCTTGCCGGCACCGGAGGAAGGGGCTGCGATCAGGAGGCCGCTCATGCCCGCACCTTGCCGGACCGGCGAAACGGATCGGGCTGCAGCCGCCGTCCAGCGAGTGCGCCGAGCCAGTCGAGCGAGGCCCTCAGCCGCACCACCTCGCCGACGACGACCACCGCCGGCGGCTCCAGCCCGGAGACAGCCACGGCCTCGGTCGCCTCTCCGAGCGTCGTTTCCAGCACCTGCTGCCGGCCGGTGGCGGCATTGCAGACGAAGGCGACGGGTTCCGACGGCAGCCGGCCGGCGGCCATCAGGCGGGCACTGATCTCGGCGATATGCTTCATCGCCATGTACATGACGATGACGGGCGAGCCACGGCCGATTGCCTCCCAGTTGATCCGGTCAGGCACGATGCCGGAGGAATCATGGCCGGTGAGGAAGGTCACGGCATGGTTGATGTCGCGATGCGTCACCGGGATGCCGGCATAGGCAAGCCCGCCGATGCCGGCGGTGATGCCGGGCACGATGCGGAAGGGGATGTTGTACTCAACCAGAGTCAGCGCTTCCTCGCCGCCGCGGCCGAAGACGAAGGGATCGCCGCCCTTCAGCCGCAGCACTCGCTTGCCGGCGCGCGCCAGTTCCACCAGCCGCAACGAGATATCGCGCTGTTTCGCCGAAGGCTTGCCGCCGCGTTTACCGGCATATTCCAACAGCGTTTCGGGCCGCGCCAGCGCCAGGCATTCCTCGTTGACCAGCGCGTCGTGGACGATGACGTCGGCCTCGGAAAGCCCCTTGGCGGCAAGCAGTGTCAAAAGGCCGGGATCGCCGGGACCGGCGCCGACGAGCCAGACGCTGCCCGGCTCCAGCGCCGGAAGATGGGAGAATGCGGCATCGATCATCCTGCTGATCTAGGCCCCGCAAAGGGCAAGGTCAACGCCGCGCCCATCACCTCACTTGAAGTTGCTGCGATTGATATGACTCACCTTGCGAAGAGGCGGATTCGAATTCTCGAAAAACCTGCACAACCATATGAATATATTATCATATATCGGGAAGGCCGGCGCGATGCCGCCGGCTCTCCCATCCCTCAGGCTGCAAGCAGCGTATTGCGGATGAGGTCGAGGACCTTCTCCGATTCAATACCGGTGCAGACGACCTGGCTCGGCAGCCCATCCCAAGCGCCGTCAGGCGGAAAACGCCGGGCGTCCGGCCTAACGATCGTCTGACCGTCGGCGATGCCGCCGCAGACGACGCGCACCGCACCCGATATCGACGAGAACAGCTCCGGCACCACGACATAGACGCAGGCGCAACTGTCATGCACCATCATGCCGTCTTCAACCGCGTGCTTGTAGAAATCGATGTAGGACTGCGAGAGTGCGTCGAGCTGCTTGACCGCTTTGTCACCCCTGGCCGCCATCTCGCCGAGATAGCTGCGGCTCATCGTGGTGATCGCGGTGACGTCGAGGCCGATGACGGCGACCTTCCAGGGCGCGGTCATGACGATGTCGGCAGCCTCAGGATCACCGTGGATATTGGCCTCGGCGACCGGCGAGACATTGCCCGGCACATAGAAATTGCCGCCCATGATGACGACGTCCTTGGCCAGCGTCGCAATCTCGGGATCTTCCTTCAGCGCCAGCGCCAGGTTGGTCATTCGGCCAACGGCGACGAGTCGCACTTCGCCCGGATGGGCGCGCACCGTGTCAATGATAAAGCGATGCGCCGGGCGCGGATCGAGCGGCAGGTCGATCGTCTCGGGCACGTCGATATCACCGAGGCCGTTCTCGCCATGCACCATGGCCGGCCATGGCCGCTCCGCACGCGAGGAATCGATGGTGACGCTGGCGCCTTTGGAAACGGGTGCCGGAATATTCCATTCACGCTTGAGGAAGAGCGCATTGCGCGTCGTCGTCTCGACCGAGGCGTTGCCGAAAACCGTGGTGATGCCGAGAAGGTCGATTTCGGGATGGCGATGCAGGAAGAGAAGCGCCATGGCGTCGTCGACGCCAGGGTCAGTGTCATAGATGACCTTGTGCATGAGATATCCTCTAGATGTGAACCGTGAAGCAGCCGGGCGGCGCCGCGAATTGGCGCAACCATAACGCCAGAGAATGATGCTGAAAAGTGTGAGCGGTTTTCAGACGACATCATGCTCTATTTTATTGATTTGATACAGATTCTGCGACCCGCTGTGCCAATGCCGCCGTCGCATGCGCAGATTTGATCTTGGCAACGGCAAGCTCGGCCGAGGCGCCCGCTGCCGCTAGTGCTGCCGCCTCCGCAACGCCATGGCAGCCAACGCGGGCAAAGACGATCTCCGACGGGTTCTTCAGCCGCGGCGTCTCCCCTTCCAGCCGTGCGGCGGTAAAGAATACCGCCGGCACCGAGAAGTGCGCCGCCACCGCAAGCACCGCCGGCTCGTTCTTACGGGTATAGATCGAGGCAACGGCCGCCAGCGCCTCCCCGCTGACCTCGGCCTTACGAAGCGCCTGTTTGGCTAGAGCCAGCATCTCCTGTGCCGGCGTGCCGCGCTCGCAGCCGAGCCCGAGCACGAGGCGCCGAACGGTGTCGAATCGGACTTCATCCATGACGAATAGCCAACCAAAATTCCAACGGACACTCTCTCACGTGAATGTTTAGAACAGAGCACGAGGCCCACAACGCTGCCGGCGCGCTTTGGCCGACAGGAGCCGATCCTGATGTTCAGAACTCTATACCCGGCTGGCCCTTGATGCCGGAGCGGAAGGGATGTTTGACGAGTTCCATCTCAGTCACCAGATCGGCGATCTCGATCAGTTCCTCCTTGGCGTTGCGCCCCGTCAGCACGACATGCGTCATATGGGGCTTCTCGCTCTTCAGGAAAGCGACGACATCGTTGATGTCGAGATAGTCGTAGCGTAGCGCGATGTTGATCTCGTCGAGCAGCACCATGGAATTGCTCTCGTCGCGGATCAGTTCCTTGGCCTTTTCCCATGCGGCAGAGGCTGCGGCGACATCGCGGGCGCGGTCCTGCGTTTCCCAGGTGAAACCCTCGCCCATCGTGTGGAACTGGCAGAGATCGGAGAAATGCTTCTCGATCAGGTCACGCTCGCCGGTCCACATTGCGCCCTTGATGAACTGCACGACGGCCGACGGCTTGCCGTGGGCGATGTGACGGAAGATCATACCGAAGGCGGCAGACGACTTGCCCTTGCCCTTGCCGGTATGGACGATGATCAGCCCCTTGCCGTCCGTCTTCGTCGCCATGATCTTGTCGCGCGCGGCCTTCTTCTTCGCCATCTTCTCGGCATGGCGCGCATCGTCCTTGCCAACTCCGCCTTCTGCGATCTCGCTATCAGGGGTCTCGTCGCTCATTGGGTCACCTCATTCTGTTGTGTAGCAGCCAGGTCGAACCGGGCCGAATTGCTGCGCGGCGTCCAGAGGCTGCGGTCGATCGCTTCGCGCAGCCGCTCCTTCATCTCGTCGAACGCCGCCGGGTTCTTCTCGATCATGAAATCGCGCACGCCGGGATCGCCAACGAAAGCCTGGTAAACCGCCTCGAAATGATGTTTGCCGACCGCACCTGTCGTTGCCGCGAAGGCGAAGAGATAATCGACGGTGGCAGCGATCTCGGCGGCACCCTTGTAGCCGTGGCGCATGACGCCCGATATCCACTTCGGATTGACGACGCGGCCGCGCACGACCCGGCCGATCTCCTCTTCCAGCGAACGGATCACCGGCTTTTCCGGCCTGGAATGGTCGTTATGATAAATCGAAGGGCGCGCGCCGGCGAGCTGCTCGGCGGCGGCGGCCATGCCGCCCTCGAACTGGTAATAGTCGTCGCTGTCGAGCAGGTCGTGCTCGCGATTGTCCTGGTTCTGGATCACGGCCTGCACCGAGCGCAGCCGCTCCTCGAACAGGCCGCGTTCGGCCCTGCCCTCCTCGCCGGCGCCGTAGGCATAGCTGCCCCAGACAAGATAGGCCTCGGCGAGATCGGCGCGCCGCTCCCAGCCCTTTTCGTCGATCAGCGCCTGCAGCCCGGCGCCATAGGCGCCGGGCTTCGAACCGAAAACGCGGTAGCCCGCCCGGCGCTTTGCCGAGACTTCGTCCAGGCCGGCGGCACCAAGCCTTGCCGCCTCGCCGCGCATGCGCTCGGCAATGGGATTGTCGGCAGCATCCTCCTCCAGCGCGCCGACGGCGCGGATCGCCTTGTCGAACAGCGCGATCTGCTCGGGAAAGGCATCGCGGAAGAAGCCGGAAATGCGGAGCGTCACGTCAACGCGCGGCCGCCCGAGCATCGCCGGCGGAACGATCTCGTAGCCGGTGACGCGGCGCGAGCTCATGTCCCAGAGCGGCTTGACGCCGATCAGCGCCAGCGCCTGGGCAATATCGTCGCCGCCAGTGCGCATGTTTGACGTGCCCCAAGCCGTCAGCCCGAAGGAGACAGGCCATTCGCCGTGATCCTGCACATAGCGGCGGACAAGCAGTTCCGCCGATTTTTTGCCGAGTTCGTAGGCGGCCGGCGTCGGCACCGCGCGGCTGTCGACGGAGTAAAAATTCCGTCCGGTCGGCAGTACGTCAGGACGCCCGCGCGTCGGCGCGCCGGAAGGGCCGGGCGCCACGAACCGGCCGTCGAGCCCTTTGAGCAAACCTTCGATCTCGGCCGAGCCGCAGGCGACGATGGAGGGCTTGAGGCGGATCTCGATCTCGGAGAGCACCACCCGTGTCGCCTTCCAGTCCTCGGGGCATTTGCTCTCGCCGGAAACGAACTTCGCTGAGAGTAGTTCGATGCGCTCGACAGTGTCTCCGTTGGTTCGCCATGGAGCATCTAGAACATCTGCGAGGACTGCGGGCCGTGAGCCGGTCCAGGTGGCAGCCATGTCGGTGTCGAGAGGGTCGAAGGAAGGCCCCTCCCCAACCCCTCCCCACAGGTGGGAGGGGCTTTCTGGGCGCATCGTCTCACCATCGGCCTTGGCCGCAAAGGTTGCCGCAAGCGCCGCGTTAAGTCCCTCCCCCTTGTGGGGAGGGGTTGGGGAGGGGTTTTTCACCGCATCCGCCGCGATCGCCCGCTGCAAACTCGCATCACCGCCCTCGCCAAGCCCGCGCGGCACCCGCGCCAGCGCCACGGTCAGGTCCGTCAAGAGCCGCCCCTCGGGCGACACGCCGAACACATGCAGCCCATCGCGGATCTGCATTTCCTTGAGGTCGCAGAGATAGGCGTCGAGCTTCTTCAGCGCTTCGCCCTCGCTTTCGCCCTTCGCAATACCCGCATCCCGGTCAAGGCCGATATCGGCAACAAGATCGAGGATCTGCCGGCTGAGCAGGCGGATGCGGCGGGGATCGCCGCCGGACGCCTCGTAATATTCGTCGACCAGCGCCTCCAGATCCTTCAGCGGCCCATAGCTCTCGGCCCGGGTCAAAGGCGGGGTCAGATGATCGATGATCACAGCAGCACTTCGGCGCTTGGCCTGCGTGCCCTCGCCCGGATCGTTGACGATGAAGGGATAAAGGTGCGGCAGCGGCCCGAGGATCGCCTCGGGATAACAGCTTTCAGACAGCGCCAGCGCCTTGCCCGGCAGCCATTCGAGATTGCCGTGCTTGCCCATATGGATGACGGCATGGGCGCCGAATTCGCGGCGCAGGAAAGCGTAGAAGGCGAGATAACCGTGCGGCGGCACGAGATCCGGCGAATGATAGCTCTCTTTCGGATCGATATTATAGCCGCGTGCCGGCTGGATGCCGACGAGCACCTTGCCGAAGCGCGCGAAAGGCAGGGCGAAGACGCCCTCGCGAAAATATGGATCGTCTTGCGGATTGCCCCAGCGGGCTCTCACCTCATCCTGAATCTTATTGGGAAGAGACTCCAGGAAGCTGTTGTACAGACTCAGAGAAAGCGTTTCGCGGATGATCTTTCCGTCGGAACCGGAATTGGTCGGCCCTTCCATCAGGTGGCGGATCAGCGCATCGCCGTCGGCGGGAATCTCGGCGACCGGATACCCCGCCGATCGTATGGCGCGAAGCACCTCGATGGTGCCGGCCGGCGTATCCAAACCGACGCCGTTGCCGAGCCGACCGTCCCGGTTCGGATAATTCGCCATGACGAGCGCGATGCGTCGGTCGCGCGCTGACGTCTTCCGCAGCCGCGCCCAATTGGCGGCAAGCTCCGCAGTATAACGCACCCGGCCAGCATCCGATTCGCTGGCGACAATATTCGTCTCGACGGCAGCATCGTAGCGCGCCGCCGTCTTGAAGGAGATCGCCCGCGCCAGCACCCGGCCATCGACTTCAGGCAGTGCCACGTTCATGCCGAGATCGCGCGCCGACAAGCCTTGCGACGAAGAGAGCCATACCTCCCTCGACGAGGCCGACAGGATCGCCTGCAGCACGATCGCCTCATTCACCTCCAGCACCGTCGGCTGCCGGTCCGCACCCGGTGCCGAGACCGCAAAGCCCGTCGTATTGATGACGACATCAGGTTTCAGCGCCGAAAATACGCTTTCGAGAATGCCTGTCGAAACCGGATCTTTGAGACTATAGGCAAAGACCGGCAGCGGGCGCAGGCCGAGTGTCGTCAGCGCTTCGATCAGAGCTTCGATCGGCCCGGTCTCGCCGCTTTGGACGAGGGCGCGGTAGAAGCTGATGGCGACGATGGGGGAAGACGGTTCGAATGCCACCTCTTCCGCCGAACTTGAGATACCCCCCTCTGTCCTGCCGGACATCTCCCCCACAAGGGGGGAGATCAGGGATGATAGATCTCGTTCCATCTCCTCAGCCGAAGGTGCTGCATCTTCAAACGGTTCTTTTATGAGAAGCCCTGGCAACTTGCCGATCTCCCCCCTTGTGGGGGAGATGTCCGGCAGGACAGAGGGGGGTGTCCCAGGCCCGACGGACAAAGGGCCAGCCACACGAGAAGACACCTCCGCAACAACCCGCCGCCACTCCTCGACCCCGATCAACCCTCGCCCCGGCCACCAGATGCCGGCCTTCATCAGCGGCACCGCCGGCGCAGGCTTTTCGCCATCCGCCAGCATCGCGCCAGCATAATCGAGAAAAGCCTGCGTATTGGCATCACCGCCCTCGATCAGATAGGCCCAGAGCGCGTTGAGATCGTCGAGATCAACATTGGAGAACGGCACCAGCCCCGCATCCGGCCTGGCATCGCCCGGCAGTACGGCGATCAGCGCACCGGCGCGGGCGGCCGCCGCATGCAGCGCTTCCAGCGCATAGTGGAAATAGCTGGCGCCGCCGAGTGCGCGGACGATGATCAGCTTGGCATGCCGCGCCGTGCGCTCGACATAGGTATCGACCGACATCGGATGCTTGAGGCTCATCAGGCTGGCGAGTCGCAGCGAAGGTGCTGTCCGGCGATCGCGATGGGCCGCCGCGATCGCGGCAAGCTCGCTATCGGCCGCCGACAGGAACAGGATATCGCCCGGCGACTGCCCGAGGTCGATTGCCTCCTCGCCGTCGCTGATCGTTCCCTGTTGAGCCAGAAGCAGATGCATCGGGTTACGCCAGCGCTTCGATTGCCGCCCTCACCACGCCCTGATCCATTTCGTGCAGGCCGATGACGACAAGGCGCGTGCCGCGCTTTTCACCGAGCGCCCAGGCGCGGTCGAAATATTGGTCGATGCGGCTGCCGACGGCCTGGAGCTGCAGGCGCATCGGCTTGCCTGACACATCGACGAAACCTTTGAGGCGCAGCACGTCATGGGCCGATATGATCGTCTTCAGCGCCGCGATGAAGCCGGCAGGATCGGCAATGGGTCCGAGATCGACGACGAAGCTGTCGAATTCGTCATGGTCGTGCGGCGCACCGTCCTCATGCTCCAATTCGTGATGCGACTTGCGATTGGCGACATCGTCCTCCGTGCCGATGCCGAGGCCGAGCAGGATGCCGGCCGACACCTCGCCGTTCCGTGCCTCGATCATGACCGGCTTGCGGACGGTGCGGGAGGCGACCTCGTCACGCACCCTGATGAGGCCCGCCGCGTCGATCAGGTCGGTCTTGTTGAGCACGATGAGGTCGGCGCAGGTGAGTTGGTCCTCGAACAGCTCCTCGATTGGGCTTTCGTGATCGAGGGATTCATCCTCGGCGCGGCGCGCATCGACGGCATCATGGTCGTCGGCGAAGCGGCCGGCGGCAACGGCAGCACTGTCGACCACCGTGATGACGCCATCGACGGTCACCTGGGTGCGGATATCGGGCCAGTTGAAAGCGGCGACCAGCGGCTGCGGCAAAGCAAGGCCCGAGGTCTCGATGACGATATGGTCGGGCCGATGTTCGCGCTCGAGTAGCTTGGTCATCGTCGGAATGAAATCATCGGCGACTGTGCAGCAGATGCAGCCATTGGTCAGTTCGATGATGTCGTCCTCCGTGCAATTCTCCGCACCGCAGCCCTTCAGCACGTCGCCGTCGACGCCGAGATCGCCGAATTCGTTGATGATCAGCGCAATCTTCTTGCCGCCGGCATTGGTGAGCAGGTTGCGGATCATCGTCGTCTTGCCGGCGCCGAGGAAGCCGGTGATGACTGTTGCGGGAATCTTCTGCTGGTTCATGGACTTAACCCTTCATTTTCAGCGACAGGCCTGCCGCGATGAAATAAACTTCAGCGGCCTTCGCCGCGATCGATTGGTGCAGCCGGCCGGCGTGATCGCGAAAATCCCGCGCCATGCGATTGTCGGGCACGATGCCGAGTCCGACCTCATTGGAAACGAAAACGAGCCGCGCCATCGCGGCGGGCAGGAAATCGGCAAGTGCGGCAAATTCCGCCGCCATCTCACGCTCCTCCATCATCAGATTGGTGACCCAGAGCGTCAGGCAATCGATCAGCACGATGCGCCCCTCGCCGTCGATGGCGGTAAGTTTGCCGACAAGATCGAGCGGCTCCTCATGCGTCGTCCAGGACGGACCGCGGTCGGCCTGGTGTTGGGCGATGCGCGCCTGCATCTCCTCGTCCCAAGCGCGGCCGGTCGCAAGGTAATGGCGGTCGAGTTCAGTAGCCGTCACGAGGTCTTCGGCGAAACGGGATTTGCCGGAACGTGCGCCGCCGAGGATGAAGACGGTATTGGAGGCGGCGGCGATCATGTGAAAGCCACCTCCGGAGGAAACGCGACGTTCCACCAAACTCCCTCATTCCTGTGCTTGTCACAGGAATCCAGCGTGCCCAAGTCTTTGGGCACGGGAGAATCATTTCGCGGCAGCATAGAGTCATTCACGGCGCGGACGCGCCGTGGCTGGATTCCTGTGAGGAGCACAGGAATGAGGGAAGAGAGGAAAGTGCGTCCCAAACACACCGAGCCAAGAGGCGCCGAAAAGCCTCCCCGTCGCGCCGCACCAGGCCGCGCCGAATTCAATCGTTCAGCCAAGACAACCTCCGTGCTGGCAACGGGCATAGCGCCCAAGTGTGGGCTTCTCGCCCGGCACGCATGGCAGGTCTCCTGGCTCGCGGTTATCGGCCGCGATCGGGGCAGACCGGAAACCGGTCGCCCTGATCGTGCCAGCGGATCATCCTTGCCTTCCCGGCTGCATAAGTGAAAGGTGGACGATTCGTAGACTTGAGAGGCGTCCGACCCCGGTTGATCACCATGCATTTCCAGTGGCTTTTCCGGCATATCGCCTATCCCGCCCGCTTGCATGATTGCAAGCCGCCGGCCGGAAGGGCTTAGTGCCGGATGGAAGACCCTGACCGCTCTACAGTCGCGGGGTCGGCTGTGATGAAGGCGCCCGGCTTGGGTCCGCCCCGTCACATTCCCTTTTCATCCGGAAGGGCGTAACACCGATCCGGAACCATCCGTTATGTCAGGATGGTCAGTCGACCATCCGTTATCGGGATGGTTAGGCAAGCGCAGGGGTGAAGTCAACCGGCCTTGGCGGTCGACCAGTTGACCACCAGCCGGTATGCCTGCTTCAACACGACTTACTCTACCTAAAACATCGTCATTTATCAGAGACTTACGCCACAAATATATATCCCGCCCGCCGGGTTTTCGCCGCAATTGCGTCGCAAGCGGACTGAGCCTTCGCCCTTGACCGGGCCTCTCCCTGCCTAGTTGTCTAGCTATGCTTATGAAATTGGATCGGCGCCGTTTCCGCGCGCTGCGTGTTTTCTTCGATCCGGGACGCCTGCGGGCGCTGACCCGCCGTAGCGAGGTCGGCCTGTCGCTGGCGGGCGCCGTCGTCGGCATCATCTCGGGTCTTGCCGTCACCGGCATGAGCTACGTCTCCAACGAGCTGCATCAGCTGGTCTTCGGCATCGCCGACAGCGAACGGCTGAGCGCGTCCGAGATCGAGAACAAGATGCTGCTGCTCACCGCCCCCGTCATCGGCGGCGCCCTGCTCGGCCTGTTGCTTCTAGTGCTGGCGAAACGGCGCAAGAAGCCGATGGTCGACCCGATCGAGGCCAATGCGCTACATGGCGGCCGCCTGTCCCTGACCGACAGCATCATCGTTGCCGTGCAGAACCTGATCTCCAACGGTTTCGGCGCCTCGGTCGGCCTGGAGGCCGGCTATACCCAGCTTGCCGCCGGCCTCGCCTCGAAATTCGGCCTGAAGCTGCAGCTTCGCCGCTCGGACCTGCGTACCCTCGTTGGCTGCGGCGCGGCGGGCGCCATCGCCGCCGCCTTTAACGCGCCGCTGACCGGTGCTTTCTATGCTTTCGAGCTGATCATCGGCACCTATACGATCGTCTCGCTGACGCCTGTCGTCGTCTCCGCCCTTGTCTCCACCCTGATCGCAAGGCTGCTTGCCGGCAGCGATTTCACCATCGATATCGGCAGCTTCGGCTCGGTCGTGCCGGCAGATTATATCCCAGCACTGCTGCTCGGTACTTTCTGCGCCGGCGTCGGCATCCTGATCATGCAGGGCGTCGCCTTTGTCGAGGAGTTGGCGCGCAAGAGTTCGATCGCCCCACCCTTCCGCCCGGCACTCGGCGGCATCATCGTCGGGCTCTTGGCGATGATCTCGCCGCAGGTGCTCTCGGCCGGGCACGGCGCGCTGCATCTCAACCTTTCCCGTGAGGTGGCAATCCCGACGCTGATCGGCCTCTTCCTCTTGAAATCCTTCGCCTCGGCGATCTCGATCGGCTCCGGCTTCAGGGGCGGACTGTTCTTCGCCTCGCTGTTCATGGGCGCCCTGCTCGGCAAGCTCTTTGCCTATTGTGGCCCCTATTTCGCCGATGCAACGCTGACGCCGGTCATCTATGCCGTGGTCGGCATGAGTTCGCTTGCCGTCGCCGTCATCGGCGGGCCGCTGACCATGACGTTCCTGGCGCTCGAAATCACCGGAGATTTTCCGATCACGGCATTGGTGCTCGCTGCCGTCATCACCTCGTCGCTCGTCGTGCGCTCGACCTTCGGCTACTCCTTCGCCACATGGCGCTTTCATCTTCGCGGCGAAAGCATCCGCAGCGCCCATGATGTCGGCTGGATCCGTAATCTGACGGTCGACAAGCTGATGCGCGCCGACGTCAAGACGGCAAGGGCGGGCATCTCTCTGGAGGAATTCAAGCAGGCCTTCCCAATCGGTTCGACCCAGTGCGTCATCCTCGTCGAGGAGAGCGACAAATATGCGGGCCTCGTGCTGGTGCCGGAGATCTACGCCAACCCGACCGACGTGCAGGACGAGGGCAAGACGCTTGCCGATTTCATCCACTACCGAAACGATTTCCTGCAGCCGCAGATGAATGCCAGGCAGGCAGCGGCGATCTTCGACAAGAGCGAAAGCGAAGCACTCGCCGTCGTCAACAACCTGATCGAACGCAAGGTGATCGGCCAGCTCAGTGAAAGCTATACGCTGCGCCGCTACAGCGAAGAACTCGACCGTCGCCGCCGTGAAGTGTCAGGCGAGATCTGAGCCGCTATGATCCGGGGCCGGCGAGCTTGAACACCTCTGCTCGCTTCGAAACGCCGCGCAATTCAAACGAACCCAGATACTCGCAGGCCACGGCGCAGCTGGTCGCGAAGCTCTCCGACATCAGCAGGTCTTGCTCAAGCATGCCGCAGAGCTTTTCCAGCCGCGAGGCCTCGTTGACGGCGCTGCCGATGACCGTGAAATCAAGCCTGCCGCGCGCGCCGATATTTCCATAGAAGACCTCACCGAGATGCAGCACGACATCGACGCCGATGTCAGGACCTCCATCATTCCTCCGCTGACCGTTCAGCACCTTGTTGGCTTCCAAGATATTCCTCGCGGAAGCCAGTGCGGCCATGCACGCCTTTTGCTGGTCTTCGGCATCGGTCGGAAAGATCGCCAACACGCTGTCGCCCATGAACTTGAGGATCTCACCGGAATTCTCCTCGACATGCCGACCGATCAGCTCGAAATGCTCGTCCAGAAACCCGGCGATTTCGCCTGGCTGATAGACTTCGGTCAACGCCGTGAAATTCCTGAGATCCGCAAGCAGGATCGCAGCATTGATGGAGCCACCCTTTCCTCTCTGGATCTCGCCTGCGAGGATGCGCGCGCTCGTCTTGGCGCCCGTATAGACGGCGAGGATATCAGCAGCGGTTTTCGAGGCCGCGATGCGGTAGCAAGCCAACCCCAGCGCCGGGAAGAGCTTCGCGACGATCGCCAGTTGATCGTCAGAAAATCCGCCCGGCCTGTCGCTTGTGAGAGACAGACTGACCCCGCGCAACGCGGCCTCCTTCGGGAACTCCAGCAGGCTGACCAGGTGATCCGTGCCGCCGCCATGCGCGAATTCCGCAAGCTGCGGGTAGTCATCGACACCCTCACCCTTGGCGATGTTCCAGCGACCTGACGTTTCGCCACGGCCCAAAAGAAAATAGATCGGGGTCTTCTCGAAATTCAGCACTCCGGCAGTGCCATATTCGGCATTCTCGATCGTGGTCGCACCGCCTCGCACGAAATTCGCCGAGACGCCGCCATACATCGGATGAATAGACGGCATCGCAATACTTCCCCGCCAGATCGGGAAGCCATCCGCGATCAGCCGATCGCACAATCCGGCTATCAGCTCGCCAATATGCTCAGCTGTGATTCCATGTTCTATAAGCCACTGAATATGATTGTTAATTTCCGAACCTCCAAATGACCGACGCAGTTTATGGTCGGAAATCGGGCAAATGGACGGCGACGACCACCGAGGCGTTGCCACATCAACCAATAGTCGAGTCAGGCAGATATTTCTAGCCGTAGTCTGCGGCAACGACAACCGGTCATTCGCCTGCGGACGAGGAGCTGTGAGAGCGCCGCAGAAGCGAAAGACGGTGCCGCAGCGCCTACGGATATCTCACATCCTGACCGTCATGCCGCCGTCGACCGTCAGCACATGGCCGTTGACGAAGGAGGCGGCGGCGCTTGCAAGAAACAGGGCCGCGCCGGCGATCTCATCCGGCCGTCCCCAGCGCTGGACCGGGATGCGCTGGCGCACGAAGGGCGTCAATTCCTCGTTCGCAGCCATCGCCGCATTCGTCTCGGTGGCAAACCAGCCGGGCGCAATTGCGTTGCTGGTGATGCCGTACGGGCCGAACTCGACGGCCATGCCGCGCATCAGTCCGGTCAGTCCCTGCTTGGCTGCCGGATAGACGCAATCGCCGGGCATGACGACATGGCCGCTGATCGAGGTCACCGCGATCAGGCGGCCGTGATTGCGTCGCTTCATCAACACGGCAGCGTCGCGCGAAAGCGTCATGGCCGCCGCCAGGTCGGTGCGCAGCAGCCCGATAATGGCATCATCGTCGAATTCGGCCAGCGGCCGCCTGTCGCGGGCGCCGACATTGTTGATCAAAATGTCGAGACGACCATGGATCTTGTCGATATCGGCCATCGCAGCACGCTGTGCCTCGCGGTCGGCGATATCGAATGCGGCGGCCTCCGCCGTGCCGCCCGCGGCACGGATGGTCTCTACGGCGCCTTCCAACGTCGCCGCCGTGCGTCCGTTGACGATGACATGCGCACCGGCCTCTGCAAGGGCGCGCGCCATCTCGAAGCCCAGACCACGCCCGCCGCCAGTCACGAGCGCCACCTGCCCTGCCAGTGAAAATCTATCCAATACGCTCATAGTTTTCGTCGCTCTCAGCCGGGTCCGTCGCGACAATTAATGGACTCAGTCAACTAATTTGGCAATAGCCGAACGACGGCGGTTCGAGGTGCGGCCTAACCGAGCAGCCCGGCCAGCCAGTGCGGATCGAGATGACGTTCCAATTCCTCGGCGACGTCGTCGAGCGCCTGCTCGACGCTCTCGCGGTAATTCCTCCGCTCGCCTGATAGGCCGAAGCTTTGAAGCAGTCGGGCGCGGTAGGCGTCGCTGCCGAAGAGCCCGTGCAGATAGCTGCCCATGATCCGGCCGTCGGCCGAAAGCGCCCCGTCGGGCGCGCCGTCGATGATCGCCGAAGGCCGATTGCAATCCGGGCCGCGGGTGATGCCGAGATGGATCTGGTAGCCGGCAAGCGGCGTGTCGTATTCGGTCGAGCGGGCCTGGCTGTTGCGCACGGTCTTCTCCGGTGCCATCTCGGTCTCGATGTCGAGCAGCCCAAGCCCCGGCATCTCGAGCGTCCCGCCCTCGATGCCGAGCGGGTCGCGCACCATGCGGCCGAGCATCTGATAGCCGCCGCAGATGCCGATCACCCGGCCGCCGCGCCTGACATGCGCCTGGAGATCGCGGTCCCAGCCGTGGGCACGGAAGTCGGCGAGATCCGATATCGTCGATTTCGAGCCGGGAAGCACAACGAGGCTCGCATCGGCAGGTATCCGCTCGCCTGATCGCACGAAGACCAGCTCGACATCCGGCTCGGTCTTCAGCGGATCGAGATCGTCGAAATTGGCGATACGCGGCAGCACCGGCACGGCGATCTTCAGCGCGCCCGTCCCGCCCCTCGCCAGCCGTTCGAGCACGGCCGAATCTTCGGCCGGCAGGCGCGCAGCCCCCCTCAGCCAGGGCACGACGCCGAAACACGGCCAACCGGTAAAATCTTCGATGGCGCGGATACCGTCGTCAAACAACGAGACGTCGCCGCGGAACTTGTTGATGATATAGCCCGAGATCATCGCCCGGTCGGCACTGTCGAGGATCGCATGCGTGCCGACCAGTGAAGCGATGACGCCGCCGCGGTCGATATCGCCGACAAGCACGACCGGCACGCCGGCACGCGTCGCAAAGCCCATATTGGCGATATCGCCGGACCTGAGATTGATCTCAGCCGGCGATCCGGCGCCCTCGACGATCACGAGATCGGCGCCATCGGCCACTCTTTCGAAGCTTTCGAGCACGGCGCCGAGCAACTGAGGCTTCAGCTGCTGGTAATCGCGTCCTTTCGCCTGCCCAAATACCCTGCCCTGCACGATGATCTGGCTGCCATTTTCCGATTGCGGCTTGAGCAGCACCGGATTCATGTGCACAGAGGATGGCGCGCGGGCGGCCAACGACTGCAGCCACTGCGCGCGACCGATCTCGCCGCCATCATCGGCGACCGCCGCATTGTTCGACATGTTCTGTGGCTTGAACGGCCGGACGGTCAGCCCGCGATTGGCCGCCAACCGGCAAAGGCCCGCAACCAGAACCGTCTTGCCGACATCCGAGCCGGTTCCCTGCAGCATGATCGCTCTTGCCATGGTGGCTCACATCCGCCTCTCGTTCAGGCGAGGCCTACAATGGGCGGCAACCTCGGGTCAAGCTTGACCCGGGTCAAGACTTGGGCCGGCGCTAGACTTGGCTCGGTGCAAGTTCCCACACAAACGCGAAAACCGCGCATGGCCTTGGCTCTGCGCGGTTTGCCGAAAACTCAGGCGTCTTCGCCCTTACACGGCGAAGCTCGCTTTCTCCAGTACGCACTACCTGAACCGGAGAAGCGGCGGTCATTGCTGCCACGCCCCAACTGATAACGGCACATCCTTACCGGAGAGTTATTGAAGGCTTACGCAAATGTTAATTTTGATCTTTTTTGACATTCTTGCCAAAATTTCTGCCGGAGATCCGCCGCCGGTCGAAGAGCGTGCATTTCGCCGGAGGGCGCCATTTTCGGGATGCCGACATAAATTCTTCGAATTCAATAATTTAGTCACGCAACCATGAGCAGAAGGTGGTTGATTTCTGCGAGCGAGCGCGTAGGCTTCATCAAAATGCGCCATTGTTGAACATGGCCTGCCCATGAACCGGAAAGCCTGTTGCGGCCCGGCAGGCATTGTCCCTTCGGGTGTCGGAGAGATTTGTCGGTGGATTTCAGAGCCTGCGCGTCCGCCTAAGAAGAATTCGGGGAATGACGATGAAGACGTTTCTGATTCCGGCCGTCTTTGCCGCGGCTCTTTCTACCGTCGCGCCGGCTGAAGCCGCCGAATGCGGCAGCGTTTCGATCGCCGAAATGAAATGGGCCTCGGCAGGCATTGCGGCGAGCTTCGACAAGATCATCCTGGAAAAGGGATACGGCTGCTCGGTCACCATTGTCGATGGCGACACCCTGCCGACCTTCGCCTCGATGAATGAGAAAGGCACCCCCGACATCGCCTCGGAATACTGGATCAATTCCGTCAGGTCCCTGCTCGATCAGGCCGTCAACAGCGGCCGGTTGGTGCAGGGGGCCGAAATCCTGGCCGACGGCGCCGTCGAGGGTTGGTGGATACCGAAATTCATCGCCGACGCCCACCCCGACATCCGCTCGGTCGAAGGCGCGCTGAAACATCCCGAACTCTTCCCCGCCGAGGACGACCCGTCTAAGGGCGCAGTTTACAACTGTCCCGCCGACTGGAGCTGCCAGATATCAACCACCAACCTGTTCAAGGCGCTTGCCGCCGACAAGAAGAGCTTCGAGCTTGTCGAGACCGGCAGTCCCGAACGGCTCGATGCGTCGATTGCCCGCGCCTTCGACAACAAGATCGGCTGGCTTGGTTATTACTGGGCGCCGACTGCCATCCTCGGCAAATACGACATGACGCGCCTGAGCTTCGGCGTCGGCCACAACAAGAGCGAATGGGACCGCTGTACCGCAGTTGCCGGCTGCGCCAGGCCCGAGGTCAATTCCTACCCGGTCTCGCGCGCCTTCACGCTAATGACCAGGTCCTTCGCCAGCCGCGCCGGGCCTGTCACGACCTATCTCAAGACCCGCAAATGGGACAATGCGACGATCAATCAGGTGCTCGCCTGGCAGGACGAAAACCGCGAAAGCAACGAGGATGCCGCGATCTATTTCCTTCGCAATTACGAGAGTCTGTGGACGAAATGGGTGCCGGTCGATGTAGCCGAGAAGGTCAAGGCGAGCTTATAACGGCAAAAACACGATCAAGCATGGACGATTCGATGATTCCCTTTCCCGACCGCGATACCGTTGCGGAAAAGCTCGCCGCGCTATCGGAGACCGACAAGTCGTATCTGGCGCTGCTCATGGAAAACGCTGCCCAGGACGACAACCTGCTCGAAGGCCTGCGCCGCCATCTCGATCTTGCCGCCGGATCGCGTTTCCTGAACTCGCTGAAGCTCGAAAATCTGGGAATCTGGCTCGGAACCCAGGCGCCGGACCGGTTGCAGATCCGGCTGACGGAAACTGCCCGCTCCAGCCAGCATCCCGCCTACCAGGCCTTCCGGACCGGTCTCGACCGATCCGGCGGGCTGGAAAAGGCTTATCCCCCGGTCACCCCTTAGGATGATCCGAACTCGGTCATCTGATCCGGCCCCGGCCGATATCTGATCCCGCGGTCAGTATCTGATCCGGCAATCCGCGGAAGAAAGCTGAACCGTCGTCACTTCTTCGCGGCGCGGTCGACCGAGCGGCCGGCATCCTGCGTGGCGTTCACGGTATTTGCCGTATCCTTTCCTATGCCGCGGATCGTGTTGCCGCAGGAAGAAAGGGCAAGCAGAACCATCAAGGCTGCGGCAATTTTGGCCGTTGTCGTCATCTCGGATATCCTTGTTTGAAATCAACCCCGAACGGCGACAATTGCCGTCCCGCGCCAATAACGCACGACAAACCAAAAGGTTCACTGGCTATAAGGATAGCCGCTAAGAGACACGCGTTCCATAGAACGCGCTACCACTTTCAATCGGCGCATAATCCTGTCCGATGCTGCTAGGCGGCGACCGCTTTCGCTCTCTCGGCAAAGGCGCCGCGAATGCTGTCGGCCACCGTCTCGATCGGTCCCGACACCTGCGAGGCGGTCAGCAGGCGGATATCGAAGGCGCCGAGCTCCGGCAGCCCTTCCTGAGGCCCGAGGATCGCCATGTCTTCGTTGACATAGGACAGCGGCAGCGGTGCGATGGCGAGATCGGAAAGCACGGCGGCGCGCTGCGCCATCGTGTGGCCGCTAAGATAGGCGACACGATAATGCCGCTTGTTGCGTTCAAGCTGGGAGAGTGCCTCCTGGCGCCAGATGCAGCCGTCCTCCCAGATCGAGATCGGCAGCGGATCACGGCGATGCGCCGAACCGCACTTGGCGCCGGCCCAGACCAGCCGCTCGCGGAACACCACCTCACCGCCCGTCGGGAACGGCCGTGTCGCACAGTTGATCAACGCCAGGTCGAGCCGCTGCTCCTCCATGCGCTTCTTCAGCCCCATGCTCATATCGATCGTCACGTCGACCATGATCCCGGGATAGCTCTCGGCGAAACTCTTCAGGATGCTCGGCAGCAGCCGTTCGCCGATATCCTCCGGCGCGCCGAGCCGCACGACGCCGCTGAGCTCCGGCATGATGAAGCGCGACACCGCTTCGTTCGACAGCGCCAGGATGTTGCGGGCATATGACAGCAACATCTCGCCGTGGCGCGTCAGCGATACCGAGCGTGCGTCGCGCAGAAAGAGCGTCGCACCAAGCTGCTCTTCAAGTTTCTTGATCTGCATCGACACCGCCGACGGCGTGCGGAAGACCGCCTCGGCGGCGGTCGAAAAATTGCCCGTCTCGGCGATGGCAACAAAGGTGCGCAATACATCGTTGTCGAGCAGCGGAATGGGACGGCGAAAGGGTATGCTCATCGTCGCATCTTTCAATTTTTCTGATTTATAACCCCATATCATTTTGTTTGATTGAATGTCAATTGAACCCGATATTTCGCGTGTCGGCAGCTAAATGCAGCCAAGGAGGCCCGACATGTCTCAAACAAGCATCTGGAATATCGTACAGGCCCTTTCCGCATTCAAGGCACAGAGGCGCAGGGATGCCAACCATGAGCATGCGCTTCGGGAGTTAAGGCGCTTCCCGCCACATCTGCTGGCAGATTGCCAGCGCGAGATGGAGCTGACCATCCCGGAGCGCCGCGCGTGCGATGGGACGCGGTAGAAACGCTTCATCGCTTTAACCTGCGCCGCAGCGGCGGACCGACAGGCGAACGACGATCACAGCCCACCCAGCAATTTGAACGCTATGATCCACATCGTGAAAGCGACGAGCGTTTCCAGCATGCGCCAGGACGAGGGTTTCGAGAAGATTGGCCGCAACCGCTTTGCGGCATATCCGAGCGAAAAGAAGAACAGGAAGGAGCCCGTCACCGCCCCAGCTGCAAAAGAAGCCTGCTGTCCCGGATATCGTGTCGATATCGTGCCGAGCAACACCACCGTGTCGAGATAGACGTGCGGGTTGAGCCAGGTGAGTGCGAGGCAGGTCGCGATCGTCTGCCGAAAGCTCGACGTTGTGGCTTCCCCGGCCGTGAGAGCGGCGGACGACCGCAAGGCGGAATAGAGGCTTCTTGCCCCGTACCAGACCAGAAATACGGCCCCGCCGTAGCGCATGACAGGATCGAGCCAGGGCATGAACCTGGCGATTTGCTGGAGGCTGGTCACGCCAAGCACGATCAGCGCGGCATCCGATACCGCGCATGCGAGGCAGACGGCGAAGACATGTTCGTTGCGCAAGCCCTGGCGGAGGATGAAGGCGTTCTGCGCGCCGATGGCGACAATCAGGCTGAGGCCCATCATCAGGCCTGTTCCATAAATCGAAAAATTCATCGCTTCGGCCAACGCCCCTCATTTCGGTGAGGTTGCGCTATCGCGATTAGGAGAATTAGGCTAATTAATCCATCTTACTCTAATTAACCAAAACTAATCCATGATCGACTATCCCGCTCTTCGCGCAGTTGCAACCATTGTCCAGACAGGCAGCTTCGAAAGAGCCGCGACCGTGCTGAACGTGACGCCTTCGGCCATTTCCCAGCGCGTGAAGCAGCTCGAAGAGCGTCTCGGCGTCGTCCTCATCGTCAGGGGCGCGCCGTGCACGGCGACGGAAAAGGGAGAATGGCTCTGCCGCCATATGGAGAATGTCGGCATGCTCGAAGCAGAACTCTTCGGGCAACTGCCGGCCCTCGTCGATCCCGACGAACCACGTCAAAGGGTCACGCTTCAAATCGCGACGAATGCCGATAGTCTCGGGACGTGGTTCGTCGAGGCCATGTCGAATTTCGCCAGGGGCTCTTCCTATCTGCTGAACATCGCCGTCGACGATCAGGACCACACAGCCGAATGGCTGCAGCGCGGGCGGGTGATCGCAGCCGTCACCAGCGTGGAAAAGCCGGTCCGCGGGTGCCGGCGTTTTGGACTCGGCGTTCTCAGATACCATGCGACGGCAACCCCCGACTTCGTCGCACGTCACTTTCCGCATGGCGTGACATCAGAGGCAATCCGCAGCGCCCCGGCGCTGACCTTCAATCAGAAGGACAGGCTGCAAAGCAGCTGGGTACGGCGGATGTTCGGACACGATCTCGACTACCCCACCCACTGGCTGCCGTCGCCGCAAAGTTTCGTCGAAGCCAGCCTCTCGGGCATGGGCTGGGGAATGAACCCGACCCAACTGACCCGCGAGCATCTGTTATCGGGACGGCTGGTGGAGCTGGTTCCCGATACGTCGTTGGACGTCCCGCTCTATTGGCAGATAAACCGCTTTGCCGCCGATCGCTTGGCGGAGCTCACGCGGGAGGTCATCAAGATCGCGAAACGCAATCTCTGACGCTTCACTCATCTCGGGGACCGAGTGCGCTTTTGTCAGACGCAAGCCGTGCGGCTGCCGAACTCGCTGGTCTCTACGCGAATGGCGCTCTCCTATGCGATGGCGATGATCTCCAGTTCCTGGCCGCCTGTCTCCACCATATCGCCGACAGTCTTGCCTATCAGGAGCCGCGCCACCGGGGAGACGTAGGAAATGGACCCGGCCTTCGGATCGGCCTCGTCCTCTCCGACAATGCGATAGGTCTGCACGCGGCCGTCGTCACGACGGAAAGTCACCGTGCTGCCGAAGGCGACGGTATCGATTGACGTAGGGGCAGGCATGAGCTGGGCAGTGCGAAGTCTTGCGGCTAAGTAACGAAGATCACGCAAGGGATTGGCCGTCTGCCGCCGCCGTTCGTTCACGTCTTCGATGGGGCTTGCGGCATTATAGGCTTCGCGAGCCTGCTGGACCTGCGATTCCAGAGCCTTCAATCCCGCTTCCGTGACCAGGTTCGGATGCGGCGAAATCGGACGATCGGGCAGCAGGGTTTCCGAAGCGGTTTCGAAACTCTCTTCCTTGGTGAAAGCGACGGCCAATCTCGAACTCCGTTAGTGCGATGAGGTCTTGTAGCTGATGGGCATTTGCCCCAGGCCTTTGTCGGAATCATACACCGACTGCGGACGAACCGCCAATCTGGCCCCACCGACAGCCGCTTTTACGGTTACCCCCATAGGCTGTGAGCGTTCGGAACGTCCTGCGTCGCGTGGCGTTTATACCACGGTGCGCCGTGGCGCATCCGGATGCATCCTGGCGCAACCTGGCTGGAGCAGAAGCGAATGCCCGGTGAGAAGCGAGAGAGACACCATATGATCGGGAAGGAAACATGTCTTCGTTCCTGACGGATGCCATGCCGCTGACGCCAAGCTGGTGGGATATCGGCACGCGGATCATTCTGACATTGGTTGCCGGCGGCCTCATCGGCCTCGATCGCGAACGCGGCGGTCATGCGGCAGGCTTCAGGACCACGATCCTGGTGGCGCTTGCCGCCTGCCTGGCGATGATCCAGGCAAACCTTCTTCTGTCGGTATACGGAAAAACGCCCGGCTCGTTCACGCAGATGGATGTGCTGCGCTTTCCGCTCGGTGTCCTGACGGGCGTGGGCTTCATCGGCGGCGGAGCGATCCTCAAACGCGGCGACATGCTGACCGGGGTCACGACGGCGGCGACCTTGTGGTTCATGACGATGGTCGGCCTCTGCTTCGGCGGCGGCCAGATCCTGACCGGCATCGCGGCGACCGCGGTTGGCTTTATCGTCCTGTCGCCGTTGAAGCGGCTGGACACATGGCTGCGCTGCGAACAGAAGGCAACGCTTGTCGTCCGCGCCTCGAACGGCAATATCCCCGACCTATCGGGAGTACTGAGTCCGCTCAGATGCCATGCAGGCTTCCTGTCACTCCACCGAACCGCCGATAGCGGCGCCGAGGTGACGTTCGAGCTGCGATGGCTCGCCAGGGACCCCGACGCGTCGGCACGCGCGATCCTGAACGCGCTTTCGAACACGCATGAGGTCGCGGATTTCTCCATGAAGTCGATGACGACATAAGCTTCGCGGCGACACGCCAGCGGCGGTTCCACATCTCTCATTTCGAAACGTGCTGAGGTTTGCCCTTCCTCTTGGTTGAGGCAAATTCCTCGAGCTGTTTCTCGCTCATGGATTCGACCATCTGTTTCGAGGCGCCTTTGAGTTCGCTCTTGGGCGTCTCGCCACGCTTAGCCGAAAGTGCGGCACCTGCCGCCTTCTGCTGGGCCTTGGACTTGGCTGGCATATAGATCTCCTTTTTGCTCGAACTGAACGGCCGCCAGCGTCAAAGCTTCTTGAGCTCGTCAGGCTTGTGTGCAACGCGCTTTCCCGACTTGTCGCTCTCGACGATATATTGCGGCGCGGTCTTCGATGCCTTCACGCTGTGGCCTTTAATCTTCGTCGGACTGCTCTGCTTTTTGACCACCCTGCCCTCTGTTTTCCCCGGCTGGGATTTCAGCTTACCTCATCGCCCATCTTCAATTGCTTCGACATGACGGCCGCTTGTGAGGAGGCTGCGGCCCAGAAGCCGCAGCCGACCGGTTGTCAGTTGATGGTCGCCCACTGGCTTCGGACATCCCTGGCGTTCTTCGACAGATGGACGTGGGCGTCCACGTGGTCGACCCAATCAAGCGGAATCAAGTGGTGCTTGCCATCCCCCGAGTCGGTCTTCGTCAGCTTGATGCGCGTGGGGCCGTCGAGATGATCGACTGTGCCGACATGGGTGCCGTCGGCAGCCCGAACTTCCATATGTTCACGGATCTGATCTGCGGAAATCATCGTTTCCTCCTTTGCATCATTGTCAGATACGAAGCGGCAACGAGGTGGAGCGGACTTGGTTCCAAACATGCGCGACCGTGTTCAATCAGCAGTCACGTCCCAATTGTCGCCCGGGTTGAAGGTCCTGATGCCAGCAGCTATCTTTTCGGTCTCCCGGCCGAGATCGGCCTGGTAGACCGTGCCGTTCGCATTCACTGCGAAGGTGTGCACGCCGGTTTCGCCATATCGGATCGGCCAGGCGATCAGTGCGAATCCTGCGATCATGTTGCCGTTGATTACATAATCGAACTTTCCGCCCGCGATATTCGACCCCTGGCCGTCGATGATCCTGTAGCGATAGCCGTAATAGCCTTCGCCGGCCTTGGCCTTATCAAGGGCCGCATTGTCTTCGAGAGCGTTGCCCGCCGGGCTATCCCCCTCCCCAAGATCAGGCGACCAATAGAGACCATCGGTTTTGCCTTCGCTGCTGATCAGTTTCTGGGCATATTCAAGAACGCCGTCACCGTCGTGGTCAGCGGAAGAATATTCCTTTTGAGCGTCGACATAGGCCTGCATCGTGTCGATGGTCTGCAATTCGTTCTCGCCGACGCGGCGATCGATGATCTCCTCGAACCCGGCATAGGTGTCGAAACCCCATTTGCCATCGTCGCCCTTCACGATCGGAAATGGCAGTGGCCATAACTTGTCGCCAATCTCGATGATCTTGCGGCCATCGACGTCCTTCACGACGATCTTCTTCTTCGTGCCGTCCCGGATCTGTGCGTAGGTGTCCATCACACCTTCGCCTGTCTTCGCTTTCGCCGCATCAATTCCCAGCAGCGCCGCGAACTTGTCGAAATCATCAGCCGACAAGGCCGCCTTGAAGGCGTCGACGGCTTGTTCCGGCGTCTCGAATACCGGGGGATCGCTCTGCGAAGCGAAGCCCGAGATGACGGTCGCATCGGATGGCTCTGCCGCAGATGTCGGAACCGGATTGGTGGCGAGAGCCGCAAGAGCGAACACAGAACCCAGAAGCATGTTTCTGACTGACTTGGTCATGACTTTCCTCCTTCTTTCGGTCACCGACGACCGCCGCCGCGGCCACCGCCACCGCGGCCGCCGCCACCGCCACCGCCGCGCATTGCTCTACCGCCGCCGCGATTGCTCCCGGCCATGGCCTGTCTGCCGCGGTTGGACTGCATCTGCGCGCGCCTGCCGCTGTCGACCTGACCGAGGGCTGATGGCTTTCTGGGCCGGTTGTCGACCCGGGCCGCAGGCTTCGGCTTTGCGACCGGACGTTTGGCGTTGCCCCCGGACCTTGCTTTTTCGCCAGCTCTGTTCGTCGTCCTCGCGTCGGGCCTGCGGTCCTGCGCGGCCTGTGCTGCCTTCCCGCCCCCAGGAGCCGCTCCCGTATTGCCTGCCTGGTTGCGGGCAGCACTGATCCTGTCCGCATCGATCTTGCTCTTGCGGACATCGTTGACACTGATTTTGCCTGGCTGGTCGCGGATCGTGTTCGCACGGTCGTTGCCTCTAGCTCCGACCCTGTTGCCGGGATTCGCCTCGATACTGCTTCGGAAGGAGCTGCGGTCGATCTTGTTGAACTGCGCGCCGTCGAACCCGATCTTGCTGCGATCGACATTCTTCCAGTCGACGTCGTTGATATTTACTTTGCCGTTGATGTTGTTGAGGCAATTGTTGCAGTCGATATCGACGTTGCCGTTCCAGCGCCCGCCCCATACGCCCCAGCGGTTCCAGTCGACGGCAGCGGCCCACACCGCTCCCGTCACCACGCCCGCAAAAAAGGGGGCGGTCGGATAGTAGTAGCTCGGATACGGCTCTGAATAGTAACCGATAGGCTCAGCCGCATAGTTTGGTTCATACAGCATCTCCGGCGCGTACTGCGGAACGTAGATCTTCTCAGGACTGGCGGAGACGATCACGACGTTGTCGTTCTCCTGGCTGACCTTGATCTTGTCGTCGGTCTTGATGATGCCGTCGGCGACCGCTTTGTCGCGCAGTTGCTGTATGGCGATCAGAACGTCCTTCTGCTGGACGGAGAGCGCCTCTCCGAGCGACTGCGTCCAGTCCAGATCCTCGCTCATCATCGTGACGATCTGAGGATAGTTCAGCAGCGATACGATGCTGCCGTCCCACGTCGTCTTCGGCTTGAGTTCGGGCTGCTTCTTCAAGGTTTCGAGAAACCGGGCTGCTTCCACGACCTGCAGCGGATAGAGCGACGCCGATGTGACGAGCGCGACCAGTTCGTCCGGATAAAGTGCAATCCGCGCCACCAGGATCTCGAGTTCGTCCTCACTTAGCGGCGCCGGCGCGTCGTCTTCCGCCGCCGCGGCGGGACTGGAAGCGGTCGGCTCCTGCGCGGCGGCGATCGGCGTCGGATGTGGCGAAAACGGGAAACCTGCAAAAGGCAGGAACAGGCCCGTGGCGAGTAACAATGCGTGAGGTCTAGCCATCTCAAATCCTCCTTGCGGTCAGACATGGTGTGTAGGCTGTCGACTATTGTATCTTCGCTCGTGCCGCATACTCCTCCGAGTGGTGGAGGATTGATAGCTAAACATCGGCCAAGCCGTCTTTTGCTCCAAATTTATAGCAAAGACAGCTCCAGGCGTAGTCGCGGGACTGATTTAGGGCGTAGGTTACAGTAACACACTTGCAAAAGCGGAGTTCAGCGCGCAAACTAAAATCGACCGCGGGCCGCTTGATCACGAAGTCATTGGCACGCCGAAAAACGCATCCGCGCCAACAGCATCGCCCCAGGCGCCATTCGCACGCCGGCCACCACCAGCGCGTGGCGAACCTCGGAAACTATGCCGACCTGATGAAGCTCATTCCGTACAAGCGCATCGGCGCGACGGAGGAGATCGGCCGGAGGGCGGTGCGGCTTGCGCCTGATTTCACCGACTACATCGTCGGAGCGACGACCTATATCGACGGCGGAATGACGCTGTACCCCGGTTTCGAACCGGTGCCTAACGTTCCATCTCGTGGCGCGGTGCCCTGCCGCCCCCGTTTGGCACGTCAATGAGAGATGGAGCCGACACACTCCTGCTTCATGCATTTCGCTCATGCCGCATATTCATCCCGGTGGGAGGGTTGACGGCTAAAATATCGGCCAGGCCGTAGGTTACCTGAACCTACAGTATCATACTGTCTAGTTTGACTTATCGATGCTGTAGTTTTCGGTCTTGGCCTTTCGGCCACTGGGAGGCAACGTCATGGCTGAAAGTGAAAAGTCAAATCCTCAGATGCTTAGCGCGGAAGAATTGAGACAGAAAGCTCTGGAACTGCAGCTGGTAGAAATGCAGCGTGATGACAAAGTCAAAGTGCGTGAAGCAAAAAAACACGCGGAGTTCGTCGATGACTTCTTCCGCAAACACGTCGGCGACAAGGAACGTGACATTATCAGGCGCGTCGTCATGAAGGCAGCCGCCGACGGCAAATCCGAAGCCATGGTCTATAGCTTTCCGTCGAGCTTCTGCACGGATAGCGGCCGCGCGATCAACAGTGCCCGGCCAGAGTGGCCGACGACGCTTCAAGGAAAAGCCAAGGAAATATATGATCTTTTCGTCGAAGTGGCCCGGCCTCACGGCTACAAGCTGAAAGCGATGGTCATCAGTTTTCCGGGCGGCATGCCGGGCGACATCGGCTTCTTCCTGAATTGGGAGGCACCGGTCGGCTAGGCCGCTGCGCAACCATGCGGTTCGTCAGCCATGGGTTCGGCCGGCGCATCAGCGCCCGCGGTCAACCCTTCGGCTGATGCTGCTTGGCAAGACCACCTTCGTCAAAGCCCAATTTGCGCCCAGTCTGGAGCGATCGGAGGCTACCCACTGGTAGCCTGAGTTCGTTTCAGCAGATGAATGAATTTCCGGGGGGAGTGGCATGCTTCAAAGCTTTCATATGCCGATATTCAGGGGCCTGGAAGGATTTCGCGCGGACTGGCTGCGAAGCGATATTCCTGCGGGATTGTCCATCGCGGCTGTCGGCCTGCCGAGTGCGATCGCTTATCCCGCCATCGCCGGTCTCCCCCCGGAAACCGGGATATATGCGAGTATCGTCGCGCCCGTTGCCTACGCTCTGTTCGGTCCGTCGCGGCTATTGGTGGTCGGGCCGGACGCCGGGACCATGGCGGTTCTCGCGGCGGTCATAGGAACTGTCATCGCCGCGCAACCTGCCGGCACATCAGCCGATCCGGTTGCGATCGCCTCTGCCCTGGCGCTCGGCGTCGGAGCCTTCTATTTTGCAGCACGGCTGCTTCGGCTGGGCGTCCTCGCAAGCTTTCTATCCCGCCCGATTCTGGTTGGCTTCTTTGCCGGCGTATCCATCTCCATCCTCGTCGGGCAGATCGGCCGCTTTACCGGGGTGCGTATCGAGTCCGACGGTCTCCTGCCGCCGATTGCCGAGATCATTCGCAAGAGTGCCATGATCCATTGGCCGACATTGCTGTTCGGCCTCGCCATGTTCGCATTGTTGTGGATCGTGAAAGCCACACGGCTGCCTGTACCCGGACCCGTCGTCGTCGTCGTCGTTTCCGTCATTCTCTCTGCCATCTTCAACTTTGAAGCCGCAGGCATCCGCGTCGTTGGCGATCTCCCCACCGGGCTGCCGTCATTCTCCCTCCATGCACTCTCTCAAATGCCCATGGACAGGATCGTCCTTGGGTCGGCAGCCGTCTTTCTGATCAGTTTTGGCTCGAGTATCGTCGCCGCACGGAGCTTCGGCGCGCGCTCCGGCGAGGAGGTCGACGCCAACCAGGAGCTGATCGGGCTGGGCGCGGCGAACATCGCCCCCGGCCTGTTTGGTTCATTTCCCATCGCCGTGTCCGACTCGCGTACAGCGATCAATCTTGCAGTCGGCGGCAGATCGCAGGCAGCCGGTCTCGTTTCCGCCGTGACCCTAATGGCGGCGCTGCTGTTCTTGAATGACGCCCTGCGCATCCTGCCGATTCCTGCCCTGGCGGCGATCCTGGCGGCAGCCGCAATCAGCCTGATCGACGTCAGCGAGTTGAGAAAGATATGGCACATCAGCCGCGCAGAGTTCGTCTTCGCCCTGATCGCCATGTTCGGAGCCATCAGCTTCGGAGTCCTGAACGGCGTCATCGTCGCGATCGCCGCAACCCTGATCTATCTCCTGCGCAAGACGATGTTCCCGAAAGACACGCTTCTTGGCCGCATTGCCGGACGCGATGGCTTCTACGACATGCAGCGCTTTCCGGACGCCCGGGGCATTCCAGGCATCGCCATATGTCTCGTCCAGGGCAATCTGCTGTTTTACAATGCCGATTATGTCCGCATCCGGTTGCGCGCCATCGCTGACGGCCTGCCGGCCGAAACACGCTGGCTCATCCTCGACGCCAGCGCCATTGCGCATATCGACAGCACCGGAGCCGCAGCACTCGATGCCGTGCAGGCAAATCTCTCCGGGCGAGGCATCGCTTTCGGCGTGGCTCACCTGAACGCCGAGGTCACGGAGCTGCTGGGCCGCGCCGGCGTCGTCGACGGCATCGGAGCCGGAAAATTCTTTGACGACACGGAAGACGCGCTGCGTGCAGCGCGCCTGGGGGAAGGAAGCGACCGGCCTTTGGCCGGAGGTCATCAGTAAAGGGTCATGGAGGAAGTGATGAACAAACGGCAGGACGACGACACAGAAGTAGACGAAAAGAAAGGCAAAAAGTCCTGGAACTACGACAAGGAAATCGTAAAGCTTCAGGTCGAGCTCGCGCATCTGCAGTCCTGGGTGAAAAAATCGGGCGCTCGCGTCGTGATCATCTTCGAGGGCCGGGATGCTGCCGGCAAAGGCGGGATGATCAAGCGAATTACTGAGCGCGTCAGTCCACGGGTCTTTCGGGTGGTCGCGCTGCCTGCCCCGACTGATCGCGAAAAGACGCAAATGTACATGCAGCGCTACTTCGCACATATGCCCGCTGCGGGCGAAATCGTCATATTCGATCGCAGTTGGTACAATCGCCCCGGCGTCGACCGGGTGATGGGATTCTGCTCCGAGAAAAAGGCCCGGCGCTTTCTCGAGCTGGCTCCCGGTTTTGAAGCCTCGATCGTCGAAAGCGGCATCACCCTGCTGAAGTACTTCCTGACGGTCGGCGAGAAGGAACAGGATCGGCGCTTCAGGCGGCGGATCGAGGATCCGCTGCGGCAGTGGAAGCTCAGCCCGATGGATGTCGAGTCGTACCAACGGTGGTGGGACTACACGATTGCTTACGACGAGATGATCCGGGCTACGGACCGCCAGCACGCCCCATGGTGGATCGTGCCGTCGGACGACAAGAAGCGCGCGCGCATCAACTGCATCTCGCACATCCTGAAGTCGATTCCGTACGAAACGATGAAGTTCAACGCACCGGACCTTGGGAAACGTCAAAAGCCGCCCGCTGACTACGTCGAAGACAAAAGCATCCGGCACGTTGTGCCGGATGTGGTCGCCGAGCAGATGCAATAATCGAAGCCGCGCGGGAACGACACCGCAATTTCAGGAGGAAGGCGCGCCCGGAACAGCACCGGCTGTCCGGCGCGGTGATGTCATCAATCAACAGGAGTGTGTGATGATCCATCCATCGATCCGTGTGCTGTCTGTCGCCATTACCTGCATTCTTCCCTTGGCCGGCATATCCGTTTCGCGAGCGCAGGCGGCCGAGCCGTTCGAACAATTTCCGATGGTCATAACCTGCGAATATAAAGGCCTGCACCAAGCCTTCTATTTCACGAGATTGGATGCAGATGGTATGGCCACCTACATCAACCCGAGCAAGCTTGCCGGAACGATATCGGTCGGCGGGACAGCTAAAGCGTTGGGTGAACCAATCGGCGGAAGTTGTTTGGGTAAAACACTTAAGGAGCTCAGGGCGTCGGGACAAGCTCGCGACCTAAAGCCCTAGCAATCTTCCCTTCCGGATGCCCTGGATCCGCATGCCGCAATCGACGGCCCGATCCGGCAGGAGGGAGGCTGCACCTGCATACTCAATTCTAAAGATCGGACAGCGGGGCCTGGTCGGGAAGTCCGTCAAGCACCGTCATTGAGGTTCGTTGTGGTACGGAACGACAAAGGAGGCAAGGATGACCGCAGAGATTGAGCGAAAATATCTCGTCGTAAACGATAGTTGGCGGGACCACGCTTCCAAAGGCGCAGCATTCTGCCAGGGCTACCTGCTGGCGAGGAAAAACCGCTTCGTGCGGGTCAGGATCATCGATAAGGCACACGCCGTCCTGACCGTTAAACTCCGGACCGGGCGCCTGCGGCGCGAGGAGTTCGAATATGAGATTCCCTATGCCGATGCCCTCGAAATGATCGTCTTTGCAACGAGTGTGGTGGATAAGACCCGCTATGAGGTGAACCATCGTGGCTGCCTTTGGGAGGTAGATGTCTACAGTGGCGTCCACGACGGACTCGTTGTCGCAGAAATCGAGCTTGCCGACGAAAGCGACCAACCTCCCTGCCCGCCGTGGCTCGGCCCGGAAGTGACCGGAAATGCCGCATTTTCCAATCGTACGCTCGCAATGCTCGTGCAACGCAACGACTACCGCAGTCGGAATGTATCAAGGCTGCAACCTGATGGGCAGCCTTCGTAAAGCAGGGAACAATGAGTGTCTTGGTAACGGGCGGCAGTTCCTCCGTGCCGGGTTGAAAGCAAAGACCTGATGCTAACGCATCGGCAGTCAGCGCTGCAGGTCGTAGCACTGCGCCCTGCGGCTCCCGGTCTGGCAGGTCGGTGAGAAATGGAGGCGATAGCGCCTTTCTTTCATGCATTCGCTGAAGCCCTTGGGGTCGGGCGGATCCTTCCACAGATGGGCGAGTTCGCGGTGCTTGCGGACATTGATGAAGTCTTCTGTTCTCTCAGTGGCCTCAACTGAAGCCGCCGAAGCGGCTAACGCCAAGAACATCGCGCGACTCAAGGCAGTTGACGTCTTCAAGATAAGGTGCTCTCAGAGAACGCCTGAGTCATGCCGATATCCTCTTCGTTTCCCCCGTCCGCGGCCACAGGATGGCGGCAAACAGCAGCGCGTAGATCAAGGCTGCTGCGACATAGACGATGCGGGTGGCGAAGGATTCTGCGGCGCTGCCGGGCAGAGGCGAGACCCCGAGGCCGAAGAGGATCAGGAAGGTCGTCAGAGCGCCGGCAAAAACCGGTGCGTCCTTCGACCGGGCGGCCGCGCGCCCTCCGATGAGGAGGACCACGATGAGAACGATGAGGAAGATCGAGAAAAGATTGGGGCGCAGCGATAGCGCGGCATACGCAACGGAGGCGAGCACGCCGCCGAAGAGGTTGACGAGCACGAGCCCGATCGCCGCCCGCGCGCTCGCGGCAACGTCGAGCTGCCCGAGCAACGACGCCACGGTTATCGGAATGACCGCCGCAGCGGTCAGATTGTCGCTCGTCAGGCAAATAACGACGGAGCCCAGAAGGATGACCGTGTTTGCCAGCGCCCGACCCAAGGCCGGCGGCCGCTCGTCGATCGACGTTGCCTCGACCTCACGGGAGAACGGCTCGGGAAAGACCGCATAAGCGAGCCACATCAGAACCGTGCCCGACAACACCCCGGCGACCAGGATGGATAGGATGGAATTGGCGAGTTCCTTGTTCAGGATGCCGAGCAGAGGCACGATGATCGAAACGACGAGCACGAGAAAGACCGCCGCTCCTCCCTTTCCTGTCGACTGCGCAGCGAAGCACGCGAAATAGGTCAGTCCCAGGATCAGGAGAAAGGGCGCCGGACGGTCGCCGAGCACGTTGGTCAGAGCCATCATCGCCATCCCGGCGATCAGGATGACCATCGCCGCGCCGATGGTCTTGCCGAGCGGCATGGGCCGTGAACTTCCGAGCAGAAACTGGGCGGCAAAGAGCGGACCGAGGAATGGTACGATGGCCCCGGCATAGACTGCGAACGTGAAGCCGATGGAGACCGCGAATGCGACCCGCAATCCCTTGCGTTTCTGCTCCTCGACCGCGGGGCTCCTCTCAGCGGACATAGGTCAGCACCGACATGATGCGGATCCAGAGCGATCCCCAGGCATTGGTGACCGGGTTATCGCCGGTATAGATGACGACGGTCGCCTGCGATCCGTAGCGCACGCCGCCCTTGGGCCGCTGCGCCTCCTCGATGATGAGCCGGACCGGAAACCGCTGCGGCTCCTGCACCCAGCCGCTATCGCTCCGGATCGTCGGCAATCCGGTGTTCGGATCCGTGCTGCCTTGCGATACGCCGAAACCAACGCTCTCGACTTGGGCCGGAAACACTCGACCGGGAAGCGCGTCGAAAAGGACTTCCGCCTGGTTGCCGACTGCAACCTTCTCGAGGCTGTTCTCCTTGAAGGCGGCCGTGATCCAGATTGTTCCGACATCAATAAAGGTCATGGCTGACTGTCCAGCCGACACGACCTTACCGGTTGTAAGTTGGAGGTTGGTCACGACCCCGGCCGAAGGTGCCTGAACGGTGGTCCGCACCAGATCGAGTCGTGCCTTTTCGAGCGCTGCCAGAGCCGCCCGGAGCTGCGGATTGTCATTTCCGCTCGGCCCGAGCTGCTCTTTGGCCTTGGCCAGCTCAGCCTCAGCACCAGTGACGGCCGCCTCTGACTGACCGAAAGCCGATTTGGTTGAATCAGCCCGCGCTTTGGAATACACGCCCCTCTTTTGCAGCTCTTCGGCGCGCGCAGATTGTTCGCGAAGATTGTCCCGATCGACTTGGGCCGTTACGAGCTTTGCCTGCGCCGCATCGACAGCAGCCGTTGACGCGCCCATTGACTGGCCGACACTTGCAAGGCTCGCCTCGGCCTCACTGACCGCGAGCTCGTAGCGCTCGGGATCGATACGGAAGAGAACCTGACCGGTATCGACCCTCGAGTTGTCGACGACTCCCACTTCCACCACCCGGCCGGTGACTTCGGGCGCGATGCCGACGATATAGGCCTGGACCTGAGCCTGCGAGGTCGATGGCGTGCGCCGTTCCATGAAGATGGAGAGGACGAACAGGACGAGCGCCAGCAGGACGACGATGAGCGCTATCCTGCGGAGTGGATTCCGAGGCGTCGGAGAAATGGCAGGCTCGTCCAAGTTTTCGGAAACCACGGCAATATCCTTCGGAGGCGTTTCGTTTCGTGGAAGCGCAAAGTTTCAGCGCCGGACATCTGTCGCGATGGTCGTTACCGGGCGATGGAACGCAAGTAGGTAACCGTAACATACGCCTCGCGATGGCTTGCCGCGTGCTTAGTCTCGCCTCGTCAGCGAGCGGTTGGCGGTACCGAGGCGTCAAGCGCGCCCTCTATCTCCTTGGAGAGTTCTGCGATCAATTCCTGATATTCGACGACGCGCTCGTCGCGTTTCGGATCGGTTGAGACGTTCCATTTCTGCAGCGCCGATTGGGCGTCGGCAAAGTCCCCGCAGATTTCCCGAAAGTCCTCACTGCGGGCAGAGAGGTCGTCGATCGCCTTGATCCTGGCTGGATACTGCCGACGGACTGCGGTCACGCCTTCGTCCATGGTTCACTCCTTACCTGCATTCGAGACGTCGCCACTGCAACGTGTGCCAGATCCCGATCTTCATGGACGACGATCGGTTCGTGGAGTATGTTACCGTAACATACGGTCTGGCAGTGATATGACTCCATGGGGGATTGGGGACAGACATGCTGACGTCCATACCAGCAGAGGGGTCTGCGGCACCCATTTCCTCAAGGCCGGCGCCTCACGCCGGCGACATCCGGGAACAACTGGAACGTGTCGTCTCCAGCCCTGAATTTCCAGGCGTCGGTCGCGCCGCCACGTTTCTCCGCTATGTCGTCTCGGAAGCCCTCGAGGGCCGGGGCAGCCGGATCAAAGCCTATTCGATCGCGATCGAGGTATTCGGCCGGGATCCCGGCTTCACCCAGGACGATCCTGTGGTCAGGATCGAGGCCGGACGGCTGCGACGGTCGCTTGAGCGCTATTATCTCGTCGCCGGGCAGCGTGACCCCGTCAGGATCGACATTCCCAAAGGCGGGTATGTTCCAACCTTCGCTTGGTCCTGTCCGGCATCGGTCGGCATTGGAGGCGAAGACGCTGGCGAAACATCGGCCTCTGAGGTCCGTTCCGGACGCTGGTGGCGCGCAAGGCGGGTCTTGTGGCCGGGTGCCGCTGCGCTCGCTGCAGTGGCTATTTCGCTATACTGGATCGGGGCGCGATCTCCCGCTCCTTCGCTCGAACGCGTCGCAAGCCTATTGCCCGATCGCCCGGCCCTCGTGGTCGCCCCCTTTGCCAATCTCGGCGAAGGGCCGGAGGCGCAGCTCTACACTGCCGGCCTGACTGAGGAGCTGATGACCATCCTGCCACGGTTCAAGGAGATCAAGGTCTTCGGTCGCGAGACGTCCAAGTCACTCCCGGCGGATGTGGGCGCATCGAAGATCCGGGCCGAATTCGGCGCACGCTATCTCCTTGCCGGCGGTGTCCGCACGTCGGGAAAACGCCTTCGTGTGACGGCCAGATTGCTTGATACGTCGGACGGCGAGATCCTCTGGTCGGAGAATTATGACAATGATCTCGCATCGGGGGACCTGTTTGCGATCCAGACGGATGTCGCCAGAAAGGTCGCGACTACCATCGCCCAACCCTACGGAGTCATGGCACAGATCGACTCCGCCAGTCCGCCGCCGGACGACCTCGGTGCGTATGAGTGCACTCTGCGCTTCTATGCCTATCGTTCGGAGCTGAGCGCCGAAGCGCATGCGCGCGTCCGGGGTTGCCTCGAGACCGCACTGGCGCGGTTTCCGAAATACGCGACCGCCTGGGCGATGCTGTCGATCGTCTATCTCGATGAGGACCGGTACAAGTTCAATCCGACATCAGGCCAGGATACAGCCATACAGCGTGCACTCGATGCCGCCAGGCACGCAACGCAGATCGATCCGAACAATACGCGCGGACTTCAAGCGCTGATGACGGCGCTGTTCTTCGACAGGCAGCTTGCTGAATCACTTCGCGTTGGCGAGCAGGCGCTCGCCACCAACCCCAACGACACCGAACTGATGGGCGAGTTCGGAACCCGGCTTGCGATCGCTGGCCAGTGGCAGCGCGGAGCAGACCTTCTGGACCAGGCCATTGCTCTGAACCCAGGAAGTGGTGGCTTCTACCATGGAACGCGAGCCTTGGCCGCCTACATGCTCCGCGACAACCACACCGCCGTGCTGGAGATCAGACAGGCGAACATGCAGAAGTTCCCTCTCTTCCATGTTGTCGCCGCCATCATCTTTGCGGAGTCAGGCATGATGGACGACGCCCGACGAGAAGGACAGGTGTTCGTCAGCATACGACCTGACTTCCTGCCGAACGTTGTAACGGAACTCGCAATGCGCAACATGCAGCCTGAAGATCGCGACCGTCTGATCGAAGGACTTCGCAAGGCGGGAATGACCGTGCCCGATCCGAATGCAATGGCGTCGACCGCCGACACCTCGGATCTGCAACCCCGCTGATGCTGCCTCCCCGACCGTAACATACCCGATCATACGGGTAAGGCATCTCATCTTCGCATAGTCTCGCCTTAGTGCCGACTTCGACAGCCATAGCGCGCGGCGTCGAGGCCTGCTCAAACTTGACGTGGCTACGAGGAACAGCAGTGAGCACAAGATGTCGCGATGGCCGAATTCAATCAGGCACTTCCCCAGGTCTGAACGGCCGCCTTCCCGCCAAGTTCGAGAATGTCATGCTGGCCTCGCCCGACGTGGATGTCGATGTCTTCCGCCAGCAGATCATCGACATGGGCAAGCAGCACCCGAAGTTCACCTTGTTCGTTTCGCGAGACGACCGCGCGCTCGCGGTATCCCGCAGGGTATGGGGCGACGTCGCCAGACTCGGCGCCATCGATCCCGAGCAGGCCTCCTTCAAGAAGGAACTGGCCGACAGCCAGATCACGGTGATCGACCTCACCAAGGTCAAGGCGGGCGACAGTCTGAATCACGGAAAGTTCGCGGAATCGCCCGAGGTCGTTCAGCTGATCGGCGCACGGATTTCCGACGGCCAGACGCTGACCGACAGCAAGGTCGGGCTCGGCGACAAGATCCTTGCCGCGACGACGAGCACGGCGGCGGCGGCGGGCAGCGCAGCCGGCCTGATCCTTGCCGCCCCGGTCGCCGTCGTCGATGCGGATACCAGAGATAATTATGCCGGCCAGGTCAGCGGCCTCGCGGGTCCTGTGGGTACGCCGCCGAAGGCATCCGAGTGCACCGCCGCAGGCCGATCGAAGGAGTCGTGCAGGCAATGACGGTTCAGGAACCGGCAAACTGACGTTCATAGAGATCAGGATAAACAATGCCACTACTTTGCAAGATCCGCATGTTTAAACCACTTCTCACGGCGGTTGCCCTGGCTTTCGTTCTCCTTTGTGCCTCGATTGCTGTGGCGCAGAGCGTGACGCCTGCGAGCCCACAGCCAGAAAGTGTCCAGCGCTTTATCGGCATGTTCTCGGATCCTGACGTCCAACGCTTCCTGCAGCAGCAGTCGGAAGCAGCCAAGACCGCGGCGGAACCGCCCTTGCAAACCCGGAACGCAGACCCTTCATTCTCGGAATTCACGATGCGATTCCGTGCCCATGCCTCAAGTCTTCTCGGCGCCATCCAGTCCTTTCCCCAGGAGACGATGCGAGGCGGGGCCGTGCTCGAACGGGACATCCAGGCGAATGGCGGGACGCGGCCGATCTTCCTGGTCGCCGCCTTCGTCGCCGTCGGGCTGGCCGCGCAGTGGCTGTTCTGGTGGATCAGCGCCGGCTGGCGCTCATGGATGGCACGCGCGCCCTATGCGACGGTTCGCGAGAGAGTGATCGCACTGACTGCAAGGCTTCTGTGGGCGGCATGTTACGTCCTTTCCTTCGGCCTCGGCAGTATCGGCTTCTTCCTGTTGTTCCAATGGCCGCCTGTTATCAGGGAGGTCGTCGTCGGGTACCTCTTCGCGATCGTCGTCTTCCGTCTGGCGAGCGCTCTTTTCGACGTGTTTTTGGCGCCACGGGCTGAAGAAGAGAGCCGGTTTCGCGTCGTACCGATCACTGGGGATGCCGCTGGCCACTGGGCGAAGCGCCTGGGCTATCTCGTCGGCTGGTATGCCTTTGGCTGGGTGACGATCCGACTGCTCGGCGCCCTTGGCTTTTCCGACCCGGCCCGGCAACTCGTGGCCTATTGCCTCGGCCTCGTGCTCCTCGTCATCGGCATCGAAGCCGTCTGGAGGCGTCCGTCCCGATTGTCTGCCGGCCAAGCCAGCCGGATCGGCCTACGGGCGCGGAACTGGCTCTGGACGGTCTACTTCGTTGCCGTCTGGCTGCTGTGGGTGGTCGGAGCCATGAAGCTGTTCTGGATCGCGGTAGTCTGTGCAGCGCTGCCCGGCGCCATCGCCCTCACCAAGGCGTCGGTCAACAATATCCTGCGCTCTTCCGCGGCCGAAGAGGACGGCCACAAAAGAGGCACCGTCGTGTCGGTGATCGTGGAGCGCGGCATAAGGGCGGCGCTGATCGTCGGAGCGATCGTTCTGCTCGCAGACGCCCTGGGCATCAGGCTGACGCAGATGACAATGCAGGATTCGCCGGCCCTGCGCCTCGTGCGTGGACTCCTGAGCGCCGGGATTATTCTCCTGGTCCTCGACCTCGCCTGGAACGTCGTGAAAGTCCTGATCGATCGCAAGCTCGGCGACACCGAGGCCGTCCTTGAAGTCGGCAGCGAACGGGAGCGGCGGCGCACCCGTCTCAGAACCCTGCTGCCGATCCTTCGCAATTTCCTGATGATCCTCTTCGTCGCCATTGCGATCATGATGGCCCTCTCATCGCTGGGGGTCGAAATCGGACCGTTGATCGCAGGCGCAGGGGTGGTCGGCGTCGCGATCGGCTTCGGCGCGCAGACGGTGGTCAAGGACGTCATAAGCGGGATGTTCTACCTGCTCGACGACGCCTTCAGGGTCGGAGAATATATCCAAAGCGGCAGCTACAAGGGCACCGTCGAGTCGTTCAGCTTGCGATCCATCAAGCTCAGGCACCACCGCGGTGCGGTCTACATCGTCCCCTTCAGCGAGCTCGGCGCTGTGCAGAACATGAGCCGAGACTGGGTGATCGAGAAGATGACGATCACCATCACCTACGATTCCGACATCGAGAAGGCCCGCAAGATCATTAAGAAGATCGGCCTGGAGCTGTTCGAGGATCCGGAGTTCAAGCCGACGACAATCGAGCCGCTGAAGATGCAGGGGATCGACAGCCTGGGGGACTCGGGCCTGCTTCTGCGCATGAAGGTCATGACCCTTCCCGGCCAGCAGTTCACGCTGAAGCGTCGGGCTCTGCGGATGATCCATCAGGCGTTCAATGAAAACGGCATCAAGCTCGCCGTGCCCACAGTTCAGGTCTCGGGCGGCAAGGACGATGCTGTCGCAGCCGCTGCCCAGCAGACGCTCGCAGCACACAACGCAGCCGCAGCCGCAAACCCGGCCTGAGGGCGGAATCTTCGAGGAAATGAACTCACACGAGAGCAATGAGAGGAAATGAAATGAAGATCCTGGTTATCCCTACGCGCATGCTTGCGACACTTGCCGTCATCATGACGGTCTGCGCACCCGTCCTCATTCCCACAACGGCCGAAGCCCGTCGCGGCGTAGCGGCATGCGGCCCGAGAGGTTGCGGTGCTGCGGCCTGCGGACCGCGCGGATGCGCTGCAGTCGGAAGCACCCGTCCTGTCGTTTGGCCTCCCGTCCGGCGCGGCGTCGTGGTCGTCGCCCCTCGCCGCTACTGGCGCCCGGGTACGGCAATCGCCGCAGGTGCTGCCATCGGCTTCGTCGCCGGAGCTGCCGCCGTTTCACTGGCAGGCACGCCGCCGCAGTCCGGTCAATGCTGGTACTACACCTCGCCCGCCAAGACGACGGGCTTCTGGGACGTGTGCCCGCGCTGAGCGATCCGGCAGAAAAACTGCCAGCTCGTTTGGTTCTCTTCGTCGCCCGCCCCCCTGAGTGGGGAGGACCTCGATTTCCAGGTCACATATTTTAGAGGGTACGTTCCATGGATTTCACAGTCATCGATGCCGCACTCGTCGGAAAACTTCTCCTGCTGCTTCTGGTCGGCCTGGGGCCGAAGATCGCCCTGGTGCCGTTTCTGGAGAAGACCCATGCCTTCGATACCGAAACCAAGGCGCGCATCGGCCGCCAGATGGTTTTGGTCGCAGTGGTCACAGCCTTGATCCTTTTTGCCACCGGCGCTTTGCTGATGCGGCTTCTCCATATCACGGGCGGCGCAGTCGCCGTCGCCGGCGGTATCATCCTCGCGCTTATCGCGATCAAGATGGCATCAGGACCAACAGAGAAGCCGCATGAGGAAACGGGGCTTCCCGTCGATCCCGAAAAGATCGCCGTCTTTCCGCTTGCGGTCCCTTACCTGCTCAATCCTGTCGGCATCACCGTCGTCATCATCGCCTCCGGCGAGGTCGTCTCGATTGCCAGCGCGATACTCGTCATCGGCCTGATCCTGATCGTCGCTGCGTTGGACTATGTGGTGTTTACCAACATCGACGCGCTCGCCAAGCGCATGAAGCCTGCCAGTCTGATCGTCTCGGAGGTCGTCTTCGGCATTCTGCTGACCGCAGTCGCAGTCCAACTGGTCGTCAGCGGGCTTGGCAATCTTGGCATCATCACCCCGACCGCCGCGCATTAGATGCGGATTTGGGGCCGGCCGGCCCAAAAATCTGAACCCGGATTTAAATCAAAAAATAGCGCCGAAAGCCGCTCGGTTTTCGGCATCATGCTCAGCTGCGGATTTACTGTCCCCCTGCGTGAAAAGCCCGGGGATTAAGGTCGGGAACAGACGACAATGGTGTCGCCACCGACCGCCGGGCGCACCGCGATCATTCAATATCTCTGATGTTATCCATAAGTTCTATTCGTTTGAATGATGAGTTTTCAAGGCCCATATTAGGATCATGGACATGGACGAACCTCCCATTGACGACCATGCCCCTGACCCAAGAAAGGAACCGGAAAATGACCACGCTCACCTATCGCGGTGGTGGTAAGTCCCTCACCTCCAGCGAAAGCCGCTTCGATCTGGCACATTATGCCCGTAAGCTCGTGCTCGCCTGGACGCGCTGGCAGACGGCCCGCGAAATCGAAGCCATGCCCTTCGACATTCGCAAGGACATCGGCTGGCCGAGCACGGACGACAGCAAACACCGGACCATGTAATGAATGCGACATTCCTCCCAAGATAAGGGGTGGCGTCTGCTATGTGCAACGCCGCCTTTTTCGTCTCTTGCCCCGTGTTTTCGATCTGTTTTCAGCGTTGAATTTTAGCCGCCTATCAGCGCGTCATCTGCCCTATCCGCGGCCATTCCGGTAGTTTGACCGGCCAAATCGCGGGCGATGTCGCATATTTGCTCTTCTCGGCCGCATTTTTCCATGCCAGTGTCGCTTTCAGGACATCGGCGCGACGCATTCCGCGCAACGAATGTGTCATCGTCCCTCGAGCATGGATTTCGCTATGAACAGGATGCAGATCAAGAAGCGTTCGGTAGTCTTCTTTATGGTACCGCAATTCACCATGCTGCCCTTTTCGGCGGCCGTGGACACCTTGCGCATCGCCAATCGCATGCTCGGCTATCAGGCCTATACTTGGCGGCTGACCTCCGTCGATGGAGAAAAGGTCTATTCTTCCTGCGGCATCGGCGTCGAGGCCAATTCCTCGCTTGCCGAGGAACGCCGTCATCTCGGCGGCGAAAATCGGCCGGGCATGGTGCTTGTCTGTTCTGGCATCGATGTCGAGCAGTTCAACAACAAGTCGGTCAATGCCTGGCTGCGTGAATGCTACAATCGCGGCGTCGCCGTCGGCAGCCTCTGTACGGGCGCGCATGTGCTTGCCCAGGCCGGCCTCCTGAACGGCAAGCGCTGCGCCATCCACTGGGAAAATCTGCCGGGCTTTTCGGAAGCCTTCCCGCAGGCGGAGGTCTATGCCGATCTCTACGAGATCGACGGCAATCTCTACACTTGCGCCGGCGGCACCGCCTCGCTCGACATGATGCTGAACCTCGTCGGCGAAGATTTCGGCGAAAGCCTTGTCAACCGTATCTGCGAGCAGCATCTGACCGACCGCGTGCGCAACCCGCACGATCGCCAGCGCCTGCCGCTGCGCGCCCGCCTCGGCGTGCAGAACGCCAAGGTGCTGTCGATCATCGAGCTGATGGAAGGCAATCTCGCCGAGCCGCTGTCGCTGATCGAGATCGCGGACGGCGCCGGCCTCTCGCGCCGCCAAATCGAGCGGCTGTTCCGTCAGGAGATGGGCCGCTCGCCGGCCCGCTATTATCTTGAAATCCGCCTCGACCGTGCGCGCCACCTCCTGGTGCAGTCCTCGATGCCCGTCGTCGAGGTTGCCGTCGCCTGCGGCTTTGTCTCAGCTTCGCATTTCTCCAAGTGTTATCGCGAACTCTACCATCGCTCACCGCAGCAGGAGCGCGCCGAGCGCAAGATGACCATGGCGACGGCAAGGCAGGCGGTCGCCGCGTGAGACATTAAGAAGGTCGTCGCCGCCGGCCACTTGAACCAAAGCAACGGTCTAAAGGCAGCAAAACCGTCACTTCGGTTGTTGCTGCCCGGGTAGATTGTCGGGCCGAATGACCGGTGTCTTGCCTTCCTCAGGCGCGGGCTTGCTGAAATCGCTGTCCCCGGTCGGGGGCGGCTTCAGTACACCGTGGCAATCGTCCATCTTTTGCGAAAACGAACCGTCCTCGGCCGCCTTCCCGGCTTCCTCCGTTGCCGACTGATTGTTTTGATCTGCAGGCGATGCAGTGCAACGCTCCGAGTCGGCCGACGGTTGTTCTCTTGTCTGCCAATAACGTTTGAACTGGAAAATGCGACCATCGCAAAGATCAATGCAGCTTGGATACGCATTGGCTTTTCCCGTGCAGCTTCAGCCTCTCGCGCCGCCGGTCTGGGAATGTGCGCCGCCCGGCCTGGAGATGTGGGAAAGTGCCGATGCTGCGGCACCATCACTGGATGTCACCGCGATGTCTCCAAGCGACAGGATGCCGACGAGGCGCTTGTCCCGATTGACAACCGGCAGGCGACGAATTTGTTGATCGCCGAGGTTCTCAAGCACGTCGTTAACATCATCGTCTTCGAAGCAGTATTTTACATCGGCAGTCATCACATCCGCAATCTTGGCATCCGGCCCTTTGCCGCGGGCAACGGCGCGGACGGCAATGTCTCTATCCGTGATCATTCCCACCAGCCGGTCCCGATCGCCAACCGGAACTACACCCGCATCAATGTCTGCCATCATTTGTGCGGCATCCTGGATTGACTGGTCGGGGCGAGCGACGAGAACGTCGCGCGTCATGGCTTCCCTGACTTGCATGATGAATCCTCCGTTTTTCGGTTGAATCCACTCAACTTGCGGCTCAGGCATTTGTTCCACGTCGACGCGCTGGAATTTGGCTGGAACGCCTGGTTCACAACAGGAACCTGACCGATCCCCATACGGCCGTCGCCATCGTCAACAGGTTTTCGGAAACAAAGCCCAACGCGACGCCACCGGCACCGCCGACGCATTTCAGCTCGCGTTTCGGATAAGCGAGCTGAGATGAGGCGCGCGCTATTGCGCCGCCTCCTCCGTCATCTTGGCGTCGGAATAGACCTGGTTGCGGCCCCTGTGCTTGGCCATGTAGAGGAACTGGTCGGCGGCGTTGAGGTAATTCTCAAAGGTCTCGTAACCGGCGATCTCGGCGATGCCGATCGAGATCGTGACGCCGAGTTCCTCGTCGTCGGCCGTGACTTTCAGTCGCGAAATGTCCGACCGGATCTCGTCGCAGAGCTTGGTGGCGGCGGCGGAATCCATCTGCGGAAAGAGGATGGCGAATTCCTCGCCCCCGAGCCGCGACAGAAGATTGTCGCTGCCCTCGAAGATCGTAAACAGCCTGTTTGCGACAGCCTTCAGCACCTTGTCGCCGATCTCGTGGCCATAGGTGTCGTTCAGCCGTTTGAAATGGTCGATATCGAGAATGGCGACGGAACTCGGCACCTTCAGCCGCAGGCACTCATTCACCAGCTTCGGGCCGTTGTCGTAGAAATAGCGGCGGTTATAGAGACCAGTCAGGTAATCGCAGGCCGCCGCCGCCCTCAGCTGCCGCATCTGCGCCAGCGTTTCGGCGTTGTTGGCGATGCGGCATTGCAGCTCCTCGGCAACGAAGGGCCGGTAGACGAAATCGCTGGCGCCGGCCTTCAGAAAACTCGCCGAAAGCATGCGGTCGTTGGAGGAGGAAACGCCGATGACACGCAGCCTGTCCGAACCGAAGCGATGGCGGATGCGCCGCGTCAGCTCATAGCCGCTCATATCAGGCATATGGTGGTCGGTGACGACGAGCTCGATATCGCTGTAGGCCTCGAGCGCTGCCAGCGCCTCGAGCCCCGAATTTGCCTCGACGACGAGATATTGCTGTGCCTTCAACAGGTCGACGAGCACCTGGCGCGCCGAGACGACGTCGTCGACGACGAGCACCCGCGTCTTGCGGTTGGAGATCGCCCGCCGGACGGTGGCGACCAGATTGTCGAGCGCGAATTCATTGTCCTTCAGCACGTAATCGATGACATTGCGCTCCATGATCTTGTTGCGCGTGTTGAGATCGAATGTCGCGGTGAAGACGATCGCCGGGATATCGTGCTCGATCGTGCAGTCGAGCGCTTCGCCATAGGGCGAATCCGGCAGGTTGAGATCGACGACAGCCATGGTGTAGCCGTGACCGTCGTCGGCAAGTTCCTTGCGAAGAGCTTTCAGGGAGGGGCAGGATTTGACGGCAAGGCCGAGCTCTGTCTGGAACCGGTGACAGAGCACGGCGGAAAACATCCGGGAATCTTCAACCAGAAGTATCTTGAGCCCGCCGGAGCGCAGCCCGATGCCATCTCGCTGGAAATCCGCTTGAAAAGCCACAGCCGCTACTCCCCGATGCGTCCGATGGGCTCGACTCGGCCCGTTCCCCGGCGGGGACGATCGAGAGGCGTGTGCGCGTGAAGGGGACAAATAACGGCAACATTACCTGTAATTGCAGAAATCCTGCGACTGTCCCCGACCGTGATATCCGGCCCGCTGGCGATACCAATACTGGAAGAGCCGTCAGGCAACCGCCCGCTCCTTGCGCATCGATTGAATCTGCAGCAGCGTATCGAGGTTCTGGTTGACGCGGCAGTAGAACTCCTCGTCGATGAAGGGACGCAGCATGAAATCATTGCCGCCGGCCTTCAGGAATCGTGCCGAAAGCAGCCGGTTCGAAGAGGAGGAAACACCGATGATGCGCAGCTCGTGCGAGCCGATATTGGCGCGGATGCGCCGCGTCAGCTCGAAGCCGTCGATGTCGGGCATATTGTAGTCGGTGATGACAAGGCCGATATCGCGGCTGGCCTTCAGGATTTCCAGCGCCTTGCCGCCGCTCTCGGCGACGCTGACACGGAAATTGTAGCGCTTCAGCCGGCTCGACAGCAGCGCGCGCGCAGTCGCACTATCGTCGACGATCAGCACGTGGTGGCGATGATTGGTGAGGAAGCGGCAGATCGATTCCGCCAGCAGGTCGACGGCGAAGATATTGTCCTTGAGGATATAGTCGACGATATCCTTGGCCATCAGCTTGTCGCGCATCTTTTCATGGAAAGTGCCGGTGAAGACGATTGTGGGTATGGAGAGATCGACCAAATATTCGAGCGCTTCGCCATTTTCGGCGCCGGGCAGGTTGATGTTCGAGATCGCCAGCGTGATCGGATCGGAAGACTTGTCGTAGGAAACCTGCAGATCCTCGAAGCTGCGGCAAATCTCGACATCGATGTCGAACAGCTCCTTGAGGCGTTTGCTGATCATCGAGGTGAATACGTTGGAATCTTCCGCGACAAGAATACGCGCACCGGCAAACATTTCCCCGGAATATTGCATCCCCGAAATACCTAGAAACGCCATAACAAACCTTTGATGTAAAATCTGTCCCCGGATCAAACTGATACATCAATTGATTTGAATAATTATTAATCGGCGCACCCAGATATAAATGAAGAGCCGGCCCGTTGGGGTCGCCTTCGATTTCTTTGCGGATATGATTAAGAAATCATGCGCGAAGCGCCGCATTCTCGGCATCAACGGGCTCTCGCCGACAACCGTCGCATTGTAGGTCGACCCGAAGGATTTCGATCTTCAGCTTCGTGCCTTCCCTGGCCTAGTCCGGCCGCAACATGGCAAGCGCCAGCGCTTGCCGCGACCATGTCGGATTTGGACGATTTCCCGCGCACCCCTTCGGGTGGCACCGCTTGGCCGAAGCGATTATAACAAACCATCCACCCCCACCCGCCGACAGGTTCGCCCCATGATCCAATCCGACTCGGTGATCTCATGGCTTCTCGACTCCGACCCGTCGATCCGGTGGCAGGTGATGCGCGACCTGCTCGATGCTCCGGAGCGGGAATGGATGGCCGAGCGAACCAAAATCGAGACCGAGGGCTGGGGCGCCAGGCTGCTCGCCTGCCAGGATGAGGACGGGCAATGGGCAGGCGGCGCCTTCCTGCCCGCCGGTTTCGACCCGCGCGAGTGGAAGGAGCATGGCCAGCCGTGGACGGCCACGACCTTCTCGCTGTCGCAATTGCGGGAGTTCGGTCTCGATCCCGCCTGCGGCTGCTCCAGGCGCACCGTCGAATTGATCGGCGCCAACGCTCGTTGGGAAGAAGGCGGCCAGCCCTACTGGGAAGGCGAAGTCGAGGAGTGCATCAACGGCCGCACCGTTGCCGACGGCGCCTATTTCGGCGTCGACGTCTCGCCCATCGTCGACAGGCTGGCCGGCGAGCGTCTCGACGACGGCGGCTGGAACTGCGAGCGGATCAACGGCTCCGTGCGCTCGTCTTTCGCCAGCACGATCAACGTGCTGGAAGGCTTGCTGGAATACCAGAGATCGACCGGCGGCACGCATCGGTCTCGAGAGGCGCGCAGGACGGGCGAGGAATTTTTGCTGGCCCGCAACCTCTTCCGCCGCCTTGGCACCGGCGAGCCGGCCGACAAGCGCTTCCTGCGTCTCCTGCATCCGAACCGCTGGCGCTACGACATTTTACGCGCGCTCGATTATTTCCGCTCCAGCGCGATCCTCACCGGCACCGACCCCGATCCGCGCCTCGGCGAGGCAATTGATCACCTTCGTTCCAGACGCTTGCAGGACGGCAGTTGGCCGCTCGACGACAGGCCTGCGGGACGGGTGTGGTTCGAGGTCGATGATGGGCAAGGCAAGCCCTCGCGGTGGGTGACGCTCCGGGCGATGCGGGTGCTCAGATGGTGGGATGCCCAGCCCTCAATCAATGCCTGATGGCAAACCCAGCGCGCGCAGGAAATGCACCTCGATCGCCCGCAGCAATTCGGCGCGGGCCGCGGGCGCCTCACCGATGCCGGGCTGATTGACCACGCCGTGCAGGGCATTGAACAGAAACACCGCCGTGAAGCCGGGATCACTAACCGACCAGGCATTCTCGCCAGCACCAGCGGCAAGCAATTCGTTCAGATGGTCGATCAGGATGTTGCGCGAAAGCCCCTCGCGCGTTGCAGGGGGGGCTGCCACAAAGGCGAGATGATGCAGCCCGGCCGCGTCGAGATAGCCGGTGGCGCATGCCGCCGACCAGGCCGCCAGCTTCCCGCGCCAATCCTCTTGCCGCCGTCCTTCGACCGCGGCGACGATGCCATCCAGCACCCCCTGCACGAAGCGGTCGCGCAGCGCCTGGAGAACATCAGCCTTCGAGGAGAAGTGCAGGTAGAATGTGCCCTTGGCGACCCCTGCCCCGGTCGAGATCTCCTCGATCGTGGTCTGCTCCAGGCCCTTTTCCAGAAAAAGCCGCTCGGCCGCGGTCATGAGATCGTCGCGCCGCTCTTCGGGAGGCTTGGTTCTCGGTTTTGAAACAGGATTGGCCGGCATCGGTAGGACTGATCCACTCTCACTGACGACGCGCAGGATCGGTCCTGTGCAGGTAGCCGGTAAACACGTCGCGCATTGCGGTGCTCTCGATATCAGGCAGCAGGCGACCGACTTCACCGCGATGATAGCCGCCATGCGTCACCACATGGGCCAGCATCTCCTCGCGGGACATGCGTCCGCGTCCGCCATCCGTGAAGGTGAAGTCGACGACCTCCTCCATTTCCTCAGGCGTTATATGCGAGGTATAATCGATATACCAACGGTCCGTTTCCCGGATAGAGGAGGACAGCTGCGCCAAGGGCGGCGCCTCGCTGCTCTAGTTCGCCGTGTAGGAATGATCCAGACGCCGAAGATTGGCGGCGAAGATCCGATCGACGAGGTGGGCGTGATTGAGCACGCGAAGGGCCGACCGAAAGTCATCGGATCGCGCCTCGGCCCCGAACGCGTTCAAGGCATCGAGAAGCTCGTCGTCAACACTGGCTTTGTATTGGAACAACAAGTTCAACAGGATCTGCGCGCTCATGGCGATCTCCGGTCATGAAACGGGTGGCGCCAGCATCACACTGGCGACCTCCATTTATATGACTGACTGGTGGTCAGTCAATATGATCCGATCTCACTGCTACCTGCCCTGCGCCGCGATCTTATGTGTCCTTACACGCAGCATCCGCTCGTTGCCGCTTGCGGCCCACAGCAGGCCGCCGCCTTGCTGTTTTCCTCTGCCAGCCAGCGGTCGCGCGGTTTGCAGCTTGCCGGGCGCGGCGAAAGCGCAACATGGACGGCGCCGGCGCGAAGAATCGGCATCGCCGCGCAATGGAGCTGCATCGGCCGCACGCCGTCGCTGACTTCGAAGGTCAGCTTCGCCGAGCCGTCCAGTTGCACATGCTCCGTCACTTTGCGGATGATGGAATGGAACTTGCCGGCCGGCATATGCGTGCGGTCGCCTTCCTCGATATCCCAGAGTTGGATGAAGATTTCCGCCCACGCTTCGGGATTGGCGCCGCAATCCAGGCCTGAGAATTGGCCGACCTTGACCTCGGTGACATGATAGCCAGGCTTCACCGCCTTGCCGTCATAATAGAAAATCAGCGGAGAAGCCTTGGCGCCGGTAAGCACACTGAGCAGCAGGCCGAGATCGATGTCGTTCTCTTGAATTTTGCTGTTGTCGATGACGTTCATTTGCGCTAATCCTAATTTCAACGTTTCAAGGATTATTGAAATATGGATCAACGTCAAGCCCTCATTGCATTCGGCGCGCTCTCCCAGGAAACCCGCCTTCACATCGTCCGCATGCTCGTAGTTTCAGGCCCTGATGGCATGGCGGCAGGCGCGATCGCTGAGAAGGCGGAGGTCTCGCCCTCTAATATCTCCTTCCACCTGAAGGAGCTCGAACGGTCGGGCCTGATCGCGCAGCAGCGTGAATCCCGGTCGATCATTTACACCGCGAACTACGAGGCGCTTGGCGGCTTGGTTCGCTTCCTGATGGAAGATTGCTGTTCCGGGCATCCGGAAATCTGCGCACCTGCCGCGGAGGTTGCGGCCTGCTGTACCCCTAAAATGAAGGAGAAACTGCAATGACCCCTGACCGCGTTTACAATGTGCTCTTTCTCTGCACGGGCAATTCTGCCCGCTCGATCCTGGCGGAATCCATCCTGGAGACCGAAGGGAAGGGTCGATTCAAGGCCTATTCGGCCGGCAGCCAGCCGAAGGGTGAAGTCAATCCCTATGCGCTGAAGGAGCTTGCGGCGCAGGGCTACCCAACAGTCGGCTTCCGCTCGAAGAGCTGGGACGAATTCGCCGAGCCGGGCGCTCCGGAGATGGATTTCATCTTTACTGTCTGCGACAGCGCTGCCGGCGAGGCCTGCCCGGTCTGGATCGGTCACCCGATGACCGCCCATTGGGGCGTCGAGGACCCCGCTGTCGTCGACGGCAGCGAAGTCGACAAAGGCCGCGCTTTCGCACGGGCCGCCCGCTTCCTCAAGAACCGGATCAGCGCCTTTTTGAGCCTGCCTCTTTCCTCGATCGACAAGCTCGCCCTGGAATCGCACCTGCGCCAGATCGGCACGATGGAAGGCGCCAGCATTAAACAGCCGAAGGCGAGCTGATGGGTTTCGATTTGAACCAGCAGGCCTTGGAAGGGCACGACGACAGACTTCGCAGCGCGCTCGCAGGCGCCGGGCTTCCGGTCGATGACCTCACGGACGCCGGCCGAAGCTTCTATCGGTTTTCACGTGGCGGCGAGACGGTCGGCTTCGGCGGGCTGGAACTCTATGGCGAGACTGTACTCCTGCGTTCCATTGTCGTGCTGTCCGATCAGCAAGGCTTTGGCTTCGGCAATGCGATCACCCTTGGCCTGCTCGATCAGGCCCAAAGGAAAGGCGCAACTGCCGCCTATCTGTTGACAGAAACAGCCGCCCCCTTCTTTCAATCGCTCGGCTTTCGTCCGATCGCCCGCGATGAAGCGCCGGCCGAGATCCTGACGACGCGGCAGGCCGCAAGCCTGTGCCCGGCATCGGCCGCCCTGATGGTCCGGAGCCTGCCGGCATGAGCGCGCCGGTGTTCCCGCTGTCTCGACGAATGGTCGCCGAAGCGCTCGGCACGCTGTTGCTCGTGGCAACCGTCGTCGGCTCCGGCATCATGGCGGATAGCTTGACGGACGATACCGCGCTTGCGCTGCTCGGCAATACGCTGGCAACGGGGGCAATCCTCGTCGTCCTGATCACGATCTTAGGCCCGATTTCCGGGGCTCATTTCAATCCGGTCGTGTCGCTGGTGTTTGCGCTCCGGCGCGAACTGCCTGTCTCTTCCGTTCCCGCCTATATCGCCGCGCAGATCGCCGGCGGCATTGCCGGAACGATGCTCGCTCATGCGATGTTCGACCTTCCTCTGCTGCAGGCATCGGAAACCGTGCGCACCGGCGGCGCGCAATGGCTCTCTGAAGTGACGGCAACCTTCGGCCTCGTCTTCGTCATCTTCGCCGGTGTGCGATTTCGCGCCGATGCCGTGGCATGGCTGGTCGGCCTCTATATCACCGCCGCCTATTGGTTCACCGCCTCCACGTCGTTTGCCAATCCCGCCGTGGCGATTGCTCGATCGCTGACGCACACCTTTTCCGGCATCCGCCCCATCGATCTACCGGGTTTTATCGCCGCTGAGGTCCTCGGCGCCTTGCTGGCGCTGATGCTTGCGGGATGGCTGCTGATGGAAGCCCGAAATCCTGAAAACCTCACCAAGACGGAATCCGCCTTATGACTATAGATGCTACGATCTATCACAACCCTGAATGCGGCACCTCGCGTAACACGCTGGCGATGATCCAGAACGCCGGCATTGAGCCCAACGTGATCGAATATCTGAAAAACCCGCCGTCGCGCGAGCAGCTGATTAAGGTGATTGCGGATGCAGGTTTGAGCATTCGCGAAGCGATCCGCGAAAAGGGCACGCCCTATGCGGAGCTCGGCCTCGACAACCCCGATCTTACCGACGAGCAACTGCTCGAGGCGATGCTGAAAGACCCGATCCTGATCAATCGCCCATTCGTCATCACCCCGATCGGCACGCGCCTGACTCGGCCTTCCGAAGTCGTCCTCGAAATCCTGCCGGAAACGCATCAGGGCGCCTTCACCAAGGAAGACGGCGAGAAAGTGCTCGATGCCGGAGGCAAGCGCATTGTCTGATCTGCCGGCCATATCACCGATGCACCTGCGTCAACCGGATATGGACGCGCTCAGGCCGGCGTTCTCGACGCACAAGCCGCGCATCCTGATCCTCTATGGCTCGCTGCGAGCAGTGTCCCACAGCCGTTTCCTCGCACAGGAGGCGGCGCGGCTGCTCGAGTATTTCGGCTGCGAAGTGCGCATCTTCAACCCGGAAGGTCTGCCGCTGCCTGATGCAGCGCCAGCGAGCCACCCAAAAGTTCAGGAGCTGCGCGAATGGTCGGCATGGTCTGAAGGCCAGGTGTGGGTCAGCCCCGAACGTCATGGCGCGATGACCGGCATCATGAAAGCGCAGATCGACTGGATTCCATTGTCGGTCGGCTCGATCAGGCCGACGCAAGGCAGGACGCTGGCGGTGATGCAGGTCTCTGGCGGCTCCCAGTCCTTCAATGCGGTAAGCCAGCTCCGCATCCTTGGACGATGGATGCGGATGATCGCAATTCCCAATCAGTCCTCGGTTGCCAGAGCTTTCCAAGAATTCGACGCGGACGGCCGTATGAAACCCTCGTCCTATTACGACCGCGTCGTCGACGTCTGCGAGGAACTGGTGAAGTTCACGCTGCTGACCCGTGATGCCTCGAACTATCTGACCGACCGCTACAGCGAGCGGAAGGAAGAAGTCGAAAAGCTCGAACAGCGCGTGAGCCTCAGATCCCTGTGACAATCGTCAGCACCGAACGATCGCCGGTAGCGGCCATCGCCGCGCTCGGGCTGACGCAGATCATCGGATATGGATCGCTCTATTACAGCTTCAGCATCCTCGCCCCCGACATGGCCCGTGATCTGGGCTGGTCATCGGAATGGATCTTCGGCGCGCTCTCTGTGGCCCTTCTGATCGGCGGTCTGGCCGCACCTCTCATGGGCACGTGGATCGATCGCTTCGGCGCAAGCAGGATCATGACGTCGGGCTCGGCGATTGCCGCCGCCGCCCTCGTCGCCTGCGCCTTCGCGCCGGGAAAGATCGCTTTCGTCACGGCATTGATCGGCATCGAGATCGCCTCGAACCTGGTGCAATATGGCGCAGCCTTCCCCCTGCTCGTGCAGATCAGGCCGCAGGTCGCCCAGCGCAGCATCACTTATCTGACCTTGATCGCCGGCTTCGCCTCAACCATTTTCTGGCCGATCACCACGGCGCTGCATGCGCATCTCTCATGGCAGAACGTCTATCTGATCTTCGCCGGGCTCAATCTCGTTGTCTGCCTTCCCATTCATGCCTGGCTCTCCCGTGGCGTCAGCCAAACCAGGAGACTGACCGGAGAGGAGGCTGCAAAACGCGTCGAGCCGAGCCTTTCGCCGTCGGTGCGCAGGCAGGCCTTTATCCTGATGGTGACGGGCTTTGCTTTGGAAAGCTTCGTGAACTCGGCGCTTCTGGTTCACATGGTGCCTGTGATGTCGGCCCTCGGCCTCGGCGCCATGGCAGTGGTGGTCGGAACGCTCTTCGGCCCGTCACAGGTGCTGAGCCGCCTCATCAACATGGTCTTTGGCGAGAGCTTGTCGCAAGTGATGCTGGCGATCATCTGCGCCATCCTGCTGCCGACAGCCCTTGTCATCCTGATCGCCACCGCACCCTCGGTGCCCGGTGCGCTGGTCTTCGCCGTCGTCTTCGGCCTCGGCTCGGGGCTTAACAGCATCGTCTACGGAACCTTGCCGCTCGCGCTCTTCGGAAGCGATGGCTACGGCCGGCGGCAAGGACAAATCATGTCGGTGCGTCTCGTCGTCTCCTCGATGGCGCCGTTCGCGCTCGCCTTCCTGATGGGCAATCTCGGCGCATCGTGGTCACTGTCGATCGCTGCATTGCTCAGCACCGTCGCCGTTGCCGCATTCTTCGCCATTATGCGGCTGATGCGCTCCCGGTTATTGCCCGGCCGGAAACTTTTCCCAATCCCGGAGAAGCTTGAGCGCATTAATCAGGACAGGCGCTACTTGACGACGGCCGAGCCCTTGACGATGTCGATCGTCTCGCCGCCGTCGAGCCCGATGCGGTCGCCGTCGGGCGTTGTCATGAAGCAGCCGGAAGCACAGAGGTTTTCCGAAGCGCCGGCATCAACCACAACCTCGACGCGCTGGCCGCTCTCGGTGATGACGAGCACGACGGCGGCTGGATCGGTGTTGGTGATGGATGCCGCTTCAGCCGCGGGTGCGGCAAGCAGCGGGATAAGCAGAACGGCGGCAAATCTTGCCATCATGTGCGGCGGCGCTGGCGCGCCCTCCCCTCGAACGATCGGTGCTGCCCCCGGCAGCGATCCCGATAGTGGAGATCATGCACATATAGCTGTGAATGATGGCTGAATGACCCGTTCAGCCTTTCCGATTGCCGTCTGCCGTCTTGCTGCGCAATTGCCGCACCGGCTGCTCTTCCTCCTCCATGGGCGTGTCCGCAGAGTTTTCCTGCTCGTTGGGTTGATCCCTGCCCGCATCGGCAAGCGCGGGACGAGCCTCTCGATGGATGGTAAGATCGGTCTGTGGCAGCGGTATCTCGATGCCCTCGGCCCTGAAGCGCTTAAGGATCTCGATCCTGAGATTGTTGCGCACCGCCATGCCGTCGCCCATGTCGGCGAGGAAGAAACGCAGCTCGAAATCCAGCGAATAGGGCCCGAAGCGCAGGAATTCGACATGCGGCTCGGGATTGCGCATGACGAGCGGTATCTTGGCCGTCAGTTCCAGTAAGATGTCCATCACCTGCTGCGGATCGGCGTTGTAGGCGACGGAAACCGGAATTTCCGAGCGACCGATCTTGTTGCGGTGTGTCCAGTTGCCGACGAGGCCGTTGATCAACTCCGAATTCGGCACGATGATCGACTGCTTGCGGAAGGTCTCGATCTCCGTGGCGCGCACCGAAATGCGTTTGACGATGCCTTCGGCCGTGCCGGAAACGACATGGTCGCCGACCTTGAACGGCCGTTCGACGAGCAGGATCAGGCCGGAGACGAAGTTGGAGACGATGTTCTGCAGGCCGAAACCGATACCGACCGAAAGTGCGGAGGCGACGAGCGCGAAGCTCGACAGGTCGATGCCGGCCGCCGAAACGCCGATGATCGCCGCGATGCCGACGCCGAGATAGCCGATGCCCGTCTTGACCGAATTGCGCACGCCGAGATCGACATGGCTTCTGGCCATGACATTGCCGTCGAGCCAGCGCTGCAGCCAGCGCGTCAGCAGATAGACGCCGGCAAACAGCAGGATGCCGGTGCAGATGCCGAGCAGCGAGATGCTGATACCGCCGAGCCTGACCTCGGTGAATAGCCTGTAGGCAAGAATCTGCAGGTCCTGCACATGGAAGCCCCAGAGCAGCAAGATCAGCGGGATGCCGACGAGAAGCGCCACTGCGTAGATGGCAAGGCCGACGACCAGACCGGCCTGATCGATCGCCACCGGCCCCAACTTGAAGCGGCGCGTCAGGAAGCCAGCGAAAAAGGTGTCGCCGAAGCTTTCCTGCCTGGATATCGCCTTGCCGGAAAGCAGGCCGATATACATGGTGACGACGACCGCGCCGGTGATGATGAGCTGCGTGGCGACGAAGCGCGCGAGCCCGACATAACCGGTGAGCGCGGTAAGGATGAGGCCGGCGCCGACCACCCGCAGGATAATCGCCATGCCGCGCGGCCAATGCCTTCCCGGCGCATCGGGATCGCCGTTCTTCGCCAGCATCGGTTTTCCGAACGAGACCGCGATCAGGATCAGGCCGATGATCAGCGCGGCGATCAGGCTTCTGACCACGGTCAGCACCAGCGGCGAGCCCATCGCCTCGCCGATCGTGCCGAACAGATAATCAAGCGCGTTGACGATCGCCATTGCCAGCAAGCAGTAGCCAATCGAGCGCGCGCCGAGGTTGGAAAGCCGAACGAGGCGCCAGCGCGGTTCGTGCGGTGCGAAGATGGCATTGACGAAGCGGCCGACGAAATAGACGAGCCCGATCGCCCCGAACAGCGCGCCGATGACAGGTGCGATGTCGGGCCTCAGCACATTGAACCCGTTAAGGAAAAAGAACGAGGTGACGAGCAGCACCGAGAGCGCCAGCGTGCGGATCAACGTCGACCAGAAGGCGATCGACAGCCGGCCGATATAGGAGGGGTTCTCGACAGCCTCGTCGCGCTGCAGGTAGGAGCCGAACAGCCGGTAGCTGCCGGAGAGAAGGATCAGGGCCGCGGCAAGCGACAGGAAGATCGCGGCAAACATCGGGAAACGCTTGAATTTCCAGACGAAGGTGGCCCAACTCGACAGCGCCTGCGAGAATTCGCTGGCCTCGTGCACAAAGGCGCTGCCGGCATCGTCGAGCACCGAGACCGAAATCTCGGTACGCCTGAGCAGCGTATCGGCAAACAGCCGCCGCCGCATCTCGGTGATCTCGTTGACGAGCTTCGTCACCGTGATCGACAGGTTTTCGGCGTCGCCCGTCAGCGCGTTGATCTGGGCGCGTTCGGCGGCGAGCGCGTTACGCTCCTGGGTAACGATCTTGGCCTCCGGCGGCTGCCCGTCCTTCGGCGGATCGCCGATCTCGGCAAGCCGGTTCTTGATCTGGTCGAAACGCGGCCTGAGATTGACCGATATGGTGATGACGGCGCGGCTGAGCTCATCGGCCTTGGTCGCAAGCCCGACCAGAGCATCGTCATTGTCGGCATTCTGCTTGACGCCGTCCTGAAGCACCGTCAGTTGGACCTTCGCCTTGTCGATCTCCTTTGTCGCCTGGTCGAGCGGCGTATCGGCAAGCGGCGCCTGCGCGGACGCCGGTACCTGCGGCTCCTGTGCCAAGGCCGCAGCACCCTTGAAATGCGCGCCGGCAACCGCCAGCGTCAGCAGAAGAATGGTGCGAAGCAGGATCGGTCTCAGCCGCAAAGGCGCCTCCGGGAAAGGTTGTCATCGGAATAGAATGCCAGCTTGTCTTAGTAAAGAAAGGCGACAGAAAGGCGGAAGCTCCCTGGAAAGACTTAGAAACCAACGCCGGGCTTGGAGAGATAGTCGCGTTCCCTCGCCGTCGACTCCCGCCCGAGCATGGCATTGCGGTGCGGAAAGCGGCCAAAGGCAGCGATCACGTCGCGGTGGCGGATCGCATAATCGAGATATTCTTCATCGCCAAGCGCGGTGAACAACGCTACCGATCGCTCCTGTTCGGCAAGGTCTTCGGCATGTTCGAAAGGCATGTAGAAAAAGGTGCGGCACGCGGCTTCTACCAACAGATCGGCGCCGGATGCCAGTGCGAGTTTGGCTTCGCGAAGCGCCAACCCGTCGGTCGCAACGGCAAGCGCCGTGCCGCGATAGATATTGCGGGGAAACTGGTCGAGCACGATCACCGCCGCCAGCCGGCTCTCCGCATCCGCCCGCCATTCGGCGCCGACATCCGCGGCAAGGGCCAGATGGGTATCGCGAAAGACCGTGCTGATCTCCGCGTCGAGGTCAGGCGTCGCGCGGAACCACAGCTCCCGGCCGCATCTGACGAACCAGAAATCATAGACTTCGCGTGGCGTACGGATCGTCGTCATGCTTTCTCTCCCCTAGCGTTAGGCTTGATGATGCAGTTTCGGTAAATTATTGTAGAAAAAGGGATAACACCGTGCCGGTAGCCCCCTCATCCGGCTGCCGCCGCCTTCTCCCCGCTGGGGAGAGGGGATTCGCAGCGACGTCTCCTTCCCGCTTCTCCCCTCGGGGTCCGAAGGACGGGTCGAGACCAGTGGCTCGACCCGATCGGTGCCCGTAGGGCGGATGAGGGGGCCACACGGCACACCCTAGGCTAAACTTTCTACTTCCCCTCATCCAACGAAAACACCAGCGTCGCCTTGGTTCCGTCGTGGCCGGGGTCATAGGCGAAATCCGATTTCAGGCTGGCGGCCATTGCCGTCAGAATGCGTGTGCCGAGGCCGGTTCCCCTAGCCGGACTCGACGGGTCGAAACCGGCGCCGTCATCCTCGACGATGACGCGTAATGCGCCATCAGTCTGGTCGACAACGACGCGGATCTCGCCCGGCACGCTGTCCGGATAAGCATATTTGAAGGCATTGGTGACGAGCTCGCTCACGATCAGCCCGAGCGTAATCACCTTGTCGGTCGCCAGATTGACCGGCTGCGCGGTAAGCACGATGCGGTGCGGCCGCTTGTCGTCGCGCATCGAGGTCTCGAGTTCGGTGAGCAGGCTGTTCAGATATTCGTCGACCTGCACCGAGCCGACCTGCCGGTTGGTATAGAGCCGGCGGTGCACGCTGGCGATCGCGTTGATCCGCATCTGCGTTTCGTGCAGCGCGTCGATCGCAACCTGATCCGTGGTCATTGAGGATTGCATGCGGATCAGCGCGCCGACGAGGCCGAGGCTGTTGGCGATACGGTGATTGACTTCGGCGAGCAGCATTTCGGCAAGGTCGCGCTGCTGGCGGATCACCTCCTGCGCCTGCGCCGTCTCGCGGCGAAAACGCGTCCGCTCCAAAGCCTGTTCGAGGGCGGCGGCGAGCAAGTCGAAATAATCGGCTGAGATCCCCTTCAGCATGTAATCATCGGCGCCGGCCTTCAGCGCGGCGACCGCGATGCTGGTATCGTCCGAACCCGTCGCATAGATGACCGGTGGGTGATCCGGCATCGCCGTGATGCTGGGCAAAATGTCGAGGCCGGTCTCGCCAGCCAGGACATGATCGAGCACCACGGCGTCGATACCGCCTTCGCCGAGTCTTGCAAGGCCGGCAGCGCCGCTCTCGGCCCACTCGACCGAAAAGCCACGCCGGCGCAGGTTTTTCTGCATCAGTAGGGCAAGCCCCTCGTCGTCGTCGATATAGAGGATGTGGATCAGGGCATCCGCATCGCCGCTAGAATTGCTCATTCCGTCTCCCGGCGTTCTCTCGCAGCGCCGACCGCCCGCAAGCGTCCGAGTCGTCCGCATGGCAATGTCGTATTGCATTGGCCGCCTGGGGTAAACAGCGGTTGTCCCTCGCTCTTGTCGCAGGCGGCGCGGAAGGAGGATGTCGGGAATCCGGCATTTTCAGAACATGACCCTGGGCTGGCGAGCATCCTTATCGAAGCCGTTGAAGGAGATGGGAAAACGAAAAACCTGAAATGAGATGCATGAACGCCAAGCGGCCCGTTTGGTTCCGCGGATCAGCTAATTTTTCTGGAATTTCCGATGGCCTGATACTTCGGCTCCCGCCTCCGCCGGCAATTGCAGGAAGCGCAGCGACGAGACGACGCCCATCACGCCGACCACGATGAAAGCCCAGCGGAAATCGGCAAGGACGGGATTGTCGGCGCCCCTGAGAGCCGAGGCGATGTTGAGCACGGCCGCCGCCACTGCCACGCCGAGCAGCATCGATACTTGCTGCAGCATGCTCGACAGCGTCGAGGCCGAGCTTCGCTGCGCCGGGCCGATATCGGCGAAGGCGAGTGTGTTCAGCGCGGTGAATTCCATCGACCGTGAGAGACCGGCGAGAAAAAGCAGCGCATGGATGAAAAACGGCGGCGTCGCCGGCGACAGGAAACCGCAGGCGACGATCGAAAGCGCCGCGATCAGCCCATTGACCCCAAGCACGGTGCGAAAGCCGAAGAAGCGCAGCAGCGGCGTCGTCACCGCCTTCATGCTGAAATTGCCGAGGAAATAGACGAGCAGATAGGTGCCGGCGGCAATCGAGCTCAGGCCGAAGCCGAGCTGGAAGAGGAGAGGCAGCAGGAACGGCGTCGCATTGATCGCCATCCGGCAGGCCGTGCCCGCCGACAACGTCGACATCGAGAAGGTCTGGATGCGGAAGGCCGAAAGATCGAGCAGCGGATTATCGACGGCGAAGAAATGCTGAGTCGCCATGACCGACAGCACGATGCCCGCCGCCAGCATTGATATGATGGGCAATAGCCCGCCATCCCATTTGACCGAGAGTTCGAGGGCGGCGAGCAGGAAGGTCAGCCCGGCGGCGCTCAGCACAAAGCCCACGAGATCCAGCCGACCGGGATTGGCCTCGCGCTGCTCCGGCACGAAACGCAGCACCAGCGCCATGCCGAGAATGCCAATCGGGATATTGATGAGGAAGTTCCAGTGCCAGCTGGCATAGGTGGTGATGAAGCCACCGAGCACCGGGCCGATCACCGGCGCCGTCAGCGCCGGCCAGGTGATCAGCGCAATCGCCTGGACGAGTTCGGATTTGCGGGCGTTCTTGAGCACGATGATGCGCCCGACCGGCGTCATCAGCGCGCTGCCCGCCCCCTGGACGGCACGCCACAGCACGAATTCCGCAAGGCTGCCGGACAGCCCGCAAAACAGCGAGGCGCCGGTGAAGACGGCGATCGACATCAGGAAGATGCGGCGCGCGCCGAACCGATCGCCGAGCCAGCCGGACAGTGGAATGAAGGCGGCCATCGTCAGCATGTAGACGGTGATGCCGATGCTCATCGACACCGGCTGCACGTTAAAGCTTGCCGCCATCTGCGGCAGCGAGGTGGTGACGATCGTGCCGTCGAGGATCTGCATGAAGAAGGAAACGGCAACAACCAGCGCCACGATCTTCGCCTGGCGGCCGCCCGCGGCCTCTTGCCCATTCTCGCTCGTCTCTGCCGTGGTCATCGATCTGCCAATAAATATTCCGGATGACGCGGCAGGGAAACAGGAAGGAAACTGATCGGAGATCTGCCGCGCGAGGGCGCGCTGACATGGAAAGCCGCGCACTGGCTGAATACGCCCGTTGCATCCGGCCGGAAAGGCTAAATCTCGCACTACGCAGGAATATTCCCGATGCGGCCCGATGCCTAGAGCATGATGCCGAAAAGTGTGAGCGGTTTTCGGATGACATCATGCTCTAACTATAACGGAGAACAGGATTCAGATTTTAGGCCGACCCGGCCTAGAATCATCCTGTTCTAGCCGTATCGACCCAAAGAAAGGATTCAAGAAAAAGGCCCCACCGAAGCGAGGCCAAGCTTGAACCGCTCCGGGGAAAAACAGGAGCGGCGTGCAGTCCATACCGTGCGATCGATGTCGCAGCGAGGCCAGATGTCGCTGCATCGGTACGCTCGTCAAAGAATTTTTCGAGATCTGCCGAATAAAGATCGGCCCCAAAACTATCTGCCATGTGGCGCGACACCTGTCGCATTGCAGCAACGATTGGCGCTTGCAATGTTTATAAAAATAGATATCACTAAACATATTGCTAAACATGATGATTGAGGAGTTCATGTGAGCATTCTCTGAAGTGGGTGAACATGCGACGCCGGCGGGGAGCCGGCCCTTGGTTCTGGGAGGAACTTATGCAGAAAACATCGAAAGCCCTTTTTGGGCTGGCCACGGCATTCGTCATGTCGTCGGCATTGCCCAATCTCGCCAAAGCCGATGAACTGACGCTGTGCTGGGCCGCATGGGACCCGGCCAATGCGCTGGTCGAGCTGTCGAAGGATTTCACAGCCAAGACCGGCACGCAGATGAAGTTCGAATTCGTTCCCTGGACGAGTTATGCCGATCGCTTCCTCAACGAGCTGAATTCCCACGGCAAGCTGTGCGATCTGATCATCGGCGACAGCCAGTGGATCGGCGGCTCGGCCGAGAATGGCCACTACGTCAAGCTCAACGACTTCTTCGACAAGGAAGGCATCAAGATGGATGACTTCGTGCCGGCGACGGTCGTCGGCTACTCGGAATGGCCGAAGAACACCCCGAACTACTGGGCGCTGCCCGCCATGGGCGACGTCGTCGGCTGGACCTACCGCAAGGACTGGTTCGAGAAGCCCGAACTGCAGAAAGAATTCAAGGAGAAATACGGCCACGATCTCGCAGCGCCGAAGACCTACGACGAGCTGAAACAGATCGCCGAATTCTTCCAGAAGCGTCAGATCGACGGCAAGACCGTCTACGGCGCCTCGATCTATACCGAGCGCGGCTCCGAAGGCATCACCATGGGTGTGACCAACGTGCTCTACGACTGGGGCTTCCAGTACGAGAACCCGAAGAAGCCCTATGACATGGAAGGTTTCGTCAACTCGGCCGATGCGGTCAAGGGCCTCGAATTCTACAAGTCGCTCTATGATTGCTGCACCCCGCCCGGCAGCTCCAACGTCTACATGGTCGAATCCGCCGACGCCTTCAAATCCGGCCAGGTCGCCATGCAGATGAACTTCGCCTTCACCTGGCCCGGCCTCTACAAGGACGAGAAGGTCGGCGGAGAGAGGATCGGCTTCTTCCCCAATCCGGCTGAAAAGGCCCACTTCGCCCAGCTCGGCGGCCAAGGCATCTCGGTGGTCTCCTACTCCGACAAGCGCGACGCCGCCCTGCAATACATCAAATGGTTCTCACAGCCCGACGTACAGGCCAAGTGGTGGGAACTTGGCGGCTTTTCATGCCTGAATTCCGTCGTCAACGCGCCAGGCTTTGCCAAGAGCCAGCCTTATGCCCAGGCCTTCCTGGACTCGATGGCGATCGTCAAGGACTTCTGGGCCGAGCCGAGCTACGCCTCGCTGCTGCAGGCCATGCAGAAGCGCGTCCATAACTACGTGGTCGCCGGCAACGGCACCGCCAAGGAAGCGCTCGACGGTCTGGTGAAAGACTGGAGCGACGTCTTCAAGGACGACGGCAAGATCTGACGCGTGGCATCCCTGATGCGCGCCATCCTCGACAGGATGGCGGCCCGGATCGGCAGACGAGCCGGGCCGCCGGATTTCTCATGCCCCAAAAGACCCCGTACCCCAAAAATACCAGGTGAAAACTTGACTATTTCCCATTCCTCCATCGTCGAGAAGGCAGCCGATGCGACTGCAAGGGCAACGCCCTCCTCGGTCGCCCGGCGCGTCCGCGGCCTCTCCGACAGGGCGATCGCCTGGCTGTTTATTGCGCCTGCCATCACCCTGCTCTTGGCGATCAATATCTTCCCACTGCTTTGGGCGGTCTATCTCTCCTTCACAAATTACCGCGCCAACCGGCCGAATGCGCCGGTCCAGGGTGTCGGCTTCGGAAATTACCAGCGCGTTCTCAACGACCCCGACATATGGCAGGCAATGCAGACCACCGCGCATTTCGTCTTCTGGACGATCGTGCTGCAGACGGTGATCGGCTTTACGCTCGCCTATCTGATCGACCGCAAGTTTCGCGGCCATGCCTTCTGGACGACGATCATCCTGATCCCGATGATGCTGTCGCCCGCCGTCGTCGGCAATTTCTGGCGCTTTCTCTACGAGCCGCAGATCGGCCTCTTCGCCTATGCCGTCTCGCTGGTCACAGGCATTCCGACTTCGGATATCCAGATGCTCGGCAATGTTTCTCTGGCGCCCTGGGCGATCATCATCGTCGATACCTGGATGTGGACGCCTTATGTGATGCTGATCTGCCTTGCTGGCCTGCGCTCGATCCCCGACTATATCTATGAGGCCGCCGAAGTCGACCGTGCCTCGCCGTGGCGCCAGTTCTGGTCGATCACCGTGCCGATGGCCCTGCCCTTCATCATGCTCGCCGTGCTTTTCCGCGGCATCGAGAATTTCAAGATGTTCGACATGGTGACGCTGCTCACCGGCGGCGGGCCGGGCTCGGTTACCGAGGTCGCCTCGATCACGCTGAAACGCGCCGCCTTCGAAAGCTGGGCGACTGGCCGGGCCTCGGCCTTCGCCATCATCCTCTTCGTCGCGGTCTTCGGCCTCGCCAACATCTACGTCAAGGCATTGAACAAGGTGAAGCAACGATGAGCGCCGCCAACTCAGCCCATTCGGTCGTCGAACCGAGCCTGTCCAGCAAGCGCATCGCCGGCACGATCGTCGTTCTCTATGCGCTGATCACCCTCATCCCGCTCGTCTGGATCTTCCTGACCAGCATCAAGTCGCCGCCGGATTCGATCAGCTACCCCCCGAAGATCGTCTTTTCGCCGTCGCTCGAAGGCTATTGCAACCTGTTCACCACGCGCACGCGGCAGACACCTGATTATATCGCCTCGCTGCCGGCGCCGGTCGGCACCTGTGATGAGGTGACCCGCAAGCGCAACATGGTGATCGCCGGCCCGTCGAATTTTCTGCCGCGCTTCGTCAATTCGCTGGTGATTGCCTTCGGCTCCACTTTCCTCGCGGTCTTCCTCGGAACGCTCGCCGCCTATGGTTTTTCCCGCTTCAAGATACCGCTCGCCGACGACCTGCTGTTCTTCATCCTGTCGACGCGCATGATGCCGCCGATCGCCGTCGCCATCCCGATCTATCTGATGTATCGCGAGCTCGGCCTGTCGGACACGGCGCTCGGCATGATCCTGCTCTACACAGCCGTCAACGTCTCGCTCGCCGTTTGGCTGCTCAAGGGTTTCATCGACGAAATCCCGCGCGAATACGAGGAAGCGGCGATGATCGACGGCTATACGAGACTGCAGTCCTTCCGCAAGGTCGTGCTGCCGCAGGCAACGACCGGCATTGCCGCGACCGCGATCTTCTGCCTGATCTTTGCCTGGAACGAATATGCCTTCGCCGCGCTTCTGACCTCGGGCGAGGCCCAGACCGCGCCGCCCTTCATCCCGACGATCATCGGCGAAGGCGGGCAGGACTGGCCGGCCGTCGCCGCCGGCACGACGATCTTCCTGATCCCGATCCTCGTCTTCACCATTCTCTTGCGCAAGCAGCTGCTGCGCGGCATCACCTTCGGAGCCGTCCGCAAATGAGCCATCTGATCGAAACATCAACCCCTGCCCGTCCGAAGCGGCCGTTCTTCCTGCGCCGCGGCCCGATGGAAACCATCGCCACCGTGCTGATCGGGCTTGGCTTCCTGATGCTGTTCCAGCCCTTCCTGCTGGTGCTCTACACCTATTCGCTGGTGACCCTGCTCATAGGCACCGTCATGTTCATCATCGTCTCGAAATTCCCGGAGTGAACCATGGCGGATATCCGGATCGAAAATCTGCGCAAGGAGTTCGGCAGCTTCGTCGCCGTCGAGGATTCGAGCTTCACCGTCCATGACGGCGAGTTCCTGGCGCTGCTCGGTCCATCAGGCTGCGGCAAGACGACGACGCTTCGCATGATCGCCGGCCTCGAGCTGCCGAGCAGCGGCAAGATCTATCTCGACGGCGAGGACGTCACCTTCAACCGCGCCAGCGCCCGCGACATCGCCTTCGTCTTCCAACTCTTCGCGCTCTACCCGCATATGAACGTGCGCAAGAACATCGGCTTTCCGCTGCTGTCTCAGGGCATGCCCAAGGCCGAAATCCGTCAGCGCGTCGAAGAGACCGCCCGCCTGCTGCAGATCGACCATATTCTCAACCGCTCGGTCTCCGGCCTTGCCGGCGGCGACCGGCAGCGCGTCGCACTCGGCCGCGCCATCGTCCGGCGTCCGAAATGCTTCCTGATGGACGAACCGCTCGGCACGCTTGACGCCGAGTTCCGTGAGATCATGGTCCATGAGCTGCGCGAACTACACAACCGCATCCATGCGACCACCGTCTACGTCACCCACGACCAGCATGAGGCCATGGCGATGGCCGACAAGATCGCCGTCATGAACCATGGCATCATCGAGCAGTTCGGCACGCCGCAGGAGATCTACGCAAAGCCCGCGACCATGTATGTCGCCGATTTCATCGGCTCGCCGCCGATGAACTTCATGCGCTTCACCTCAGGTCTGAAAAGCGGCGACCGTTCCATCCTGCTCGACGGCGTCGATGTCGCCGTTCCCGAGATCCACCAGGACATGGCCGAAAGCCAACTGGCGCTCGGCGTGCGGCCGGAGCATATCCGCTTCAACGACGCCTCGGCGCTTCGCGGCGCCGTTTACGGCAGCGAATACCTCGGCACCAACCAGGTCGTGGCTGTGGAAACCCCGGGTGGCCTGATCAAGGCCCGCGTTCCCGCCAATCGCAGCTTCCAGATCGGCGAAAGGGTCGGCCTCGAATTCAACCCGGCTAAACTCGCGCTCTTCGACTGCACCTCGGGCCGCGCGGTGCCGTCCCAGCTCTATCAGGAGACCCGGCATGGCTGATGTCGTCCTCAGGAACCTCGCAAAGCGCTTCGGCGACACCCAGGCTCTGTCCGACCTCGATCTTTCGATCCGCGACGGCGAATTCGTCGTGCTGCTCGGTCCGACCGGCGCTGGCAAGACCACGACGCTGCGGCTGATCGCCGGCCTCGAAAAGCCCGATAGCGGCGGCATCGAGATCGGCGGCCGCAATGTCGCCACTGAGGCACCCGCCGAACGCGACGTCGCCTTCGTCTTCCAGCAATATTCGCTCTATCCGCATATGACGGTTTACGAGAACCTCGCCTTCCCGCTGAAGGCACCGATCCGCAAGCTGAGTGCGGCGGAGATCGACCGGCGCGTGCGCGAAGTCGCGCGCATGGTGCGGATCGACCACAAGCTGGAGAACCGCTCGACCAGACTTTCCGGCGGCGAGATGCAGCGTGTCGCGATCGGCCGGGCGCTGGTGCGCCGGCCGGCGATCTATCTGATGGACGAACCGCTGTCCTCGCTCGACGCCAAGCTACGCGCCGAACTGCGCCTGGAACTGAAGCGCATCCAGAGAGAACTCGGCTCGACGATGCTCTATGTCACTCACGACCAGGTGGAAGCCATGACCATGGCCGACCGCATCGGCATCGTTGCCGAGGGACGGCTGATGCAGGTGGGAACGCCGCGCGAGATCTACGGCAATCCAGCCAACCTGCATGTCGCCGCCCGCCTCGGCCAACCGCACATCAACCTTCTGCCGGCGGACCTGCTGCCGGGCGGCCAGCCGCCGGCCGGCACGAAAACCGTCGGCGCGCGCACCGAACATCTTGATATCGTCGTAGGCCCGGATGCCAATGCCGAGATCGACTGGATCGAACATCTGGGCGACCAGAACCATCTGCACATCAGGGTCCGCGATCCCAGGCAGGCCGCGCGGGAACACAAGCTCGTCACACTTGCGGATCCATATCTGGCGATTGCGCCGGGCGACCGGATCAGCCTGACGCTACGTGATCCGCTTTATTTCGATGCGGCTGGACAGCGCCTATCCTGACCGGCAAACAGACTTGATGACGGCATGAAAAACAAACAGACGGGTCTCAATCGATGAAACACTTCTTCAACCGCAGGGAAAACATCGTCACCGAAGCCTTGGACGGTCTGCTTCTGACGAGTAGCAAGGGTCGTCTTGCCCGCCTCGACAGCTTTCCCGACATCAAGGTGATCCTGCGCGCGGACTGGGACAAGTCGAAGGTGGCGATCATCTCCGGCGGCGGCGCCGGTCATGAGCCCTCCCATGCCGGATTCGTCGGTAAGGGCATGCTGACGGCCGCCGTATCCGGCGAGATTTTCGCCTCGCCGAGCGTCGATGCCGTGCTGACGGCGATCCGCGCCGTCGCCGGCGAAAAGGGCGCCCTGCTGGTCGTCAAGAACTACACCGGCGACCGGCTGAATTTCGGCCTCGCCGCGGAAAAGGCGCGCACCGAGGGCTTCGACGTCGAAATGGTCATCGTCGCCGACGATATCGCCATCCCCGGCATCAACCAGCCGCGCGGCGTCGCCGGCACGCTATTCGTCCACAAGATCGCTGGTTATCATGCTGAAAGGGACGAGGACCTGAAGACGGTCGCAGCCCATGCCGCGGCTGCGGCCGGCGACATCGTCTCGCTCGGCATGTCGCTTTCCACCTGCAGCGTGCCCGGCCAGACGCATGAGGACCGTCTCGGCGAGAACGAAGGCGAACTCGGTCTCGGCATCCATGGCGAGCCCGGCGTCGAGCGCATCACGCTGCAGCCGGTCGCCGATATCGTCTCCACCATGGTGGAGCGCCTATCGCCTGCACTGCGCGAAGGGGCAAGCCACTGCCTCCTCATCAACAATCTCGGCGCCGTGCCGCCGCTCGAAATGACCGTCATCGCCAAAACAGTGCTGTCCTCGCCGCTTGGCCGCCGCGTCCGGCTGATCATCGGCCCGGCGCCGATGATGACCGCGCTCAACATGAACGGCTTCTCGCTGTCGCTGATCCGGCTGGACGCCGTGCGTGAGGCCGCGCTAACGGCAGCGGTCGAGCCGCATGCCTGGATGCCGGCCGTCGAACGCCACGAGATCGAGGTCATCGCCGCACCGAGAACATCAGTTGGACTGAACGGCGCGCCAGTAGCCGGGGATAATCTCCGCAACCGGCGTCTGATCACGGCGCTCTGCGAGCATCTGATCTCGCAGGAAAGCGAACTCAACCGGCTGGACGGCCGCGTCGGCGATGGCGATACCGGCTCGACGGTGGCCTCAGGCGCCCGCAGCGTGCTGGCCCGCCTCGACACGCTGCCACTCGACCGGCCGGCCGCAACGCTTGCCTCGCTCGGCGATATCCTCGGCACCAGCATGGGCGGATCGAGCGGCGTGCTGCTGTCGATCTTCTTCACCGCCGCAGCAAAGGCGATGGCTGACAAGGCCGATATATCAGCCGCCCTTCTTGCCGGGCTCGACAGGATGACGTTCTATGGCGGAGCCGCAGTCGGCGACCGGACGATGGTCGATGCACTGTCGCCTGCCCTGCAGGCGCTTGCATCCGGCGATGTCGTCGCGGCGGCGAGGGCTGCGGCAGCCGGTGCCGAGTCGACGAAGACGATGATGAAGGCGCGCGCCGGACGCGCCTCCTATGTCGGTGAAAGGGATCTGGCGGGCGTTGCCGATCCCGGCGCCGTGGCGGTTGCCGGCGCGTTTGGCGTGGCGGCAAGCCTCGCCTGACCGGCATGAAATTCAAAAGCCCGCGGGAGGCGCGGCGACAGGGAGGGATGGCAGTGCAGGCGGAACCGGTGCTTGTGGCAGGATTGATCGAGGTGTGCCGCGCGACGATCGCGGAAAACAGCGATCACCTCTGTGCGCTCGATCGCGCCATCGGCGATGGCGATCACGGAACCAACATGAGGCGCGGCTGCGAGGCGGTGAGCGCCGAAGGCGAAACCCTGTCCAGCCTGCCCTTCCCCGACGCCATGGAAAAGATCGGCCTGACCCTGGTGATGAATGTCGGCGGTGCGGCCGGGCCGCTCTACGGCACGCTGCTGATGGAGATCGGCCGCGAGCTTCGCAAAAACGACGAGAAGGCCGATTTTTCGCAGGTGCTGAAACAGGCGATCGATGCCGTCGCAAGACGCGGTCGGGCGCATGCCGGCGACAAAACCCTGCTCGACGTGCTCTATCCCGTGCATGCGGCACTCGCCAGCCGCTCGCCGCTCGGCGCAATCGCCCGCAGGGCCGAGCGTTCCGCCAACCGCACCGCTGACATGAAGGCGATGCGCGGGCGCGCCGCCTATCTCGGCGACCGCTCGATCGGTCATGTCGATCCCGGCGCGTCGAGCTGTGCGCTGCTGACCACGGCGATCTGCCGCTATCTCGGGGAGCACCGTCCGCAATGAATGGAAAGACCGCAAATGTGGGTATCGTGATCGTCTCCCACTCGCCGCTGGTGGCAAGGGGGATCGCCGACATGGTGCGGCAGATGGTCGGCGACTGCGTGCCGCTCGCCTGGTCGGGTGGCAACGTCCATGGCGACCTCGGCACCGATGCCGGCGGCATCCTGAGAGCGATCGAGGCCGCCTGGTCCGATGCCGGCGTCGCCGTCTTCGTCGATCTCGGCGGCGCAGAAACGAACAGTGAGATGGCGATCGAAATGCTGGGCCTTCCCCGTGCGGCCCTCGTCTCCATCTGCAACGCGCCTTTGGTTGAAGGCGCCGTCATCGCCGCCGCCGAGGCGTCGGGGGGCGCATCGCTGGCCAAAGTCGTCGCCACAGCCGAGGAACTGTCCCCCTGATGACGAGCGGATTGCGTAGTGAAAAACAGGAGCCCGACCCATTGCACGTGAATTGCCAGACGGAGGTGGAAGTCAAGCACGGTGTTGGGCTGCATGCCCGCCCCTCCGTCACCTTCACGCGACTTGCCAAGTCCTTCCCCTGTTCGATCGAGATCGCTGTCAACGGCAGCGACGTCTGGCTGAACGGCAAGAGCATCATCAAGATCATGGGCGCGCGAATCCGAAAGGGGTCGATCCTCAGGATCCGCGCCGACGGCATTCTCGCCGAAGAGGCGATCCGCGCGCTGAAGGAACTCATCGAGCGCAACTTCGATGAGGAAAAGAAACATGGCCGAACCGCTTAGGTTGACAGCAAAGAGCGCATCCCCGGGCATCGCATCCGGCCCGGCCTTTGTGGCCGAGAGGCCGAACGCCGCCCCTGCGTCCCGAGCCATCGGTGGATACAGCGCGCTGGAGAAGGCGATTGACATCTCGATCGGCGAACTCGAGCACCTTGCCGATGGAGCCGATGCCGAAAGCCGGGATATCATCGATTTCCAGATCGAGGTGCTGCGCGATCCGACCATCGCGGAAGCGACCGGCGCGCGCATGGAAGCCGACGAGAATGTCGTCTTTGCCTGGGTCGCCACCCTCGACGCCTATATCGGCGAACTCGAAGCGGCCGACGAGGAGCAGATGCGGGCACGCGCCGTCGATATTCTCGACATCAAGAACCGTGTGCTTGGGGCGCTCGCCGGCACCCCGATCGCCGATTTCCCGCCCGGCTCGGTCTTTGTCGGCAAGGACATGGAGCCGAGCCGCTTTCTCGCCCATGACTGGTCGAAGGGCGGCGGCATCGCGCTGTTTGCAGGCAGCACCGCCGGCCATGTCGCCCTGCTTGCCCGGGCGAAATCGGTGCCGATGGTGGTCGGCACGGGTCGCTTTTCGGCAGCAGATGGAGATCCCGTTCGCGTGGATGGCGACGCCGGTGCGGTCGTCCTGATGGCCGGCGGCATGCTGATCCCGGCACCGGCACCGGCACAAGCGCCTGCCAGCGACACGCAGACCGAAAGCGGCGAGTTGCGCACCGCGGACGGCGTGCCGATCCTGCTCTCCATCAATATTAACGATCCCGCCGAGATCGATGCGCTCGATCCGGCAACGGCAGGCGTCGGCCTGATGCGCTCGGAATTTTCAGTTGCCACAATCGCCGATGCCGCCAATGAGGAACGGCAGCTGGCGATCTATCGCCGCGTGCTGGAGCAGGCGGGCGACAGGCCGGTGACGATCCGCATGCTCGATATCGGCGGCGACAAGCCGCTCGCTGGCCTCGAAAACCTGCCGGCTCTCTCCACTTCTGGCCTGCGCGGCATCCGGCTGCTGCTCGCCCGGCCGGAAATCGCCCGCGTGCAGGCCCGCGCCCTGCTGCGCGCCGCCGTCTTCGGCAGGCTGTCGGTGATGCTGCCGATGGTGACCTTTCCCGACGAGATCGACAGGATGCGAGAGCTATTCCGCGAGGAAGCCGAAAAGCTCGGCCGCCGCGCCCTTCTCCACCGGATGCCGCCGATCGGCATGATGGTGGAGGTACCATCAGCCGCATTGATGCTCGACGCCTTCGGGGCGGCGGCGTTCTTCTCGTTCGGAACCAACGACCTCACCCAATATCTTGCCGCCTCCGCCCGCGACGATATCGACGCCGATGCCGGCAAGGTTGCACCCGCCGTGCTCCGGCTACTTGCCCAGGCGGTGAAGCTGACCGCCGGCAAGCCGGTCAGCATCTGCGGCGACATGGCCGGCAATCCGCACTATCTGCCCGGGCTGCTTGCCGCCGGCCTCCGGCATTTTTCCGTGGCGCCGGCCCGGCGTCCCGCGATAAGATCGGCGATCATTGGCCTCAACGCCGATGGCACAAGGGCAGCCGGAGAGTAGAATGGCGCGCGAAGACACCGAAGACGCCATTATCGCCTACAAGTCCATTTTGGCGCAGATCATCGACAACAGGCCATCGGGCACGCGCCAGCGCCTGGCGACGGCGCTTGGAAAACATCGCAGCTTCGTCACCCAGATCACCAGCCCGACCTATGCAACGCCGCTGCCGGCGCGCCATCTCGCGACAATCGTCCGCGTCTGCCATTTCAGTGCCACTGAGGAGGAGCGCTTTCTCGAAGCCTATCAGGCCGCCCATCCCGGCAAGCTGCCGGACCTCGGCCATTCCGAGAAATTGCGGCACCTTTCGCTGATGGTACCCGACTTCGGCGACGACAGGAAAAACCGCCTGTTGGAAGAGGCGATCTCCGATCTGGTGCAGAAGATCGTCGCGATCTCGGGTGCGGAATGACGAGTGTGCTGGTTGACGTGACGTAATGCTCTTGGCCTCCGGAGGGGCTTGATGAAGAAGTTCATGAACACTGCGGAAACCATGGTCGCCGAAAGCGTCGAAGGCTTCGTGCGCGCCCATGAGGCCTTGGTGGTGTTCGGGCCTGAGCGCAGATGCATCCGCCGCCGCCATCTCACCGCTGGCAAGGTGGCGCTTATATCAGGCGGCGGCGCCGGCCATGAGCCGATGCATATCGGCTTCGTCGGCCACGGCATGCTGGACGCCGCCTGCGTCGGCCATATCTTCACCTCGCCGACGCCGAGCCAGATCATCGCCGCGATCGAAGAGGCCGATACCGGCGCCGGCTGCCTGCTGGTGGTCAAGAACTATGACGGCGATCTGATGAATTTCGAAATGGCGATCGAGATGGCCGGCGACCGCCACAGCCTCGACATGGTCGTCGTCAGCGACGATATCGAGACATCGAGGTCCGGCGAAGGCAATGGCCGGCGCGGTGTTGCCGGAACGCTGATCGTCGAAAAACTCCTGGGTGCTGCGGCAGAACGCGGCATGTCGCTTGCCGAATTGAAGCAGCTCGGCAAGGGATTGAACACCCGCATCCGCTCGATGGGTGTCGCGCTGAACGGCGTGACGGTGCCGCAGACCGAGCGCACGACATTTTCGCTTGGGCCCGGCGAGATGGAAATGGGCGTCGGCATCCATGGAGAACCCGGCCATGCCAGGCAGCCCTTCGCCGCCTCCGACGCCATCATCGGCCATCTCTGCGAAACCATCGCCGGCGATATCGCGGTGGCGCCGGGTACCCGCGCACTGCTCTTCGTCAACGGCCTCGGCGGCACGCCGCCCGCTGAACTCTACCTCGCCTATAATGGCGCCCGCCGCTTCATCGAGGAAAGAGGCATCCCGATCGCACGCTCGCTTGTGGGAACCTATGTCACCTCACTCGACATGCAGGGGCTGTCGGTCACCCTTGCCTTGCTGAGCGACGAGGAGATCGCGCTCTGGGACGCGCCGGTGGCGACGGCGGCGCTGCATTGGCCATAACGGCGTCCCGTCAAATATAAAGCGCTGCCATCTTCCGCCAGGCGCCGGCGCGGTGGGCGCGTCCATCCCAGAATGGCTGAATAATCTTGTCCTTAAATCGATTCCGATTGAAGGAATTATGCAGCGACATCTCGATGTCTCGATGCAGCCGCTGACTATACCAGCGCAGATATTCGCGGTTCATGGCACCCTGAAAAACTGTCCGATCTTGTCGCGGAGAACCGCCTCTTGCTCAGCGCTGCCAGGGTAGTCGAAATGCCCCGCATCCAGGATGAAGATTTCATTAAATTTCGGTATCGCATTTGCGACAGCGAATTGGCAGGGCGGCGCGACGGAAGGATCGAAAAGGGCGACGGCGGTCAGCATCGGCACCTTGATCCGGCTGGCGGCGGTCGCCGCATCGTAGAAGCGCAGCGTTTCCAGCACGTTTCCATGTTCGGCCTGATATTCCTGCACCGATTCCGCACTGCCGACGCTCGGCAGCATCAGCCGCAGCGGCTGATGCCCGAAACTCGGCAGCGCCAGATGGCCGCGATCGATGCGCGGATCATACGCGATCGCCATCGCCCCGATACCGCCGCCGAAGCTGATGCCGCTATAGCCGATATGTCCCGAAAGCCAGGGATAAAGTGCCGTAAGCGTCGAAACGGCGAGCCAGATATCCTCGACGCAGCTACCGATGATATAGGCCTCCGGTCTGTCGATGTCGTGCAGCACATGCCAGGACGGGTTCTCGGAGATCGACGGATGGGCGCTGAGCGACAGCCCGCGGCAGCAGGGAAAGATGAGCGCCGTTTCCCTGACCGGCAGTTCGAAATCAGGGCGATCCCGCCCGCCGTAACCGTGTCCCACGACGAGGCCGCGCCGCACCTGCCCTTCCCGCGGCAGGAGCAGCCAGCCGCCGATCCGGAACTCGCCGGTCGAGAGATAGACGAGGTCGAGCACATGCCAGTCGGGATGGGTGATCCGACTGTGGGAAAGCACCGGCTGCGGATCGACCGCCAGCGCCTTGAGATAGCGCGCCTTCCAGAAATCATCGAAGCCAGCGGGCGCCTCGGGTGGCTTGACCGCAAGAAGCTCCTCGAGCTGCATGCCGTAGGTTGGATCGAAGTCGAAGGGATGTGTAGTCGGAATACTCATCCAAGGCTTTTCTCGTGAAAAAGCCAACGGCGCAAGGCTTCGCCTGCGCCAACCGATAAACCTTGCTTGTATGCCGGACACCTTCACGCCGCATCCGCCGCCTTGGATCGCCCGGATGCCTTGAAGAGTCTGCGGCCGATGGTACGCGCCGCCTCGAGATGGGTGGTCGCTTGGTCCGGTCCGGCTTCGAGCATCAACTCGGATGTCACAACGCGGGCGCCGCAATAATCGAAGATCCCATGATCGATCTGCGTCTTCATCGCGCTGAAATAGTCGTGCCGCGCATAGGTCCCGGCGTCGGCGCCGCCGAGGCCGACCAGATGCACCGGCAGACGGCCAAGCAGCTTCACCACCCCGGCATCCGCGCAATCGTCATAAGCCCAGCCATTGGTGAACACCCGATCGATCCATCCCTTGAGCAGCCCCGGCATCGACCACCAGTAGACGGGATAGACAAGCACCAGCGCATCGGCGCGGTCGATCCTTGCCTGCTCGGCGGCAACGTCGGCGGGCAGCACCCCTTCCCTCAGATGCAGGGCGATATCGGCCGCAGTGAACCGGGGATCGAAGCCCTCGGCCGCGAGATCGGCGATCTCGACGGAATGGCCGGCGTCGGAGAGCGTGATACCCTCGGCAAGATGCGCGGCGACGCCATGGGTGAGCGACCGGGGATCGGGATGCGCGACGACGATGAGCGCGTGCATGGCAAAAACTCCTGCTGAATGATTGCGGACGGAAGACGCAGCCTGTATACCTTTGTTAAGCTACTTTCAGTAAGTTACTTTTGGTATATAGTGATGTCAAGCGCCGAAACAACAGATCAGCCGACCGATCCGCAGCGCCGCCGCCGCCTGTCGCGACAGGACCGGCATCGCCAGCTTCTCGACGTCGCCTGGCAGATCGTCCGCGATGAGGGAACGGAAGCGCTGACCCTTGGCCGGCTTTCCGAGCAGGCGGGCGTGACGAAACCCGTGGTCTACGATCATTTTGAAACCCGCCCCGGCCTGCTCGCAGCGCTCTACCGCGAATTCGACGCCCGCCAGACGACAGTGATGGACGCAGCCCTTGCTGCAAGCCAGCCATCTCTCGCCGACCGGGCCGCGGTCATCGCCGCCTCCTATGTCGACTGCGTGCTTCTCCAGGGCCGCGAAATCCCCGGCGTCATTGCCGCGCTCGCTGGCTCGCCGGAACTCGAAAGGATCAAGCGCGAATACGAGGCGGTCTTCATCGAGAAATGCCGCATTGCGCTTTCGCCCTTCGCCGGCGCCGGCACGATCGCCGCAGCCGGCCTCTGGGCCATGCTCGGCGCTGCCGAAGCCCTCTCCTATGCCGCCGCGTCGGGCGACATCACCGCCGTCGAGGCAAAGAACGAACTCTTCGAAACCATCGTCGCGATGGTGGCGAGAAGTATGGGCGGCGGCACGCATCACGATCACCTGCACGATCACCTGCACGATCACCTGCGCAATACGGCCGGCCTCGCATCGAGATGATCCGGCGGGAATACCTGTATCGAATCCACCGCCCGCTTCGCCATGGAACTCGGTTATTTCGCGACCCTGGTGAGCGACGCGACGGCCGCCTTCTCTCACCTAATGATGCATGCTGCGCACAAGCTGAACGGCCCGACCTACGCCCATGCTATTCTGACGACGGCCGAACTCATCGAAGTCTTGCCCAAGGCGTCTGCTTCAAAGGAGACAATGCCATGACCATGCTCTTCAAAATGCTCACAAGTGCCGGCTCGGAATTCCCGAACCGCGACCGGCGCAGGTTCCTGACCACCGCGGCGATCGGGATCGCCGCCGCGGGCGCGACCAGCCTGTTTCCGTCATATCCGGCATCGGCTGCCACGGGAGATGCGATCCGCCCGTTTCGCGTCGACACTCCCGAGGCGGACCTCCTCGACCTTCGCCGGCGCGTGCTGGCAACACGCTGGCCCGAACGCGAGACGGTTGACGACCAGTCGCAGGGCATACAGCTCGAAAAGATCAAGCCGCTCGTCGATTATTGGGGCACCGGCTACGACTGGCGAAAGGCGGAAGCGAAGCTGAACGCGCTGCCGCAATTCATCACCGAGATCGACGGCCTAGACATCCACTTCATTCACGTCCACTCGAAACATCCGAATGCCCTGCCCGTCATCATCACCCATGGATGGCCGGGATCGGTATTCGAGAACCTCAAGATCATCGGCCCGCTCACCGATCCGACCGCTCATGGCGGACGCGCCGAAGATGCGTTCGACGTGGTCATTCCGTCGATGCCGGGCTACGGCTTCTCCGGCAAGCCGACCGGCACCGGCTGGGGGCCGGACCGCATCGCGCAGGCCTGGGCGGAACTGATGAAGCGCCTCGCTTACGGCAGCTACGTCGCTCAGGGCGGCGACTGGGGCGCGCCGGTCTCCGGCGCGATGGCACGGCTCGCGCCACAAGGTCTGCTCGGCATCCACATCAACCTGCCGGCTGTCGTGCCGCCCGAAGTTGCCGCGGTGCTCGCCGCGGGCGGGCCGGCGCCGCAGCGACTCTCCACCGAGGAACGCGCGGCGTTCGATGCCCTCAGCGCCGCAGTCAAAATGGGGAACAGGTCCTATGCCACGATGATGGGCACGAGGCCGCAGACGATCGGCTACGCCATATCGGATTCGCCGGCCGGCCTTGCGGCATGGACGCTCGGTCATACAGGCTTCACGCACTGGACCTACGACAACAGCGATCCCGAAAAGTCTCCCGACGAGGTGCTCGACGACATCACGCTTTACTGGTTGACCAACAGCGCCGCTTCCTCGGCCCGGATCTACTGGGAATATGGCGGCGGGCGCAGTCCCGTCCTTGCGGCCGGGGAGAAGACCTCCAAGATCGCGCTTCCGGTCGCCATCACCGTCTTTCCTGGGGAGAGCTATCAGGCCCCGGAGACATGGGCCCGTCGCGCCTATCGCAACCTTATCTATTTCCACAAGGTCGACAAGGGCGGCCACTTCGCTGCCTGGGAGCAGCCGGAGCTCTTCTCCGCCGAGCTTCGAGCAGCGTTCAGGCCGCTGCGCCGACCGATATGAGAGGAGCGGCGGCCCCTCGCCGCTCAGGGATGCTGCCGCCTGGTATGATTGTCCATGATCGGCACCGGGGTCGCCTCCCTTGGCGCCCAGCTCACGGATTCCAGCCGCCGCTGCCATAGGGGCGCGTGATGATTTCAACCAGATGGCCGTTCGGATCCTCGAAATAGACCCCGCGCCCGCTGTCGTGGTCATTGGTCTCGCCCGGCTTCCGCTGGCCGGGGTCAGCCCAGTAGCGCAGGTTCCGCTCGCGAATTCGATCGAATATCGCCTCGAATTCAGCGTCTCCGACCAGGAAGGCGTAGTGTTGGCGGACGATTTCGCCTTCCGTATCCATATAATCGAGATTGGCGTCGTTGTCGGTCGTGACCATGTAGAACGGCCCCCAGCGCCGCGGCGCCGGCAGCCCCAACATGTCGGCCAGAAAATCTGCCGAGGCCTTGCTGTCGCGAGCCGACAGGATGGTATGATTGAAGTGGATGGGCATGGTGGCGTCTCGCAAACGAGGAGCTGCAAGCTCGATGGAAGCTTGGTCGGTTAACACCCGCGGCCGCCTCTTGTTCCGAACTTCGACCGCGCCTCTCCGCCTTCAAATCTCTTTCGAAACGAGGTAGACTCACCGGTGGAGGAGCCGCCACAAATGGCACGAAACACGCGCCCCATACGCTGGAATCCCAGGGACCGGGGAGACCGGATGGATGGCGGCATCAACGAGGCGAACGGCAATTTGCGCGACAGTTCGGGCGCGGCGGTGCGGCCGCCGATCGCCTGGGCGCTGACGGTCGTCGTAGGGCTTGCGCTCGACTGGCTTTATGCGCTGCCGTTCCTGCCGGCGGCCATGCCTGCCGGTGGGCTCGGTGGCATCGTATTCCTCGCCGGCCTGGCGCTGCTGATCTGGGCGGCAACAACCTTCCGCCGGGCGGGGACACAGGTCCAGCTCAGCCGGCCAACGACGACGATCGTCGACGAAGGCCCCTATCGCTTCACGCGCAATCCGATCTACATCGGTATGTTCCTCGGCCTCATCGGCCTCGCCGTCGCCTTCGACAGCCTGTGGCTCATCATCCTGTTGGCGCCGTTCTACCTCGTCATCCGCTACGGCGTGGTCGCCCGCGAGGAGGCCTATCTCGAGCGGAAATTCGGTGACGCTTATCTCGCCTACAAGGCCCGCATCAGGCGGTGGCTGTAGCGAGACGAACAAGCGTCGACCTGCTGAAACCCGAATGACGGAAACGGGTCGAGACACGACCCTCGCGGCATCATGGCATCGCCAAAGCAAGCCGGCAAACGGCATCGCCGCTTTGCCGGCCGCTGAGATCAGTTCGTGTTCTGCCCCGCCGCCTCGATGATCAGCCGGGCGATCTCGTCGGGATGAGAGATCAGCGAGAGGTGGCTGGCCTTCACCTCTATCGTCTTCGCACCCATGCGCTTGGCCATGAAGCGTTCGAGATCGGGATTTATCGTCCGATCCTCGGTCGAAACAGCATACCAGCTCGGCTTCGAACGCCAGGCGGCCTGTGTCGTCTTGCCGGTCAGCAGCGCTTTTTGGAATGGCTGCTGCACGGCATAGAGAACTTTCGCCCTCGCCTCCGGCAGGTCGCCGGCGAAATCGTGCAGGAAGGCTTCCTCGCTCAGCCGACCTTCGTCGCCGTCGAAAACGATGCCGGCGGACGCCGGCGGCGTCGGGAAAGTCTTGGCGAGAGCGGTGTAATCCTCATCCGCATCCGGCGCCCGCGCCGCGACATAGACGAGCGCCGAAACGTCGGGGTGCACGCCGGCCTCGGTGACCATCATGCCGGAAAACGAATGTCCGACCAGAACCGTCGGGCCATCCTGTCGGTCGAGCACCCGCTTCACGGCAGCGACGGCCTCGGGCAGCGTCGTCAGCGGGTTCTGCACCGCGGTGGCATTGAGCCCGGCCGCCTGCAGGCGCGCGATCACCTCGGTCCAGCACGAGCCGTCGGCAAACAGCCCGTGCGCCAGCACGACGTTGCGCGCTTTAACGGCAGCGGATGTCGCGGCCATACCGCGGGTAGCAAGCAGAGAAGCGGCGGCGCCGGCAGCAAGGGCAGCCGAGAAAGTCCGTCTGTTCATCATCATGATCTGGTTCCTTGTGCGTCCAGGAATTGAAGGATCGAAAGCATGCTGGTTCGGGACCGAAGAACCGAAGCCAAGTCAAAATCGGTTGGTCTGTGATGCCATGTCGGCACGGTTCGCTTTGACCCGGCGCGAGGCGTTGGCCTTCGCCGCGTTGCGGCTCCCGTCGTATTCAAATTCGGTATTTGAAGCGGCTTCGTGTATGCAGAAGCCTGCTTGCTGGAGATTTATGTATTCCCATCCGATATAAAGTCAATTATTGAATACGTAACACCTTCGTGATGCCACAAGCGTATACGCTGAGCGCACGCACAACCGCATTTGCATACGTCAATCGAGTGGTCGATGCTTGAAACAGATCGGAGATAACGGAATGGCGAATGGTTTCGAAACCGAGGATGACGGCGATGATCGCGGGTTGCTCTCCGACCGCATTCGCAACGCCCTGACCGACGAGATCGCCGCCGGCACGCTGGCGGCGGGCGCAGCATTGGACGAACAGCAGCTTGCCGATCGTTTCGGTGCCTCCCGAACCCCGGTTCGGGAAGCGTTGCGTCAGTTGGCGGCGGGCGGCCTCGTCGAGCTTCGCGCCCGGCGCGGCGGCGTCGTCGCCCGCATGACGCCGGAACGCATCATGGAGATGTTCGAGACGGTGGCCGAGATCGAGGCCATATGCGTCAGGCTCGCCACCTACCGCATGACGCCCCTGGAGCGCAGCCACCTGATCGAACTGCACGATCTCTCCCAGCCGATCGTCGAGACCGGCGATTTCGATGCCTATGACAGCTTCAACCGCCAATTCCATGAAGCCATCTATCACGCCACCCACAACGCCTTCCTTGCCGAACAGGCGATCGCCGTGCGCAACCGTCTGAACGCCTTCCGGCGCACGCAACTGCGCCAGGGCGAACGGCTGCGCCGATCGCGCGACGAGCACGAGGCGATCATGCAGGCGATCGCCGAAGGCGACGGCGAGATGGCATCGCGGCGCATGCGCGCCCACATGCTGAATGCCGCCACCTCGCTACGCCGTTTCATCGAAGCCAACAAGCCGACGTAAGTTTGAGGTTCCTACGGCACGGGGCAACGGTATTTATAGGCAATCAAGGTCGTCATCAGCTCGTCGCCGGTGGCCTCGCGAATGCCGGGATGTTCATCGAGGAATGTACACGGTGTATTGCTGATTGTTCCCGGCACACAGACGTTTACCTCAACGGAGTTGGCTAAAATACGCCGACTTCACCATTGCTTCGGCGCGGGAACGACTTCGGTTTGCACATTCTCTGCGAGCCCCGCCTTAACGGCCATGTCGCGTGCGTAGGCCGATTTGTAGTCGTGCATTTCCATGGTGATCAGCCGCCCGCCGGAAGCCCGCGCGGCTTCCGCCAGCCATATCCCGGAATAACCGAAGGAGGTACCGAGTTCGAGAATGGTCGGGCTCTTGAGGCTCTTGGCGAGGATATTGATGAACTGCCCGGTCGCGGGCCCGACCGCGCGCAGCCGCTGATCCTGTCGTCCGTCACGGCCGCCGTGAGGCAGCTCGCGCGGGCTGTTATGCTCCGTCTCGATCATCGCGTGATAGATGTCGAGTATGTCCTGGATCCTGCTGTCCATTGTCTTCTCCATAACCGCTAGTCGGCCGATCATTGCCCAACCGGAACGGCGCCGGAAAGTTAAACTTTGGCAATCATCGCCCTTGTTGGTTCCCTTGTGGTTGCACATGCCGCCGTCGTCGGCTACATCATGCCGTCAATGGCCGGGTCACCCGGCCACGTAAGCGTTAACGTCACTCAACGCGTATGATCGAACGGCTCCGCGGCTTCGATCTGCGCGACTATGTCCTGCGGATCGAGCTCAAAAAGCTCCTGAGGACACATGGACAACAATCAACTCAAAGATCAGATTTCACCGACCCCCGGCATCGAACGGGTCCGCCACGACACGCGACGCCGCATCCTGGCGGTCGAAAGCATTGTCGATATCACCCCCGGCATGCGCCGCATCATATTATCCGGCGGCGATCTCGCCGATTTCATCAGTCTCGCGCCCGACGACCACATCAAGATTTTCGTACCGGCCGCCGATGGCGGCGAAGAACGCCGTGACTACACGCCGCGCCGCTACGACAATGCCGAACGAAAACTGACCATCGACTTCGCCCTGCACGAGGCAGGCCCGGTAACCCAATGGGCGATCAATGCGCGCGCCGGCGACAGGCTCGAGATCGGCGGACCAAGGGGCTCCGCCGTAGTGTCGAAAACCGTAAAGCGGTGGCTGCTGATCGGCGACGAAACGGCACTGCCGGCGATCGGCCGCCGGATCGAGGAGAGCAGCGCCGGAACCGTCATCACCACAATCGCGGCCGTCACCGGCCCGCTGGAAGAGCAGACCTTCGAGACATCAGCCGAACTGCAGGTCGGCTGGGCGCACCGGCCGCTTTCTCAGGCAACCGATGCCACTGCGCTGCTGAAACTGTTGAGAACGGTCGATATCCAGCCGGAAACCTTCATCTGGGTTGCGGCGGAAGCCTCGGTGACACGCGATATCCGCGCCTACCTGCTGGAACGAGGTTGCCCGCTCGGCTGGATCAAGGCATCCGGATACTGGGTGTTCGGCAAGGCCGATACGACCGAGAAATTCGGCTAGTACCACGCCACAGAGATTATGACTCTTTGACGGGGTAAGCTTTACGGAGCTTTTTGCGGGCATTTTCGGTTGTGAACATCCATTGGATCTTTGCGCCGTGGGCGTTGCGTTGCTGCTCCCAGGCTGCGACTTCGGCGATTATGGTGTCTTTGTTGTCGATACGACGGTCGA
>NZ_LWBS01000451.1 GCF_001652265.1 Rhizobium leguminosarum
CAAGGGCGAAAAGATCGAGAAGAAGGTCTACATTCCCTTCCAGCTCGTGACGCCTGACAACGTCAAGGACTTCGTCACCAAGAACTGAGGCAAATGCCAGACAGGATGCGGGCTTTGCCCGCATCCTTTTCGCCTACCCGTATCCGGAGGAGATGATATGGCCGTCAGCCCGACAACCATGGCCGCCGTGCGCGCGAGCGGTGCAGTTCCGAATGCGGAATATCTCTTGAGCGCCGAGGGTGTCCGCAAGGAATTTCCTGGTGTCGTCGCACTTGACGACGTGCAGTTCCGGCTGAAGCGCGCCTCCGTGCATGCGCTGATGGGCGAAAACGGCGCCGGCAAATCGACATTGATGAAGATCCTCGCCGGCATCTATACGCCTGATAAGGGCGATATTCGCCTGAAGGGGATCGAGATCCAGCTGAAATCTCCGCTCGACGCGCTGGAGAACGGCATTGCCATGATCCATCAGGAGCTGAACCTGATGCCGTTCATGACGGTCGCAGAAAATATCTGGATTCGCCGCGAACCGAAGAACCGCCTCGGTTTCATCGATCACGGCGTGATGCACCGCATGACCGAGGAATTGTTTACTCGGCTCAATATCGCAATCGATCCCGATATCGAGGTCCGGTTCCTGTCGGTCGCCAACCGGCAGATGGTCGAGATCGCCAAGGCAGTTTCCTATAATTCCGACGTGCTGATCATGGACGAGCCGACTTCAGCGCTGACGGAGCGCGAGGTCGAGCATCTTTTCCGTATCATCCGAGACCTCAAGGCCCAAGGTATCGGCATCGTCTACATCACCCACAAGATGAACGAGCTTTTCGAGATCGCCGACGAGTTCTCCGTCTTCCGTGACGGCCGATATATCGGCACGCATGCCTCGACCGACGTCACCCGCGACGACATCATCCGCATGATGGTCGGGCGCGAGATCACCCAGATGTTTCCCAAGGAAGAGGTGCCGATCGGCGAGGTCGTGCTTTCCGTCAAGGATCTGTGTCTCAACGGCGTCTTCAACAACGTCTCCTTCGAGGTCAGGGCTGGCGAAATCCTCGGCGTGGCAGGCCTCGTCGGTTCCGGCCGGTCGAACGTCGCCGAAACGCTGTTCGGGGTGACGCCGGCAAGCTCCGGCTCGATCGAGCTCTATGGCAAGCCGGTGGCCATTTCTTCGCCGACCGAGGCCATCCGCAATCGGATGGCATTTCTGACCGAAGACCGGAAAGATACCGGCTGCCTGCTGATCCTCGATATTCTCGAGAACATGCAGATCGCCGTTCTGCAGGACAGATACGTCAAGGGCGGCTTCGTCCAGCAGGGCGCAGTCGAGGCAACCTGCGAAGACATGGCAAAAAAGCTGCGCGTGAAAACGCCCAATCTCTACGAGCGGGTGGAAAATCTTTCGGGCGGCAATCAGCAGAAGGTGCTGATCGGGCGCTGGCTGCTCACCAATCCGCGCATCCTCATCCTCGACGAGCCGACGCGCGGCATCGATGTCGGTGCCAAGGCGGAAATCCACCGGCTGGTCACGGAGATGGCGCGAAACGGCGTGGCGGTGGTCATGATCTCGTCCGAGATGCCCGAAGTTCTCGGGATGAGCGACCGCATCATGGTCATGCACGAGGGACGCGTGACCGGTTTCCTCAATCGCGACGAAGCAACACAGATCAAGGTGATGGAGCTGGCTGCGCAGTGATGCGTTGACGGCGATCGCCCAAGGGAGGTTTGACATGACTACCAAGGCAGCAGAGGGCGCGGCTCCGCTCGCAACCCGGCAAAGGCGGCGGCGCATACCGACGGAACTCAGCATTTTCCTCGTGCTCGTCGGCATCGCCCTCATCTACGAAGTGCTCGGCTGGATGTTCATCGGCCAAAGCTTCCTGATGAATTCGCAGCGTCTGACGATCATGATCCTGCAGGTCTCCGTCATCGGCATCATCGCCGTCGGCGTTACGCAGGTCATCATCACCGGCGGCATCGACCTTTCGTCGGGGTCGGTCGTCGGCATGACGGCGATGATCGCAACGAGCTTTGCCCAGTCCTCGACCTGGGGACGGGCCGTCTTTCCCTCGCTGACCGACCTGCCGGCTTTCGTGCCGATCGTCGTTGGTCTGCTGATCGGGGCGGCCGCCGGTCTCGCGAACGGCGCGCTCATCGCCTACACGAAGATCCCGCCGTTCATTGCCACGCTTGGCATGTTCGTTTCGGCCAGAGGCGTGGCGAAGTGGTATACGAAGGGACAGCCGGTTTCCGGGATCACCGAGCAGTTTCATTTCATCGGAACGAAAGCCTGGCCGGTTGTCGTCTTCCTGGTCGTTGCGCTGATCTTTCACATTGCGCTGCGCTATACGCGTTATGGAAAGTTCACCTATGCCATCGGCGCAAACCCGCAGGCCGCGCGCGTTTCCGGCATCAACATCGAGGCGCATCTCGTCAAGGTCTATGTGATTGCCGGATTGCTTGCCGGCCTTGCCGGTATCGTCACGGCGGCCCGTGCGGAAACCGCACAGGCCAGCATGGGTGTCGGATATGAACTCGACGCGATCGCCGCGACCGTCATCGGCGGCACCTCGCTCACCGGCGGCGTCGGGCGCATCACCGGCACTGTCATCGGCACCATCATCCTCGGCGTCATGACTTCCGGCTTCACGTTCCTCAGGATCGACGCCTATTACCAGGAGATCGTCAAGGGCCTCATCATCGTCGCGGCTGTTGTCATCGACGTCTACAGACAGAAGAAGCGCCGCAAGCACTAATTTCCGGCAGCGTGATCCGATAGTTTTTGCGGGGGCCTCGGCCCCCGTTCCGTTTAGAGAGCATGATGCCGCTGAGTGTCAGCGGTTTTCGGACAACGTCATGCTCTAACTATTTAACTTAGAAGAGCATTCAGATTTTAGGCCGATCCAGCCGAAATTAATCCTGTTCTAGTGCCGAAGACAGGTTTCTAAAAAAAGAAGTGGCGAATTCCGTCAGCTTTTCTATTCTGCCGCTTCATTCGCCCGTTCGGGCAGCGCAGGAAGACAGATGCAATTCGTATTTGACGGCCACAACGACGTTCTCCTTCGACTCTGGACTCATTCAAAAGACGGCAGTGACCCGATCGCGGAATTCGCGGGCGGCACGACGATCGGCCATATCGATGCGCGTCGGGCCAGAGAGGGCGGTCTTTCGGGCGGTCTTTGCGCCATCTACATTCCCTCAGGCGATCTCGTCTTCGCCGATCCGGATGCCAGCGGTCGCTATATCACGCCGATGGCGGCCCCTCTTGATCCGCTGCCTTCCCTTGCCATCGCCAATGAAATGGCGGCGATCGCGCTGCGGCTCGATCGCGCTGGCGCCTGGCGGCTTTGCCGGACGGTGAAGGATATTCGCGGCGCCATGGCGGATAACATTTTTGCCGCCGTCATGCATATGGAAGGCTGCGAGGCGATCGGCGCCGATCTTTCGGCGCTCGAGGTATTCTACGCGGCGGGGCTGCGGTCGCTCGGGCCTGTCTGGAGCCGGCACAATGTCTTCGGTCACGGCGTGCCCTTCGCCTTCCCGATGTCGCCGGACACGGCACCCGGCCTCACCGATGCCGGCTTCGCGCTGGTCAGGGAATGCAATCGTCTCGGTATCCTGATCGACCTTGCCCATATCACCGAGAAGGGTTTCTGGGACGTGGCGAAGACGACGGACCAGCCGCTGGTCGCCAGCCATTCCAATGCCCACGCCCTGACGCCGGTCGCGCGCAACCTGACGGACAGGCAGCTCGATGCGATCCGCGAAAGCCGCGGGCTCGTTGGTGTCAATTATGCCACCGCCATGCTGCGTGCCGACGGCCGCTCGGACAGCGATACGCCGCTTGCCGACATGATCCGCCATATCGACTATCTCGTGAACCGCATTGGCATCGACTGCGTGGCGCTCGGATCGGACTTCGACGGGGCCACCATTCCTGAAGAAATCGGCGATGCCGCGGGCAATCAGAAGCTGATTGCCGCTCTCAGAGAGGTTGGCTATGCTGACGCCGACCTGGCAAAACTTGCCCGTGAAAACTGGCTTCGCATTCTGGCCCAGGCCTGGCGGGAGGACCACGCCTAAGCCTTTCGTATCCAATCAAAAACAGGGGAACAGACTATGATGATGACCAAATTCAGCCGCAATTTTCGCATGCTTTCCGCGGGAGCCGCTCTTTCGCTCCTGATGATGGCGGCACCCTCCGCCTTCGCCGAGACGCCGAAGGATACGCTGGTCGAAGGATTTGCCATCGACGATATCATCACGATGGATCCGGGCGAGGCTTTCGAGCTTTCGACGGCTGAAATCACTACCAACAGCTACAGCCTGCTTGTTCGTCTCGACATGGACGACACATCGAAGGTGAAGGGCGATCTGGCAGAGAGCTGGAGCGTTTCCGATGATGGTCTCACCTATACGTTCAAGCTGAAATCGGGCCTGAAATTCGCCTCCGGCAACCCGATCACTGCCGAAGACGTCGCCTGGTCGTTCGAGCGCGCCGTCAAGCTCGACAAGAGCCCGGCCTTCATCCTCACCCAGTTCGGCCTGACCGGCGACAACGTCACGGAAAAAGCCAAGGCGGCCGATGCCGGCACTTTCGTCTTCACGGTCGACAAGGCCTATGCGCCGAGCTTCGTGCTGAACTGCCTGACGGCAACCGTCGCTTCCGTCGTCGACAAGAAGCTGGTGCTGGAGCATGTGAAGGCGGTGACGCCAGATGCCGAGCACAAATACGACAATGATTTCGGCAATGAGTGGCTGAAGACCGGCTATGCCGGCTCCGGCGCCTATAAGTTGCGCGAATGGCGCGCCAACGAAGTTGTCGTGCTGGAGCGCAACGACAATTATTATGGCGACAAGGCGAAGCTCAACCGCGTCATCTATCGCTACATGAAGGAAAGCTCGGCTCAGCGGCTGGCGCTCGAAGCCGGCGACATCGATATCGCCCGCAACCTCGAGCCAGGCGACATCGACGCTGTTTCGAAGAATGCCGATCTCGCGACAACGAGTGCGCCGAAGGGCACGATTTATTATGTCAGCCTGAACAACAAGAACGAGAACCTGAAAAAGCCGGAAGTCCAGGAAGCCTTCAAGTATCTAGTCGATTACGATGCGATCGGCGCAACCTTGATCAAGGGTATCGGCGAGATCCACCAGACCTTCCTGCCGAAGGGCCAGCTCGGCGCGCTCGATGAGAACCCCTACAAGCTTGATGTCGCCAAGGCCAAGGAACTGCTCGCCAAGGCCGGCGTACCCGACGGTTTCTCGATCACCATGGATGTGCGCAACACGCAGCCGGTGACGGGTATCGCCGAATCCATGCAGCAGACGCTGGCGCAAGCCGGCGTCAAGATGGAAATCATCCCCGGCGACGGCAAGCAGACGCTGACCAAGTACCGCGCCCGCACCCACGACATGTATATCGGCCAGTGGGGTTCGGACTATTTCGATCCGAATTCCAATGCCGATACCTTTACCGGCAATCCCGACAATTCCGATGCCGGCACGGTGAAGACGCTCGCATGGCGCAACACCTGGGAAGCGCCGGAACTGGACAAGCAAGCCAAGGCCGCACTTCTGGAACGCGACGCCGCCAAGCGCGCCGCCATATATCAGGACATCCAGAAGAAGTACCTGGCAAACAGCCCCTTTGTCTTCATCTTCCAGCAGACCGAGGTGGCCGGCTACCGCAAGAGCGTGAAGGACTTCAAGCTGGGTCCGAGCTTCGACACCAATTTCGTCGGTCCGATCGCCAAGGAATAGTCCGGCAGGATTGGTCGCTTGAGCACCGTCGAAACAATGCAGGAGGCGCGGCCCCGGAAGGGCCGTGCCGGCGCCTTTGCGAAGGCTTTGGGGCGGTTTCTGTTTGCCGCCGTCACCACCTATCTCGGCCTGCTGGCCGTCACCTTCTTCATCGGCCGCGTCGTGCCGATCGATCCCGTGCTCGCCATCCTCGGCGATCGCGCGCCCCATCATGTCGTCGAGCGCGTTCGCCAGGAAATGGGCTTCAACCTGCCGCTCTACCAGCAGTTCTTCATCTATATCAAAGGCATCCTCTCCGGCGATTTCGGCAATTCGGTGCTGACGACCAATCCCGTGATGGTCGATATTCGCCGCGCTCTGCCGGCGACGGTCGAGCTGGCAACGCTTGGAACGATCATCGGCGCCGTCGTCGGCGTGCCGCTCGGTGTTCTCGCCGCGGTGCGTCGTGGCAGCATCGTCGACCAGGTGGTGCGCGTCATCGGTCTGATCGGTTATTCGGTGCCGATCTTCTGGCTGGCGCTGATCTCGCTCGTCATTTTCTATGCGCAATTGCGCTGGGTGGCCTTTCCCGGCCGGATCGATATTGTCTTCGAATACACGTTCACGCCGATCACCGGCTTGTACCTCTTCGACAGCGCCTGGCAGGGGCAGTGGGATGTCTTCTACGACGTGTTCCGCCACATTATCCTGCCTGCCTCTCTGCTCGGCTACTTCTCGCTCGCCTATATCAGCCGGATGACGCGCAGCTTCATGCTGAACGAGCTTTCCCAGGAATATATCGTCGCCGTGCGTGCCAAGGGGCTTTCGGAAACACGGGTGATCTGGGGCCATGCGCTGCGCAATGCCGCCGTGCCGCTCGTTACCGTGATTGCGCTGTCCTATGCCGGCCTGCTCGAAGGATCGGTGCTGACCGAGACCGTCTTTTCCTGGCCGGGCATCGGGCTCTACATCACCAATTCGCTGCAGAATGCCGACATGAACGCCGTTCTTGGCGGCACGATCGTCATCGGTACGGTCTTCATCGGTATCAACCTTCTGTCCGATCTTCTCTACCGGACGCTCGACCCGAGGACGCGAAACCGATGACGGCCAATGCCAGCCCATCTCCTGCGATGAGCCGCCGCGAATGGCTGCTTTCCGACCGGCCGCAATCGCGCCTGCAGGCCCGCCTCGGCCGGGCCTATGTCGCATGGCGGCAGTTCACGGCCAACAGGCTCGCCGTCGTCGGCCTGCTGATCATCGTGGCGCTGCTTTTCATCGCCGCCTTTGCCGATGTGCTCGCCACGCATAATCCGGTGGTCGGCGATCTGCGCAATGCCCGCCTGCTGCCGCCCGGCACGGGGGAATTCTGGCTCGGATCGGATGACCAGGGCCGTGATATCTATTCCCGGCTGATCTACGGATCGCGATTGACGCTGCTCGTCGTCGCGCTCGTCGCCGTCATCTCGGCGCCGATCGGTCTGATCGTCGGCACGGTCTCCGGTTATGCCGGAGGCTGGGTGGATGCGACGCTGATGCGGATTACCGATATCTTCCTCGCCTTTCCGAAGCTGGTGCTGGCGCTCGCCTTCGTCGCGGCGCTCGGGCCTGGCATCCAGAATGCGATCATCGCGATTGCGATCACGTCCTGGCCGCCCTATGCCCGTATCGCGCGCGCCGAGACGCTGACGGTCCGGCGTTCCGACTATATTTCGGCGGTGAAGCTGATGGGAGCCTCGCCGCTTCGCATTGTCGTGCGCCATGTCATGCCGCTCTGTATTTCCTCGCTGATCGTGCGTGTGACGCTCGACATGGCGGGCATCATCCTGACGGCGGCCGGTCTCGGTTTCCTCGGTCTGGGGGCGCAGCCGCCGCTGCCGGAATGGGGTGCGATGATCGCCTCGGGACGGCGTTTCATCCTCGATCAATGGTGGGTCGCGGCGATGCCCGGCATCGCCATCCTCATCGTCAGCCTCGGCTTCAATCTCCTCGGCGACGGCCTGCGCGACGCGCTCGACCCCAAGGAGAGCGGCCAATGACAACACTTCTGACGGTGGACAAGCTCAAGGTCAGCTACCCCACGCGCACCGGCGTGATAGAGGCCGTGCGCGGCGTCTCCTTCACGCTCGGCAAGGAAAGACTCGGCATCGTCGGTGAATCCGGTTCCGGCAAGTCGCAGACCGGACGAGCGATCATGGGCCTGACGCCGAAACACGGCATCGTCACGGCCGACAGGCTTAATTTCAACGGCATCGATCTGATCAATGCGTCTGCCGGCGAAAGGCGCAGGCTGCGCGGCAAGCGCATCGCCATGATCCTGCAGGATCCGAAATATTCGCTCGATCCCGTCATGTCGATCGGACGGCAGATCTGCGAAACGCTGCGCACGCATGAGAAGGTCGGCAAGGCGGAGGCGCGCGAGCGCGCGCTCGCCATGCTGGAAGCGGTGCAGATCCGCGACCCGAAACGTGTCTTCGACCTGCATCCGCACGAGGTTTCGGGCGGCATGGGGCAGCGGGCGATGATCGCCATGATGCTGATTGCCGGGCCTGAGCTGCTGATTGCCGACGAGCCGACCTCGGCGCTCGACGTGACGGTGCAGCTCGACGTGCTGCGGATCATGGACAGACTGGTGTCCGAGCGCGGCATGGGGCTGATCTTCGTCTCCCACGATCTGAGGCTGGTTTCCTCCTTCTGCGACCGCGTCATCGTCATGTATGCCGGCAAGATCGTCGAGGAGCTGGCGGCCGCCGATCTCAAACATGCGCGGCATCCCTATACGCAGGGGCTGCTGAACTGCATGCCCGAGATCGGCGCGAACCGCCACCCGCTGCCGGTGCTCGACCGCAAGCCGGAGTGGGCGGCATGAGTGCAGCTCTCGAGATCGACGATCTGAGCGTCGTTTATGACCATTTTCATGCATTGAAGGATGTTAGCATCGCCGTCGAACGCGGCGAATCCTTTGGTCTTGTCGGCGAATCCGGCTCGGGAAAATCGACCTTGTTGCGGGCCGTTGCCGGACTTGCGCCGGTGAGCAGCGGCGCGATCAACATCGACGGCGAGGCATTGAAAGGTTCGAAGCGAAGCAAAGTCTTCTACCGGCGCGTACAAATGGTCTTCCAGGATCCTTATGGTTCGCTGCATCCGCGCCAGACGATCGACCGGCTTCTGCTCGAACCGCTTGCAATCCACGGCATCCCCGACGGCGAGAAGCGCATCGCCCGGGCGCTCGACGAGGTCGGCCTCGGCAATGGTTTCCGTTTCCGCTACCCGCACCAGCTCTCCGGCGGCCAGCGACAGCGCGTGGCGATCGCCCGGGCGCTGATCGTGGAGCCGTCGATCCTGCTACTCGACGAGCCGACATCGGCGCTCGACGCCTCGGTGCAGGCCGAGGTACTGAACCTGCTGGAAGAGATCCGACGCGACCGCAAGCTCACCTTCGTGATGGTGAGCCATGATCTCGGTGTCGTCACCCATATGTGCGAACGGCTCGCGGTGATGCGCAACGGCGCCGTCGTCGAGCGGCTAAGCTCGCAAGAGCTGGCTGGAGGCGCGGTTCATGAGGACTATACGAGAAATTTGATGATCGCGAGCAAGGGTTTCGTCAAGGCCTGAAAGCCAACCTTTTCAAACCTTTGAAAAGAAAAGATCGGCGGCAGCGTTAAGGATAATGTTTTCCTAAAAGACGACCATTCGACTAGACTATTGACAGCTGCCTTGCTTCTGTCATGATCCCGTTAACGTTTGTTAGCTTTCGTGATCGATGGAGGTTGAAGCATGTTCTTTCTCGGTGGGATGACCATGGGCTACCTCGATCCTCCCCTGAAAACCGATCGCCGGGAACAGATTTCGGTATCCCTTCCCTCGGAAAAGGACCGTCGGCTGATCGAGACCTCCTCCAACCCGCCTGAGAGTGAGAGTGCCGTCGAGCGCTCGTTGATCTGGGCATGGCGCACGCTCTGCTAAAAGGGCTGGTTGAATTTTCTCTTCCGTTCGCTCTGGACGGAAATTTATCTCTACCTACTTGATAGAGAAAATAAGAATATAAGCGCGAGCCGCACAACCGGCCGCACGAGAACAACGGAGGCGACATATGGCAGATCTGGGTATTTCGCATGCTCACGTGAATCAGTATGGTTCCGTACCGACCAAAAAGCCGCTCACCACGCGCCACAGGCTTCAGACGGTACTCCATGGCGCGATCTTCACCGCGGCGTTCCTGTTCGTCGTGGCCATGGTTTGCGGCGTCGTCGGGTAATCCGGCGGATGAAGCGTCGGCAGATGCCGGCGCTGCGGCGGTTTGCGCCTCTATTGAATTCCGGACCATTCAATTTGTCTCGGCATTCTCCTGGCACTCGAATGTCAAAAGGAGAGTGGTCACGAGAGGCATTTTGTTATGGTTGATCGGCATTCCGATCCCCCATCATCATTCTTCTCTATTTTTTTCACGCCATCTGAAGCCTCCCACAGCGGCCTTGATCTCGACCGCAAACGGCGTGGGCCGCCGGCCGCCCAAACCGCCGCCAGGCGCATGGTCAGGCAATCATGCGTCTTTTGTTTTTCTGAAATCGAACAGCTCTTGCATTGCCGGAACCAGGTGCCGGCATTTTCGTCATTTCCCACCGCCCAGACAGGCTCGCTGGGCGGCGCCGCATGCCTCCCGACTTGAATTTTCCCAAGGGTGTCCAAATTTTCGACATGGCTTTCGCGGAGAGGTTATCGATGGTCTCGATCACCCGTCGGGCCGCGTCCTGACCAGGGCTTAGCCCGTTTGCATCGCTTGCCAAGTGACGTTCACCCCGGCTTCATCGATCTTTGAAGAATAGGGCTCCGTTCATGTAGCAGTCATGATAAGCAGTGCAAAAGGCTGAGCAAAACAGCCATAACTTCGTTTGGATCCAGAACCGAACCCATGTCTATTTCAAATCTTTCTACGAGCCTTTCGCGCGAACCCGAAACGAGGCAGATCGATCATAACGATTCGATCCGCTCGACCTATCTTTCCATCGAGGACATCAAGGCGATGGGCGATGCGGTCGCCCGCAACGGCGTCGACAAGCTGCCGGCTTTCGCCCCCTTCGATTTCTTTGCGCGTCATAAGGAAAACGAGAAGGAAATCCTGCGCGTCTACCGGACCACGGCGACCGATGTCGAGGCCGGCGATACCATCACGCCGGCGGCAGAATGGCTGCTGGATAATCACTATATCGTCGAAGAGGCGATCCAGGAGGTGCGGCGCGACTTCCCCCGCCGCTTCTATCGCGAATTGCCGACCATGGTCGTCGGCGGCGTCGAAGTACCGCGCACCCTCGTGCTTGCCTGGCTTTATGTCGCCCATACCCACAGCACGATCTCGCAGGAAAGTCTGACGGCGCTGGTCGACGGCTTCCAGGCCAGCGAGACGCTCAGGATCGGCGAACTCTGGGCGTTGCCCTCCCTCGTGCGCTACGTGCTCGTGGAAAACCTTCGCCGTATTTCGAGCCGCGTCGAAGCCAGCCGCCGCCTGCGCCGCCGCGCCAACGAGGCGGCCGACGAATTGGTGCGCCTGACCGACCCAGCCGGGGCGGCCGCCTATCTGAAGACGCTGGAACCGCTTGCCGAGGACAATACCTTCTCGACGCAGTTCCTCTATCGCCTGCGCGACGGCTCGCAGACGTCGAGCCTGGCGATCACCTGGCTCGACGAGCGGCTGGAAGAGCTCGGCCGCAACACCGAAGAGGCGACGACGGCCGAACACAGCCGGCTCTCTTCCGGCAACGTGACGATGGGCAACATCATCCGCAGCCTTCGCGAGATCGATGATGCCGAATGGTCGGTCTGGGTCGAGCAGGTCAGCCATGTCGACAAGCTCCTCTGGGAGCATTCGGATTACGGCATCCTCGATTCCGGCTCGCGCAACAAATATCGCAAACAGATCGAGAAGCTGGCCAAGCGCTCGCCGCTGTCGGAAATGGAAATAGCCCAGCTGGCGCTCGACATGACCGCTGCCGCCAAGGCCTCCGGCGAGCCACAGCCGCATGAACCGAATGTTGGTGGCTTCCTGTCGGGCGCGCAGCGGCCGAAACTCGAGGCACGGGCGAACTATCGCCCGACGGTCATCCAGCATTTCGTGCGTGCCGTGCGCCGGTTCAACTGGCTGGCGATTGCCGTGCCCGTCATGCTGCTGACGGTCATCGCCATGGCGATCGTCGGCAAATTCATGGCGAATGCCGGCATGGGTGCGATCGAAATCGCCCTGCTGCTGATCATGTTCTCAGTGCCGGCATCGGAGGGGGCGACAGGTCTCTTCAACACCGTGCTGTCCTTCTTCGTGACGCCGGCGCGCCTCGTCGGCTACGAGTTCAAGGAAGGCATTCCGGAGGATGCGCGCACGCTGCTCGTCGTGCCCTGCCTGATCTCGAACCGCGACAGCGTCGACGACCACGTGCGCAATCTCGAGGTTCATTATCTCGCCAATCCGCGCGGCGAGATCTATTTCGCGATGCTCAGCGACTGGCCGGATAGCGAGGCCGAGGAAACGACCGCCGATCTCGAGGTTCTCGATTATGCCAGGCGCGAGATCGCCAATCTCTCCGCCCGCTATGCCTATGACGGCAAGACGCGTTTCTATCTGTTGCATCGCCGCCGCCTCTACAATCCCTCGGAAGGCGTCTGGATGGGCTGGGAGCGCAAGCGCGGCAAGCTGCACGAGCTGAACATGCTTCTGCGCGGCGACCGCGACACGACCTATCTGCCGGGCGCCAATACCGTGCCGGCCAATGTGCAATATGTCATGACGCTCGATGCTGATACGCGCCTGATGCGCGATGCCGTCACCAAGCTCGTCGGCAAGCTCTATCATCCGATCAACCGCCCGGTCATCAACCCGAAAACCGGCCGCGTCGAAAGCGGCTATGGCGTACTGCAGCCGCGGGTTACTCCGTCGCTGACGACGGGCAAGGACGCGTCGGTCTTCCAGCGCGTCTTTTCGATCAACCGCGGCCTCGATCCTTATGTCTTCACCGTTTCCGACGTCTACCAGGATCTCGCCGGCGAAGGCACATTCACCGGCAAGGGCCTTTATCATGTCGATGCCTTCGAAGCGTCGCTGAAGGGCCGGATCGACGAGAACTCCGTGCTCAGCCACGATCTTCTTGAAGGCTCGATGGCGCGTTGCGCGCTCGTCACCGATCTCGAACTGGTGGAGGATTTCCCGATCCGCTACGAGGTGGAAACCTCGCGCCAGCATCGCTGGGCGCGCGGCGACTGGCAGCTTCTCCCCTACATGTTCAATCCGACATACGGCGTCACGGCACTCGGCCGCTGGAAGATGTTCGACAATCTGCGCCGTTCGCTGACGCCGATCGCCTGGTTCTTCGCCTCCGTGCTCGGCTGGTATTTCATGGGTCCGCTCGGCGCGCTTATCTGGCAGATTCTGCTGATCTTCTGCCTCTTCGTTGCGCCGACGCTGTCGCTCATCAACGGCATCATCCCGCGCACCAGCGATATCATCGCCCGCGCCCATCTCTATACGGTCTGGTCCGATATCACGGCCGCCAATGCGCAGGTTGCGTTGCGCATCGTCTTCATCGCCGATTCGGCTTGCATGATGGCGGATGCGATCGTCCGTTCGCTCTATCGCCTCTTCGTCAGCCGCAAGCTGATGCTGCAGTGGCGAACCGCCGCCAGCGTTCAGGCCGGCGGCCAGGGCACGTTGATTTCCTACTACAAGGCGATGTGGCATGCGCCGGCGTTGGCGCTGCTGGCGCTCGGTTTCGCAGCCCTCCCGGGCGACAACGCCTTCCTCGTCGGCATTCCCTTCGCGCTGCTGTGGATGTTCTCGCCTGTGGTGGCCTGGTATGTCAGCCAGTCGGCAGAGACCGAGGATCGGCTCGAGGTTGCCGATTCAGTGTCGAGCGAACTGCGCAAGATCGCCCGGCGCACCTGGCGCTATTTCGAAACCTTCACGACGGCCGAGCAGAATTATCTGCCGCCGGACAATGTCCAGGAAACGCCGCATGTGATCGTTGCGGCGCGCACCTCGCCGACCAATATCGGCGTCTATCTGCTTTCCGTCGTTTCCGGCCGGCATTTCGGCTGGTTCTCCTTTGAGGAGACGCTCGAGCGGCTGGAGCAGACGATCGCGACGGTCGACAGAATGGAGAAATTCCGCGGCCATTTGTTCAACTGGTATCACACCGATACGCTGCAGACGCTTGGGCCCCGTTATGTCTCGGCCGTCGACAGCGGCAATCTCGCCGGTCATCTGATCGCGATTTCGTCGGCCTGTCGCAACTGGGCGGAGGCGCCGTCCGCTCATATGCAGGGCAATCTCGACGGCGTCGGCGACACGGCCGGTATTCTCGGCGAAGTGCTGGCGGACCTGCCCGATGACCGCAAGACCGTGCGCCCGCTGCGCCGGCGCCTGGAGGAACGCATCGTCGGCTTCCAGAACGCGCTTGCCGCCGTCAAGCGCGAGCACGAATTCGCCTCGATCCGCATCATCAACCTCGCGGTTCTCGCGCGCGACATCGAGAAACTCGCCGCAAATCTCGACCATGAGGTCAAGTCGAAGCAGAGCGAAGAGGTCACCCTGTGGGCGGCATCGCTGGTGAAGGTCTGCGAGGCGCATATTTCCGACAGCACCTTCGATCTTTCCAAAGTCGATGCGCTGAGGCCGCGCCTGGTGGCGCTGCGCGACAAGGCCCGCGATCTTGCCTTCTCGATGGATTTCGGCTTCCTGTTCCGGCCGGAGCGGCGCCTGCTGTCGATCGGCTACCGGGTCGAAAGCGGCGAACTCGACCAGGCCTGCTACGACCTTCTCGCCTCGGAATGCCGCTTGACCAGCCTCTTCGGCATCGCCAAGGGTGATCTGCCGACGGAACACTGGTATCGCCTCGGCCGCCAGGTCGTGCCTGTGGGGTCGCGCGGTGCGCTGGTCTCCTGGTCCGGCTCGATGTTCGAATATCTGATGCCGCCGCTCGTCATGCAGGAGCGCGGCGGGGGTATTCTCAACCAGACCAACAATCTGGTCGTCATCGAACAGATGAACTATGCCCGCAAGCTCGGCATTCCCTGGGGCATTTCGGAAGCGGCCTTCAATGCCCGCGACCACAACCTCAATTATCAGTACACGAATTTCGGCGTGCCGACGCTCGGCCTGAAGCGCGGCCTCGGCCACAATGCCGTCATCGCGCCTTACGCATCGTTGCTTGCCAGCCAGTACGACCCGCCGGCCGCGCTCGAAAACCTGCAGAGGCTGCGCAAGGTCGGGGCGCTCGGCAAGTTCGGCTTCCACGACGCCGTCGACTTCACGCCGACGCGCGTGCCGGAAGGCAAGAAATGCGCGGTGGTTTACAACTATTATGCCCACCATCACGGCATGTCGATCGCGGCGGTCGCCAACGTCGCCTTCAACGGTCATCTGCGCGAGCTCTTCCACTCCGATCCCGTCATCGAGGCAGCGGAGCTGCTGCTGCAGGAAAAGGCGCCGCGCGACATTCCCGTCATGAGCGGCAAGCATGAATCCGACACGCCGGCCAGCATCCAGGACGATCTCCTGCGGCCGGAGCTCAGGAAGATCAGCGATCCGGCGTCGCGCGACCGCGAGCTCGTGTTCCTGTCGAACGGTCATTATTCGCTGATGCTGACGGCGACGGGTGCTGGTTATTCCCGCTGGAACGGCCTTTCCGTTTCCCGCTGGAAAGCCGATCCGACCGAAGACCGCTGGGGCAGCTTCATCTTCCTGCGCGATACCGCCACCAACGAATGGTGGTCGACGACATCAGAGCCGAAGGGTGTCGAAGGCGAAAAAATCAAGGTCGAATTCGCCGACGAGAAGGCGCAGTTCACCAAGACGGTCGGTGACCTCACAAGCGAGGTGGAATGCATCATCGCAACCGAGCATGATGCCGAGGCCCGCCGCGTCACCCTGCTCAACATGGGCACGGAGGACCGTTTCATCGAGGTCACCTCCTATCTCGAACCGGTGATCACCTCCGACGATACCGACAATGCGCATCCGGCGTTCGCCCGCATGTTCGTCAAGACCGAGATCGGCAAGCGCGGCGACGTCATCCGCGCCGAACGCAACAAGCGCGACCCGAACGAGCCGAACATCAGCATCGCACATCTGATCGTCGACAATGCCGGGGACACCCGCCATACCGAATTCGAGACCGACCGGCGCAAGTTCATCGGCCGTGGCCGCAGCCTTGCCGATGCAGCGGCCTTCGATCCGGGCGCTACGCTTTCCGGCAGCGACGGTTTCATGCTCGATGCCGTCATGTCGCTGCGTCGCACCGTCCGCGTGCCGGCCGGCAAGAAAGTCAGCGTGATCTTCTGGACGATTGCGGCGCCGAGCCGCGACGAAGTCGACAAGGCAGTCAATCGCTACCGTCATCCCGACGCCTTCACCCACGAGCTCGTTCAGGCCTGGACACGCACGCAGGTGCAGATGCGCCATGTCGGCGTCACCTCGCAGCAGGCGGCGGCCTTCCAGCATCTCGGACGCTATCTCGTCTATCCCGATATGCAACTGCGCAAGGACGAGGCGACCGTCGAGGCCGGCTTGCAGTCGCAATCGGCACTCTGGCCACTGGCAATCTCCGGCGACTTCCCGATCTTCACGCTGCGCATCAACGACGACATGGATCTCGAGATCGCCCGCGAGGCGCTGCTGGCGCAGGAATATCTGCGCTCGCGCGGCGTCACCGCCGATCTCGTCATCATGAACGAACGCGCCTCTTCCTATGCGCAGGACATGCAGCATGCAGTCGACGCCATGTGCGAGAACGTCCGTCGCATGGGCCAGGCCGACGGATTGCGCCAGCATATCTTTGCGGTTCGCAAGGACTTGATGGAGGAGAGCACCTATCACGCGCTGATCGCGGCTTCGCGTGTCACGCTGCATACCAAGAACGGCAAGGTGGTCGACCAGATCAACCGCGCCGTGGCGCTGTTTGCACCCTCCAAGGAGGAACTGCAGGAGATCGAACGGGCCGAGCGCAACAAGCCGCCCGTCAAGCGTGTTGCACCTGTGCCGCCGCCTGTCGTGCCCGCTGTCGTCATCGAGGAGGAAGGCGATCTCGACTTCTGGAACGGCATCGGCGGCTTTGCCCGCGATGGGCGTGAATATGTCGTTCGCCTGCCCGGAGGTCATGCGACGCCGCAGCCCTGGATCAATGTCATTTCCAACGACAGCTTCGGCTTCCACGTGTCGGCCGAGGGCTCGGGTTTCACCTGGAGCGTCAATTCGCGCGACTATCAACTGACCTCCTGGTCGAACGATGCGGTAGTCAACCGTTCGGGCGAGGCGTTCTATCTCACCGATCTGGACAGCGGTGCCGTCATGACGCCGTTCGCAGCGCTTTCCGGCCGGCCGGACATCCGTTTCGAAGCCCGCCACGGGCTCGGCTATTCCGTCTTTTCCAGCGTTCAGCACGAGATCGCACTCGAGTTGACGCAGACGGTCGATCGCGAAAGGCCGGTGAAGCTGCAACGCCTGCGCCTGCGGAATACCGGTTCGGCCAGCCGTAAGCTGCGTCTCTACGGTTATGTGGAATGGGTCCTCGGCAGCAATTCTGCACGCACGGTGCCTTTCACCCTGTCGCAGCATGACGAGGAGACGGGGGCGCTGTTTGCCACCAACCCGTACAGCATCGACTTTTCTAACCGCACCGCCTTCTTCGCGGCGAGCGAGACGCTTTCGAGCTTCTCGGCAAGCCGGCGCGAATTCATCGGCAAGGCGGGGACGATCCAGGCACCGCAGACCGTCACCTCCGCCGCCGCCCTTTCCGGCTCGACGGAACTCGATGGTGATCCGGCCGCGGCGCTTGCAATCGACATCGAACTCGGCACCGGCGAGGAGCGCGACTTCACCTTCTTCCTCGGCGATACGCCGACGGAAGAAGACGCGCGCACTGTTATCGCCGATATCCGCAAGGCTTCGTTCGACGAGACCGTCGAGGCAAACCGCGCCTTCTGGCGAGACTTCACCGGCAGGCTGCAGATATCGACTCCGGATCGCGGGATGAACAATCTCGTCAACACCTGGCTGCCCTACCAGAGCCTCGGTTGCCGCATCATGGCCCGCACCGCCTTCTACCAGGCAAGCGGCGCCTTCGGCTTCCGCGACCAGTTGCAGGACACGCTGGCCTTCGTACTGCACGAGCCCTCGCTTGCCCGCCGCCAGATCTTGAATGCCGCCTCGCGGCAATTCCGCGAAGGCGATGTACAACATTGGTGGCTGCCGGGAACGGGTGCGGGCGTGCGCACGCTGATTTCGGACGACGTGGTCTGGCTCGCTTACGCGATCCATCACTATCGCAACGTCACCGGCGACAAAAACGTCCTCGACGAGGAGATCGCCTTCCTGGAAGGGCCGGCACTGCTCGAAGGCCAGCACGACTCGTTCTACAAGCCGGAGATTTCCGAGGACAAGGCGAGCGTCTACGAACACGCGGCGTTGGCGCTCGATCTCGCCATCGCTCGCAAGGGGGCTAACGGCCTGCCGCTATTTCTTGGCGGCGACTGGAACGACGGCATGAACCGCGTCGGCATCGGCGGGCGCGGCACCAGCGTCTGGCTCGGCTGGTTCCTGGCGGGGACATTGCGCTCCTTCATTCCCTATGCCGAAGAGCGCGGCGACACGGTCCGGGCAGAGCGCTGGTCGGCGCATCTCACCGAGCTGAAGAAGGCGCTGGAAACTGCGGCCTGGGATGGCGGCTACTATCGCCGCGGCACGTTCGACGACGGTGCACTGCTCGGCTCCAGGGAAAGTCCGGAATGCCGGATCGATTCGATCGCGCAGTCCTGGAGCGTGCTGTCGGGCGAGGGCGATCCGGCCCGCGCCGTTACGGCGATGGAAGCCGTGCTCGATCAGCTGGTCGACGAGGATGCCCGGATCATCCGGCTGTTCACGCCACCTTTCATCAATTCCGCCAGGGATCCCGGCTATATCAAGGCCTATCCGCCGGGTGTGCGCGAAAATGGTGGGCAATATACCCATGCCGCGACCTGGGTGGTGATGGCGCTGGCGGAGCTGAAGCGGGGCGACGATGCCTTCCGCTGCTTCCAGATCCTCAACCCGATCACCCATGCGCTCGACAAGGCTTCAGCGGAGCAATACCGCGTCGAACCCTATGTCGTGGCGGCCGACGTCTACGGAAACGAGCCTTATACGTCGCGCGGCGGCTGGACCTGGTATACCGGGTCAGCCGGCTGGCTCTACCGCGCCGCCGTCGAGGGCATCCTCGGTATCCGGCTGAAAGACGGTCGGCTCTACGTGCGCCCGTCGCTCCCTTCGGAATGGGACGGTTTTGCGGCAGAGGTGGAGCAAGGCGGCGGCAAATACCGCATTTCGGTCTCAAAAGCGTCCAATGACAGCGGCTACACTCTGTCGATAAACGGCTGCGAAGTCACCGATCCCGAAGAGGGATATCCGCTCGGATAACAGCGTTCTCCACGCTGAAAAACACGGCGATTCGCGACGGCCAAAAGGGAACCCTTTTGGCCGTCGTCGCGTTTGCAAATCGGATAATTAGGAGAGACCAATGGCAAGCACGCCGACCCAAGCTATCGTCACGGGGCGCAGTTCCCTATCCGCAGCTGCGCCAGTGCGTGATACAAGGCTCGACGTCTTGCGCGGCGTGGCGCTGATCATGATCTTCATCAATCATGTTCCCGGACAGATCTTCGAATATGTGACGACGAAGAATTTCGGCTTCTCCGATGCCGCCGAGGCCTTCGTGCTGATCTCGGGCATTGCCGTCGGCCTTGCCTATGGGGGCCGCTTCCAGCCGGGCAACCGGCTCACGGTGGCGATCAAGGCGGCAAAGCGCGCCTTCACGCTCTATCTCGCCCATATGATCACCACCTTCATGACGCTGGCGCTCTTCATCTGCGGTGCCTGGCTCTTCCATCGGCCGGGATTGCTGGTCGAAATCAATATCCTGGCGGTTCTGATGAACCTGAAGGAAGGCATTCCGGCGCTGCTCTTGCTCGGCCACCAGATCGGCTACAACAATATCCTGCCGATGTACGGGGCGCTGATGCTGATGGTGCCGATCATCCTGCTGTTGAATGCGCGCAGCCCATGGCTGGCGCTCGGCGTCTCGGGCACGGTCTGGCTGCTTGCGGGCATCTACGAAGTGGCGCCGCACAACATGCTGATCGAGGGCTACTGGTTCCTCAACCCGCTCTCCTGGCAGTTCCTGTTTTCGATCGGCATCGTCTCGATGCTGCATATCAAGCGCGGCGGCACGATCCCGCAGCATCCGCTGCTGCTGACGGCCGCTGCCGGTTACGTCATCTTGTCCTTCGTCTGGGTGACCGGCCATCTCTGGATTTTCGGCAACTCGCTGGCAGCCCTTGGCCTGCCGCCTGTCATCACAGGTTTCGACAAGACCTTCCTGTCGCTGCCGCGGCTGCTGCATGTGCTGGCGCTGACCTATCTCGTTATCAGCATCCCGGCACTCTCGCGTATCCTGCGCCGTCCTGCGGACCATCCGCTGACGATCCTCGGCCGCCATTCGCTGAACATTTTCGTTGCCGGCACCATCCTTGCCATGATCGGCCAGGTGGTGCTCTACATCACCAACAAGGACCAACTGGTCGGTCCGCTCTTCGTGATCGCTGGAGTCGCGACACAATTCGCCTATGCCTATTATCTCGAGCGCAAGCGCCAGCAGGGAAAGGTCAAGGGGAAACTTGTCGCCGATACCATCCCCGTTCCCGTCCGCATTGGCGGGACGGCAAATGCCTATCGCCGGAATGATCGGAAATAGGGCCCGGATTTGCCCAACAGAAATGAGCCGGCGGCCGATGGCCGCCGGCTCAATTTTTATGAACGAGGATGTTCACCAGCTTGCCGAAGGGATCTCGGACATAAAAGCGTCTCACGCCCCAAGGCTCGTCGGTCGGGCCGTACTCGATCGCGAAGCCTGAGGCCGACATTGCCTCGAAGGCGGCATCGAGGTCGTCGACCTCGATCGAGAGGGTGGGCACCTCAGTTCCGGAACCGCCTTGACTGGCGATACTCAGCTGAACGTTCATCGAGCGCGCGGCGCCGAACGTCGTGATCCAGCCGTGATCCATGATGACGTCAAGACCGAGGATATCCTGATAGAAGCGGCAGGCCGGGGTGATATCCGGTGCCTGGATATTAGCGACGATGCGCAGGACCTTCATGGCTTCGCTCCCCGTTGCTCTTTGACTAGGTTAGGGAAGATCGGCGATGTAATCAATCGTCCAAGTCCTGCGGAGAGGTTGCGGCGTTGGATACCCCTCGGCCATGCCGGGCATCTCCCCAACGGCCCTGATACATGGCTGGCAGATGTTCGCAGACATGCCTGACACTTCCGTGATGATTTCTCGGGAGGTCGGCATGGTCTGGTCTGGCGGAGAGATGCCCGGCAGGTATGACACTGTCTGTAGATTTTCGGGAAGGGTTTGAGGGTATGACCGCCTCAGCCTTCATCTTCGCGATCGTTGCGCGCAAGGCATTGCTGTCATAGGCTTTATCGCCCAGAACCGCCTGACCTGTCTGGTCATGAAGAAGAGCGGGAGCTTGCGTGATGTCGCCGACTTGGCCGACCGTCACGATGAAGCGCAAGGGACGCCCGAGCGCATCGGCCAGCATATGGATCTTGGTCGTCAGTCCACCTCTGGAACGCCCCAGCGCCTGATCCTTGGCCCCCCTTTTCCGCTCGCCGCCTGTTGATGGGCACGCACGATGGTACTGTCGATCATTAAGTACAGATTGTTCCGGTCAGCAATGAGGGCATCAAAGACCCGCTCCCATACGCCGGCATGGCACCAGCGACTGAACCGGCGGTGGACCGTCTTCCACTTGCCGTAGCGCTCCGGCAGGTCCCGCCAGTGTGCGCCCGAGCGCAGCACCCACAAACACCCGTTCACAAACAACCGGTTATCTACCCCCGTCCGACCCGGATCGCTGGCCTTGCCTGGCAACAAAGGCGCAATTCTCGACCATTGCGCCTCGTTCAACTCGTATCGCTTCACTCCCATCAAAGACCTCCGTGCTGCACACGATATCCCATGAATCAGTGATCAACCGATTTGGGAATCTGGAGGGTTCTGTGAGGTCCGGGCGCTGGGCATGCGGCATTCACTGATCGGACCTCATTGAAGCCGGATTGAGCGAAGGCGCGGGTTGTTTGGCACTATGGGGATTTCGCCGAAGCGGTGGA
>NZ_LWBS01000452.1 GCF_001652265.1 Rhizobium leguminosarum
AGACGCCGAAAAATTGCGCCGCGGCGGGGGTGTAACTCCGGTCGGGCTACGCCCTCCCTTCGTCACACCCCCGCCGCCGAGTCTCATCCTGATTGACGCTGAGTCTCACCTTGTTTGTCGCCGCGCAGCTCGACGTAATCGACGCCGCCCGGTTCCGCCGTCAAAACAGACCACTCCGAGACTTCCGGCGGCAATTCTCGACCGCTGCGCCAAGCCTCCGCTAGCGTTTCGTAGTGTATCTTATTCGCCAAACTCTGCTTGCTGTTCATTGTCACGCTCCATCGTTTAGGAGGGCGATGTCAAGGATGACCGTGCCCATGAACAGCTAAGACGGACGAAGCCAGCGAAAGGATACGTGGCCGGCAGATGCAACGCCTCGCCGGTGGCAGTTATCTCGGAACCGGGTGCCAAACCCGGCAAGGCTAGGCTGGACCACCCTTCTCTGTGGGACGTTTCGTTCCAGACATTCGCCGGTCGGCGAGATGCTTCACCTATGCCGTCGCCGTGTGGTCGGGGGCTTGGGATTATTGACTATTATCGCCTAGCCAACATCGCCTTAAACATGCTGCTCTATCCTCTTCCGCTCCGCGGTACTCCTCGTCACTCCCACTCGATCATTCTAAACCCCAGTTAGGCCATTGATCTAGCTGGGTTTTTTCTTGCCCTCCACGCCGAAAGCCGACCTGCGGGCCGTCAAAATCTTACGGTGTTGATTTTAAAGGGAAAATCGCACACAAATTTTTTTTGCGATTTCGGTATCTATCGAGGTCGATCGCCTATCAGGACCCATTTTCGGCGACGCGGATGGGCCTCGCTGCTAACCAAGAAACTCATAGCATAGTGCGCTCAGCGACGCGACCCGTCGCGCATCATCCGAGCGCCATCCCTCCATCGGGCGACCAGACAACCACATCGCGCGGCCGCCCTCGGAAAGGCTCTCCCAGAAGGGCCAAGCCGTCGCGGAAGAGCGCATACTGATAAGGCTCATCTGCGTCGGCCCTAGCAATGCGATCTTCCGCGGAGAGCGCAAAGCCTGTCGGTTCAACGGTTGGAAGCTTCATCGTTGCCGGCAGCCCCACCGCTCGGTTGCGGATCGCATTGCTCAGCGCGTTCAAGAATTCGCTTCCCGCTTTCTCCTCGATCGCGAACCAGCCGAAGTCAGCGCCAAGGTGACGCGATGGCGACAATCGTGCGCGCCGAGCAAGTCGCCACCACTCTGGATGATCGAAGAAATCCTCGATCCACCACGGAGGGCGTCCCGGCCGCAAAAAGCCACGGAGGCGCCGCCAAATAGGTTCGCCCGGCATAGCCAAATCGAAGAAACGGAACCTCGTGTCGCTCGGGAGCTGGGGAGTCTGGCAAGCGGATCCAGTCGATCCAATTCGTTACCTCCGGTGCGCCCGTCAAGAGAAACTTCGACCGATGGGTCGCAAGAGCCATCGGCGCCGGCGTGCCTTCTGCTATCGCGTCCATCTGCGGGACGCTTGGCGGTGGAGGTCGTTTTCGCGGCTTCGAGATCCGCGTCTCCGATACAGCCAGGAAGCTCCCGACTACCGTCGGCTTCGACCCGAATGCAATTGAATAGCCGTGGATGATTTCGCCGAACGGGGACGACTTCGCGACGAAGGGCTTTACCTGCTTGATGTATTTTCTCTTCACCGCATTCGCTATCTTGGCAGCGCTCGCATCTTTGGCGAACGAACCGTGCGCCTCTGCGAGCACAACACCGTGGCCTGACGCGTTGCCACCTTCGTAAATGAAACCCGCATGGGGATCGAGCGACGACGAAAGGCAGACCGCGTTCGCTCGCCATGCCTACGTGCCGCGCTCACGGCGGCGCGTCGTCACATCACTCGGCTAGGCTCGGTTGAGATCGGAGCGCCCTCGTCCTTCCGAACCGCACATTCCGTGATGTGACATCGCCTGCCCCCTGTCTTCAACCGCGCAAGGCAGTCGCGACGAGGCTCTCCATCGGAATGGTCGGACGGCCAATCAGCCGACCAAGGGTACCTCCGTTATCGAACAAGGCTCCGCGCGAGGCTGCAGCGTCGGCATCCGCGAGAAGAGCGGCGAGATCGGCCGGCAGCCCGGCGCCCGTCAACACATCCCGATAGGCGACCTCGGAAAGATCGTTGTAGACGGTCGCCTTGCCCGATTGCCGCGAGACCTCCGCGGCAAGCCCGGCAAGGGTGAAGGCCTGGTCGGCTGCAAGCTCATACGTCCTCCCGGCGTGCCCATCAGTCGCCAACACCATGGCTGCGGCCTCCGCATAGTCCTGCCGCGCCGCCGACGAAAAGCGCCCCTCCTTCGCGGCGCCGACAAAGGCGCCGTGCTCAAGCGCTGCCGGGAGCGCCATGAGATGGTTCTCGGTGTACCAGCCGTTGCGCAGGATCACGGCGGGCAGGCCCGAGGCCGCGATGACCTCCTCCGTCTGTCGATGCTCGATCGCAAGCGTCGCGGGCGATGTGTCGGCGTGCAGCATGCTCGTATAGGCGATCAGCGAAACCCCGGCCACCTTCGCCGCCTCGATTACGGCCCGATGCCGCGGCAGGCGACCGCTGACTTCGGTCGAGGAAATCAGCAGCAGCTTCTCGACGCCGTCCAGCGCCGGACCGAGCGTGTCGGGCCGGCTGTAGTCGGCCTCGCGCACGATCACGCCGCGTTCGGCCAGATCGCTGGCCTTTACGGTGTTGCGAACCGCCGCGACGATACGGTCGGCGGGAATGGTCTTCAGCAGTGCCTAGATTACGAGGCGCCCCAGTTGTCCTGTTGCTCCAGTTACTGCGTACATCGTTCAGTCCATTTCGTGGTTGGGATCGATTCGAGAGCCTTTACATAGCGGCCATCGTTACCAGGAGAAACCACGTACCTTGTGGTTACCTCCATTTTCCGGTAACCAATTGGAAACTCACCCTGGACGATGCGCGATGGTTCTCAAGGTACGAAAGGCGGTGAAGGCGCCTCCTGGCTGCCCCATGTCGAAGTGCATGGATCTACTTGGTGGCTGCTGGACGCCGGAGGTGCTCTGGTCCTTGAGCGAAGGCCCGCGCCGGTTCTCCGAACTACGCCGCGACAACCCGTTCATCTCCGCGAAGGTGATGACGAGCAGGCTGCGTGATCTCGAACAGCGCGGCGTCCTGACACGCAACGTGATGCCGACATCGCCGCCGACCGTGGAATACGAACTGACCGATTTGGGGAAGGAATTGCTCCCTGCGATCAGGTCGATCGTAGAAGTGGGATCGCGCCTGCTGCTGCGTGATTCTTCAAGCTAGACGATCCGGAGCACATCTTTTCGCGGCTGGCCGCACCTTGGTCGAACGCGAAGCATTTGCGTGGGTCCAAGCAGCGCCTGGCCTCGCGATCATCGATGCGAGGGAGATAGCGGCGGTGGCGGTGGCGCTGCTCACCCTTGCGTCGCGGCGACAGAAGTATCGGCGAGATCGGACTAGCGATCGGCTTCCACTCACCAAGCGCTTTCAGCACGGCCTTCACCCGCTTCGTCGGGGTATTGCCGACTACGTGACGCTGCCCTCGAGAGCTCTTCACCGCACTGCTCGCGCACGGCATCAAGGCGCCGCGGGATCAGTTGGGCCTTCCTGACGCTGCGCGAGAAGGGTCACTCCGAGGAAGAGACCTCAGCCGCCCTCTTCGTCTCGGTCAATGTCGTGAAGCAGCGGCGGATGGTCATAAACGCGTAGCGACCAGCGACCAGCAACCGGCAACCAGAACCATAATTTGGTCCGATCATTTATGATCTCGTTGATCGCCGCTCCACTCGTGCGGCGAGGCCATCAAGGATCAGCTTCAGCCCTTCTTCGAAGGCGGCTTCGTGATCTATCTGCGGAACCCCGATCAAATCGTCCGCAGTTCCGCCGAGACTGGCTTCGGCCTGTTCCTCGAGCACGCATCCGACGGTGAAGTGGCTGGACGCGAGCATCGCCATCTGAGCGTCTCGCTCGGGCAAACCAGACGCGGCCAGGAAGGCCATCTTGTGCGCGATCCGATCGATGTCCGGGGCGCCGGGTCGGCTGCCCGCGTGCAGCTTTGCGCCATCGCGGCGCATCAGCAGCGTTAGTCGGAAGCTGCGCGTGTTGTTGAGGAACCAATCACGCCAGTCATCGGATGGCATCGGAAGGGGAGCAGTTGCATGTGGCGCCATCGCAGTCTCGGCCATGGCGGCGAGCAGTTCCTCCTTCTTGCGAAAATGCCAGTACAGCGACGGTTGCTCGACGCCGAGCCGCTTAGCGAGTTGTCTCGTGCTGATGCCCTCAAGGCCAACCTCATCGAGCAGATCGAGCGCTTCGGCAATTACGGTTTCACGATTCAGCTTAGCCATCTTGACAATCTATCGCTGATAGGGGAACTTGTAAATCAGCCTATCACTGATAGATTCGAGTTGCACACATGCAGATTGAAACTGAAAATCGCTCCCTCAAGATTCTTGTCTGCGGTGGCGGGATCGCAGGGCCGGCCTTGGCCTATTGGCTCGCCCGAGGCGGCCATCAAGTCGTCGTAGTCGAGCGGTTCCCAGCTCTCAGGACCACGGGTGCGCAGGTGGACCTGCGCGGGCAAGGCATCGAGGCCGCCAAGCGCATGGGGCTTATCGGCGCCATCCGGGACAACCTTGTCGAAGAAGCCGGGGTGTCGTTCGTCGACGCGCGAGGGCGTGTGAAGGCGACGATGATGGCCAACCGATCTGGTCGCGCGCGCAATCGCTCACATCCGAATATGAAATCATGCGCGGCGATGTCGTGCGCATTCTCCATGACGTGACCAAGGACGACGTAGAATATGTCTTCGGCAAGACCGCAGAGCGGTTCGAAGAGGACGACGAGAAGGTTCTAGCTCACTTCTCCGACGGCACCTCTGATACCTTCGATCTGCTGGTCGGAGCCGATGGTCAGGGATCGCGCATTCGCAAGGCTATCCTGCCGCCGGATGCAGCCGACCCTTACCTGCGAATGGGCATCCACATGGCCTATTGGTTCATCCCACGCACACCGGCCGACGACGGCAACATCCGCAATACGTGCCTCGCTCCTGGCGGTCGGATGATCATGCGACGGAGCCATAATCCGACGGAAACGCAAGTCTACTTCGTGCTCAGGGAAAGTTGCGAAGAAGCGTCGGCCATTCACAGGGCGCCGTTGGATCAGCAAAAGCGATTCTGGACAGAGCGGTTCCGGGATGCCGGCTGGCAGACCGATCGATTCATCCAGGGCATGATGACGACGACCAACTTCTACTCTCAGGAAGTGGTGCAGGTCCGCACAGACACCTGGTACAAGGGGCGCGTGGTTCTCGTCGGCGATGCCGCGCATTGTGCATCCCCGTTTAGCGGCATGGGCATATCCGGCAGTCTGGTCGGAGCTTATGTCTTGGCGGGTGAGATCAATCGCAATACGGGAGATCTCGCGCGAGCCTTTGCGCTCTACGACAAAACGCTGCAGCCCTTCGTCAACGAAATCCAGAACGTAAACCCATCGCTCCTGCGCCTGGGAATGCCCAAGACGAGATTTGGGATAAACGTCTTTCTTTCCGCAACGGCCTTGGCCGCGCTGCTCCGCATCCCGGACTTAGTCGCCAGATTTTCGCCGGGAGACAGGGACGGCGGCTGGCTTCTACCCGAATATATGGAGCTGCATCCAGCCCATCAAACTGCGCTACCGGGTTAGGTGAGAACTGAACCAGCTAAGGAGAGCCACTCTGCGCTGGATGTCACTTTCCTACTGCTATCATCAAAGATTTCTGATTTTGAGCCAAGTGCGGATGGCCAGAGTGAGTTCTGCCTTGCGTTCCAGCGGCAGCCAGTGTCCGGAGGGCATACTCGTCACGGTAAGGTCTGCGCAGGCCGCGCGCATCGGGTCGCCTTGGCGGTTTCCCGTGATGGTGCAGATCTGATCACAGTCACCGTTGACGAACAGCACCGGCTGGGAAATGCGGCCGCCATCGGGCGCTTCGCGCGCATAGGCGACGTTGGCGTCGTCGTTCATGTACCAGGCACAGGACGGACGGAAACCGTGAGCCTTGAACCCCTGCACAAGCACGTCGAAGTCCGCCGGTGGCCAGAGAGCCGGGTTAGGTTTGGTCGGCGGCGCCCGGTGCACCGCGCCGAAGCGCCCTCCCTTGCGCGTGACCTCCGCATTCGGCGAAACCTTGCCGACGCCGGCGGGATCGCCGGGTTGAAAGATCGACGCCAGCGATGCCGCCACGTCAGCATCCAGGTCGGTGACTGCCGCCTCAAAGCGCTTCGTGTAGTAGCGGTAATAGTCCCACTGGCCATCCGGATACTTGTCCGCTGGATAGATCGTTCGGTCGACCAGGGGGACGATGGTGCTGAGTGCGTATCCATAGGGTTGATACGCCAGCGAGGTCAGCACGACGCCCCGGCTACGCTTGGGCTCATGCGCGACCAGTTGGGCGGCTACAACAACGCCCCAGTCGTGCCCGACCCAGATCGCTGGCTTGCCGCCAAGATGGTCATGAAGCTCCGCCATGTCGGCTACGACTTCCTCGATGGCGTAGGCGTCGTTGGCTGCCGGCGCGGAAGAGCGGCCGAAGCCACGCAGATCGGGAGCGACACAGTGCCAACCGTCGGCGACAAACGCGTCCATCTGGGCGCGCCACATCAAACTGATGCTCGGCCAGCCGTGGAGGAAGATCATCAACGGCCCGTCGGCGGGCCCGCTCTCGATGTAGTGCGTTGTTTGACGAGGCGTGCTGAAAGTGCGCGACACCAGCGTGGCAGGGGTCATTCCCGACGCCACGTCCGATTGGGCAGCGGCTACGCATATCCCGAGGAGGATCGAACGTCGGTCGATCGTCAGTCCCGCTGTGGAATCGAGCGGTCGAAGTGAGGCTGCCATGATCAAATGCTCCGGTTATAGTCAGATCCTTCTTGGAGGTGAAAGGCGTTCCCTGAGATAGGTAGGCTCACCGCAATCGGTGCCAGGAAGCAAGCCGTTCACCTGGCCGCTTTTGTCACAGTCGGCCGCGGCCCTCCGTCGAGCGTTTTGCGATCGATCATCAGAGCGACGCCGATCAAGCCGATCCCGCCCGAAACCAGCTTGAGCAACGCGCCAACTCATAATACTTTCCGATCCGTGTTGATATTGATTCCCGGCACTCAACGGAGCTGGGATTATCCGTTTCGCTGCATGGCGATCTTCGCATATACATCCCGACGTCAACGACTTCCGCGTGGCCGGACTGTGACCGTTCAGCGCGGAAGTCGTCTACCATGGACACGCTAGAGCAGGATGCAACTAAGAGGAATCGGACATCATGCTCTAAGTCTTTGTTTTTAACGCATGATCTTATCCGAAAAGTCTGCAATTTTTCGGGATCATGCTCTGGTTCCCGCCGATTAACCGCTTCCCGCGATCCGGCGCGAATTCAGATGGCCGAGAAGCCGCCGTCGACATTCAACTCCATCCCATTCACGAAGCTCGAATCGTCTGAAGCGAGAAACAGCGCGACCGCCGCAATTTCCTCAGGACGCCCCATCTTTCCCCGCGGGATCAGGGATTCGAACATTTGCTTCGCCTCCTCGGTGAGAACTTGGTCCTGCATCGGTGTGGCGATCGGCCCCGGGTGCAGCACGTTCACCCGTATATTCCTGCCCTTGAGTTCGTTGAGCCACCCGCGTGCGAACGCGTGCAGCGCCGCCTTGCTCGCCGCATACACGCTGTAACCAGGAAAGCCTTTCAGCGAAGCAACTGACCCGGTCATGAAGATCGATCCGCCGTCGTTGAACAGCGGCAGCGCCTTCTGAACCGTAAACAGCGTGCCGCGCGTATTCAGGCCGAAGGTCGCATCGAAGTGCTGCTCGGTTATCTCACCCAGTGGGACGGCTTCGCCCGTGCCGGCGCTCGCGTACAGGATGTCGATCTTGCCCTTTTCCCGTTTGACTGTATCAAACAGGCGGTCGAGGTCGTCGAGATTGGACGCGTCGCCGCGCACGCCGGTTACGTTCCGGCCGATCAGCTTGACGGCCTCGTCCAGCGATACCTGTCTCCGGCCCGTGATGAAAACATAGGCGCCTTCTTGAACGAACCGCTTGGCGCTCGCCAGCGCCAAGCCGCTCGACCCACCCGTAATGACTGCAACCTTCCCGTCAAGCTTTCCCATGACTACTCCTTATCGTCGTGTTGGACAGCACATGTTGCCATTCATCCACATGCATTGTATTGTGTGGATCACTGATCCGCTTTATTAATCGGATCGCCGATCCACATATATGGATCACTGATCCGATTATCAAGGCAGTCCATGCGAGCCGACGCAGAAAAAAATCGCAGCCAAATTCTCACGGTCGCGCGTGACGTCGTCACCGAGCATGGTACCGACGCGTCGATGCGCGATATTGCCCGCCGCGCCGGCGTCGGCTTGGCCACACTGCTTCGTCATTTCCCGACGCGAGAAGCCCTGTTCGAAGCGTTGCTGTGTACCAATCTGGACGCACTGACGCAGAAGAAGGCAGACGAACTCGAAGCGTCGACTTCGGCTGACGAAGCACTTCTCTCCTGGTTTCGAGAATTGGTGGCATTCACCCAAAGCTATAGGGGCGTTGTCGCCATGATGGCGGCCGCCCGCACGAACCTGGACTCCGCTCTTTATGCATCGTGCGCAGCGGTGCACGCAGCAGGCGCGCGACTACTGCTCCATGCTCAGGGCGAGGGAACGGCGCGCGCCGATATGAGTGGGGACGACCTGTTCGCCCTGATAACGGCTCTCGGCTGGGCGGTCGACCAACCCTCATTCGCGCCACGGGCAGATCATCTCGTTCACCTCATTACGAGCGCCATCCTGACAAGCCCTTCAAGCAACGATGCCAAGAAGGCAGCGTGTTGAATCAGATCAGCAATCGGATGATCGAAGTTATTTTTCGGAATCATCCCGGATGGGCGTGAACGTCGCGATGTGGGCACAAAGGAGACCCTCCTTTGTGCACGATATACTACGCTGGGGTAGAGTCCTCGAGCGTTGAAGCTAGAGCGCGACTTCGAGAGCCGACGGCACGAATGCTTGCATCCAAACGAAAAATCGTCGTCACGGCTCAAGCCTTCCTCCTCTTGAGAAAGGCGACCAGCGCCTCATTCACTGCCTCAGACGCCTCGAGCTGTGGCCAGTGCCCGACGCCCTCAAGTGGTAGGAACCCCTGGAGGTTTGGCACGGCCGGCTTGAGATCTTCCTCGTTCAAAGCTCGCATCTTAACCATGCTGTCTGCTGTGCCATACGCAAAGAAGGCCGGCTGTCGGATCTTCGCCCCGGCAAATGCTTTTGCTTGGTCGAAATAGGGCTGCATGCCGCGATAAATATTCAGTGGGCCGTGGAAGCCATCACGCTGGAAGCCAGCGATCATCGTCTCGGCGTCCTCGCGGTCAGCGAAGGGCGGGATGCCGATCGGGGATGGCCGGTGCATATCTTTGCTTGGGTCCATCGGACCCCATCCTTCGGAAGCATTGGGCAACCCCGACATCCAATAGAGAGCGCCCGGGAAAGTCGTGGCCGCATCCGCCCACTCCTGGTCGGCCTCCGGCTTCATGTGGCGGAACATATAAAAGGCTCCCTCCTTGCCGGCGGCCTTCAGCATTTCGAGCATGCTGGGCCCCGCACCCGGTAGCACCGGAGGGACACTGAGGCCGAAGACCGCGTCAAACAGATCCGGACGCATCACCGCCGCGTTCCAGCTCACCGTCGCACCGAAGTCGTGGCCGACCAGGGTAGCGCGCTCGATCCCGAGTTTCGCGAGGATGCCGACAAGGTCTCCTACATGGTAGAGAACCGTGTAAAGCGCGGCGTCTTCAGGCTTGGAGCTATCGCCGTAGCCACGCGTATCGAACGATATCGCACGGTAACCCGCGGCCGCGACTGCCGCCATCTGCCGGCGCCAGCCCCGCCATCCGTCAGGAAAGCCGTGAACGAACAGCACAGCCGGGCCATCGCCTTCCTCGACAACGTTCAGCTTGACGCCATTGGTTTCTACAAAAGTCTGCTTCAGCGAATTATTCCGATCCACGAAAGTCATCTTTCATGCTCCATTTGAATTGTGAAATTTTATACAGTTCGACAATAGTTCGCGTGCGATCGAGATGGTGTTCGGGTTACTTTGAACTCTCTGTCATCCGTCTCGGAGTCAGTCGCAGACTAACCGCTGCCTGACTCCGAGAATTGATGTCAGCACCGGATCGAGTTACTTCCCTGCGAACTGGATCTTCGGGATCGGCTCGTGTTTGCGCACAGCCGCGACCGCAATGGCCATTCCCTCTGCGCCATCCTTGGTGTCGAGGATGCCAGCGCCGAGTTGCGTGGAGATGATATCGGCAACCGAGACGCCACCGGTAGCCCAAGTGCGGATGAGCGTGCGGGCCTTGCCGTACGCGAGGGTCGGCCCTGTCGCGAGATGCCGCACGAGTCCGTCGGAGATCTCCTCCAACTTGCCGTCAGGCGCTGAGTGGGTTGCTATACCCAGATCGACTGCGACCTTTCCGAAAATTGGCTCCGAAAGCAGCACGAAGCGAGTAGCGAGTGTTTTGCCGACGCGATCGGCGAGCCGCTGCACCCCGCCTGCCATTGGAATGCCGCCGACCGACACTTCCGGGAGGACGAGCATCGCCGACTCTGCAACGACCAGGAAATCGAACGCCAGGAGCAGTTCGAAACCGCCGCCCAACGCCATCCCTGCTACCGAAGCAACCGTGGGGACGGGCAGTTCCTCGATGAGACGGATCGAAGCCAGGATGTCGGCCGCAAACGCTTCGAGAAATTTCGAGCCCTTGTCACCGATGGCGCCCAGATCGTCTGCCGCGGCGATGTTGCCGGACGCGGACGTCAAGTGAAGGACGCGGATGTCGCTTGCGTATGCCTGGCGAACGGCGGCCCGCAGTGACGAGGGAAAGTCGGACCCTGGCTCGCTGTCTGCATCACCGAGCAAGATCAGTTTGCCCACCGCACCGTGTTGCTCGAAGCGGAACGAACTCATGTTTTACCTCCTAATTTGCTGACTATCTAGCCAAGCAGGCCTAACGCCTGCTACAAAATGGCTCGTGTCTCACGTCGTGATTGGCGGATGACCCAAGCCTGTTATGTTATGTACGTTACAGAATGGAGTGCTGTCAATGGCCCGCCCCCGCGAGTTCGAAGAAAGCGAAGTGCTAGATCGCGCGGCGGACGTCTTCGGTCGCCGGGGCTACGACGGCTCAACCATGGCGGAACTGACGGCCGCAATGGGCTTGAACTCTCCCAGCATCTACGCGGCCTTCGGAAGCAAGCGCGGGCTTTTCGACGCTGTTCTCGGCCGCTGTAGTGCGCGCGAGGACGAGCACTGGGAGTGGGCGCTCACAGCCCCCACGGCCGAAGAAGTCGTCAAGCGCTTGCTGACGACCTCGCCAGTGCAGGAGTCCAGCCGCATACTCGTTCATGCGGGTTTGGCGATGGGCAATGAGAATGCCGACATTCCTGCTGCCCTGCTTCATCGCCGCCAATCGGCAGAACTGAAACTGCGAGACCGGTTCGAGGAGGCGAAACGGAGTGGCGAACTCCCTGTGGATGCTGATGCCTCAGGGCTGGCGAGCTATGTGACGTCGGTTCTCGGCGGCCTCGCCATGAAAGCCGCCGGCGGCGCGCCGCACGACGACTTGCGAGAGGGGGCCGAACAGGCGATGGCGGCCTGGCGGGCGATCAGCGACGTTGCGGCCGCCGCGAGCGCTTCAACGAGGGGATCGACGCCGGCCGATCAACTTCGCGAACCACGAAAATTCAGTGCTGACGCAGCGCTCGATGCCGCCATGAAGGTCTTTTGGACCAAGGGTTTCGCGGGCGCGTCGCTGAATGATCTGACCGAGGCCATGGGAATTACCCGCCCAAGCCTCTATGCCGCATTCGGCAACAAAGAAGCGCTCTTCTTCAAGGCTCTTGAACTCTATCAATCCCTTCGAGGGGACTACATGGCTAGAGCGCTCCAGTCTCCGACAGCGCGAGGCGTTTTCGAAGCAATCCTGAGGGGGACGCTACGCACCCAACTGGCGGAGGGACAACCGCGCGGCTGCCTCATGGTCCTTAACTCAATGCCGGGCGGCGATGAGGCGCAGGTGATCCGCAACGAGATCCTCAGGCGCCAGGCCGTCGGGCGCGATCTCCTCGCCGCCCGGTTTGAAAGGGCCAAGATCGAGGGCGACCTACTGCCCACCGTCAATATCGACGGCCTTGTGCGCTTCGTCCAATCCATGATGAACGGCATCCTCATGCAGGGGGCGGCAGGGGCAAGCCGAAGCGAGCTTGAGGGACTCGTCGAGAGCAGCTTGGCTATGTGGACAGCATCCGCCCGATTATCGATCGGTAAAGATTAGGCGCGACTGGCAGATATCAACATCTTTACCGATCGGTATGGCGATCTTCTCTCGGGCGTGCCGCGGTTGAATGTCCTAGACGACGCCTGCCCCTTGAGACCGCCCGTCCGATTTGCACGCTATGATGCGATATTCCCGCACGCAGCGCTGTGGAGCCTTCCATCTTCCACGACCTATTGCTTTCTATCTCGGACCTCCCGAGCAACAGGAGGCAAAGCTTGGCCAAGGCAAATGCCGACGATGCACTACGCCGGACTATACGGCGCCATCAGCTGCGCGAGATGATCCCACTCGCTGACAGCACCATCTACGAAATGGAGCACCGTGGTGAATTTCCCCGCCGCTTTGCACTATCGCCTAGATGCATCGTCTGGGACTTAGCTGAAGTTGAGGGCTGGCTGCTGGCGCGCCGCGCCGACGCGCTCAGCACCCGGACGTTTCAAAGCGTAAAACGCGGCCAGTCAAATGGCGGGATCAAGCTCCATCAGAGGCATAGCCGGCGGCAAGAGCCCGGGTGTGTGGCCACCCACGCGTCAATGATGTCCGACCATTCCTGCATCATGTGACGACGCTGGGACCTCGTACTCCGCCTTGTTATAGACCCCGCGCGATGAACGTCCGTCCTCGTGCGCCAAGCACTTCTCGATTCAAGCGCTATTAAAGCCTAGCTCGTTGAGCAGCATCGAGCCCGTGCGCCGCAGGTCATGGACGGTAAACGGCTCCAGCGGCAGCCCCTCCTTCTTCGCCTGCTCGACGACCGCATAGGTCACGCGATTGAAGGTGGCGCGCGGCATCGGAGCATCGGCGTCGTACCTGGACGGAAGCAGATACCGCGAATTCCCTGCACAGGTCTTGAGCGCGATCATAATGTCGAGAGTCTGGCGCGAGAGATAAACGTTGTGAGCCTTCGATCGCTTCATGCGCTCCTTCGCGATCTCGCGCCGCCCGTTCAGGCGATAGTCAAGGCGAAAGGATATCGCTCCCGAAGGCATGACGCGAGCGTACATGCCGTCCTGATCCACGACTTTGTACATCTTGCTCTGTGGCTTCAGTGCCTTGATCGCAGCATCCGTCAGCATTCCGCGCCACCTCCAAAAAGTACCGTCATATGGATTTTGGTGGTTCTCTGCGTAAAATGTAACTTGGTATCAGCTACTTACAGCCCAATAAGTACCGTCAAGGACCTCATCTGCCCTGACGGTACTTCGGATTTTGGAGCTGATCAATATGGCCGAGGCCCGTCACGTGGACCGTTAAACCTGATTTCTGGCCACCGATGGAAGCCGATAGATGCCGAGCTAATTTTTATTATTTATCAGAGAGTTATGGCGAACTGTGGCGTAGTTTCGGATACCCTCGGACGGGCAAAAATCATTCCCACTCGATTATCAACCGATAGATTAAGTATCTGAATTTATTACACAAAATATTTTCTAGATTTCCGTATACCGTCATATAGACCGTCAAAAGTACCGGCCTTTGAAATCATTGGCTTTTTCTGGCAGATCGCGGAAATTGTGGTTCCGCCATCTATCGACAGGCGCGGCGGCGACATCACTCCGAAAGTCACCTCGGCCCGCACCGCCGCCTCTACGCCAAACTACGCCGGCCACGATTCAGTCTCCCGGAATTATACCGTCACGGGCTCGGTCCGCCATCCCCCTTTTAATGGGATGGCCATCGCGGGGGGGGCTAGGAAAACTGTAAACTTCGTGCTACATATTCGGCCAATCTGTAGTGCGAAGGTTTCAAATGCCTACACCCCATAATCCTCCCGCCGGTGTGCGGCGCGCCCTGCGCAAGCTCGGTGCGGACATCCACGATGCACGTCGGCGTCGGCGGCTGCCGATGGCTGTCGTCGCGGAACGCGCCTTCACGTCCCGCTCAACCCTGCAAAAGGTCGAGGCTGGGGACACCAATGTCAGCATCGGCATTTATGCGGGCGTCCTTCAGGCGCTCGGCCTGCTCGACGGTCTGGGCCAGATCGCCGACATCGGCAACGACCCGGTTGGACAAGCGCTGGCCAGCGCGGAACTACCCAAGCACGTCCACCTCAAGCGAACAGTCGGATCATCTAGCGATGGCTGATTTCGAGGTGCATATCGACCTGGACGACCGCACGCGCCCTATCGGCCTGGCGAGGAGCAATCGCGTCCGAGGCACGGAGACTATCCTTTTCGAGTATGATGCCGCGTGGCTCGCCGATCCAGACCGGTTCTCGCTTGAGCCTGCCCTTGCCCTGACCCGCGGTGCCTTCGCCCCTCCTGCCGGACTGACGACTTTCGGCTCCATAGGAGATTCAGCGCCCGACACATGGGGGCGCCGTCTTATGCAACGGGCCGAGCGCCGTCTTGCCGAACGTGAAGGCCGCGCCGTTCGCACCCTCGCGGAAAGCGATTACCTGCTCGGCGTCGCCGACGAGACCCGCCTGGGTGCCCTCAGATTCCGCTGGGCAGGCGAAGAGACGTTCCAGGCGCCTATCCGCGCCGGCGTCCCAGCCCTGATCGAACTCGGGCGACTGCTCCAGATTACCGAACGGATCCTCCGGGACGAGGAAACGGACGAGGACCTTCAACTCATCTTCGCCCCCGGCTCTTCCCTCGGCGGTGCCCGGCCGAAAGCATCGCTCATCGACCAGCACGGACATCTCTCCATCGCCAAGTTTCCGAAGGAAACCGACGACTACAGCATGGAGACATGGGAGGAGATCGCGCTGCGGCTGGCCGAGCAGTCCGGTATTACCACGCCGCACCATGAGCTGATCGAGGTCGCCGGCAAGGCGGTGATGTTGTCGCGACGCTTCGATCGCTCCGGCTCGATCCGCATTCCTTTCCTGTCAGCGATGGCGATGATGGGCGCCAAGGACGGTGAGCGCGGCAGCTACCCAGAGATCGTCGACGCTCTTACGCAACATGGCGCGCAGGGGAAGACCGACGCTCATGCCCTCTATCGGCGGGTCGTCTTCAACGTGCTGATTTCCAATGTCGATGACCACCTGCGCAACCATGGCTTCCTTTGGCTCGGCAAGGCGGGATGGTCCCTCTCTCCCGCCTACGACCTCAACCCTGTGCCCACCGACCTCAAAGCGCGTGTGCTGACGACGAACATCGACCTGGACGAGGGCACCTGCTCGCTCGACCTGCTTGAGGCGGCGTCAGAGTTCTTCGCGCTCACGCTGGCGCAGGCGCGCGTGATCATCAAAGAGGTCGCGACCGTGACCGCGACGTGGCGTGAAACCGCCAAGGCGGCCGGCGCGCGCTCTGCAGAAATTACACGGATGGCCAGCGCCTTCGAGCACGATGATCTCAAGCGGGCGCTGGCGCTATGAAGGCAGCAACAAGATCGCCGACACACTTCGCGATCTGGCCGAGAGGGATCGATACAGCTTTAGAAGAATTGGGGTCGACTATTTTAAGCTGGATCGCAGAGGACGAATATCTACTTACATTAGCAATTCTCAGCTCTAATCCTGTGGGGGATAAATTTGACCGGGGGTGAGTTGATTCAGCCGAATGTAGATCAGGCCGAAACCTCTGACTTGGACGTAGTCCTGGCAGCGCTTCACCGCGATTATTCGAAGCTAGGTCCGAGGATAAGGGAGCTACAGCACGAGGTTACGTGCGAGTGTGCCGGTGCCACCCTTCGTCTGCATTTCCCCGCCTTTCGACAAGGCAAGACCACCATCCATGAGTTGGTGGAGTTTGCGTGGCTTCACCTGACGCCTTTTGCGCTCACTCGAAAGGAAATCGATGCAGTAAAAGTACTTCAGTCGACCCTGCCGTTCGAAGAATTTCTAATCAAAACCACACAGCTTAACGACGCGGCTGCCAAGCTTTTCATTAAGGCGCATAAAGCGACAAATCGAAATGGCGAAGCTGGAGAACTGCTGCTCTATCTGCTGACGGAGTGGATATTAGGCGCACCACAGTTCATCGCTAAGATGACCTTAAAGACTAATTCGCAGGTGCCTGTACACGGTGCGGATGGCGTCCACGTTCGCTACTGCCCGGACACCGCGCGCCTTTTCCTCTATTGGGGCGAGTCGAAAATGTATGGTGATGTCGGTGCAGCGATCACCGCTGCCGCGACATCGATCGCAAAATCGTTAGAGCCCGATCAGCTAGACCACGAGCTCCAGCTTGTTCAGCGAAACATCGATTTTACAGGACTAGGAGCTGACGGAAAAGCAGCGCTATTGCGCTACCTCGACCCCCATGAGGAAGAATACAACGAACGTAAGGATGTCATCACCTGCCTTATCGGCTTCGATTTTGATGGCTTCCAGAAGGCCAGCGCTGCTGGTGATCAAGCTGCTGAAGATTTATTTCGAGCACTGGCGAAAGATCAGCTTGCAGCGGTGGCTCCGAAGGTCTCAGCCGCGCTCAAGGTCGCTGGACTCGATTTTCAGGACGTGGAGTTGTTCTTTTTCCCACTCCCTGCAGTTCAGGAATTTCGCGATCTATTTCAAGCTCGGATTGGCTGGCTGCCATGATGCAGGAACTGGCTGATAAGGTTTGGGGAAACCCCGGCTTCCACGATGCAGCGCATCGCATTGAGATCGCGTGGCTAACCAAAGAAATCGGCGGCATTGACCATGGCCACGCCGACATCGCGGACGCCACGCGATTGATGCGTTCGGCGGCCATCTTGGCTTGCTCCGAGACGGCAGATCATCGACGCGCGGCGTTCCGAGTGGCGACGTGTGCGTACGACCTGTTCGGAACCGGCCAAGTACCTTTGGACCAAGCTCTACGTGTTGTGCTCACCCGTCTCGGCAACTTTCCTTCCATCGGAACTCGCGCGGACGTGGCGTCCGCGCGGGCAAGTCTACCGCTCATGCTTGCCGCAGAAGAAATTTCGTCGGCTGATGCGCATGAGGTCACGATCAACGGACAAACAGTGCTGCTGACAGATTTCCAGCAGAATCTGTGGCTGAGCCTCATCCAAAGTCGCCGCATCGCGTTGGCTGCACCTACATCGGCCGGAAAATCATTTGTCTTGCAGGGATATCTGTCGGCGCTCTTCGACAACAAGCAGCCAAAGTCGGTCGTCTATCTCGTTCCGACCCGCGCCCTGATCGCCCAGGTGGCCGACGATCTGAAGATCCAGTTTCAGGGAATGCACCAAGATGTCCCCGACATCGTGACGGTCCCGGTCGATGCTGAAACGACTCTCGCCGAGCGCGCCATCTACGTAATGACTCAAGAGAGGGTACAGCTCGCCCTTGGAGCTCACCCCGACTTCAGCGCCAGCGTCATCATCGTCGATGAAGCGCATTCGATCGCGGACGGATCACGCGGCGTACTACTGCAATGGGTTATCGACGATCTACTCATCCGCAACCCGGGATCACAAATCCTTTTCGCCAGCCCAGCGATCCGTAACCTGGATGTTTTTGGACGGCTGTTTGGCTTGGACGATGTGGTCGAGTTCTCGTCGGTGGAGCCGACCGTTGCCCAAAATTTCTTGGTCACGACCGTCGAGTCCGCCACCAAGGGAAAGCTGGCAATCCACACCGCTGGCGACGGATCAAGACCGCTGCGGCAAGTCGCAACGCTGCAGCTGGGACGGACGGTGGCGAGCCGAACCGAGAAGCTCGTCCATATCCCGGCGGTGCTTGGACAGGGACATTCAAATATCATCTACGCGAATGGTGCGGCTGAAGCGGAAAGCGTAGCGCTCCAACTCGCGGAGTTGATGTCCGATCGCGAGCCAACCGAAGCACGCCTCGCACTATCCGACTTGGCGAAGGAAGCGGTGCACGCCAACTACGCACTGGTCGAGTGCGTCAAACACGGGGTAGCATTTCACTACTCCAATATCCCGACCCAGCTCCGACGCGCAATCGAAGCAGCCGTATCGTCTGGTGAGATCGATTATCTCGTCTGCACGAGCACGTTGCTTCAAGGCGTCAACCTACCTGCCAAGAATATCTTTATGTTCGCTCCGGAAAAAGGTCGAACCAGAGCACTGGAGTCGACAGACTTCTGGAACCTTGCTGGTCGCGCCGGTAGGCTCAAGCGGGAGTTTCAAGGCAACATCTTCCTCATCGACTATGACAAATGGAAGAGGAAGCCACTCGACGGCCCAAAAGATTCGGTCGTGACTCCGGCGATTGAGAGCAGCCTCAACGAACATCATGACCAGTTGATGACTGTGATTGCCGGCGCCCCGACAACAGGCCGCAGCGATGAGACTGATCTCGAGACAATTTTCGTTCGCCTCTATACCGACTTCAAAGGTGGCGATCTAAATCAGACATTCGAACGAGCCGGCCTCGCAGTGGGCGATATCCAGTCCGGTCTGTTAGAAGCCGCGCTTGCGTCGGCCAGCGAAAAACTCACCCTGCCAGCGGCGGTTCTCCGCCGAACTCCGAACATCTCTGCCCACAAACAGCAACGCCTTTATGAACGGCTCAGCGCGAAAATAGCGCTAGGTGCCGATGCGGCGCGAACCCTCATTCCTTCGCATCCCCGGGAAAGCGAAGCGTTTCAGTCCTACGCAGATGTTTTGGAGTTGTGCCACGAGATTATCCTCGGTATCGACACCTCGAAAAACCTGCATCGGTTCCATGCCCTGATCGCGCGACGCTGGATGCTTGGTCTCCCGCTTCCCCAGATCATCGACGAGCAAATTTCGAGAAATGCATCGAAACCTGTTCGAACGACGATCAGAAGCACGTTGGATTTAATCGAAGGGGATATTCGTTTCCAAGCTGTCCGCCTGTTTGGTTGCTACAGCGCGCTTCTTGTTTACGCACTCGACAGCGCGGGCTTGGTGGACATGGTATCCAGCATTCCGTCCTTGCCACTCTACCTGGAGATCGGCGCATCCGACAAAACGATGATCAGCTTTATCTCTTTAGGATTATCGCGGGTTACCGCGATGAAGCTGAACGAAATGTCTGCGCGGAAAGACCTTGATACCGCTGGAGCGCTGCAGTGGTTGCGGACTCGTCCGCTCGAGGCGCTGGGACTTTCGCCACTCTTGCTTGCTGAGGTCCGGGCGATTGCGATTGCTTAGGGAGAGCCATATGTATCTGTCGACATTGCTCTGCTACGTCGAGGCGATCCACGTTAAGCTAAAGCTGACGTTGAAATTGCCGATCCGAACGCTTCTCCGGCTACAAAGCCTCGGCAACGTGACGGCCGATCAGTCTCGCCGGGTGCGCGGCGTTGCTGGCATCCCTACCGCCCTATGACCGAGGCGCACCCTGACACGCAGGGCGACGAACACCGCTTATTCGAGCGCATGTCGCGCGAGAGGTTTGACGCCCTTGCCCTGTGGGGCATGCCGCAGCAGATGCGCGAAGACACGCTAAGCGCCTCACATTGGTCGGCTGACAACGAGCGGGTGATCGCGGGTGTTTTCCATGTCATCGCCACCAAGGAATTCATGTGTGTTGCCTTTGCGCGCGATACGGCCGGCCGATACCGGCCGTTCCAGCGATCCCATTTTTTGCCCAGCGCCCGGGCTGGCGAACTCGCTCTTAGGCGAGATTTCGGCCGCGGCTTACTGACTGTTCAACCGGAATTTCCCGCGGACGACGCCCCGCCGAAGGGCGTTGATCTGTTTGCGAACCTCGGTAACATCGAACGGCATCACGACGCCTACGTCATGCTGCGCGACGGCTTTAATCAGGGAGCAGCGCGAGCCTTGCTCGAAGAGGTCTCACGCTGGGTCCCCGACCTCGATGGCAATCTCGTTCGAGATTTCCAAACCAGCGGCTACAGCGCGCGCGTCTGGGAGCTCTATTTGTGGGCCGCGCTCCGGGAGCTGAACTTCGACATGGACTACACGCACGCGGCTCCGGACTTCTGCGTCAGGAGAGGCGGGGAGACCGTCTTCGTTGAGGCGACCACGGTGAACTCGCAGGACACCTTCAGCTCGGCGATACGCGCTGGCCCACCGCCAGACGCGCCGGAACAGCTTTGGCCGTTCCTCGAAAACCAGATGCCACAGAAGTTCGGGTCGCCACTCTTCTCGAAGATGAAGAAGCGCTACTGGGAGAAGCCGCATGTTGCGGGCCATCCCCTTCTGCTCGCAATCGCCGACTTTCATGCGCCGGCGTCAATGCGCTGGTCGCACGCCGCCCTGCCGTTCTATCTCTATGGACTGCGGATGGTGACGACCGTCGACACCGACAACCACCTCATCGAACTCTTCGTGCCAGGCCCTGACCATGTCGTAGGCGGCAAGGTCGTGCCGACGAATTTCTTCGCGCAGCCGGACGCGGAGCACGTATCCGGAGTCTTGTTCTCGAACGCGGGGACGATCGTCAAATTCAGCCGCATGGGCACCCGCGCCGGTTTCGGTGATCCATGGGTCAGCTTAGAGCGTTTCATGTTTTGACGGAAGCATAGCCTGCATTGCTGAGATAGTTGGCGCATTCTTCTGGTTGGATGGTTTGCACCAATGTCCCGACGTGTTGCCATGTGTCTTTGATGGTCCGTTTCTGTGCCAGCCGCATCCAGTGCTTGATCTTGGAGAAGGCCTGCTCGATCGGGTTGAGGTCTGGTGAGTATGGCGGCAGGAACCAGAGCCGTGCGCCAGCCGCTTTGATGGCCCGGCGTACGGCCGCGGCTTTGTGGCTGCCGAGATTGTCCATGATGACGATGTCGCCGGGTTTGAGAACAGGCACAAGTTGCTGCTCGACATAGGCAAGGAAGCACTGGCCATTGATCGGTCCATCGAAGACACAAGGGGCCGTCAACCGGTCGCAGCGCAAGGCACCCAGAAAGGTTAGCGTGCGCCAGTGACCATGCGGCGCAAAAGCGCGCAGACGCTTTCCCCTCGGCCCCCAGCCTCTGATCGGCGTCATATTGGTCTTGATCCAGGTCTCGTCGATGAAGACGAGACGGCCGGGATCGAGATGATGCTGCAAGGTCCTCCAGCGCGTGCGTCTGCGGGCAATGTCGGCTCGGGCCTGCTCAAGGGCAAACAGTGTTTTTTTTGAAGCGCAGCCCCTCACGTCGGATGAACTGCCAGATCGTATTATGGGAGACGGTGACACCCTGTGATGCCAGTTCGTCCTTCAAGCCATGCAGCGTCAGGTGCGGGTTCTCAGTCAGACGCGCGATGAGGAAGGGGCGGTGCGGCTCCAGAACCCGTTTGCGGTGCCCGCCCATCTTGCCGGGTTGAACCGAACCGGTAGCGCGATGGCGCTGAGACCATTTCACCACCGAGGAGACGGCAACGCCAAAGCGTGCCGCCACCATTCGACTGCTTTCGCCACTCAAGGTGGCGGCAACAACGCGCTCGCGAAGGTCATTCGATAAAGGCTGCGTCATCCGATGCTGGCCTCCTTCCAGCCAGCATCTTGAATCACATCATAGCTGATTTGGGAATCTGGAGGGTTCTGTGAGGTCCGGGCGCTGGGCATGCGGCATTCACTGATCGGACCTCATTGAAGCCGGATTGAGCGAAGGCGCGGGTTGTTTGGCACTATGGGGATTTCGCCGAAGCGGTGGA
>NZ_LWBS01000453.1 GCF_001652265.1 Rhizobium leguminosarum
CAATCACCGCCCACTGCTGATCATCAAGCCAGAACTCTCCTGCCATCATCAAAACTCCCATTGTCATCACAATGAATCACAGCGATCCATTTTGATCAATGGCTTGATTGGGTTTGGAGCCTAGAGCCCGCCCTGCTCCCTGAGGAAACTGACGATCGAGCTGACGCCGTCGCCGCGCTTCATGTCGGAGAAGACGAAGGGGCGCGAAGCGCGCATTCGCGTCGCATCCCGGTCCATCACGTCGAGATCGGCGCCGACATAGGGCGCCAGATCCTTCTTGTTGATGACGAGCAGGTCCGACCGAGTGATGCCGGGCCCGCCCTTGCGCGGGATTTCCTCGCCCTGGCAAACGGAGATGACATAGATGGTGATATCGGCAAGATCGGGCGAAAAGGTCGCCGCCAGATTGTCGCCGCCGGATTCGATGAAGACGACGTCGAGATCGGGGATCCGCTGGTTGAGGCCGGCGATCGCCTGCAAATTGATCGTCGCATCCTCACGAATGGCGGTATGCGGGCAGCCGCCTGTCTCGACGCCGACGATGCGGTCCGAAGTCAATGCCTGCATCCGCACCAGCGCCTCGGCATCCTCGGTCGTATAGATATCGTTGGTGACGACGGCGACGGAATAGTCGTCGCGCATCGCCTTGCAGAGCTTTTCGGTCAGCGCCGTCTTGCCCGAGCCGACCGGCCCGCCGATGCCGACACGCAAAGGTCCGTTTCTTGATTTCATGTGCCTTACTCCAATCGAACCCCGATGATAACGAAGCCGCCCGCCCACGCCACCGTCAAATGACGCAGCCGACGCGATAATTTCGGACAATCACGAGCGGAACAGCCGCGTCGCCTGCGTCTCATGGCGCAGGCTTGCAATATCGGCCTGCACCGTCGCCGAACCCAGATCATCGAGCGTCGAGATAGCCGCCCGCCGGGCGATCTTCGCGAGGTGCTCTTCGAGACCGGCAAGCACGGCAACGCCATCCTTCTGCCCGGCGACACCGAGGCGGATGCCTGATGAAACCGCTTGTGACACATAGGCATGCAGGAAGACGACGAGCGCCTTCTCAAGCCTGATTCCGTGCGCGCCCGTCACCGTCCCGACCGCAATGGGATAAGCGACCTTGACAGGCAGCCGCTCGAACACGCCGTCCGGCCAGGCCCGCGCCGCTGCGAGGAAAGCCTCGCCGAGCAGCATCGTTTCCTGATGGCGCTCGCGTGATCCGGCAAGCGCCTCGGCGAGCGCGGCGATCTCGGCAAGGCGTGCGGCTTCCGCCTGGTGCCTGTGGCTTTCGGCCAGAAGCACCGCATCGTTCCAGACCGAGCCATTGCCGATCAAAGTGCCGGTCCAGGCCGCAAGCGAGGCAGCATCCGTGACCAACCCGTCGGCAACCGCCCGCTCCAGCCCGCTCGAATAGGCAAAGCTGCCGATCGGAAAGGCCGGTGAGAGCCATGCCGTCAGGCGCAGCAGTGCCTGCAGCTCGCGATCCCTGGTCATCAAGGCTCAGTCGTGCTTGTGGTCGTGATGTCCGTGGTCATGACCATGATCCTGCCCGTGGTCATGATCATGACCGCGATCGTGGCGGTGCTCATGCTCATGCTCGTAGCCATGTTCATGATCATGGTCATGACCATGATTAGGATCAAGGTCGTGATCATGCCCGTGGTCATGATTGTGATCGTGATCATGCCCATGAGAATGCCCGCCTTGGGAATGGTAGGCGCCGCGCGCCGGCTGGAACGGCTCATCGATTTCGAGGACGACGGCGCCGAGGCCCTGCAGCATGGTGCGGATGACATGATCGCGCAGGATGACGATGCGGTCTTCCTCGATCTGGGCGGCAAGATGCCGATTGCCGAGATGCCAGGCGAGCTCGACCAGATGCGTGCGGTCGCGTCCGCGAATCTCGAAGAGCTTCTCGTCGGCAGCGAGGATCTCGATCAGTTCGCCGTCGTCGCGCACCAAGAGGTCGCCATTGGCGAAAAGCACCGGATCCTTGAGATCGAGCATGACCATTTCGCCATTTTCCAGATGCAGCAGCTTGCGGCGCAGATGGCGCAGATCATGCGGCAGCTTGACCTGGGCGATCGGATGGGAGGAAGGGGTTCCGGCGGGAAGATAGGAGGTGACGCGCTGCATGATATGTCCGTTTTTGCTGAGAGGACGACGATGCAAAATAGCTCTTCCCGATGCAAGCACCAATGCCCTTTCGTCCGGGTGCGGCTTTTATATTCCGTAAGCCTGCATCACATTGTCGCTCTCCGGGCCTCTGTTCTCGCCATCGACGCCGTTGTCGACAAGCCCGTGCCAGGCGTGATGCAGACCTTCTCGTTCGTGGACGACGCGATTGCGCCCAAGTGCCTTGGCGAGATAGAGCGCCCGGTCGGCGGAAGCATAGACCGCCTGCTTGGCGCGCTCGGCGACGAGATCGGCAACGCCGCCGGAAACGGTGATACGGATATCGTGCCCCTCGGCCCTGATGGCGCCGCCGGCGATCCGGGCTCGGACACCTTCAATACGCTCCATCCGCGCATCGAGCAGCTCCCCGGAGACGATGACGCCGAACTCCTCCCCACCCAGCCGTGCGACGACGGACATCTCATCGAAGGCGGATGTGAGCATGCCCGAAACGGCGATGATGACGGCATCACCGCAGCCATGGCCGAAGCGGTCGTTGATCGTCTTGAAACGGTCGACGTCAAAAATGACCAGCGACGCGTTGCCATCGGTATTCTCAAGCGCCTCGGTAAAAGCGCGCCGGTTGAGCAGCCCGGAAAGCGTATCCGTGCGGCTGAGCTTTTCGAATTCCGCCCGCGAGAGCGCGAGATCGCGCATGGCAAAGCCGGCAAACAGCGAGAGCATGCCGGAAACGGTACCGCCGATCAGCCAGGAAAAGATCGCGCTGAAGCCGATTGCATGGGCGAGCGTCACCGGTAGAAGCCCGAGAAGATCGAGCGACGGCATCGTCAATGCGATAATGACTCCTGAGAGAATAACGGCAAGAAAAGCCATCTTCAGGGCGAAGACATAGACGTTCTTGCGGTATTGAAGGTCGCCGAAATCGGCCTGCAGCAAAATCCAGTTTCTCATGAGAATCAACCTTCCTGCTCGGCGTTTCCAGGCATTGATAAGAGCCCAATTGCTGTGGGTGTCTTAATTGACTCGTTAAAATTCGAACGGTTCGGATGTTTCGGTGGACAGAATTTTTCTAGCAGGGGATGCAGCTTTCGAATCCCTGAATCGAACAGTGTGGAGAGACAGTTAAACGATTGATATGAAAGCGGTTTATCAAGCTTCGCAATGCAGTTGTTCCAGAATGGCTTAGCTTGAGAAAATACCGAGTTTTCCACTGATATTTACAACCATATGGAGAGCGCTATTCACAATTCACTTTAAGAGCGGGCCAGCCCGACGGCTGCTTCAATTGTAGACAGCAACAGACAATCGCAATGCCTGTGGAAGCGGGTTCCACATGCCGGTTCGAAGCCCCGCCGAGCGCAGTGCAGCGGCAGTCCAGGTGTTGCAGCCGAAGAGGGCGTTGAAGTATCCCCTGGCCTCGAAGAACCGATCGATCTCGCCGTAACCCGCATCCGGAATCGGCACCACCGCGCCCGCGTCGCGGACGAAACTCTCGGAGATAAAATCGCGCAGCTGCGCCAATTGATCCTCACTGACATTGAATGCCGTAACGGTGGACTGTGGCTCGGTGATATGACCGGCAAGGTCCACATGCAGCACCGAACGCTCGATCGTCAGCGCGCGCAACACCGGCAGCGGCTTCAACTCCGCCCATGTGGGAGTTTCCAGATAGAAGGCACGACCGCCCCAGCCGATAATAAGCCACTCCGCATTCGGATGGCCGAGCGGAAAATCGGTATCGTCGAGGAAGGAAAAGGCAGCCCGCGTTTCCGCGTCGAGCGGAATGGCAATATCGGTATGGATCGAGCTCGACAGCAGCAGAATTCGATGCGTCACTGCGGCAGACGACGCCTCGACCGGCGCAATCAGCGGCCGGGGAATAAAGGTCCCGCAGGCGGCCGAAAGCACAAGCAGAAATACGATCCGCAACAACCAGCGGATAACTGTCCTCATCGCCGCCGTCCGTCGCACATGGGCGTGTGCTTAGAACAGGAAATAGCGCTGCGCCATCGGCAGCACCGTCGCCGGCTCGCATGTCAGCAATTCGCCGTTCGCCCTGACTTCGTAGGTCTCCGGATCGACCTCGATCTCGGGTGTCAGGTCGTTATGGATCATCGATGCCTTTGAGATGCCGCCGCGCGTATTCTTCACCGCGACCAGTTCCTTGGCAACGCCGAGCCGGCCCTTCAGGCCGGCATCGAGCGAGGCCTGGCTGACGAAGGTGACGGAGGAATTGGTGAGGCTCTTGCCATAGGAGGCAAACATCGGCCGGTAGTGTACCGGCTGCGGCGTCGGGATCGAGGCGTTCGGATCGCCCATCGGCGCGGCCGCGATCGACCCACCGAGCAGCACCATATCGGGCTTCACGCCGAAGAAGGCAGGATTCCACAGCACGAGGTCGGCGCGTTTGCCGACTTCGACCGAGCCGATCTCACGGCTGAGACCATGGGCGATCGCCGGGTTGATAGTGTACTTGGCGATATAGCGGCGGACGCGGAAATTGTCGTTGTCGCCCTTTTCCTCCTTCAGCCGGCCGCGCTGACGCTTCATCTTGTCGGCCGTCTGCCAGGTGCGGATCGCCACCTCGCCGACGCGGCCCATGGCCTGGCTGTCGGACGAGATGATCGAGAAGGCGCCGATATCGTGCAGAATGTCTTCAGCGGCGATCGTCTCCTTGCGGATCCGGCTTTCGGCAAAGGCGATATCTTCGGGGATCGACGGCGACAGGTGGTGGCAGACCATCAGCATGTCGAGATGCTCGGCGATGGTATTGACCGTATAGGGACGCGTCGGATTGGTCGACGACGGAATGACGTTCGGCTGGCCGCAGATCTTGATGATGTCAGGCGCATGCCCGCCGCCGGCTCCTTCCGTGTGGAAGGCATGGATGGTGCGGCCCTTGATGGCGCCGATCGTATCCTCGACGAAGCCGCTTTCGTTCAGCGTATCGGTGTGGATCATCACCTGCACGTCGTATTCGTCGGCAACCGACAGGCAGCAGTCGATGGCGCCTGGTGTCGTGCCCCAATCCTCGTGCAGCTTCAGCGACGTGGCGCCGGCCAGCACCATTTCGGTCAGCGCCCCTGGCAGCGAGGCATTGCCCTTGCCGGCAAAGGCAAGGTTCATCGGGAAGGCGTCGGCCGCTTCGATCATGCGCGCCAGATGCCAGGGACCGGGCGTGCAGGTGGTGGCAAGCGTGCCGTGCGCCGGTCCCGTGCCGCCCCCGAGCATGCAGGTCATGCCGCTCATCAGCGCTTCCTCGATCTGCTGCGGTGCGATGAAATGGATATGGCTGTCCATACCGCCAGCGGTGACGATCTTGCCTTCGGCGGCGATCGCCTCCGTGCCCGGGCCGACGATGATGTTGACGCCCGGCTGCATGTCGGGATTACCGGCCTTGCCGATCGCAACGATGCGCCCGTCCTTGAGGCCGATATCGGCTTTGTAGATGCCCGAATGATCGACGATCACCGCATTGGTGATGACCGTATCGACCGCGCCATCCGCCCGCGTCACCTGGCTCTGTCCCATGCCGTCGCGGATCACCTTGCCGCCGCCGAACTTCACCTCCTCGCCATAGGTGGTGAAATCCTTCTCGATCTCGATGAAGAGTTCCGTATCGGCAAGGCGCACCTTGTCGCCAGTGGTCGGTCCAAACATGCCGGCGTAGGCGGCGCGCGAGATCTTGTAGGGCATCTATCAGGCTCCTTGGGAGGAAGAGACGAGTGTTTCTCCGCCGAGCCGCTTGAGGCGGCCAGCGGCAATATAGCTATCGACAAGCTGTCGTTCGGCCGAAAACGGGTGCCATTCCCAGCCGACGTGGCCAAAGCCGGCAAGTGTCGCCTCGGCCTCGGCATATGTGTTCAGCACCTCGACAATGACGATCATCCCGCTGCTCGGCACGACATAGGGCGCTGGAGAAAACGCCGAAAGCGACGCATCCACGGCCTCGTGAACCGATTTGCTGATGATGACGTGCGTTTTGCCGGTGTCTGCGCAGAAGGCGCTGAACTCAGCGGTATAGTCGTCGCAGAAATCATCAAGTTCTGGATGAGAGACGGCAATCGGCGCCCGCATCGCGGCGAATTTTTCCGGGTCGCGCACGCTCCAGATTTCGCCAGCCGAAACGACGCCCGGATGGGCGCGCCACTCACGCGAACCGAGCATCGCCTTTGCCGGCCTGCCGGTGTTGCAGACCGCGACGGCATCCGTTCGGCTGCCGCCGGCGCCATAGGAGCGGCAATCATTGAAGCGGATGACAATATCGGCGGCATCGATGATGCCAGCCCCGCCCTCCTCAATGTCGCCATTGCCGACGATCATGATTTTCCTGATCACCCTAGTTGCTCATCGTATCTTCGAGCTCTTTCAGCTCTTTCGTGCGTTTGTCCGTAATGTCGGCGAGACACCCGGCGACCAGCATCGGCTCCATCGTGCCGCCACGGGCCTGAAAGCCAAAGACGTCGCATTCGGCGTCGCGATAGTCGATCCAGGCGCGCTGCGCCTTGACCAGCGCCTGCTCTGCGCCCTTCATGTCGCCATCCAGATCCTTGTCGATCGCCGCCAGGGCGGCGCGCGTCTTCTTATATTGCGCATTCAGCGCCTTGTCGGCAGTCTCGTGGCGCGCCGCCTCGCAACCAGTCATGTCCGATTGCGTCTTGGGATTGTTGCAATCCATATCCTGAGCAGAGGCAGCACCTGCCGTCAGCAGCATCGCCGCCCCGACGAGGCAGATATTCAAGCGCATGCACTTCTCCCGTATTTTGTTCTTAAAGCTTGCCCATCACCAGCTGACGGAAACCGTAGACCTCGCGCTTGCCGGAAAGCGGGATCAGCGTCACCGAGCGCGTCTGCCCCGGCTCGAAGCGCACCGCCGTCCCCGCCGGAATATCGAGCCGTTTGCCGTGTGCTACCGCGCGATCGAAGGAAAGCCCGGCATTGGTCTCGGCGAAATGATAGTGGCTGCCCACCTGCACCGGCCGATCGCCCGTATTGGAAACCTCCAGCGTCACCGTCGGCGCGCCGGCATTCAGTTCGATGTCGCCGCTTGCGGCAATGATCTCGCCTGGAATCATCTCGTCCTCCTTAAGCCGCCTTGGGCGCGCAGCCCTCGGCCTTCAGTACGCGCTTCGTCGATGCCGGATTTTTGGCGAGCATGGCCGCCGGCCGAATAGGCCTCGCGACGAGATTGCCGCCGCAGTTCGGGCAGACATCCTTCAGCACGCCGTCCACGCAATCGGCGCAGAAGGTGCATTCATAGGTGCAGATCCGTGCCTCAATGCTATCAGGCGGCAGATCCTTGTCGCAGCATTCGCAATTGGGTCTGAGCTCGAGCATTCCTATCTCCTCAACGGATCGGCTCGTGCACGGTGACGAGCTTGGTTCCATCCGGGAACGTCGCCTCCACCTGCACGTCGTGGATCATCTCTGCAATCCCCTCCATCACCTGGTCGCGGCCGATCACATGGGCGCCTGCTTCCATCAGCTCGGCAACCGGGCGGCCGTCGCGGGCGCCTTCGACGACGAAGTCGCTGATCAACGCGATCGCTTCGGGATAGTTCAGCTTGACGCCGCGCTCCAGCCGCCGCCGCGCCACCATCGCCGCCATCGAAATCAACAGCTTGTCTTTTTCTCTCGGAGTGAGGTTCATCGCTTGTCCATCTGCTTGTCCAATTGCTTAAGTTCATAGATTCCAGACTTTCGGCACAGGCGCACCATTGCGCAAGGCGGAAATGACGGGGATCAGGATTTTTCTGAGTGAGAAGCCGTCGGCTGCTGCCAGACGGACGACGAGCTTGCCATTCCAAGCGCTCGCGCCGCCCATCGATCCTTCGACGAGCGGCCGGACCTTGCCGAGATAGGCTTCCGAAAGCGGCCCGGCGTAAAGCAACGTCGCAAAGGCCACCTGTCCGCCGAGCACGGCCTGCCGCGCCGCCAGCGCCGCCACGCCTTCGGAAAGTCTGAGTTCCTCGGCGTGGATCAGTTGACCCGAGCGGCGGATGCGCCAGCGGTCGCGGAAGAGCCCTGATACCACCGCCTCACCCATCGCCTTGCGGCCGAGCAGCACGGCTTCGACAGCCAGAAATTCGGCGCTCTCGTCAAGATCGACGTCCAGCCGGCGGAAAAGTGCGGCCCGGTCGAAGAGGATCGTTTCCTGCGGCAGCCAGTCGACGCGGGCTTGGGCTCCGACCTTGATGCTGGTCGCCACCTCGGCGATGCCGGCCGATGCCTTATAGATCTTCTCGCAAGCCTGGGTGGTGACGTCGATGCGCGTGCCGGCGCCCGCATCAACGCTCCAATCCATCCGATCGCCACCCGTCAGCCCGCCTGATGTGTTGATGATGACGGCTTCCATGGAGGCATCGAAGGTATCGGGCAGGCGGATTTTCGCTGCCCCCTCCTGATAGAGTTCACGAATGCGCGTGCGGCCATCGAACAGCTTTGCCGCCAGATGCCCGCGCCCTTCCGCTCTTTGCGGTCTCGTGCCTGCCGCCGCAATCGTCATATCGTCCCTTTCGGTCGCGCCCCTGGTTTTCATTCAAGCGCACGGATAGCGGAAAGCAAGCAATTCCTATGCCGCCCCGAGCAGACCTCTGGCGGCGGCGGGAGGTTTTCCAGGACGCCGCGGCCCTCTGCTGCAAAATGCGGCATCTGCCAGCCAGACAGCCAGACAGTCAGACAGTCAGACAGTCAGGTGGCGGCGGGCCTCCGGCGTATCCAGCGTCTCGGCAAGCCCTTCATGCACGATTTCGCCGCGGTCCATGATGTAGACATAGTCGGCAAGCTCGCGGCAGAAATCGAGATACTGCTCGACGAGCAGGATCGCCATGCCGGTGGAGTCGCGCAGATAACGGATCGCCCGGCCGATATCCTTGATGATCGATGGCTGAATGCCCTCGGTCGGCTCGTCGAGCACGAGAATCCGAGGCCGCGTCACCATGGCCCGCCCGATCGCCAGCTGCTGCTGCTGCCCGCCAGAAAGATCGCCGCCGCGACGTGACAACATCGACTTCAGCACCGGGAAGAGACTGAAGATGTCATCGGGGATGTTGCGGTCGCGGCGGCCAAGCGGAGCAAAGCCGGTTTCGAGATTTTCCTTGACGGTGAGCAGCGGGAAGATCTCGCGCCCCTGCGGCACATAGCCGATGCCCTGCTTGGCGCGGGCAAAGGGCGGCAGGCCGTTGAGCCTGGTGTCATTGAAGGTGACGGTGCCCGCCGACAGCGGATGCTGGCCGGTAACGGCGCGAAGAAGAGAACTCTTCCCCACGCCGTTACGCCCCAGCACGCAGGTGATCTTGCCCATCTCCGCTTTGATCGAGATGCCGCGCAGCGCCTGAGCGGCGCCGTAGTGGAGGTTTGCGTTTTCGACTGTCAGCATGATGCCGTCTCCTGAAGCTTTGCGGGTTCAAAAAAGACCCCTCCCCAACCCCTCCCCACAAGGGGGAGGGGCTGATCCGGAGCTGCCGTTCTGCTTCCCATTACCTCGGGGGAATACTGATTATCGTGGCGATGAGCGAGCCGCTTGGTTAAGCCTCTCCCCCTTGTGGGGAGGGGTTGGGGAGGGGCAACGCACCCACCAACATTCAATGAACCCATCATCCCTCACCGCCCCAAATAATTCTCGATAACCTTCGGATCCGAACTCACAAAGTCGATCGAGCCTTCCGCCAACACCGATCCTTCAGCAAGGCAGGTCACCTTGACGCCGAGGTCGCGGATGAAGCCCATGTCATGTTCAACGACGACGACCGACCGGGTTTTGGCGATATCCTTGAGCAGGATCGCAGTTTCCGCCGTCTCCGCATCGGTCATGCCGGCCACCGGCTCGTCGACGAGCAGGAGCTTCGGCTCCTGCGCCAGCAGCATGCCGATCTCCAGCCATTGCTTCTGCCCATGCGAGAGATTGGCGGCGAATTCGTCGCGGCGATGCATCAGCCGCACGGTTTCGAGGATTTCCTCGATGCGCGCCTTGTCCTCGCCCGAAAGCCGGTAGAACAGCGTCGAGAACACGCCGCGACGGCGGTTCAGCGCCAGCTCCAGATTGTCCCAGACCGTATGGCTTTCGAAGACCGTCGGCTTCTGGAACTTGCGGCCGATGCCGAGCTGGGCGATATCGGCCTCGTCCTTCTTGGTGAGGTCAACCGTGCCGTTGAAGAAAACCTCACCCTCGTCGGGCCTGGTCTTGCCGGTGATGATATCCATCATCGTCGTCTTGCCGGCGCCGTTCGGGCCGATGATGGCTCTGAGTTCACCGGGTTCGATGACGATCGACAGCGAATTCAGTGCCTTGAAGCCATCGAAAGAAACCGAGACGCCGTTGAGATAAAGTACGCTGTTGGGTTTGACGTCGGGGACCATGGCGCTCACTCCGCTGCCTGTATTTTCGGCTCGATGCCATCTTCCTGTGCCGCCGGCGGAGCAGAATTGGAGACCGTCTTCCGCTTTCCGAGATATTGGGCGATCGTGCCGACGACGCCCTTGGGTAGGAACAGCGTGACGGCAACGAAGAGGCCGCCGAGCGCAAACAGCCAGAACTCCGGGAAGAGGCCGGTGAAGATCGTCTTTCCGCCGTTGACGAGGATCGCGCCGATGATCGGGCCGATCAGCGTCGCCCGCCCGCCCACCGCGGTCCAGATGACGACTTCGATCGAATTGGCAGGCGCGAATTCGCCGGGATTGATAATGCCGACCTGCGGCACGTAGAGCGCACCGGCAATACCAGCCATCATCGCCGAGACGACGAAGGTGAAGAGCTTGAAGTGCTCGACGCGGTAACCGAGGAAGCGCGTACGGCTTTCGGCGTCGCGCACGCCGACCAGCACCTTGCCGAACTTCGAACGCACGATCGCCGAGGCGAGCAGCAGCGACAGGGCAAGGAAGATCGCAGTTGCCGCAAAGAGGACTGCACGCGTGCCGTCAGCCTGGACGTTGAAACCGATAATGTCCTTGAAATCGGTAAGGCCGTTATTGCCGCCGAAGCCCATGTCGTTGCGGAAGAAGGCCAGCAGCAACGCGTAGGTCATCGCCTGGGTGATGATCGAGAGATAGACGCCGTTGACGCGTGAGCGGAAGGCAAACCAGCCGAAGACAAAGGCGAGCAGGCCGGGCACGACGAGCACCATCAGCGCCGCAAACCAGAAATGGTTGAAGCCGTACCAGAACCAGGGCAGATCCTTCCAGTTCAGGAACACCATGAAGTCGGGTAGGATCGGATCTCCGTAGCTGCCGCGCGTGCCGATCTGGCGCATCAGATACATGCCCATCGCATAGCCGCCGAGCGCAAAGAAAGCACCGTGGCCGAGGGAGAGGATGCCGCAGAAGCCCCAGACGAGATCAAGCGCCAGCGCCAGCAGCGCATAGGTCAGATACTTGCCGAACAACGACATGATATAAGTCGGCACATGCAGCGGATTGGTCGGCCCCGTCATCAGGTTCAGGACAGGCACAAGGACGGCGACCAGAAGCAGGAGGGCGATGGCAATGACGATCTTGCGATCGAGTGATCGGAGAAGGAAGGCCGTAATCATGCTTCCACCGCCCTTCCTTTGAGTGCGAAGAGCCCGCGGGGACGCTTCTGGATGAAGAGAATGATGATGACGAGCACCAGGATCTTGCCGAGCACGGCGCCAGCGAAGGGCTCGAGGAACTTGTTGACGACGCCGAGCGAGAGTGCACCGACGAGTGTACCCCAGAGATTGCCGACACCGCCGAAGACGACGACCATGAAGCTGTCGATGATGTAGGATTGACCGAGGTTCGGCGAGACATTGTCGATCTGGCTGAGCGCCACGCCGGCGATGCCGGCAATGCCCGAGCCGAGCGCGAAGGTGAAGGCATCGACCCAGCCGGTGCGGATGCCCATCGACGACGCCATGCGCCTGTTCTGCGTAACGGCACGCATCTGCAGGCCGAAGGCGGACCGCTTGAGCAGCAGGAGCAGCGCCACAAAGACCACCATCGAAAAGACGATGATCCACAGTCGGTTCCAGGTGATGGAGAGCCCGCCGAGATCGAAGACGCCGGACATCCAGGTCGGATTGCGGACCTCGCGGTTGGTCGGGCCGAAGATGCTGCGCACCGCCTGCTGCAGGATGAGTGACACGCCCCAGGTGGCGAGCAGCGTTTCGAGCGGCCGGCCGTAGAGGTAGCGGATGACGGCCCGCTCGATCACCAGACCGACGAAGCCCGTAAAGACGAAGGCCGCAGGCACGGCAAAGGCCAGCGAATAATCGGCAAGTTCAGGAAAGGCGGAGGTAATGTATTCCTGCACGACATAGGTCGTATAGGCGCCGATCATCACCATCTCGCCGTGCGCCATGTTGATGACGCCCATGACGCCGAAGGTGATTGCAAGGCCGATCGCGGCAAGCAGCAGTACCGAGCCGAGAGACAATCCGTACCAGACGTTCTGGACGATATCCCACAGCGCCAGGCTGCGATTGATGGCGCTGATATCCGCCTGGATCGCCGGCTTCAGGTCGTCAGGCGCGGTTTCGAGTGTGGTCGTGAGGATGGTCAGCGCATCGCGATTGCCGCGCGCCGCGATCGTATCGATCGCAGCCTTCTTGTCTTCGACGCTCGCATCCGTCTTGAGCAGCAGCACTGCGCGCGCCGCTTCCATCGTATTCTTGATCTCAGCGTCCTTTTCGGCCACAAGCGCCGAGTTCAGCAGGTCGAGATTGGCGGGATCGGCATCTTTCAGAAGGCCCTGCGCCGCGGCAAGCCGGGCGGAACGGTCCGGGCTCATCAGCGTCAACTGGCTGGTGGCGGCGCCGATGACGCCGCGAAGCGCGTTGTTGATCTTGACCTTCGTCATCAGATCCGGATCGACATCGGCAGCGGCTTCGCCGGTGATCGGATCGGAATAGGTCGGTTCGTCATCGGTACCGCCCTGGAGGAGAACCGGGCCGCCATCGGAATTGACGTAGAGAAGGCCGTCGCTCAACTGCTGCAGGATCTGGCTGACATGCTGGTCCTTGGAAGCGACCAGCGCTTTGATGGCCGCTTCTCGTTCCGGGAAGTCGCCGACGCCGAGCGCGTCGATAAGCACGTGGATATCGTCCTGGGCCTGGACTTCGCTCGAGATTATCACGCCCGAAAGTGTCAGACCCGAAAATGTCAGGCAAGCCGTGATGAGGAAAATCTTTATGGCGCGATACATCGGCTTTCTCGCCCTTGATAGTGTTGGCCTCGCGGCGCAATCGCTGGGACGGAGCTTCCGCCCGGGGTCAAACCCGGACGGAAGCCTTCATGCAGTCATCGGATCGAGGTCGTACTCAGGAGCCCTTGCCACCGCACTTGCCGGTAGCAACGTTGAAGTTGCCGCAGGACATCGGCTTGCGCCAATCGGAGATCAGGTCCTTGGAATCAGGCAGGTAATCTGACCATTCGTCGCCGACGACGGCAGGTGTCTGCTGGACGATTTCGAACTGGCCGTCGGCCTGGATTTCACCGATCAGCACCGGCTTGGTGATGTGGTGGTTCGGCATGACGGTCGCATAACCGCCGGAGAGGTTCGGAACGCTGACGCCGATGATGGTGTCGAGAACCTTGTCGGTATCGGTGGTGCCGGCAGCCTGGACGGCCTTAACCCATGCGTTGAAGCCGATATACGCAGCTTCCATCGGGTCGTTCGTCACGCGCTTGTCGTTCTTGGTGAAAGCGTGCCATTCCTTGATGAACTTCTTGTTGGCAGGGCTTTCGACCGATTCGAAGTAGTTCCAGGCAGCGAGATGGCCGACGAGCGGCTTGGTATCGAGGCCGGCAAGCTCTTCTTCGCCGACTGAGAAGGCGACGACCGGGATGTCGGTTGCCTTGATGCCCTTGTTGCCGAGTTCCTTGTAGAACGGAACGTTGGCATCGCCGTTGATCGTAGAGACGACGGCGGTCTTCTTGCCGGCCGAACCGAATTCCTTGATCTTGGAAACTTCGGTCTGCCAGTCGGAGAAGCCGAACGGCGTGTAATTGGTCATGATGTCTTCTTTCGGAATACCCTTCGAAATCAGGTATGCCTCGAGAATCTTGTTGGTCGTGCGCGGATAGACGTAGTCCGTACCTTCGAGAACGAAGCGCTTGACGCCTTCTTTTTCCATCAGGTAGTCGACGGCAGGAATGGCCTGCTGGTTCGGAGCAGCACCGGTGTAGAAGATGTTGCGCGAGGACTCTTCGCCTTCATACTGGACCGGGTAGAAGAGGATCGAGTTGGTCTCTTCGAAAACCGGCAGAACGGACTTGCGCGACGAGGACGTCCAGCAACCGAAGACGGCGGCAACCTTGTCCTTCTGGATCAGCTCACGTGCCTTTTCGGCAAACAGCGGCCAGTCGGAAGCCGGGTCGACGACGACGGCCTCGAGCTTCTTGCCGAGAAGGCCGCCCTTCTTGTTCTGCTCGTCGATGAGCATCAGCATGGCGTCCTTGAGCGTGGTCTCGGAGATGGCCATGGTGCCGGAGAGCGAGTGTAGAATGCCGACCTTGATCGTGTCGTCGGCGGCAACTGCACTGCCGAAGGCAGCCGACGCCGCCATGATGGCGCCGAGCGCTGCGCCCGTAATAGTGGATTTGAGATTCATCTGGTTGAACTCCCCTCTTCTTGTTCCGCAACAGACCGGAAACGGAGATTAACTGTTGCTTAAAGAACTATCGGGTGCTGCAGCGCGAAAACACATACGTCGATTGACGTAGGCGCGGGGGGCAAACAGGCAGCGGGCCGGGAGAGAGGTGGCATCCCCCACCGCCCGCGGGAGATGCCCGGCCCCACCGCGGGAGATGCCCGGTCGATCCTCTCGGAGCAATTATCCGTCGATCGTCAAGACGATGGCCTTCGGACCGTAAGAGAGGCTCGCCCTATGGCCCGCGACGGTCAGCTTTTCGAAGGCGCCGGTCACGACGCTCGCCTTCAGGATCTCGATCTTCGTTCCGGGCGTCGGGACAAACCCGTCGGCAAGCGTCACATCGAGTTCGCCGGCCAGCACCGCCTTGCCATGGACGATCAGCGCCCCCTCGCCGTTCGCGCCGAGCCTCTGCTTCAACACGGCCGTGGTAAGCTGCTGATAGTCGCCGCCGACGGTCACGGGCTTGTCCGCCGCCAGAACGAGCGAACCGCGGTCAACCGTCAGGTCGCCGGGACCGAAGGCCGAGGGCGACAGAGCCACCAGCGCCCCCTCTTCCAGCACGGTGCCGCCGGCATAGCTGTTGGCGCCCGACAGCCCGAGGATGCCTTCGCCGCGCTTCACCAGCCTGCCCTTGCCGGTGATGTCGTTCCGCCAGGTATCGATCGCATTGAAACCGCCCTTTGCCGCGTCCATCGTCACGGTCACGTCCTGTTCGAACGCGCCGTAGCCATCGGCGGCGGCAAACAGGTCGAGGCGGCCGTAGCCTTCCGCGTCGTCGAGCAGCGGATAGCCGGAAGCGATCTCCGTCGTCTTCAGCACGGCGCGGCGCTGCTCGCCGCCCAGATAGGGCAGACGCGTTTCGAGAAGCTCTTCGGCGCCCTGCGGTACGCGCGCCGGCTGATCGGTCGCATGGATCGTCGGCATGCCGTAGCTCAAGCGCTGCAGCACGTAGGCGCGATTGGCGTCATGATCGACGAAACGATCTGTAGCCAGCGGTGCCGCATGGGCAGCGACTTCGAGCGCGCCCGCATCCGCAACACCTGATTTGGCGATAAGCCATGACTGCGCTTGGCTGTAAGCGTCGTTCTTCAGCGCGGCATTATCGGCCTTATTCAGATTGTAGACGACCGTCGCCGTGCCGAGCATGCGGCCAGCCATTACGTCGAGAGGAGAATGCATGCCGGCGAGGATGCGGTCTTCGCCCAGTTCGCTAGCGCGCGTGATCATTTCCTGAAAGCGCTGCGGGACGAGATAGGCCATGACCAGCGCATCCCGCTAGGCTTCCGCCGTATGCCCGCTCGGGAAACCGCCGTCCTCGGCCGGCTTGCCGCTCTTGGCGGGCTCCAGCGTCGGGACGACCGACACGTCCTGGCTCCAGCGGTAGGGACGGCCATATTTGAAATAGCGCTTGGCCGGCTCCGTCGAGCCGTCACCGCTGGCGGCGTTGATGAAGTCGATTGCAAGTCCCATGTCGGGGTTGGCATCGGTCTTGTTTTCCGCGTCCGGCTTGCTGCCGGCGCCGCGATTGTTGCCCTTGTCGTCGTATTTGACCGTCGTCGCATCGGCCGCCACCTCGGTGATCGTGGTGGTCTGCTTCGAGCCGGCCTTCCAGGCCTCCGTCAGCGGACCGAGGCCATCGACGATGCTGGCATTCTTCCCGCGCCGATCATCGAGATAGGCGGCCACCGCCTGATCGGCCGTCCGCGCCCGCGTCGCTTTGACGACATAGGCGATGTTGGCGTCATGGACGGCCTCGTTGACGATATGGCCGTCGGTCTTGCTGGACGGAATGCCGTCCCAATCCGTCTTGGCGACGGCCGGGCAATTATCCTTGGCCGGCGCTTCGACACCCGCATCGACGAAAGGCGTGCGCGGGGTCCAGATTTCGAGGAAGCCGGAGAGAAGATGAACGGCGGCATTGGTGTCCACCGTCGAGAAGCAGGCGTCACCGCGTTTGTTGGTGTTTCCGGCCTCCGCATAAGGCACTTTCGCCGCCGTGGACTGCTCGGCGCTGGCAAGCGATGGCACGATGGAAAGAAGGCAGACGGCGGTGCTCACGCGGCAAAGGCTTAAAACAGACATGGTGATACCCGAAATGGTTGAACGAACGCCGGGAGAGTTAGAGCTCTTATGTGACAGATCAATTGCAAAAATATTGCCATTCTGTGAACCAGTCGGTGCCCGCCTCTTGCCTTTCCAAACCATCCCGCCAAAACTGCCGGAGAGACGATGGGCCCAACCGGAATGCCGGAAAGGAAGACATGGCAGCGCGCCAACGCATCATTCCGGTGAGACGCGAATACAATCGCTGGGTCGCCAACCAGACGCTGGAAGATTACGCGCTGCGCTTCACCGCAAAGAGCGCTCGCCATTTCTCCTCGCAGCGCATCTCGCAGACGGCGATCGGCGCGATCTCCTTTCTAGCGCTGGAGGCGATCGGCGGCGCGATCACTCTCTCCTACGGCACCACCAACGCCTTCTACGCCATTATCGTCGCCTCGGTCGCCATGCTGGCGATCGGCCTGCCGATCAGCCGCTACGCCATCCGCCACGGCGTCGACATCGATCTTCTGACGCGCGGCGCGGGCTTCGGCTATATCGGCTCGACCATCACCTCGCTGATCTATGCGAGCTTTACCTTCATGCTGTTTGCGATCGAGGCATCGATCATGTCCGGGGCGCTGGAGCTTACCCTCGGCATCCCGCTCTGGATCGGCTACATCATCAGCGCCGTCATGGTAATCCCGCTGGTGACGCACGGCGTGCGGCTGATCAGCAAGTTCCAGCTGATGACCCAGCCCTTTTGGATCGTGCTGAATATCCTTCCCTTCATCTTCATCGCCTTGTTGGACTGGGAAAAATTCGATCTCTGGCGCGCCTTCGCCGGCATCCGCCATGCCTCCGGCCCGCCAGGCACGATCGCCGAATTCGATCTGGTAGAGTTCGGCGCTGCCTCCGCCGTCATCCTGGCGCTGATGTCGCAGATCGGCGAACAGGCCGACTTCCTGCGCTTCCTGCCGCCGGACCCGCAGCGCAAGTGGCGCCACCGCCTGGCGATCTTTCTCGCCGGCCCCGGCTGGGTCATCATCGGCGCACCGAAGTTGCTTGCCGGTTCATTTCTGGTCGTGCTGACCTTCACCTCGGGCGTCCCCCTCGATCGCGCCGCCGACCCGGCGCAGATGTATCTGACCGCCTTCGGCTACATGGTCCCATGGCATAATGCCGCGCTGCTGTTGATGGCCGCCTTCGTCGTCGTCTCGCAGCTGAAGATCAACGTGATGAACGCTTATGCCGGCTCGCTCGCTTGGTCGAACTTCTTCTCGCGGCTGACCCACAGCCACCCCGGCCGCGTCATCTGGCTGGTCTTCAACGTCGCGATCGCCCTGCTTTTGATGGAACTCGGCATCTACCGGCTGCTGGAGGAAACGCTCGGCATCTTCTCGATCATCGCCATGGCCTGGCTCTGCACGATCTCCGCCGATCTCTTTATCAACAAGCCGCTGGGCCTTGCTCCCCCGGGCATCGAGTTCAAGCGCGCCCATCTCTACGACATCAACCCCGTCGGCCTCGGCGCCATGACGTTGTCGGCGGCCGTATCGCTGATCGCTCATTTCGGCGCCTTCGGCGATATTGCCGCCTCGCTCGCGCCCTATATCACCCTCGTGGTCGCACTGATCGCCTCGCCTGTCATCGCCTGGGCGACCAAAGGCAAGTTCTATCTCGCCCGCAAGCCGCGCCAAAGCTGGAAGAACCTGACGAGCATCACCTGCTCGGTCTGCGAACATCCCTTCGAACCGGAGGACATGGCCTGGTGTCCGGCCTATGCCGCGCCGATCTGCTCGCTCTGCTGTTCGCTCGACAGCCGCTGCCACGACATGTGCAAGCCGGCCGCTCGTTTCAATGCCCAAGTCGGCACCGTCGCCAAGGTGCTGCTGCCTCAGACCATCATCGAGAAGCTGACGACACGCCTCGGCCGCTACGGCATCGCCGTCGTGCTGGCATTGACCGCCATCGGCGCCATCCTGGCAATGATCGCCCATCAGGTCGCCGCCGCCTCGCCTGAAACGGCCGAGGTCGTCTACCGCACCATCCTCATCGTTTTCTTCGTCTTCTCGGTGATATCAGGCGTCGTCTGCTGGTTCTATGTGCTTGCCCATGACAGCCGCGTCGTCGCCGAGGAGGAATCCTCGCGCCAGAACACGCTGCTGCTCAAGGAAATCGCCGCCCACAAGAAGACCGACGCCGCCTTGCAGAACGCCAAGGAAACCGCTGAGGCCGCCAACCGGGCAAAGAGCCGCTATGTCGTCGGCTTGAGTCACGAGTTGCGCACACCGCTGAACGCCGTGCTCGGCTACGCCCAGATCCTCGAGCGCGACGAAACGATCCCGACGCCGCGCCAGTCTTCGATCAAGGTCATCCGCCGCAGCGCCGAACATCTCTCCGGCCTGATCGACGGCCTGCTCGATATCTCGAAGATCGAGGCCGGCCGCCTGCAGGTCTATTCCAACGAGATCAACATCCAGGATTTCCTCGACCAGATCGTCGATATGTTCCGCCCGCAGGCCCAGGCGAAGGGGCTCGTCTTCATCCATGAACGCTCGCCGGCCTTGCCGCAATTCGTTCGCACCGATGAGAAACGGCTGCGCCAGATCCTCGTCAACCTGCTCTCCAACGCCATCAAGTTCACCGACGAGGGTAGCGTCACCTTCGATGTCGGCTATCGCAGCCAGGTCGCCACTTTCACCGTCGCCGATACCGGGCGCGGCATCAGTGAGAAAGACCTGACCCGCATCTACGAGCCTTTCCAGCGTGGCGAGGCCGAAAGCGTGCGGCCAATGCCGGGGCTCGGCCTCGGCCTTACGATCACCCGGCTTCTGACCAACACGCTGGGTGGCGAGATCTCGGTTGCAAGCGTGAAGGACGAAGGCTCGACCTTCCGCGTCCGGCTGATGCTGTCTGCCGTCATGCGCGCCGTGGCCGCCGCACCGCAGGAAAAGCGCATTGTCGGTTATGACGGGCCGCGCCGCACGGTCGTCGTCGTCGACGATAACGAAGACCATCGCGAGATGATGCGCGAAATCCTGGCGCCGCTCGATTTCATCGTGCTGACGGCAGCGGGCGGCGGCGAATGCCTGACGCTGATCGAGGGCATTATGCCGGACCTCTTCCTTGTCGATATCCTGATGCCCGGCATGAACGGCTGGCAGCTCGTCTCGCGTCTGCGTGAGGCCGGCCAGACGGCGCCAGTGCTGATGCTGTCGGCCAATATCGGTGACGCGGCTGTTCTCAGCGACAGCGACGACAGCCACAATGATGCAATCGGCAAGCCGGTCGACATCCGCCAACTCCGTGACAAGCTCGCCTTGCATCTTGGCCTGAAATGGATCTATGCCGATGCCGCACCAGCCGTTCCCGTTAAGATCGAAGCGCCGATGCTGAGCCCCGGTGCTGCCCATGTGCAGGAACTGCTGCGGCTCGGCGAGATCGGCTATATCAGAGGCATCGAAGCCAAGCTTTCGGACCTTGCCAAGGTGGAGGCAAATCAGCCATTCACCGAGGAACTTCGCGCCTATGTCGCCGCCTTCGATCTCGCCGGCTTCATGACCTTCCTGCACGACTTCGACGAAAAGGTGGAATCCATTGGCTGAGCCAGCCTCCCTCCCCCGCGACATCGTTCTGCTCGTCGACGACTCGGCCGAAGCACTCGGCTTCTTGACCGACGCACTCGAACAATCCGGCTTCTCCGTGCTGATCGCCACATCGGGCACGGCGGCACTTGGTATCGTCGAGCGCATCACGCCCGATCTCATCCTGCTCGACGCGGTGATGCCGAGCATGGACGGCTTCGAGACCTGCCGTCGGCTGAAGGCGAACGCCGCGGCGGCGCAGGTACCTGTCATCTTTATGACGGGCCTGACCGAGACCGAGCATGTTGTGCACGCGCTGGAATCCGGTGGCGTCGATTATCTCAGCAAGCCGATCAACATCGACGAACTGCGCGCCCGCATCCGTGTCCATCTGCGCAACGCGCGATCGGCCCAAAGCGCTCGCATTGCGCTGGACGCAGCCGGCCGCCATCTGCTGGCAGTCAAGGGCGACGGCGCCATCCACTGGTCAACGCCGCAGGCGACACGGCTGGTCAATGCCGCCATGGGCAGCGACGACGGCATGGAAATCGTCGTCCGCCATATCGCTGGCTGGATGCGCGACCGGGTCGCGGCCGTGCGCGATGGCATCATCTCGATCGCCCATGCTGGCCAGGCGGCGCTGCAGCTCGCCTTCCTAGGCGCAATCGGCCCTGACGAATATCTCTTCCGCCTCACTGCCGCCAATCAGCGCAGCGACGACGAGGTGCTGCGCCAGCGCTTTTCGCTTACCCAGCGCGAATCCGAAGTGTTGCTCTGGATCGCCAAGGGGAAGGCCAACCGCGACATCGGCGAAATATTGGGACTGTCGGCGCGGACGGTAAACAAGCACCTCGAACAGATTTACGTGAAGCTCGGCGTCGAGAACCGGGCCTCGGCCGCCGTGAAAGCCACGCATGTGCTGTACGAGATGTGAGATGGTGTTGGAGGCTAGAACAGGATGAGTTAGGCCTGTTCGGCCTAAAATCTGAATCCTGTTCTAAATTAAATAGTTAGAGCATCATGTCATCCGAAAACCGCTCACACTTTTCGGCATCATGCTCTAGCCCGCATCTCTCACAGCGCCCGTGGCTTTGGTTGACGTTGGGCTGTTGGCGGCGGTCGGGGCCGGGCTCGCCGGCGAAGACGAGCGCGGCCGTCGCCGCGATGTGGGGCGTTTTGTCTGGGCCGGTGATGTATCCTTTTTCGTTGGTGGGTGGGTTCAGGTCCGGCGGCATCATCGGGCCGCAGCGCATATTCGGGCGTGAGCTAGAGCAAATTCCTCGGCATAGGGACAGGCCGAAGCCATCGCCACCTTGATGCGGCGGACTGAGACGCGGACCTGCGCGCCGATCTTCAACAGCTTCAATCGGATCGTGCCGCAGGTGGCATCGGCAAGCC
>NZ_LWBS01000454.1 GCF_001652265.1 Rhizobium leguminosarum
CCTCGGTGGAACCGTTGGTCTTGCTGAGACCATCGATTGCCAGATACGCGACGACGCCGAAAAGAACCGCTACGCCGCTGAAAATTAGGACAAGACTCGACTTTATGCTTGGACGACGCATCGTAGGACCCCTTAGAAGTTCCCGACCCAAGGCGGGCCGACAAGGAGTTAGTAACAAAAATAATTTAATGCTTTCCTCATATATAACGCCTCCTTTACCGAAAGCATTTAGGAGCGGCACGCGCCGGGGATGTTGGCGGTCTGCAACTTGAGCGAAAAAATAGCGACCGCCCAATTGAAGGGACGTCGAGCGCGCGTCCGTTTAAGTAGGTGCTCGATTAAGCCCGGTTCACGGTTCGGATCCGTTCACATCAGGCTTTTTGTCAATTATGAATCCAGTGAGCTGTCAGACCTTTGACGCCTCTCAAAGCAGCACGCGAAGCGAGGCGGCCATGCGGGCGAAATCGGCCTGGCGGCGCGTTCCGGTCTTGGCGAAGATGTTGCGGACATGCGTCTTGATGGTGCTGGCGGACAGGCCGAGCTGTTTGGCGATCGCCTTCGGCGTCTCGCCGCGGACGATCAGCTCGAAGATACGGGTTTCGGCCGGGCTCAAGCCGTAAAGCTGGGTCACGGGTTCGCTCGGCAGCAAGGACTGGCTACCGGCCGGCACGAGGAAGAGAGCGGCCGATGCCGGCAGGCAGAGTGCGCCGCGGCTCTGGCGCTGGCGCAACGGCAGGACATGCACGACATAGGCGATGCCGTCGGCATGGCGCACGGGAATGCCGGCGCCGCCGCTCCGGCCAAGGGCGGCCTCATCGGATGCGGCCCTGGCGACGGCCTGTTCTAACGCTGCAGCCCCCTCGCTCCTCACTACCAGCCGGTTGCCGGCCGACCGGAACGGGCCCGGCTGCGACAGCAGGCTTTCGGCAGTCGGATTGGCATGGATGATGGCCATCAGTTCGTCCACCAGAAGCACGCCGACAGGCAGGCTGTCGACCACCGAGGCATATGCCGATGCCGCGATCGACTGCACCTCCAGCTGTTGGGCGATCGAGATGGCGCGGCGCAGATGCGGGGCGAGAAGGCGCAACTGGCTCAGCTCGTCCTCGCTCACCGGGCCGGCCGTGGCGTGGCGTCCGAGGGCCAGGCTGGAGACCATATGCTGGTTGCGCTCCAGCCCGATCGCCACCGCATCGATATAGCCCTGCGGCGCGAACCAGCCGCTGTAATAGGGATTGGTCTTCAGCTGGCCGACGTCGGCGATCTGCGACTGCAGGATGGGCTCTTCCAGCGGATATTGCTGGATCCGCGCATCGCCGCCCCAGATCTCCATGATATCGGCCCAGTAGCCCGGTAGCTTTTCCATCCACGGCCCTTCGATCCCGACGCTGACGCCGAAGATGGCGTTGCCCTCGGGAAAGGCGCTGATGCTGAGCAGGCCATAGGAAAAGTTGAGCTCGCGCAGCAGTTCGCTGACGAAGGCCTCCCATTTGACCGGTTCGAGAACGCAGTCGTAGATCATGGCGACGAGTTTCGATGTCAGTTGAAGCGGTGGATGAATGTTCATGGGGAAGGATTAAACAGGTAAGGACAGGGAATAGGCGAGACCCACGAGGTCCGCCTGCCTGTTCGTGGAAGTCTTGGCGAAGATCCGCAACATATGCGTCTTCACCGTCGAGCGTTTCAATTGCAGGGTATCGGCAATCTCCGAGAGCATCGATCCCTCCCCCAGAAGCTGCAGCACGCGTGCCTCGGCCGGCGTCAGCCGGTAAAGCGCGCTCAGTGCCTGCTGCGGCGGCGAGCGCGTCGCCATCGGCGAGATCAGAACGATGGCGACCGCCGACCGCAGGATGGGAAGCGCCGGCCTCAGATGCTCGCGCATCGCCATCACTTGGATCACAACAGGCGGGCCGCCGCCATCGGCGATGAAATTGATCGGCGCGCCGGAGGCAAACGTGGCTGATCCGTCCGTCCCGCCGGTCGCCTTCGCCACCGCCTGCTGAAGCGTCTTCTGCGCCGAGGCCGGCCGGAGTTCCAGGGATCGACCCCGCAGGCGCACGGGATTGCCGCTCTCAATCATGCTTTCGCCGGCTCGGTTGGCGCGAATGAGGTAAAGCGCCTCGTCGACGAGCAGGACGCCGCTCCCCCAGCTGTCGACATTAGCCTCGTGCAGCTCGGAGGCGACCGCCCGATCGCGGGCGACCCGGCCGATCGAGACCGCCCGCTCGAGATGCCCGATGAGGATGGCGTCGAGATCAGCCACGGCGGCGATCTTGATATCGCCGCCACCCCTGTTGCCGTTACCTGCGCCGCTGGCTGCCGGTGCCGGCAGAGAGAGTTGTTCGACGTCCAGGCCTGAAATATCAGGCAACAGGCACCGGATAGTCTCGATCGTGGCAGGCCAGCGTTCCGGATAGAGCGCGCATTCGTAAATCTGCCCAAGCAAGGATGAGAAGACATCCGGCGGTATATTTTCTGCCATTCGGGATGCTCTTCGGATTTGCTGCGACGCGGCAAACATAGTGCAGTCCAAAAATGGGCTCAACTTGTTTTTTCATCCCTATGGTGGACGACGTTGTTTAGAGCCCACCATACAGTCGCGCCGGAACTTGCCCCTGAAGCAACGTTGAAGGCACGACATGACGACACCGATCATTCTCTCTTCGAACGCTGGCGGCGAAGCCGGCAATGGCAATTGGGTGTGGCCGGAAGCGGCAGCATTTCTCCCGATGGAACCAAGGCGGTCTTCACCTCCTCCGCCTCCAATCTCGTGGCCGGAGACGGGGACGGCCACTCCGACATCTTCCTGAAGAACCTCGTGAGCGGAGCAGTCACCATTCGCTCGGATGCGGCAGGTGCTGGGAACGCCAGCTTCACGCCGGACGGATCGAAGGTCACCTTCGTCTCGGCGGCAAACAATCTCGCTGTTTTGGCTTAAGTGCTGGAATTCGATGCACCGTTAAATTCTAAGATGTTGATTTAGAAGGAATTATGATGCCGAATATAACTGAAGCCGCACTTATATCCGCCGAAACGGGTGATAGCGCAGACGTAAACCCCTCGGAAAATCCAAATATCGACCCGCTTCTTTCGGGGACCCGCTGGACGTCTACGACCTTGACCTACAGCTTCCCCGTTCAAGGTTCTTCCTATTATCCCGCTGGCGGCTTCGAATATCCGGGCGTCGGACTTGGGCCCTGGTGGGCGCAGCATGTCGCCTTCACCGCCGCCCAGCAGGATGCGACCCGGTCCGCCTTTGACTTGGTCTCCTCCTACACGGGCCTCAACTTTGCCGAAATGACGGAAACGGCGACCGACCACGCCATTTTGCGGTTCAGCCAGTTGAAGACAGTCTACGACAGCGACGCGCCACCCATCGAGAATTTTGATTCGACGATGTTCAATGCGCCCGGCCACACGGCCGAGGCGGGCGACGCCTGGTTCAGCCAGGATAATTTCTTCTTCGGCCAGCCGGTAAAGGGCAATTTCGGCTTCCTGGAGATCATGAGGGGCGTGGCTGAGACCCTCGGCCTGGATCAGGGCGGGCACAGCGCCGACGACTCCATCTTCTTCGGATCCGACCACTCGTACGGCTACTCCGCCGGAGACCAGTCGCAGCAGAGCTTCATGCCATTAGATATCGCGGCTCTTCAATATCTCTACGGCGCCAACTTCACCACCAACGGCGGCGACACGACCTATTCATGGGACCCAACCACAGGCGAGCAATTCCACAACGGCGTCGGCCAGGGCGCCCCGGCGACGAACACCATCTACGGCACGGTCTGGGATGGCGGCGGCGTCGATACCTACGATCTGTCGAACTACAGCAGTGACCTCAAGATTGACCTCGCCCCCGGTGCGATGTCGACTTTCTCCGAAAGCCAGCTGGCCGTTCGCAATCTTTCGGCGAGCAACATCATCACGCCGCCCGAGGGCAATATCGCCAGCGCGCTACTCTATGACAACGATCCGCGCTCGTTGATCGAGAACGCCAAGGGCGGATCCGGAGCGGACACGATATCGGGCAATATCGCTGACAACACCTTGAGCGGCGGCGGCGGCAACGATGCGCTCTCGGGCAAGGAGGGCAACGACACGCTGAACGGCGGAGCCGGCAATGACGGCCTGCTGGGCGGGGCCGGCAACGACATCCTTCGCGGCGGCGCGGGCGCGGACGTGCTCTACGGCGACGATCAGCCTGCGGGCGTTGGCCTCGGCAGCGGCTCGGTGACGAAGCCTTTCGGCAACGCGATTTCTTCCTTCGCCACGGCGCTCGATATCTCCAACAGCTTCAGCGTGTTTGCCGATGCCAATGTCCAGGATTCGACCACGGTGCCGCATGTCACGATCAACCTTCCCAGCGAACAGGCCTACAGCGAGGGCTATTATCGCGTCCATCTCAACGCCGGGACGACGGTGACGCTCGATGTCGATGGCCTGCCTTACGGGACCTACAGCCAACTCGGCCTCTACGACTCGGCGCACGTGCAGGTCGCCTTCGACAAGGCGATGAGTGGACAGCTCGATCCCGGCTCGGTTAACTCGATCGACTCCTTCATCACCTTTACCGTCGCCACGACAGGCGATTATTACATCACGCATTCCGGCAACGGCAATATGGCGCACCAGCTTCATGTCTCGGCGGATGGCCCGGTTTCGCCGATCGGCAAGGGCAGCGGCGAGGTCGTCAAGCCCGCCACGCTCGATCTTTCCTCCGCCGACAAGGCGCTCGATCTGACGGATCGCTTCAGCCTGGACGCCAATGCTGACATCGCCAACGCCACGTCGTTGCCGCACGTAACGGTTAACGCCTCGACCGGTGAGAACGGCTTTGATTACTACCATCTCCGGCTCCTTGCCGGCACCACCGCGACCTTCGACATCGACACCACGTCGCCGAGCGTGACCACGGACACGAACATCCGCTTATACGCCGCGCGCGGGCTCGACCTCGCCTACAATGACGATATGACTGGGCCGCTCGATCCGGGATCGACGAATGTAAAAGATTCCCACCTGACATTTACGGTCCAGAATACCGGCGACTATTACCTGGTGGTCGATAATTACTACAACAGGGCCTACGATTATCAGCTGCACGTCTCGGTGGATGTGCCAAGCTACGGCGCTATCAGTTCTGGCAATGACACCGCCTCCTATTCGGATGCGACGCAGGCCGTGACGGCCAATCTCGCCGACTCCTCCGTCAACACCGGGGATGCGGCGGGAGACAAGTATTTCTCGATCGAGAACCTGACCGGCTCCGACTACGGCGACACGCTTATCGGGGACAGGCTTGCCAACATCCTGAGTGGCGGCAAAGGCGACGACCGGATATCGGGCGGCGGCGGTGACGACATTTTTTCCGGTGGCGATGGCAGCGACATAATCGTTTTCGCCGGCAACTACGCCGATTACCAATGGAATCCAGATCTTCACACCATTACGAGCGTTGCGGAAGGCAAGGACACTTACGGCCTCGATATTGAATTCGCGCAATTCGCCGATCGCACGATTGATCTGGGAACCGGCGAGCCGCCACCGGTCAACACCGCGCCGGCCAACATCCAGCTCTCCAGGATGGTCGTCGCTGAGGACACGCCGCAATGGACGACGCTCGGCCTGCTTTCGGCCTTCGACGGCGACGGCGACACGCTGAAATTCAAGCTCATCGACGACGCCGACGGGCAGTTCTCGCTGAAAGGTGACAGGCTGATCACCGCCAAGGGCTTCGATTTCGAGGCGAAGAGTTCCTTCGCTATCACCGTCGAGGTCTCGGACGGCACAGTGTCGGTCGACAAGACCTTTGCGATTTCGGTCAAGGATGTCGCCGAGCCTGCGGTCAACACCGCCCCGCACGACCTCAAGTTCTCCCGCGCCAGCATCAATGAGAACATCAAGGTCGGCTCGTCAGTCGGGCTGCTCTCGGCGACGGACACCGAAGGCAATTCGATCAAGTGGTCGCTGGTCGACGATGGCGACCATTTCAAGCTTGTCGGCAACAAATTGCAGACAACGGCGGCGATCGATTATGAGACCATTGCCGATCACGCCCTGACAATCACAGCCCAGGCGACCGACAGCCTCGGCGCATCGACCGTCAAGTCCTTCACCATCGACATCCAGAACGTGACCGAGCCCCCAATGGCGATGGCAGTTCATCACGACCTGCTTATGTGAGGCGGCTATGCCGCTTCTCACCTCGCTTGCACTGTCCTATGCATTGGTTCTGGTCGCGCCAGGGCCAAACCTGCTTATCGTGCTTCGCGTGGCCGTGAGGCCCTCCTGGGGTCGCCGGCTGAGTGTGGCCTCTGGGGTCGCCTCTGGCGCCGCCATTGCCTCTTATCTCGCAGCCATAGGAGCAACGACCCTAAACATGGTGGATAACCTGGATCTGTGGGCTTCGGTTGTCCTATCCTCGATCCTGTTTTATTCGGCCGTCCGACTTGCGCGCCGTCCTCTTGCCGGCGCGCCAGCTCAACAGCTTGGATCGGATAGTCTGAGTCTCCGGCTCTACAGCTTGGGCTTGGCAACAGCGCTCAGTAATCCCCTGTCCGTTCCCTTCTTCGTGGGCCTCTATCTCGCCCAGCCGGACTTCAGCACCGGTATGGGTGAAGCAGCCGCGTGCATCATTTTCCTGATGGCCTTCTCTTGGTTTACCCTGGTTGGATGTGTTTTCTCCATCCCCGTCATACAACGACTCGACACGATCTGGACGAAGACTGCCCAGGCCGTTCTGGCAGCCGCCATGGGGCTGTATGGTTTGATACTGCTTTATAAGCACGTACTTTGATCAGACGACGGTAAGCGGTATTCCGCTCGCACCTTGACTGAGACTTTATAGTCGTTGTCGATAAATTCAGCCGCGAGGGACAGGGCAATTATGGACCAATTGCGGTCATTGATTGCTGGAAAGCTTGCAGGCATTTGTGTCGGTCTCTGGGGTTATCGGACACGAACAGTAACGGTCATTGATGTTGGGTGGCATAGCTTGGGAATACAAGGGATTTTACATTTCCTAAAGAGGATGACTGGCAGCCTGAAGACCTGAGCGACTTCGGATTCTGGATGGACTTCTATGTCGGTGATGAAAGCGGTCGGGATGCATTTAGCTTGCTTGTGTGTTCGCACGGCAAGGATCGCCGCACCCATGCGGCGAGCTGCCTCGTAATGGTCCCCTGCCGCTGCTGCTCCAGAAGGTTGGATGCCTCGAAGACTGAGGTGATAATGTCACGCAGGCCTCGTTTTCAAACGGATTCAGCTGCGTGGATTATCCCGTTTTGGCAACGAGTTGGCGTAGGCAGCCGCTTCGCCGGGATAGGGGAAATCGTCCCCGAGCTGACGGTCGCCATCGTAAACTTTGAAGGCAGGCCCTTCAACTTCAACGATCTTATAGCCATTCACGTATTCGATTTTCGGTGTTTTCCACCCCATCAAAAGCTCTCCAGTCCGTCCGAGGGTTCTCTCTGAAGATGGTTTGCCAACGCTGCAGGCTCGGTGGTCTATGATCCATCAGGTGCTTCACGATTAGCCAACGCCGGTCGATCGCGAAAAGCGAGTAACTTCGTCACCGCTTTTCTGACGTCGTTCACCTACGCAAAGCTTGATCGGCACGCCTTGGTTAGGCGACTTCATAGAGGAAATCACAGACGAGCGCCGCGATGAGGCAGGCATCGGCGTCGCTCATATAGGCCGCGGTCTCGACCGCGATCGCTGCAACATCGTCCCGGTCGACCGCGATCAGATCAAGGATCCTTGCAAATTTTATCGTCAATTCCGGATCGGTGGAAAATTCATCGATGGTGACGGCTAACAAACTGTCGGTCGCGTCGATCAGGCGTGCCTGGATGTTGTCAGCGGAGGTGGAGAGTGCCTTGACCGCTTCAAACAGCTGCCTGCGCGCTACCGGATATCGGACATCCATTGTTATTCCCCTTGGGTTGGCAAGCCTGGACGTAGGGCTGCGGAGCGGGTCTACTACGATCTTGTGAGGTCCGGGTCAATCAAACCAATTGTCTGCGGTTGTGGTACAAATCGTTTGCGGGCGGACATGAACGTTGCCTTCTCGACCGTAGCCACGCAAGCAATAGAAGCATCCCTGGTCAACTCGGAGGAATGATAACCTATGATTGGTCAGCGGAAGGCGTCGTCGTGGTGGTCATGACGCTCAAGAGTGAAAATCTGGCTAGATGGAATTGCTTCCTGGCTGGCGGGGTTCCGCCGTCAGATGAATTGCACTGGAACGCCTGTGCTGATGAGCTTGGAAAGCTCTTCCACATCCCAGTTCGTCAGTCGGACACAGCCATCGGATCCCGTCTTGTCGATGCGATCCAGCTCCGGCGTGCCGTGAATACCGAAGGTCGGTTCCGGCAGATCGATCCACACGGTTCCAACAGATCCATTCGGGCCTGGGGAAGCGTCAGGAGGTGGGGTTGATCGCCACCGTTCTCACCGTATGAATGCCAGTGGGTGAGGGGTTTGACTCACTCCCGATCGCTGCTGGATAATCCGCCAGCAAAAGAGCCATCGGCGCTATATGCTCTCAGTTGGCCCTTGCTCTTGTCCACTTCGATTCTTGCGGCCTTTCCAGCCGGTTTCGTTGCAAGATCTACGACGAAGAAGCAATGCCGTCGGATGCCCTGGCGTAACCAGGATATGACATTTCGGCCATGTGTGTAGTCTTTGGAGATTGGGCCTACCACCAAAGCTGCTCAGAAGGCCACTACGGTATTCTCGATGCCAACGAGTGAACGCGACAATCCAAATCGCCACGCCGTCGCCGACCCCTGCCTAAAGCCTTGCAGGCTTTCCTCGACGATCTGACCTTATCTTCGTCCGACCAATCCCGCCGGCGACCAAGATCACCGGCGGACAAAACCTCAATGGGGGAAATAACTGTAGCCCATGACATAAGGCATGGTCTCAGCCAATCAGCAAATCTGGGCAGACGGCGTTCGTTGCTGCGCTTAGTCACGGAGAGGCAAAGGTATCCACTGAAATTGGTGCAGACAGTGCTTGCATCGACGACAAACGCCGAGACCAATCCATCGCCTAGATATTGGGTGGTGAAGTGCCGGACGCGATGAACCGCTGCTGACGGCAGGAAATTTCGATTTAGATCCGCAATAGGGAGTAGAATGCAAGAGCAATCGCTGAACCGTCCAACTTGGTCTAGTGCAAGCCCGACGAGCCGTTTATCTTCCAAGACCCATCTGCTGGACAAGCGACGCCATTGAACCGAGTCACGCCCTCAAGACTTTGCTTGCTTGTGACGAAGTCGCGGCATCCGTTTGGATTGTTTGTACCCGGCCGGACCTGCTCGATCACCCCGGCGCTGCCAGTTGACGGGTTGGCCCACGCTAGCGGATCAGAACCGACCGTGGCCCGTCCCACGGTTTCCGCAATCACCGTTTGGTCAGTGATCGGAACTGCCGTCGCAGCGACCGGAGCAACTGTGGACGTCTGAAGCGGCTCGGGATGCGAGCAAGCGGTAAGCATCAGCGCAGGGGACACGATGGCAATCACGATCAGTTTTGAAAGCATAGAGTGACAAACCAGCCTTTCGGACGCTGCATATGACATCGCATTGTGACCAGATGCGGGCGCCATAGACTGCTCATTGAGCCGGACAACAACGAAACTCATAAGAAAATACGGTGGGAATTCTCAAAGACCCAATAGGCTGGGCTCGCAAATTGCGCATCTTCAGGAAACCGGTCGCGGCGCGCCAATGACTACCGCCATTTCTCCGTGAGAAATCCTGACGATCCGTGGACGGGGTCGTGTGGGGCAGGGGCATTGACGAGATTTTTGCCAGCATTTCGCTTGAAGGAGCGGACGTCTGAATGTCGGCACGCTGTCCCTTAGGATAAGCACCTATCACTTGGAAGTCCGACGTGCAGCCGAGATTTCGGTGCCCTGTCCCGGCTGGAAGTAGCATCAGGCGGCCCGTTATAAAGTATCGCGCGCTCTTACCCGTGCCTGCGCATGCGGCGCACCCCAGTTGCGGCAATCGCGACCCGCGCGGTCAGCCCCCTGGCACGGAAGCGATTGACGATGCCGGATAGCATCAGATCCTCGCGGCCTGATGTGACCGCAACCCGGTTACCCCATGAATACCCAAAACCTCGTTCGGCGACCCGTCAGCGTGATGATTCATATGAAGTCCTCCCGAACTACCAGGAACCCAAACCCGAGCCGATGTCTGGTGGCCCGAGGATAGCGCCAGACTGCCGACGATGGCGACCATAGCAATCAGGATGACGACGACAGGAAACGCGACGCCGGACGACTTATCTTCATGGTAGATCATTGATCACTCCTGCGGCTCCGGCGGCGTCTTTGCGCCGCCGGGACATGCCTGTTAAGCCTCGATGATGTAGACGATCGTGAGAGCATCGGGATCGACGATGACGATCCGGCCATCTGCAAGGATGAAGAAGCGGTAGTCTTCATACTGCGGAACGATCTTCACGATGCGTGGCGGCAGTGGTTCGAGGCGAACCTTCTTCGGGATCTTCGTTCCGACGGAGACCGTGAAATTCACTTCCTTCACCGGCTCGACATGGACCTCCTTCACCACTGTTCGAATTTCGGTCTGCTGTTCGACGGAAATGTTGACGTTGGTCTTGGTGTTGGACGTCTGATTGTTGGTCGTGGTGTTGTTGTTGACGTTGGTTTCCGAAGAGCTCTTGTTCGTCGTCGAAGAGTTCTGGTCGGTCGACTGCTTCGACGCATCGCCGCTTTGCGTGGTGGCGGCGTTGCCCGAGCCTTCTGCAGGCTTGGCATTTTGCGTGCTGCTCTTCGTGCCTGAGGTGGCCGTGCCGCTTGTATCGGTGCTGCCGGACTTGGCGGCGGGTTTCTGTTCGGTCGTGGTGGCGCCGCCGGCGTCTTGCGATCCGGGTTTGGCTTCTGTCGAAGACTTGCCGGAGGCAGTTCCGCTCGTCGAAGACTTATTGTTCGAAGGCTGTTCGGCGCTCTTTTTCATGTCCGAGCCCTGGCCAGATTTCTGCTGCGATGACTGGCCCTTGCCTTGCGGGCAGGCTCCCGAAGCGTCGGGGGTACAGTCCGTGCCGGTGGTCTTGGAGCCGGACTGCGAACCGACATCCGTGCCCGTCTGAGAACCGGACTGGGCCTGGCCGCTGCTCTTGGTGTCCTGTTGGGCTGCGGCGGGCAATGTAGCAAGTGGCGAGACGCTGAGTGACAAGGCTGCCACGAGCATGGTGAGATGGTTGCTTTTCATGATCAATCTCCGAATTTTCGGGCACGCGATTCCGTCCCGCATTCTCATGCGTTTGCATGCATGCCCTGATTGTCGTAAGGGGCGGCCGAAGCCGCCCGAAGGTCACTGAATGACCTGGATGACCTTCCGGGAGGAAGGTTCGACGATCACACGCTCATCATTGACGATCGCGTATGCATATTTGGGGTCATCGGGTATTGACGTGACGACCACGGTCTCCGGCAGAGGCTGTCCGACGACGACCTTCTCCTTCACCACGACGCGCTTGGTCGGGGCCGGAGCCTGCTGAACATAGGTCACCACCTTCTGCGGCGGCGGATCAATAACGCTACCTGCCACGCCGCCGACGATGCCGCCGACAGCAGCACCCACCGGGCCGCCAACGACTGCACCCGTTGCGGCACCACCTGCTGCGCCTGTTGCCGTAGACGACTGCGCAAAGGCAGAAGTCGATGCCAACAGGATGCCGGCGGCGATTCCTACTACTTTGATATTCATCTGTTTTCCTCCTTGGATGCGGTTGGTTCCGCTGCGGAGCCAAACCGAAAGATGCAGGAAGTGTTCCAGACGTAGGACCTCATGCCGGGGCTTGGTCAGACGTTGGTCCGAGCCGTAGGATTCGGCTGTCTACTGCGTTGGAAAACGGCTCAGCATCCGGTCCTGGACGTTCTCCTCGCCGACGATCATCGCAGCAAGCGAGATGGCTTTCTCGCGGTCTGTGGCGTTGCTTATATAGCCTTCGAGCAGGACGACAGGGCCGAGCATCCTGATCTCGATGGCACTGCTGTCGATATCCGGATCGGCGGAAAGGGCTGCTTCGATTGTCGCGATCGTCGACGCCGAACTATGGCCTTGCGCGCAGCGCTCTTCGTGATTGTAGTTATCGGGGCCGAACTTCATTTTCTCCTCCTGTCCCGCCCCTCCACGGACCTTCAGGTTACCTCGCATGACATATGAGCAGCGTGTCCTGGCGTCGCCAGCCGGACTTAAGTCCGGCTTTCCCTCAGCGCGATCCGGCTTAGATTCTCCTGATCCTTGCTGAAAGGACATCAGGGAGGTTTTAGCGATGTTGCTGATTTCCAGTCAGAACCTCCCTGATGATGCATTGACCGATGTCGGGCGCCCGAGCGCCGCAACGGATGCGGAATGCTTTTTGCGTTTGGAGGAGACGGCTAGGATTCCAACGGTCGTAGACCTCGAACCCTTGCCGATCAGACCGCGCCTCACCGCCGTCGCGACGTTGTCTCCGCTAGACGCCTTGGCGCCATCTGATTGCTGCTTCCGTCCGATTGCTGACGCCAAGCTTCGACAGTATCTCGGTCATGTGATGCTTGATCGTTTTCTCCTGCAGGTTCAGACGGCGCCCGATATGCTTGTTTGAAAGTCCTCCGGCTACCAGTTCGATCACCTCGTGTTCGCGGGGAGTTAGTGAAGTCCGTTCGACGAAGAGACTTGTTTCGATCACCTTGGCGCGCATGCTCGGCGAGATGTACCTCGAGCCTCCAACGACCGTTCGAATGGCCTCTGCAAGTCCGCGTGATCCGATACCCTTGACGACGTATCCCGCTGCAAGGAGGTCGACTTCCTCCGAAGCGGTCAGCATCAGCACCTTTGTCTGTGGGCTTCGCGCCAGGACCTCGGGAATCGCGTCTATTCCTCCTCCGGGCATGGACACATCGAGCAGAAGGACGTCAGGCCTTTGGGACGCCGCCAGCGTCGCCGCGTCATCGGCGCTTGCCCCTTCACCGACAACGATGAAATCCTCGGTTTCGGACAGAGTGCGGCTCACCCCTTCTCGAAAAAGAGGGTGGTCGTCCACAATCGCTATCGTAATCGCTGTCAAGCTGCACCCTCCACTTCCTTCGGATGAAAACAAATGTCGCCTGTCGATTGGCCATTCGACAGAAATGGCGAGGCTTTAGAAAACGTCCAGACAGGCACTGCAGGAGCGCTGAACACTTTTCGTTAGGCCTGTCGGATATTGTGATTTGCCGCCCGCGGCGTCCACAGTGAATGGTTTCGGCCCACCGCGAAACGATATGGGGTGCCGGTTCAGATGTCTGATTTTCGCGTCCGGCTGCGGACACTGGGCCGGTGATCTATAGCCACCGGTGCGAACCCGTTCGCCAGGGGCTCGAGAATTGAACTCAGCTCGGCATCCACCTCCGTCAGCCGCATCAGGTGACGTCGAGATTGCGGGGATTTATCCGGGCGTTCGACAGACGATGGGACAGTTTCCTGATCGAACTTCGACCTATTCACTCGCGGTGGATCTTGCCCGTTCGCTGTTGCGGTCATGAGACGAACACAACGGTGTATCAAGCGCAGACACTTCTCGAGTACAAGCCGAACCACGAAACCTGGCTCGCTTCGTAATATCGGCCACATCGCCACGAGTGAAAGATATGTATTCCTGGATTGGCGGAATTCCCAAAATGCATATTTCTGAGTAGCGATTGTTGCGCTTCGCATTGCGTATTGGGGAAGCTGAGGATTCGCGGCCAGCGACCGCCTGATTACCTCCAGAGCGCTTCGGCCCATTTGCAGGTGATTGGACGACATGTTGCCGGGATACTGCCTGTATCCAACCAGGGGTTCCCGTATGACTTCGATATGATAACGCGCGGCCAGCCTGAGTTCGAAATCGAGGTCTTCGCAGCCGCCAATTCCTGCTGCTGCATATGAGCTGTTAAACCCGCCAATCTCGAGCGCGACATCCCGACGGACAAGAAGCGCGCTTCCGTTGCCAACATATTTGAAAGTCAGATGCCGGGCGAAGATGTATCCTCTCGCGACGTCGGAGCGGCAGGAACGAATGATTTCGTCGTCATGATTGATGATATGATGCGGCACATAAACTGCAGCCCACTGTGGGGATCGGCGATTCAGGGCATTCACCTGCTTTTCGATTTTCGTCTGGTGCCAGAGATCGTCCGCGTCAAGGAATGCGACGAACCGACTTGCTGCTTCCCGGATGCCGGTGTTCCTTGCTGCGGCGACGCCGCGATTTGGCGTGGACAGCATGCGGATCCGGGAATCTTCCAGCGCCACTTGCTCGACCACCTTTGCGGTATCATCGGTAGAGCCGTCGTTGATGACTATGATCTCCAAGCTCCGGTAGGTCTGGCGCCCGGCAGATCGAAGCGTGCGTTCTATATAGCGGGAAGCATTGAAGGCCGGGATGACCACTGAAACCAGCGGCTGGGTGACATGACGAACGTCCCTCCGATTCTTGTCTGAAGAGGAAAGCATTCCAAATCTCTCTCATTGGGCCGAACAACGATGCTTTTCGCCTACATGTCCTTCGGAGCGTCACGCATACATAGGATCGAGCACCGCCGTCGTACGATCGAAAAAAACGCAAGGCAGTTGCTTTGCACTCTAATTTCGTTGCGAGCACCTCAAAATGGACTTTAGTCCGATGCAGCCCATCAGCCATAATGATTGCGTATACATCCTGCGACTTAGATATGATTGGAAGGCGACGCAATTCGAATGATCCGGGAGTACGGAAATCGGGCACATCACCAGCGCGATGTACGAACCTCCGTCGGACACGCGTCGCTCCAGCGCAAATCCGGCAAGCTGTCAGACCTTGGCGGATAGGCTTTTTTGGACGCTCCATTTGAAAAGCATCCGAAGTGCCTCCTCCGGCCTGCCGAAGAGATAGCCCTGCCCCATTTCGCATCCGAGCCGTTGCAGCGCTTCGGCTTCCGGCTCCTCTTCGACGCCTTCGGCGACGACCTGCAGTTTCAAACCGTGCGCCAAGGAGATGATCGCCCGCACTATTTCGAATATGCTTGGATTGCCGTTCATTCGCCTGACGAAGGACTGATCGATCTTGAGCTTATCGAGAGGGAGATCGGCAAGATAGCTCATCGACGAATAACCGGTTCCGAAGTCGTCCAGGGCAATGACGACTCCTGTTTCGCGAAGCGCACGCATCTTCACGATCGAGGGTCCACCTTGATTGAGGAACGTGGATTCCGTCAATTCGAGACATAAGCGTGAAGACGGAAGCCCGGTGCAGGACAACGCGTCTCTCATGTCGGCCTCGATGTCGGACCGCTCGAACTGAAGTGCCGATACGTTGACTGCGATACTGAGCTCGGCAGGCCAAGCGGCCGCCTCGGTGCAGGCTTCAAACAGCGTCCAGCGGCCGATATCGCAGAGTAAGCCGGAGGATTCAGCGATCGGAATGAACTCGGCCGGAGATATCAAACCGAACTCCGGATGGTTCCATCGGATCAACGCCTCCGCACCGACAAGACGCCCGCTCGTAAATTCGATCTGCGGCTGAAACAGCAGGAAGAACTGCCGGTTCCGGAGAGCATCGCGCATGTCCCCTTCGAGCCGACGCGACCTAGCCTGGCGAATGGCGGTCGTTGGATCGAAAGAAGACCATGGTCGGTCTGACAAGGCACTCGCCGCATCCAGCGCGGATTCGGCGGCGTTCAGGAGAGCGCCGGCAGCCGCATCGCCCGACCGGGCTATTCCGAGGCGAACCGAGATCGGCACAGCCGAACCGTGAAGGTATACGGGCTCCTCGAACAACTTCAAAATTGCATTGGCAAAATCTTCCATCGGACGTGCAGTTCCGGGACGATCCCCAGATCCGCGCAAAGGAAGCAACCGCCAAGCTCGGCGATCAGCTCTTCGCGAGCGCCTTCTGATCGATCCTTGTGATAGCGGCTGAGATCTCTGTTCAGCCGAAGAGGTGCGCCTATCCAATGCGTCTTATGCCTGCTGATGTCGGCATAACGTGCATAATGCAGACATTCGGATTATGCCGAACTATTGGCGACGCGGCCTTTTCGGGCGGTGATTCCAGCTTCTCAACTCGGCATAAACAGCTCGAACAATATCAATTCTTAACGGCGCATGATCCAATCCATCAGGACACTCCGTCAGTCTCCTGTGTCGCGGTTTAGGCTGCCGAAAGTCCGATGTTCATTCCGGCGTGATTTTCTTTTGCTATTTTTGATGAGCCAAGAGAACACGCCCGTCCCATTCTTCATTCGTTTGCTCGACAGCCCGTGATACGAGGTTGCTGTTAGCAAAGGATTGCGCCAGCGCCTGCCTCGGCGCGTTGAAGTCCGGTTGCGTCGAAACCAGAGTGATCAGCGAGAGGGGGCGATAAATACGCTCTTCCGTGACCGCGCCCACCCAAAGCGGAGTCGGCTGTCCGTCCTTGAGTTCCAAGTCGGTGGTCCACAGGCGAAGAACGAGACGCGAGTTTGAGTTGGCCGGCGTGCCCCAGGATCGGACGAAGGTTAGATCTGGAAGACGTCCGCTCGCAAATAGAGGAACGACCGGCACAGCAACGGCGTCGGTGGATGCAGTGAGCCATGCTAGGGCAGTTACCGGCGTCCAACCCATCGAGGGCCTCCAACCATGTTGCTGCAGCACATCGTGCAAATCCTGCAGACTGCCCGCCCACTGGAACGTCAGCGGTTCCTCCACTTCACCGGTGAGATCGATCCGCCGCTCGGGTAGCGTCTGCCAACTTGTCGCCCACCAGTCGGCAACTGCCGTGATCTGTGTCGCGCTCTTGGCTGCATACCGCTCGACATCGATCGCATGGCTTCGATAGATGTTGCCTCCGCCCGCAAGGAGGAGCGCTAGGGACGCGGCGACAAGCAAGGCGGGGGATCCTATTCGTTCGACCGGACGCCGCAGATAAAAGAGGCCAAGCAGGATCAGCCAAGCGGAACCGAATGCCGCCCCGCCAACCACGTCGGAGAACCAATGAGCGCCGAGGTACAGACGCGAGAACGCGATCAGGAAGATCAGCACCGCAGCGCCTACGGCGACGGAAACCTGCAGCGCCGGACGAAGCTCCCGGGCAATGAGAAATGCAAGAAAACCGTAGAGCACCATGTTCGTCGTGCTATGGCCGCTCGGGAAGGAAAATGCACTCCAGCCGGAATAGAGCAGCTCATCAGGTCTTGCTCTGTGGAGTGTAACCTTGATGACGGTGTTGAGGGCCGACGCCCCTGCGACAGCAACCAGCCAGAAAACAGCCGTGCGCCACGCACGTCTCCACAGGAGCCATAGCAACACGATAGCCGTGACCGCCACTACGACTCTGGTGTCGCCAAGCTCGGTGAGACCGATCATGATCGCGTCGCCGGCTGGCGTGCGAACTTCCTGCAGTGCATTGTAGATGGCGCTGTCGGCAAGAACCAGCGGATCACCGTTGATCACGTCCTCGAGGACGCCGAAGAATACCCAGGCGGCGGCGCCGAGAAGGACAAGCATCAGCGCGAGAACCCGCGCGTCGGAACGCGCCGGATCGAGCAGGCTGGTGATGCTGCGGCTGAGCCAGGTGTCGCGGCTCGAAGCCCAGTTCCGCATCTCTGTAACACCAGCGTCCAGAAGCGGAACAGCGCGCCTCAACGTCCATCGCGCGAGACGCAGCGTGACCCAGCCAACCGCGAGCAAGATGAACAAAAGGATCGCCAGCGGCTTCGCGGCTGCGCCGAGAGCGCTGAATGTGGCGCCGACGAGAACGCCAGGCAAAATGTGTGACGGCGCCCAGACAAGGGCAGAGGCGATGTTGACGGCATAAAACCGCCTCACCGACATTCCGAGCATGCCAGCGAGAAGCGGGACGAATGCGCGAACCCCCGGTACAAATCGGGCGATAAAGACACTCTTGTCCCCGTGCCGCTTGAAAAAGGCCTCGCTACGCGCGATCAGTTCGGGGTGCCTGTTCAGTGGCCAGCGCCCAAGAATCTCCCGGTGGTAGCGGTGGCCGAGCCAGAAAGAGACACCATCCCCGACGATCGCGCCTGCTGTCGCTGCGGCCAGCAAGGGCCACAGCAACAGGACACCACTCGGAACGAGAGCGCTGAGCGCCAGTATCACCGCCGTGCCTGGAACGACGACGCCGATCATTGGGATCGACTCAGAGAGCGCAAGCAGGAACACTGCGAGATAGGCAATGTGCGAATGCGCGCTCAGCCAGTCGATCACCGATGAGACCAAGGACGCCATTGCCGTCATCCTACAGGATGCTGGTGATCAGCCGGTCGGCTCTGGTGCCTTCCCGATACACCGCACGGACAATGAGCGCTGCAATAAACCCGGTCAGCGCGCCGCCGAGAACGTCGCTGGCATAGTGGGTGCCGATATAAATACGGGAGAAGGTGACCAGGCAGGCCGCGGCAAGGAAAGCAAGTCCGGCTCGTCGCGAGCCATGAATGAGCAAGGTTGCCGCGATCGCGAAGGTCGCCGTCGCATGGTCGGAGGGAAACGAAAAGTCGGCGCTTCGTTCGATCAGCAGGTTGGTTATTCCGCCGTCATAAGGACGAGCCCGGTGAACCTCGAGGAGAATGAGCTGGTTGAGGCCGAGCCCCAATAGAAACGAGAACCCTGCCGCAACGAGGATATGCCGCATGTGCGGTCTGTCGGGCCTCCGCCACCATTGAACGGCGACCGCCAGAACCATAAGCGGAACGCCGATACTGGAGATCCAGATCATTAGAAGATCGAGAGCAGCGCTATGTCCTGCCAGTCCGTTGATCGCATGCGTTAGGGCGACGTCGAGTTCATACATCGGCAGTCTCCAGTTTGACTCAAGCAGCCTCAGACGCGCTGCCTTGGTGATTGATTTGACGCGATCACATGGCCGGGCGGCAGATACTCACCTATCGGTCCGATCTCCCAGCCGGACGCGCACGATGAATAAGCCGGCGAGAGTCATCATGGTGAAAGCGGCTCCCGCCAAGAATGTGCCCTGCGGTCCCGTCATGTCCCATAGGGCACCGGCGACAACACTGGCTGCGAGCAGTGCAATCCCTGTCACCAGGTTGAACACGCCGAAGGCAGTTCCACGCAGCTCGGCGGGAGCGCTTTCGGCAATCAAGGTTGCCAGCAGGCCCTGGGTGAAGCCCATATGAAGACCCCAGAGCACGACGCCAAATCCAACCCAGACAATATCGGCCGCGAATGCAAGCGCGAGATCGGCTCCGAGCAGAAGGACGAGTCCGACGGCTAGAAGGGTTGTACGATTGACGCGATCCGACAGCACACCAACTGGATAGGCGGAAAGGGAGTAGGCAAGGCTCATGACGACCAGGACAACGGGGATCGCCGTTATGGAGACGCCGATGGATTGCGCCCGCAAGATCAAAAATGCTTCGCTGAAACGGGCGAGTGTGAAGACGGCCGCGACCGCGACCACCCACCAATAGGTCGCTCCCAATCGGCGCAGTTCATCGCGATGCAGCGGCATCTGGACACGACGCTGCTCCTTGGGACGACCCGGCTCCTTGACCGCGACGACGATCAGACCAACGGACAGGAACGCCGGGATAACGGCGATCCAGAACACCGCCTGGAAATGGTCTGCTGTTAGCCACATCAAGCCAATAGCGAACAGCGGTCCGAGGAAGGCGCCGACCGTGTCGAGTGATTGCCGCAGGCCAAAGCTGGCGCCACGCAGATCGGGTGGGGCGATGTCAGCGACGAGGGCGTCGCGTGGCGCCCCTCTGATGCCCTTGCCGATACGATCGATGAATCGCGCCGCGATCAGCCATTCGATGGACGCAGCCAGCGGGAAGATAGGCTTGGTGAAGGCGGCTAGGCCGTAGCCGAGCGCCGCCAGAAGCTTGCGCTTGCCGAGCCAGTCACTGAGAGCGCCGGAAAAGACCTTCGTGATTGAGGCTGTCGCCTCGGCGATACCTTCGATGATGCCGACGCTCAATGCTGACGTCCCGAGCACTGTGACCATGTAGATGGGTAACAGTGCGTGGATCATCTCGGAGGATATATCCATGAGCATCGAGACGAACCCGAGGACCCAGATCCCCGTCGGGAGGCCGGAACTGCGGATAAGCCAGCTGCTAGTGCTCGCCACGGCTTGGTCAGGCCTGTCTAGTTGACCGCTCATTTATCGGTTCTCGTCATGAGCATCGAAGACCCTTTGCGCGTAGCCGTCGAGCAATGCCTCGCACCCTCGTAAGCGTTCGCCCGCCTCTGCCGCGAGCGTGGCTCCGTAAAAATCGAGCTTCTTGATCTTCTCCAACCAGCCCTGGAGCTTCCTTAAGTCGGTGTCTTCCTCCTCGAGTTCGGCATAAGTGAACTTGTTGATCGCGATCTCCTTTGCGATCTCGGCCTCGAAATCGGCGCACCGTCCCAGAAACTCCCGATACTGATCGTCGCGGTCGGCTTTGAAGCGGGACACGACCTTGTCCTCTTGCGCGCGGTCGAGGGCAACTGTCTCCAGGATGACGGATTCACCGCCCATCTTGGAAACATCGTTCTCGAGCATCTTCAGGCGCCGGACATGATCGTCGGTCTTCGGCAGCAAACAAACCCCATTCTGCAGATAGACGGCGCCGATTCCCTTCAGCCGCCGCCAAAGCGCGATGCGTTTGGTCGCGGGGTCTGGGGGCACTTTATAGGTGAGTAAGAGCCAAGCCAAATTCGTCATGTCACGATTATATTGCAACGACCGTTACAAATCAACTATGGTTTCCAGCTCATTGAAAGAGTGTCGTTGGCGATGGAGTCGGTCGAGGGCGCGCAGCATCTCCGTAACGGAATTCTCATGGTCATGATCGCGAATGGCTTCCGTTCACCAGAAAATGAGCCCTTATGAACGAGCACCACCGATCCCATCAACGAATATATCGATGCGTTCCTCCAACGATTGCGCGAAGAGCAGCATACCGAGTCGACCATCAAATCCTGGACGTCGTGGCAAAAGGAATGCATGAGAAATCGATCCCGCTCGAAAACCTGACGATGGAGATCGCCCCTTCGCTCGTCCAACGAAAGGCGGCGAACACCCGATACCACATCCATCGTTTTATCCGATTCCTTAGGGAGCAAGGAGCGTGCGCGCCGTTGCGCGCTCCAACATAAAATGAAGTTATCCAGGCAGCACTTCGAACGTAAGCGGCAAGCCGAGGCCGTTCAGCCTGTGTAGTTCCACGGCATGAGTGCATCGATTTCGCTGCTGGGCCAGCTGTTGGCTATGCGCTCGAGGGTCTGGGTGAGCCAGGCCTGCGGATCGACGTT
>NZ_LWBS01000455.1 GCF_001652265.1 Rhizobium leguminosarum
GGCTTGCCGATGCCACCTGCGGCACGATCCGATTGAAGCTGTTGAAGATCGGCGCGCAGGTCCGCGTCTCAGTCCGCCGCATCAAGGTGGCGATGGCTTCGGCCTGTCCCTATGCCGAGGAATTTGCGCTGGCTCACGCCCGAATATGCGCTGCGGCCCGATGATGCCGCCGGACCTGAACCCACCCACACAGACAAAACGCCCCACATCGCGGCGACGGCCGCGCTCGTCTTCGCCGGCGAGCCCGGCCCCGACCGCCGCCAACAGCCCAACGTCAACCAAAGCCACGGGCGCTGTGAGAGATGCGGGCTAGGGTGCCACAGCGCCTCGGCCGAATGGAGTCCGCGATGAAAAGGATAAAGCTTGACCAGCTGTTTGGCCGCGAAGCGTTTGGCGATGATCCTGCCAATTATCACCGCGCGCGACCGGCTTATCCGCAAGCGACCTGGGCGGCCCTGCGCGAGCGCGCCGGTCTCAGGGCCGGCATCGATATATTGGAGATCGGCGCCGGTTCGGGGCTGGCGACGATGGCGCTGCTCGGTCACCGGCCGCGCAGCCTCGTTGCCGTCGAGCCCGATGGCCGGCTTGCGGATTACCTTCGCGTCTCGATCGACAATCCCTGTCTCGATATCGTGGAGGCTGCCTTCGAGGCCGTCGATTTCAAGCCGGCCTCCTTCGATCTGGTCGCTGCCGCGACGATGTTTCACTGGCTTGACCCGACAGCTTCGCTAGAGAAGATCCATGGTCTGCTTCGGCCGGGCGGAGCCGTCGCCCTGTGGTGGAACGTCTTCGGCGATGCAGGTCGGCCGGATGCCTTCCACGACGAAACGGTGCATCTGTTCGCGAGTCATCCGTCGAGCCTGTCGAGCGGCGATGCGGAGCGATTGCCTCACGGGCTGGACGCTAACGCGCGTGTTAGGGAACTGGCCGCAACCGGCTTCATTGCCGACGAGCCGCAATTTCTCTCGTGGACGCTGACGCTCGATCCGGCAGCCGTCCGCCGGCTCTACGCAACCTATTCCAACGTGACCATACTGCCGCCGTCCGAGCGCTTCGCGCTGCTCGATGCCCTGGAAGCCATTGCCGCATCCCGTTTTAGCGGACGCGTCGAACGCAACATGACGACGGCGATCTATATCGCACGGCGACGCTCCTTAGAGGCAGACCATTAGTCGACCTGGATATGAATATGGTCGTCGTGGCGGGCGGCGCGGCAGCCTTGAAAGCGGATATGGCTGTCGGGGATGCCGAGCGCGTTCTTCAGATGCGGCTCGATGAAGATCTTCCGCAGGCCGAAGCGCGTCACACCTTCGTTTGCCAACCAGCCGATCGCCGCCGATGTGCGCTGCTCCTCGATCCGATAGGCCGGAAACAGAGGCTGCAGCGCATCGAAGTTCCAGCGGGTGGTGAGCCAGTCGTTGCGCCCTTCGCATGGCAGTTCGTCGCCGCGGGCGGGTTGCTCAAAGGCGAAATAGCCGATGGGGGAGCGGGTGGCGCCATTCAGGAAGGCACCGTCCACATCCTTGTAATAGTAGGCGAAGTCGAGCTTCTTCCCATCCGCATGCGACAGATGAGGCAGCAGGGGAAAGCCGTTCACGAAGGGGAAATTCGCATCCAGCGCGACGGTGACGGTTCCGGGGAATTCCCTGTCCATGTGGGCGGCAAGTGCCTTTGCCAGATCGTGCACTTCTGGGGTGACGTAGTTGCGGTTCAGCAGGCAATAGATCGGGGAGCGGACCACGAGACGGTCCGTCGCGCCGGCGATGCAGGAGAGGGGAACTCGCCCGAAGATCGGCGCGGCGAAGCTCGCCGCAAAAGTGGCGCCGACATAACAAAGCAGGAAGATCGCAAGCTTTGCCAGAAACCGCCGCAAGCCCCAGGCGTGGGAGGCGGCCAGCGCCACGAGATAGGCGATGCCGCCGATCTGCGTCAGCAGCGTCAGGATGAGAACGATCACGGCGTGAAGGGCAAAACGGAACACGGGAAGGCCTTGCGGACGTTGTCGTTCCCATAGGCGAGGCGATGCTGCTGCGCAAGGCGGATGGCGAGGAAGTGCGCGGCTCATTTATGCCCTCCCTTTGAGTGCTCGGAATTGACAGGAGAAATTATCTGACTAAAGTCAGATAATATGACCTACGATCCTGTCTCTCGTGTCCGTCGCTTCAACCGTGCCGTCACCTCCGAAGTCGGCGCTCTCGATACGTCTTTCCTCGGACGCGGCCGTCCGCTGGGCGCTGCCCGCGTCCTCAATTCAATCGGCCGGGGACAAACGGATGTTGCGGTGATCCGCGATTATCTCGGTCTCGACTCCGGCTTGATGAGCCGTCTGCTGCGCAGTCTGGAAGAGGAAGGTCTCATCGACACGGTGCCGAACCCTCAGGACGCACGTCGCCGCGTTGCCAGGCTGACCGAAAGCGGCCGTTCCGAGTTTCAGGCTTATGAAGCGCTTTCCAACGTACAGGCGAAATCGTTTCTGGCGCGCCATCGTCGCCCGGACGAACTGCTGCGCGCCATGGATATCGTCGCTTCCTCGCTGAGACGTGAGCAGATCGTGCTCGAGGAGAAAGATCCTCGGCACGAGGACGCCAGCTATTGCCTGCGCGAATACTACGGCGAACTCGCACGCCGCTTCGAAAAGGGTTTCGATGTATCGCTTTCTCGCGATCCCGACGCCAAGGATATGATCCGTCCGCATGGTGCGTTCCTGGTGGCCATGTCGGATGGCCTGCCGATCGGCTGTGTCGGGCTGAAGGGCAATGGCGGCGAGGTCGCGGAGATCAAAAGGCTCTGGGTCGCTCCATCTGCGCGTGGCCTTGGGCTCGCAAGGCGCTTTATGATGGCCGCCGAGAACATCGCCCGTGAGTTGTCCATCAAGCTTCTACGTCTGGATACGAATAGCGCGCTGCCCGAGGCAACACAGCTTTATCGCGGGACCGGCTGGAGTGAGATCGACCGTTTCAATGACGACCCATACCCGGACACGTTCTTTGAAAAGCGTCTTTAAGTGAAGGTCGCTTTTGAGGTGCCCACCTCTTCTCCGTCATTCCTGTGCTTGTCACAGGAATCCAGTGCGCCCAAGTCCTTGGGCGCGGGAGAGTTTGTTGACTGGATGAGAGTCATTCACGGCGCTGACGCGCCGTGGCTGGATTCCTGTGACAAGCACAGGAACGAGGTAGGGTGAGGCGCCGCTGTCCGGTCCTTCGCATGGCTCAGGGCGTTCGTCCTGCGATCGATTCACTGGATCGATCGCTCCTGCTTGCAGGACCGAGCCTCACCCCCTGCCGGTCAGGCGGCGAAGCGCTCCGTTATCGGGCGGCGGCGCAGGTTCGGCTGCGTTATCGCAGGCGGATTATAGGCCGCCTCCAACGGGCCGGTGTCGGTGCCGGGCGGGACGATCGCGTCGATCCGGTCGAGGATTTCGTCCGTCAAGCTCACCCCGGCGCCGGCAAGCAGATCGTCAAAGTGCTCCATCGTGCGCGGGCCGATGATCGCCGAGGCGACGGCGGGATGGGCGATGACGAAGGCCATCGCCATGTGGGCCAGCGAAAGCCCCGCCTGCTGGGCGAGCGGGATGAGCCGTTCGACCACGTCCAGCCGGCGCTCGTCGTTCATCTGCCTGGGGAAGCGTTTGGCGCGGGCGCTGTCGGGTTGCGGCGCGCCCTTGCGGTATTTGCCGGTGAGCATGCCCATCGCCAGCGGGCTCCACACCATCGCGCCCATTCCGTAACGCTCGCAGGCGGGCAGCACTTCGCGTTCGATACTGCGACTGAGGATCGAATAGGGCGGCTGCTCGGCGCGGAAACGTGCCAGCCCGCGGCGCTCGGAAACCCATTGCGCCTCGACAATTTCCGAGACGGGGAAGGTCGACGATCCCACGGCACGCACCTTGCCCGCCTGTATCAGGTCGGTGAGGGCCGATAGTGTCTCCTCGATGTCGGTATCGGGTGCCGGCCGGTGGATCAGGTAGAGATCGATATGGTCGGTCTGCAGGCGGCGGAGCGAATCCTCGACCGCCCGCGTCAACCAGCGGCGCGAATTGCCCTGCCGGTTCGGGTCGTCGCCCATCGGCAGATGTGCCTTGGTGGCAAGCACGACGTCGTCGCGCCGGCCCTTGAGCGCCTTGCCGACAATCTCCTCGGATTCGCCGCGGCTGTAGATATCGGCGGTGTCGATGAAGTTGATGCCGGCATCGAGAGCCTTGTGGATGATCCGGATCGAATCCTCGTGGTCGGGATTGCCGGCGGCGCCAAACATCATCGCGCCGAGGCAATAGGGGCTGACCTTGATTCCGGTTCTTCCAAACGTGCGGTATTGCATGGTCTGTTCCTTTTATTGCGGAGGCGGACTTCGTGCGCATCGATGTGGCCAACACCGTCGTGCTGTGTTAACTTGCATAAACGGAACCGTATTCCGTTTATATACGGAACAATGTTCCGTTTTGCAAGTGAGTGAATATTGAGCGACGAGGGAAAAGAGCAGGAGGACGGGCTGAAGCCCGGGGAAAGGGCGGACAGGCGCGTGCGCGCCGACGCCAAGCGCAATCTCGACGGGCTGCTTCAGGCGGCATTGACGGTGTTTGCGACCTCCGGTGTCGATGCCCCGGTGCGTGAGATCGCGGAGAAGGCCGGTGTCGGAATCGGCACCGTCTACCGGCATTTTCCCGAGCGTTCCGACCTCGTCGTCGCCGTCTTCCGCCGCGAAATCGATGCCTGCGCTGACGCTGCGCCGATCCTTGCCGCCGAACATGCGCCGGGCGAGGCGCTGGCCAGATGGATGCAGCGTTTCGTGGATTTCATCGCGGCCAAGCGCGGGCTTGCGGCGGCCCTGCATTCCGGCAACCCAGCCTTCGATGCCTTGCCCGCCTACTTCCAGCAGCGGCTGCAGCCCGCCCTTCGCTCGCTTCTCGACGCCGCCGCTGCCGCCGGTGAGGTCCGCACCGATATCGCCGCCGAGGATCTTTTGAATGCGGCCGCAAGCCTCAGCATGCATGCCTACGCCCAAGGGCCCGAACAAGCCCGGCGTATGGTTTCCCTGCTGGTCGACGGGCTACGTTACGGCGCTGTACAGCGATGAAGATGTGCCGATGAAACAGGCCGTTGCCCGGCCGGCACGCGCGCTCGGCCGGGCAACGGCCTGGCGACATCAGGTCCGCATCGACAATTCGATATCCTCTTCGAATGATGTCGAGAGGTAGCCGGCCGCGGACGAGCGTACGCGGGCGAGATATTCCGGGCAGAGGTCGGCGTTGTCGGCGACGATGAGGGCGCCAGGCCTCAGGCGGTCTTCCACCAGTTCCAGGATATCGCGATAGAGCGCCTTGGCGCCATCGAGGAACAGCAGGTCGATCGTTTCAGGGAGATCCGTGCTCAGGGTCTCAAGAGCATCGCCTTCGCGGATCTCGACGAGATCGATGAGGCCGCCGGCCGCCAGGTTGGCACGGGCGCGGGCCAGCTTCGACGGCTCGAACTCGCTGGTGATCAGCCGGCCGCCGCCATTGTCGCGCAGCGCGGCTGCGAGATGGAGGGTCGAGATGCCGAAGGATGTGCCGAACTCGACGATCGTTCGTGCGCGGCTGCTTCGCGCCAACATGTAGAGCAGCACGCCGGCCTCTCTGGAGACGGGAAGCCAAAGATCCTTCAGGCGCCCATAAAAATCGAGATATTCGGTCTTGCTGCCGATCAGGAGCATTCGCTCATCGCCTGACAGGGCTGACATTGCAGGGCTCGTTGCCGCGGCGGCCTCCTCGAATAGACCGTCGAGCAGGGGTGCCAGCGGGGCGGTGGTCAGTGTCGTCATGTAAAATCTCCTTGATGACGGGTTCTTGTGTAGGACGAAAAATACGAGTAATTCGTCGCATCTGCTATTCGCATTGCGGAGCGCTGCCATGACCGATCGCCCAAGAGCCCGGATTTCCTCACGAAAACAGCCCAAGCAGGCCCGATCGAGCGAGCTTGTGGCGGCGATCCTGGATGCTGCTGCTCAGGTTTTGGCGCGGGAAGGCGCCCAGCGCTTCACGACGGCGCGGGTGGCCGAAAGGGCGGGCGTCAGCATCGGATCGCTCTACCAATATTTCCCCAACAAGGCGGCGATCCTCTTCCGGCTGCAGAGCGACGAATGGCGGCAGACGACGGACATGCTCGGCGGCATTCTCGCCGATGCGCAAAGGCCGCCGCTCGAACGGCTGCGCCGCCTCGTCCATGCCTTCCTCCACTCGGAGTGCGAGGAGGCGGCGATGCGCGTGGCGCTCCATGACGCAGCACCCCTTTATCGCGATGCACCGGAGGCGCAGGCGGCGAGGGCATCGGGAGACCGCATCGTCGAACTGTTCATGCAGGAAGTGCTGCCCTCTGCTCCGGAGGCGACCCGGGCGCTCGCCGGCGAGCTGATCACCACGACGCTCGGCACGGTGGGCAAGCAGTTCTCGGAGGCTCCCCGAAGCCTTGCCGAGATCGACGCCTATGCCGACGCCATGGCCGACATGTTTTGCGCCTACCTCGAACGGCTTGGGTTTGGCCAGGACCGAGCATAAGTTCCCGGCGGCACACTCGCTTCGTCCGACATTTTGCAACTGCCCGTCTGGTTCGACAATGGCGATCTCGTATGCCTGTGGTTGCCGCAGGCACCCTGCGGCATGCGCTGGCGTGAAAGAATCCCGATCGGGCTCGTTTATTTCGCCAGCACGATATGCGTGGCGTGTTCGGTTGCGACATGCTCGGCGACGCGGAAGCCGAGGGCCGGGAGGTCGATGCCTCCAAACATCGCCTCGCCCTTGCCGAGCACGACCGGCGAGATGGCGAAATGCAGTTCGTCAATCAGGCCGGCCTGCAGATACTGACGGACGGTGCTGACACCGCCGCCGATTTTCACATCCTTGTCGCCAGCCGCGGCCTTCGCCTCGTCAAGCGCTTCCTGGATGCCGCCGGTGACGAAGTGAAACGTCGTGCCGCCCTCCATAGCGATCGGTTCGCGGGGATAATGTGTCAGGATATAGGTCGGCGTGTGATAGGGCGGGTTCGGCCCCCACCAGCCTTTCCAGGCGTCATCCGGCCAATCGCCGCGGATGGGGCCGAACATGTTGCGCCCGAGAATGAAGGCGCCGAAATTGGCCATGCCGCGGGCCGCATAATCCTCGTCAACGCCCTCAGAACCGCCGTCCTTTCCGGTCATCGCGCGGAAGGTGCGGGTGCGGAAAAACCATTCGAACATCTCCGTTCCCCGCTTGCCCAGCGGATCGTTCATGCTTTGCTCCGGCCCGGCGCCGAAACCATCCACGGAAAGGGAAAATGCTGCCACACGCACCTTGGACATGCTGCTCTCCTCCATCTGATTGCGTTTTGAAACTAGTTGCGATTTTGCATAAGCGATCCTATATTGCAACCAGTTTTTCGAGGGAGAGAATTGGTGGATATCGAACTGCGGTCGGGTTGCCCGATCAACCTGACGATGGAAGTGCTGGGCGACCGGTGGAGCCTCATCATCATCCGGGACATTATGTTTGGCAACCGCCGCCATTTCCGCGATCTTCTGACCCATTCGGAAGAGGGGATCGCCTCCAACATTCTGGCCGCCAGGCTGAAGCGCCTGCTCTCGCTCGGGTTCATCAGCAAGCGGGACGATCCGAGCCACAGCCAGAAAGCGATCTACAGCCTGGCCGAGCCGGCGATCCAGCTCGTGCCCGTCTTCGCCATGATCGGCGCCTGGGGGCGGCGGCATATGCCTGTGAGCGAGGAGCTGAGCATTCGCGCGCAGCTTCTCGAAGAAGGCGGGCCGCCGCTGTGGGACGCATTCATGGAGGATCTCCGGCAGATCCACATCGTCGATCCGATCGGCGGCGCCAATGGTACATGCACTTCGCCGGTACTCGCGAAGCTGACGGCGGCGTTCCTCGATGTCCGCGCGAGATCGCTGTCGCAGGCATCCTGATATCGAGGGAGGTCGGTCCGATCAGCCGCCGGCACCCTGGTACTTGCCGGTGGCATACCGCCAGTGAGCGATTGCTATCAACACCCAGATCGGGCCGGCCACGAGAGCCGCAGGCGCGGCCCAGTCCCCGAGGATCGGGATGGGTTTGCCGAGCAGGGCGCCGACGGGGACCGAGCTGGTGAGGGCCAACGGGACCGCGGTGATGAGGATGGTCTGGATGCCACCCGGAAAGATATTGAGCGGGTAGCGCGTCAATTCCCAAAAGCCGAAGAAGATCGAGAACAGATGGTTGGACCGCACCCAGATCAATGCCGTGGCGCCGATCATGGTGATAAGCGCACCCGTCAGCAGCGTCGCGCTGATGAGCGCAGCAATGAAGAATGATGCGGACCAGATCGACCAGGTGAAGTCGACGGACAGAACGGCCCAAACCATCAGCGCCACTGCGAGAATGACGTGGCCGGCATAGCCGATATTAAGGCCGGAAAAGACCAGATAGGCCCAAGGGCTGAAAGGCTTGACCAACAGCGTGTCGTAAGTGCCGAGCCGCACTAGTTCTTCGAGTTCGCGCAACTGCACGAAGCTCATCGCAGCGCCGAGCGAATAAGCGAGCAGCTGGAAGCTGAACAGCAGCGCAAGCTCCGGCCAGGTCCAGCCGCCGAGGGTGTCGAAGCGGGCAAGCAGGATTCCGATGGTGGCGAAGACGCTGCCATAGGAAAGGATCTGCGCAAGACGGTCGAGCCAGAAAGCGCCGCGATATTCCATCTGGGAGCGGACATGCATCCGGACCAGCAGCGGAAGGACGCGCAGGTGATGAAAGAGCACGATCAACCTCCCTGCACGGTGATGCGGGTGGAGGCGCGGCGCCACAGCCAGAGGACTCCGACCAGGAATAACGCGGCCCAGGCAAGGCCCAGGCCGAGATGAAGCCAAACATCGGCCGTGGAGAGCCTGCCGAGATAGACGGCATTGGGGTAATAGACCACCCAGGCGAAGGGCAGGTGGCGGGCAATCGTGGCGAGAGGTTCGGGGAAGAACCAGAAGGGCACCAGCAGGCCGGAGAACAATTGCAGCAGAGCGCCCAGGATCCAGTCCAGCGAGAAGCTCGTCATCAGCCAGAAGGCGATGAGGCCGAAGAGCGCCGACATCAGGAACAGCAGCGTAAAGGACAGCGCCCAGAAGGCGACGAACATCAGGCCATCGAACAGGCTCGCCGGCGGCAGCATGCCATAAAACAACGCGGTGAAGGCGACGGTCGGTATGACCTGGGTCATCAGGCGATAACCGAAGCTGCCGCATTCGTTGGCGAAGAGATAGAGCGGATAGGACAAGGGCTTGAGCAACCAAACCGCGATATCGCCTGTCTTGAGCGACCGGCCTATCTCACCGATGATCCTTTCAGGGCGGGTCGCTCCCATCACCGCGCCGCCGAGCAGTGCATAGGTCACCATCTGCTGCAGGGATACGCCGTCGACCACGATGCCACCGATGCCGGCATAGGCCGCCTGCCAGATGGCGACACGCGCGAAGACCTGCACGAGTTTGCCGAAGATATTGGCCCATACTTCGTTGCGGTAGGCGAGCTGCGAATGGAAGGAACTGCGCGCGAAGGCGAAATAGGCGCTCATGATGCCCGGGCCTTGGCATTGCTATGCTGGTCGGCGTTGCGGCGCTGGTAGAAGGTGCGGATGACCTCTTCGATGTCGGGCTCGTGCAGCGCCACGTCCTTAAGGTCGCGCCCGCTGCCGACCTCCGACAGGACTGCCACCAGCGAGATGTCTTCACGCTCGATGAGATAGTTCTTACGCAGGCCCTCGTCGCTGACGAGAGCCGCGGTGCGCAATGGTAGCGGTCCTGGGTCACTGGCAAATTCGAGTGTCAGCCGCCGGGCCGAGCCCAATGCCGCGCGCAGGCTCTTCAACTCGCCGTCGAAGATGAGCCTGCTGTGGTCGACCATGATCAGCCGCGGGCAGATGGTCTCGATGTCCTGCAGGTCGTGGGTGGTGAGGATGATGGTGACGCCGCGCTCGCGGTTGATCTCGGCGAGAAAATGCCGCACGGCATCCTTGGCGACCACATCAAGCCCGATGGTCGGTTCGTCGAGAAAGAGGATCTTGGGATCGTGCAGCAGTGACATCACGATCTCGGCGCGCATGCGCTGACCGAGGCTGAGCTGGCGCACGGCGCGGTCGAGAAAGGTCGTCAAGTCGAGCAATTCGCTGAAGCGCCGGAGATTATCCTCATAACGCGCGACGGGGATGTCGTAGATGCGCTGGTGAAGGGTGAAACTGTCAACCAGCGGCAGGTCCCACCACAACTGGCTGCGCTGGCCGAAAACGACGCCGATCTCGCGAGCATTGTCCATCCGCTTCAGATGCGGCGTCCGGCCGAGCACCGAGAGCGTGCCGGCACTCGGCACCAGAATGCCGGTCATCATCTTGATCATCGTCGATTTGCCGGCGCCGTTGGGGCCGAGATAGCCCACAGCTTCGCCCGCCGCGATGTCGAAACCGATATCGGAAACCGCCAGAACTTCCGTATATTCGTTGGTAACCAGCGTCTTCAAAGCGCCCAGCAGGCCTGGAAATCGCTTGTGCTGCCGGAGCGTTTGCTGACGCCCCGCGCCTCGATCAAAGCCGTCATATGTATTTCCTCGAGGGTGATTCCAGCCGATTCGGCAGCAGCACCCAGGCTATCGCGGGGTTCGGCCAGTTCAAGCAAAAGTCGCTTTTTTTGGCGCAACTCAATCGCACCGAGCCTAGCCTTTTGCGTTGACAGCCATGATCAATCGATTCCTGTTAGGGTCATGAAGATTCTCGCAATATCCGGCAGCGCTCGGCTCAATTCCACCAACACGGCTATGCTGCGGGCGATCCGTGCCATAGCGCCGAGCGATATCGAGGTTTCCATCTTCGACGGCGTCGGGCGGTTGCCGGTATTCTCGCCTGACCTCGAGGGAGAATGGCTACCGGAGGCGGTGCGGGATTTCATCGATGTGATCGCTCAGAGCGACGGGATGATCATGGCCAGCCCGGAATATGTCCGATCCATCCCCGGCGGCCTCAAGAATGCGATCGACTGGCTCGTATCGGGAGATGAGATCGTCCATAAGCCGATTGCCCTGCTGCACGCATCGCATCGCGGCGACGACATGCTGGCGGGCCTTCGCACCGTTCTTTCGACCATCACCGACCGGTTCGCGGGCGATATCTTCCTCAGGCTGCATCTGATGAAACTGGAACCGGCCGAGGTGTGGAAGGCCGTCGAGGCAGCGGAGAACCGTTCCAGAGTCCAGGCCTATCTTCAGGCATTCTCGGCCTATTGCATGGCAGACAACAAGATCGCCTGAGGTCCGCTCGCAGCATCATCGCACATCTATCAGGAGGCCGTTCTCGAACGTCGTCTTTTCGTGAAGCGTGTGCAGAATGACGAGCGGGGCTGCGAGCAGCGCGGCGAGGATGAAGGCGGAAAGGAAGTGTCTCGTCAGGAGACGGAGGATAGGTCGGATCATCTTGATCTCCAGCTGCCGCGAATATTCTTTGTGCTGGACCTCAACAATTGCGGCAGCATGACCGGCTGCCTTGCAAGCTCCGCAATGCTGCCGCAACCCTTGTGGCGGACAGAGGGGAGAGCGAGACAATGGACGGGCGATGCGGATACTGCTGATAGAGGATGAGAGGGAGCTGGCCGAGGCGCTGTCGGCCGCACTCGGCAAACATGGGATCGTCACCGACCACACGGTGATTCTGGCCGACGCCGTCGAGCTGACGCGGCAGAACCGCTACGATGCGATCCTCCTCGACCGGCGCCTGCCGGACGGCGAGGGGCTGAGCTTCATTCCCGAGCTCAGGCTAACGGGGAAGGATACGCCGATCATCGTGATGACGGCGCTGAACGAACCGAAAGAGCGGATCGAGGGCCTCGACCTCGGGGCGGACGATTATCTCGGCAAGCCGTTCCTGGTCGAGGAGCTGATGGCGCGGCTCAGGGCCGTGCTGCGGCGATCGCCTGAACTGGCCGAACTCAAGATCACGGCCGGGCGGATGGTGATCGACCCGCTGCATCTGAGCGTCACCGTCGATGCTGTGCCGCTCGATCTGCCCCGGCGCGAACTACTGGTGCTCGCAGCCCTTGCCAGGCGCAAAGAGAAGACCGTGCTGCGCTCGACGCTGGAGGCGGCGGTTTATAACTACGAGGAGGAAATCCAGTCGAATGCGCTCGACGCGCATATTTCGCGGCTGCGCAAGCGGCTGATCGATGCAGGCGCCGGCGTCGCGATCCATAATATCCGTGGCGTCGGCTATCTCATGAAGGAAGAATGATGCGCGCGGCGACCAAGTCGAACCTTTCACTCTGGTGGACGCTCAGCTGGCAGCTCAGTATCGTTTTCGTGGCTGTTGTTGCGACGGTGATCATCGGGCTTTGCATTTACGCCACCAGCATCCTCTCCCCCAATGAAGGAATGCAGGTTCAGCTGACTGCAGCCCTCGAAGAAGCTCTTACGCGTGACTCTCAGGGCAGGATCGCCATAGCTGATAGCCCGCGTCTCAGGTCTTTGAAGGCTGGGAACAACAGGCTCTGGTTTTTCGTCGCAACACCCAGTGGTGAAACGGCCTCCTACGGCGTAATACCGGCGCCCTATGCGGACCTAGCCCGGTACGTCTACCTCATCAAAGACGCCGATATACGAGGGGCGTCCGGTACGACCGAGGTCGCCTCCATCGACCGTGTCGAGACGGCAGAAGGCGAGTACAGAGTGATGTACGGCGGAAACGCCAGCAGAAGCTCCGCGTTTCTGGCAATACTCGGCAAAACCTACCTCATTTACACACCACTTTTGGCCATCGCATTGCCCGGAGTTTTTCTAACGATCCCCCGCGTCGTAGCGCGCGCTTTGGCCGGGGTGAAGGATATAGCGAGCAAGGCATCGGAAATCGAACCCCGCCGGCAAGGAGCCCGATTGCCGGTGGATGGTATTCCCACGGAAATCGCACCATTGGTGATAGCTTTTAACGGAACGCTTGAGCGGCTTGAGAACGAGTTTAAGAAACGCCAGCGTTTCCTGATCGATGCGGCGCATGAGCTGCGGACGCCGATCGCCATCATGCAGACGCGTATCGACGGCATGCCTGATGGCCGAGAGCGGCAGCGGCTGCTCGACGACGTGGCGCGGCTGGCCAAGGCGGCCGAACAATTGCTCGATTTCGAGCGGAACCACCAGGCGGCCGATCTCGACGAAACGGTCGATCTCGTCGAGATCGGTCGGACGGTGGTCGCCGATCTTGCGCCGCTGGCCATCGCCGGCGGCTACCAGATATGCTTTCAAAGCGAGACCGAGAGCATTAAACGCCGCGGCAGTCCTTCTGCCCTGCCGCGGGCGGTCAGCAACTTGGTGCGCAACGCCATCGATCACGGCGGCAACAGGGGCATGATCACGGTCTCGGTATCGCGTCTGGCCTCCGCCGGCAGCAGGGTCAGCGTCGCCGACGAGGGACCGGGCATTGCGGCCGAACATCGCGAGCTGGTGTTCGAGCCCTTTTATCGCGTTACCCCAAGAAGCAAGGGCGCCGGTCTCGGCCTCAGCCTCGTCAAGCAGGTCGCCGCAAATCATGGCGGCGAGGTCAGCATCGAAAGCAGTGCAGCCGGAACAAGGGTAACGATCGAACTCGCATAGGGCAGGCCTGCTTGAGCAGCATCCGCCTTGGTTCTGATCGGTAAAGGCTCAGGGAAGCGATCTGTAATGTTGCGGCAACTCTCGACCGCCACTTTCGCTCGACACTAGAGCGCCGAGCGTCCGACGAGACGCGCCAAGGACGCTCTAGCGCTTTAAACCTGCGCATAATCCTTTCCGAAAATCGATTTCGATTTTCGGGGTTATGCGCTATCGGCGACGGAGGCCAAACAGCGTGCGCAGCAATCCATTCCCATTTTCCTTCCCAGTAGCGTCGAGAGGCTTGTCCCTTGCTCTGCCGGTGGCGCTCGCCATGGCCGCGGCCGGGTGCAGCTCGGTGCCGCTAAAGGAGGCCGGCACGCTTTCTTCCTACGGCAATCTCGGCGCGCCGAAGGGCAAGCTGTCGAAATCGCGCGTCTATGTCGATGGGCCGCGCCTTAGCCCGGCAAAGACGGTGAGCATCGTGCCGACGACCTTCGCCTTCAGCGCCGCGACCCGCGTCAAATCCGACGCCGACCGCGTGATGGTGGCGAACGCGCTAGACCGGGCGCTCTGCGTTTCGCTCAGCGACAAATATCAGCTGGTCTCTGCCGGTCAGCCGGCGGACCTGACAATCCGCTCGGTCGTCACCGACATCGTGCCCACCAACAAGACGATGGCAGGTGTTTCGACCGTCGTGACCGTTGGCACCGGTTTCGTGCTGCCGGTCGGCGTGCCGCGGCTGCCGGCCGGCCTTGGCGGATTGGCGGTCGAGGCGGAAGCCGTCGATAGCGGCGGCGTGCAGCGGGCGGCGATCGTCTGGTCGCGCGGGGCAAACTCGCTGCAGAACAACCCCCGCGTTTCCGAAGTCGGCGACGCCTATAGCCTGGCTTCGAAATTCAGCAGCGAGTTTTCCAGCATGCTGATCAAAGGCAAGGAGCCGAAGGGACTGGATATCTCGCTGCCCTCAGGGCAGCGGATGAAATCCTGGCTCGGCGGCAAACCGAAATACGCCGCCTGCGACGCCTTCGGCCGGCCGCCCGGACTGATGGGGGCGGTGGCCGCCAAATACGGCGCGCCGCCGCAATGGACCGAGAAGAAGCCGAAACCGGCCGCGACCTATTGAGAGACGATGCACGGCGGCGCCGACTGCCGCCGCGACCAGCACTCGGCCCGCCCCAGGCTGACGGGACGGACGGAGCAAAGGCGGCAAGGCTTGTGCTCCGTCCGTCTTGAAATCCGTCGCGCTTACGTCAGCCGGCGGTTCCGGGCGTCAGCCAGAAATACAATTTGATCTGATCAGGTCTGTCGGAAGGATGCGGGCCGCGCATGAACAATTCGCCGCCATTGTGTTCGATCACCCGCCGCGAGGCATCGTTGTCCTCGTTGCAGAGGGTGACGAGGCGGTCGAGGCCTTCCTTCGCCGCAACGGTTAGCAGAAGGCTCAGGGCGGCCGTCGCGCGGCCATTGCGTTGTTTCCACGGCACGACGGAATAGCCTACATGGCCCGGCACCTCGGGCGGCAGCTCCTCGCTGCCCGCTTGAAAACGCAGGCTGATGCTGCCGCAGAATTCGCCGTCCCAGATCCAGAATAGACGGGTGGTGAGAGGCGGCGGTCCGGATCCGGCGCGCCGCCTGCCATCAGGAATGAGATCGCCGAGAAACCTTGATCTGTCCTGGCGCAGCCGCTGAAGCTCACCGTGAACATAGGCTTCATCGCCCGCTCGGCGCGGATCGGGAGACCAGCCGGCGGCGAGCGCCGCTTCGAAGCCCCAACAAGTTTTCCAGATCCGGCGGAAGCAGGACGACGCGGCCGGCAGGCTTTGCTGGATCTCCAGATGTCATGTCGCACCCAGTTTCGTGTCGCTTACCGACCAATCTTGGCCGCGCAGACAAGCACGACCAACCGGCGATTGGAAGCCGTGCCAACGGGCTTTCGGCCATCAAAAAAGCCCCGCATCTTCATGCGAGGCTTGCTCCGATGGACGGGCCGGATTACTGGCACTGACGGCGCGGGCCGTAATTCGGCTGGTAGGTATTGTCATAGGCGCGGTATGACCGGTAGCGGCTATAGCAATAGTCGGCGTGCGAGCTATAGGCACTCGTACGCGGCTGGGAAGCGATGATGCCGCCGAGGAGCGCGCCGGCCGCCAAACCGCCTATTATGGCGCCGGTGTTGTCGTGGTCGTGATACCGGTGGTTATAGCGCCGATCCCAGCCATAGCGGTCATCGCGGTAGTAGTCCCGGTCGCGGTAGTAGTCCCGGTTGCGATAGTGGTGGCGGTTGCGATACCAAATGCGATTATTGCCGAACTGACCCGGGCAGTTGGTGAAGTTATTGCAGCCAATAGTCATGATGCGGGCATCGGTGCTTTGAGGCGCCGGCTGCGCCGATTGCACCGGCCTCGGCACGAACGCCGGACCCGCCGAGGCCGGCATTCCGGAGAAGGCCGTCGCTATCGACAGGGCAATGATGGCGAATCTGTTCATTTCACTCACCTTAGGTAAACGGATGTATCCAGGGGATAACGCCGGGGAAGGGAATAGGTTTCATTTTGGCATAGAAAGAGGCGGCATATGTGCGCCTTCTCTAACATAAGAGGCTACTCACCGCCGCCGGACAGTAGGAACCGCCCGGTCCTAAAGCGCTTCAAGAGCGCGATCCGAGCGATCGCCTGAAGCCGTTTCCATCCGCGCTGACAAGATGTGGCCGATCGGGCGCTGGCGTGAAGCCTCAGAATAATACGCGGGATATTCCGAATCTGGCTCGCGCTCCATCAGGCTCACCTTCCGCCAGCCAGCAATCGGAGCTGGCTTTCGTCATGAACACCCTGGCGGTAAAGCTCGATGATGAGGGCACCAAGACGGTCGGCCTCCTTGCCTGCTCTGTCGATCTTTAGCCCGCTACAGAGGGCTTCGTGGACACGCCTGCACACGTCCAGATCTTCCGAGGCGAGCGGTTCGTCACGCGTGCTGAACAGCTTGTCTGACATCGCAATCTGCCCTTTTTGGATGCCGTGAATCGCTTTCGTGGAAAAAAGATAATTTCGCGATCTTTGCTCTGCAAGATGGGCGAAGGTCCGAAATTCAAAAAACAATTTTGGCCGCGCGGGAAGATACGGGCGCGGGCGGCGGCACGAGATGAGTCCGATCAACGCGTCGGCGGGACGGATGGGTGCTAGCGTGAGATCTACTTGGTTGCGGGACCCTGGCCGCTTTGTTGCGCCAGGCGCAGCTCTTTCAGCCGCTTGGTTTTTTCGCGGCGGGCCCGCTGCTCCGCCTCGATGGTTTCCTTGGCGGCTCGCTCGGTGTTTTCGAAACGATCCTGCCGGTAAGCCTTTGATGAGGGTTCACGTTCTCTTTTCATGGCCGCTAAACGCAAATCGGCGAAAACGGTTTCATGGGAAAATGCGTAACTGGCCGTCAATCGAACGACATGGCCTGGCGGCCTGGGCGTGGGGACGCCAAACAGCCAGTCACCATTTATAATTCACTCTACCGGTCGTATCCGTCACGTGCGTGCGCACCTTTGCCCGCGGCAGCTTTCTGTTTTGGTCGATCGACCTCTGCTGCACCGTTTTGGCCGGGCATTTGACGGCGTGGCCTGCTGCGTTCCTGCAAGGTGCGGCGGAAGCGGGATTGGCGGAGATCATGGCGATGGAGATTGCCGCAAGCAGGTTGATACGGAGCATCGGAATTCACCCAGTTTAGCCGCGTGGAGATTAAAATTGGTCATGCCGTTGTCAAGCCGTTCATGGCAACCGGGCGCCTCGTCGGCGCCCGGCAACATCACGGATCAGCCTTTGATGAAGGCGAGGATGTCGGGATTTATGATGTCGGCATGGGTGGTGCACATGCCATGCGGGAATTTCTCGTAAACCTTCAGGGTGGCATTCTGCAGCAGCTTGGACGAGAGCAGGGCGGAATCGGCGATCGGCACGATCTGGTCGTCATCGCCGTGCATGACCAGCGTCGGCACGGTGATGATCTTTAGGTCTTCGGTGAAGTCGGTCTCCGAAAAGGCCTTGATGCCGTCGTAATGCGCCTTGGCGCCGCCGATCATACCCTGGCGCCACCAATTGTTGATGACCGGTTCCAGGACCTTCGCGCCCGGCCGGTTGAAGCTGTAGAACGGACCGGCCGGCAGATCGTGATAGAACTGCGCGCGATTGTCGGCGAGCTGCTTGCGCAGGCCATCGAAGACTTCTATCGGCAGGCCGCCGGGATTGGCATCCGATTTGACCATGATGGGCGGCACGGCGCCGATGATGACGAGCTTGGCGACGCGGCCCTGAGGCTGGCCGTGGCGGGCGACGTAGTGGGTCGCTTCGCCGCCGCCGGTGGAGTGGCCGACATGGACGGTGTTCCTAAGATCGAGATGCTCGACGACGGCTGCGGCATCGGCCGCATAATGGTCCATGTCGTGACCGTCGCCTACCTGGGTCGAGCGGCCATGGCCACGCCGGTCATGGGCGACCACCCGATAGCCCTTCTCGAGAAAGAACAGCATCTGGGCGTCCCAGTCGTCGGAGGATAGCGGCCAGCCGTGATGGAACATGATCTGCTGGGCGCTCTTCGGCCCCCAATCCTTGTAGAAGATTTCAACGCCGTCCTTGGTGGTAACCGTGCTCATCTTTTGGCTCCGTTGGTTGGGGTTGGTTGGGTTGGTTGGATTAATGCGTCAGAAGTTTGCGCTGTTGCCTGCAGAATTGACAAGGCCACGAGCGCCGTTGGGCCGGAGGCTAGGGGCAAGAAGGTCGCGCCTGATCAACCCGAATATGTTGATGTTCTTATTGAATGCCTCTTTCTATTCTATTGATATGACGGAATTTTGTATGTCTCCGTGGGATGGGTATAGCACCCGCCCATTTCGCATGACGCGAGGGGCGGTATCTCGGCTGTCGGACGCCTCAGTCTCGTTCGTCATGGGCGTAGCGAAGGTGACTGGTTTAACGGCGAACGTCTGTAATGAGCCATTTTTTTGATATTCGTTCAATATATCCGTCCGGGTAGTTCAATATGTCTGTCCGGGGTAGGTGTATTCCCGTTCTGCCGCCGCGTGCATGCCGCTGCGGGCGCTCACTTGAACGCGGTTCATCGCCCAACCATCTAATCCTCATACAACAGCGCCATGGCGGACCGTCGCAACCGCGACGGCTTTGCCGGCGGCGGGACGGCCGTTATTGCCGCCTGAGGATCAAATAATGGGTTACATGGATAAGGACATAGCGCCTCAGAATGATGGGGCGCTGATCGATGCCTATTCGCAATCGATCGCAGCAGCAATCGACATCGTCGGGCCGGCGGTCAGCCGGATCGAGAGGGTGGCCGGCCGGCAGGGGCACGGGTCGGGTTTCGCCGTCTCACCTGACGGCCTGATCATCACCAACAACCATGTCGTCGATGACGCCAAGGTCGTTCGCATCACCACGCCTGACGGATTCGTCACCGAGGGCCGGGTGTTGGGTCGCGATGTCGATACCGACATCGCCCTTATTCGCGCCAATACAAGCACCGGCGCCTGGGCGAGGCTCGGAGATTCCCAGCGCCTGCGCAGGGGCCATATCGCGATCGCGATCGGAAACCCGCTCGGCTTCGAATGGACTGTTACCGCCGGCATCGTCTCGGCGCTCGGCCGGTCGATGCGGGCGGCAAGCGGCCGGCTGATGGAAGATGTCATCCAGACCGATGCGGCGCTCAATCCCGGCAACTCGGGCGGGCCACTGGTGTCGTCAGGCGGAGAGGTCATCGGCGTCAACACTGCCGTCATCCAGGGCGCGCAGAGCATCGCCTTTGCCGTGGCGTCGAATACGGCCAATTTCGTGGTTTCGGAGATTCTCCGCTATGGCCAGGTCAGGCGCGCCTTCATCGGCATAGCAGGCGATACGATCGTGCTGCCGCGCCGGGTGGCACTGGCGGCGGGCACGGTGCAGACGACCTCCGTTCGCATCCGCCGCGTCGAACCGGAGGGGCCGGCGGCAAGGGGCGGACTGCAGGAGGGCGATTATATTCTCGCCATCGATGGCAGCCCGGTCGGCGGCGTCGACGATATCGTCCGATTGATGGATGGCAGCAGGATCGGCAGGGATACGGAAATCTTGGTATTCTCGGTGGCCGGCCGGATCGAGAAGAAGATCTTGCTGCCGATGGCCCGGTCCTGACGCCGCACTTCGGCGTCATGACAAGGCGTCACTAACGTCAGGCGCTGACCACCTCTTGCTCCGTCCCCGAAAAATCCACTGCCGCAAAGGCTGCGGCCAGTACCTCCGGCCCGGCGCCGCTTTTCGCGGCATCGGTGGAGAGGATCTGGCGGTAGCGGCGGGCACCGGGCAGGCCGGTGAAGAGGCCGACCATATGGCGCGCCACGTGCTGCAGCCGACCGCCGCTGGCGATGTGACGTTCGGCATAGGCCATCATCCGATCGCGCAACGCTTCCCAGTCCGGTTCGGCCGCAGGCGCACCAAAGAAGCGCTGGTCGATGTCGGCAAGGATCGCGGCATTCTGATAGGCGGCGCGGCCGAGCATGACGCCATCGACATAGGCGAGGTGGGCAGCCGCCTCGTCGAGCGTGCGGATGCCGCCGTTGATGCCGATGAAGACATCGGGCCAACGCTGTTTCATCCGGTAGACGATCTCGTAGTCGAGCGGCGGTATCTCACGGTTCTCCTTGGGACTCAGGCCCTTCAGCCAGGCCTTGCGGGCATGGATCCAGATCGCGTCGGCGCCGGCGTCGAGAACGCGGCTGATCAGCTCCGGCAGCGCCTGTTCCGGTTCCTGCTCGTCGACGCCGATCCGGCATTTCACCGTCACCGGCACGGTCGCCACCGCCTTCATCGCCGCGACGCATGCGGCCACCGTTTCCGGCGTCAGCATCAGGCAGGCGCCGAAGGTGCCCGACTGCACACGGTCGGAGGGGCAGCCGACATTGAGGTTGATCTCGTCATAGCCATAGGGCTGGGCGATCGTCACCGCCTCGGCAAGCTTTGCCGGGTCCGATCCGCCGAGCTGCAGCGCCAGCGGGTGCTCGGCGGCGTCATGACCGAGCAGCCGATCGCGCGGGCCGTGGATGATCGCATCGGCCACCACCATCTCGGTATAGAGCAGCGCCTCGCGGCTGATCTGGCGGTGGAAATAACGGCAATGCCGATCCGTCCAGTCGATCATCGGGGCGACCGCAAAAACTGGCCTCTTCTGCGTCATCGACGTTCCATTGTTCGTTGTTCCCGGGTGCCGCAGCGCGGCGCCGTCACCGCCGTATGGGGCGGGATCATCCATAAGCGCGCATATAACACTTGCCGGCACGATCGACAAATGACGGCCGCCCGCAATCGGCATAGGGGGCGATCATGTTGATCGCACCCCTGCCACACCACCCGGCATGCGGGTCCGCACCGGGCGGTTCGAGAGATTGAGGTTAGACGAGTTTGGGCATTCCGAGCTGGTCTGCCCATTT
>NZ_LWBS01000456.1 GCF_001652265.1 Rhizobium leguminosarum
ACGGCACGGTCGTCGGCGGCGTCCTAGACAGCGGATGTCATAGCGAGTTCACGGTGATCGGTGATGCGGTTAACGTCGCCCAACGCTTGGAATCGTTGGCCAAATCATTCGATGCGCCACTCGTCGTGTCGTCAGCGCTGATGGCCCAGCTGCGTAAACCAGTTCCGACCGCCCTTTGGATACCTGAGAGTTCGGTGGGTCTGCCGGGACGTCGGCATCCAATAGATGTGTGGTATTTGCGCCGCGAAGCGGGGTTTACTCCCGTAGAGGAAAACACCAGTTACGAGACAGGGGCCATGCAGACCGCCTTCCAAAGGTCGTCCTTCCAGTCATCGCCTCCCGCGCCCGATGTGTGCACGGGATAGTTAATACCTCGGACGGACACCTTGCCTGGATCGACACATTTAACGAATGCTCGGTGCTTTCCCGGATCGCTGTAACCACCACCCGCAGCATTGTCTTGCGAGAGCGAGATCAGGACATCGAAATCGTATCCAGCTTGCTCTGCGGTGTGGTTGCTCAAAAGGCCAAGGCTAACAACGGTGTCATCGTCAAAATGAGCCGTGTGAAAAATCAATGGTTCCGCTGCCTTCGCATTGGAAAGTAATGACAGCCCGGCGACAAATACGGTCAGAAACCAACGCATTCACCCCTCCCGTGGTTCATGCGAACGACAAATCATACCACTTCGACGGCCGGGCTGCTATCAATTCCATCGACGTGGGAGTAGCCGAAATCAGGCCAAGGCTGTACGGCGACTTTCGATCCGTCCTATGCGCTTGAACGACTTGATCAGTGCTGGGAGATGGCGTTTGAACCAAGGACATGCTCAAGCACTGGCGAGCTTAGTACGAATTTAAGGCAATCGCTGTTTAATGGCCATTCAGATCGATTTGGACCTAGGATTGCTATGCCGACCGGCGAGCCTCAAGCCACGCTGAAATTTATGGATGTCGACATCATCGCAGCCGCAGATGTGCTCAAACCGCGCGCCGAAACCGAGATCCTTGGAAGGCGTGCCGTCGAGCAACTGTTGCAGATGGGTATAGTTCGGCCTATCCGAGTGGTGGACATGTGCTGCGGAAGCGGCAATCTGGCGGTGGCGATTGCGATCCATGTTCCTGATTGCAGGGTGTGGGCCGCAGACCTAACGGATGCCGCGGCGATCGCCGCGAAGCGTAATATCGAGCTTCACCGATTGTCAGATCGTGTCGAAATAAGGCAGGGGAACTTGTTCGTCGCGTTCGACGGCGACCGCCTGGAGAAGACGATTGATCTCGTTGTGTGCAATCCTCCCTATATTTCCGCGGCTCGCCTTGATGGCCCCAGCGCCAATCTGCTCCTAGGGGAGCCACGGGAAGCCTTTGACGGTGGTCCATTCGGGTTGTCGATACACCAGCGCCTCGTTCGCGACGCTGCCAAATTCCTCAAGCCGGGCGGATTCCTGATGTGCGAGTTCGGAGTAGGACAGGATCGACAGGTCGCAAGCTTGATCGGCCGCAGCAAGGCATACCATCCTTGCGAAAACGTGCTCGACGCGAATGGCATTCCGCGCGTCGCCGTCGCCCGGCGATTGGATTCCGACGATGGCTCGCCGCAAGGGCCGGCCCGATGAGCCGCGTCCGGCCGCTCGAGGCCGCCGACATCGATCAGGTGGCCGCACTTTACTTGGATACATTTATCAGGCGGGGCAAAAGCCCGTCCGAGGGTCTGATCGCGTGTCTCGAAGACTTCTATCTCAGGGGGCCGACCGTCGACCTGCAGATTCCCTCTCTGGTCCACATCAACGATAGGGGCGCGATTTCGGGCTTCGTCGGCGTCAACGTCGTCCCGATGAAATTTTCGGACACCCAGCTGCGCGCCGCTTTCGGCGGCACCCTGATGGTGCGCGGCCGGGAGCACGATCCAATGGCCGGAGCAAGATTGCTCAAAGCCTTTCTCGCCGGTCCGCAGGACCTCTCGTTAAGCGAGACCGCCAACACGACCTCGCTCGAAATGGCAAAGGCCCTCAGGGGCGTGGCCTTCGCATCCTACAGCCTCGAATGGATGCGGATCCTGAGGCCCGCCGCGTTCGCTTGTGATATGGCGCTCAGAAAATCATCCTTGCGGGCGTGGGCGTTGCCAGCCGCCCGCGGGCTCGACCGGCTCCATGGATCGAGCGGGTATGCCGGCGGCCGGGTCGCAAAAGATGCCGCTCAGACTGCAAAGGCGGAGCCGGTGAAGCATGTCGACGCCGAAGCGTTCGCAGCTTCAGTGGAAATCCTGACGTCGCATTATCAGTTGCGGCCCGATTGGCCGGGGCTGCAGTTGCGGTACGTCGTTCGCGAGGCGTTTGAAAAACCTCTTTATGGACAGCCGGTCGCAGCCCTGGTGACGGGTCCCAACGGTTCGCCCATCGGCGCCTTTCTCTATCATCTGCGCGAGGGTGGGGTCGGCCGCGTCCTGCAGATGCTGGCGCTGCCCGGCCGCGAGGCGAAGGTCATCGACTGCCTGCTCGCCGACGCCGATCGGCGCGGAGCCGCGGGCCTGCGAGGGCGCACCCATCCCGCCTTTCTGGAAGCCATGCTCGGTAGGAAGATGATGTTCGCAAACGTAACGAACACCGTTGCCTTTTGTCGCGACGAGGCGATCATCGATTGCTTCCGCCGCGGCCAGGCGTTGGCGAACGGTCTCGCCGGAGAGAGCTGGGGCCGCCATATCGGCGGCAATTTCAGCTGACGGCCGAAATCTACAGCACCTCGGAAACGTCGCCGGCCAGTTGCGGCCTGGCATGCAGATAGGCCGTCGACTTGCGTTTCGACACGATGTCCCGCCAGACGCGTTCGACGTGCTCACTCAACAGTCCGGCAGCAGCGCCGGTATCTGCAGAGGAAAGCCCGTTGTTCAGGCCGTAGAGGCAGACGTCCATCTGGCCGTAGGGCGCGGAGAAATAGAACTCCTCCTGCGTCTGGGCGAGACTGTAGGTGTCGGTGGTCGGCGGGCGGCTCAGGATTTCGCCGGGAATGCCGAGTGCGGCGGCCAGCGCGTAGACCTGCGTCTTGTAGAGATGGGCGATCGGCTTCAGATCGGCCGCGCCGTCGCCGTTCTTGACGAAGAATCCCTGGTCGAACTCCAGCCGGTTGGGCGTGCCGAGCACCGCGAAATTCAGCCGGTCGGCGTGGAAATACTCGATCTGCTTGCGCGTCCGCTGCTTCATGCTGGTCGCGGCAACGATGCCGAGATAGACGGACAGCGGCAGGCGGTGGGTGTTGCGATTGCCCTCGGGATCCTCGACGACGAGAGACGAGAGACGAAATCCTTCGTCCGAGGCGAGGTCGGCGATCACCACCTTCGAGCGCCACCCGGCGCCATAATCCGGCACGACCTGCCGGATAAAGCCGTCGCGCCGCTCGTAGCAGCCGAGCGCGGCCAAGGCAGGGGCGATGTCCTCCATGACGCATTCGATCCCGAAAAGTGCGGCGACGAGACGGCCGAGACGGCCGCTGTCGGTCTCCGAATCGTGTTCCGGCATCAGAAGGGCGAGCACGTTCTTGGCGCCGACCGCCTTGACGGCGAGTGCTGCGCAGACGCTGGAATCGATGCCGCCGGACAGGCCGAGGACCAGTCCGCGCTTCTTCATCGCCCGCAACTGCCCGCGCATCTCCGCCGCGATCCGGTCGGCTTCGGCGGCGCAGTCGATGTTGAGAATCGATGCGGGCGGCTTGGGTTCCGTGATCGCGACGCTCAACGGGCGCTCTCCAGCAGGTCGCCGGCCAGCTTGCGGCTGACCTTGCCGGTATCCGTCTTCGGAAGGCTCTCCGCGAAGGTCAGGTATTTCGGCACCATGAATTCCTCGAGGTTCAGTTGGCAGTGGCGAATGAGTTCTTTCGCCGTGACGGCTCCGTCGCGCGAGACGACCATGGCCGAAACGGCCTGCCCGAGAACACCGTCGGGTATCCCCGTGACAACGGCCTCGACGACAGCGGGATGCGCATAGAGGACGGCCTCGACCTCCTTGGGAGCGACCTTCTCGCCGCGCGTCTTGATGATGTCGTCGCGCCGGGCGACGAAATAGAGAAAACCGTCCTCGTCCCGCCGGAAGAGATCGCCTGTGTGGAGCGCGGGCAGGTCGGCGACGGGACCCGGGCGCAGAGCGCACGCCGTCGCCGCCTCGTCCTTCCAGTAGCCCCGCATGACATGGGGTCCCTGGATGACCAGTTCCCCGGTGACATTGGGCAGAACAATATGCCCGGCCCCGTCGACGACGAAGGCATGTGTGCCCGGAATGGCGATGCCGACCGAATCCGGTCGCCGGTCTAGCTCGGCCGGCGGCAGATACGTGCAGCGCTTGCATTCCGTCAGTCCGTACATCGAAAACAGCGAGGCATCGGGAAACAGCCGCCGCAGCCTTTCGATATGTTCGACCGGCAGGGCCGCGGCCGTGTTGGTGATGTATCGCAGCGTCGGCAGGAAATCCGGCGTAAGATCGCGCATCTGCAGCAGCACGGCAGCCATCGTCGGCACCAGCGGCAGTCCGGTGACCTTTTCCCGCCGCATCACGTCGAACATTGCGGCCGGAAAGGCGAACGACTTTTCGAGGATCAGCGCCGCCCCGAGGCGGACGGACATCAGCAGTTGATAGAGGCCGTAGTCGAAGGCCAGAGGCAGGACGTTGAAGATGACGTCGTCGGAGGTGTTTTCGAGATAGGAAATGATGGAGCCAGACGCCGCCTCGATGTTGCGGTGGGTCATCATCACGCCCTTGGGCCGCCCCGTGGAGCCCGAGGTGTAGACGAGCATCGCCAGATCGTCTTCGGTCCCGCCATGCTCCACCCGGTAGGACGGCGCCGAGGGGCACGCCTCGAACGCGCCAACATGATCGGTGACCGCCTCGGCGTCGAGGCCCGTCGACAGCACGAACGGTGCGCGGATCGATGTCGCCTCCGCCAGCGCGCTGCGCACGACAGGGAGCAGGCGGCCGATCGTCAGGATCGCCGCGGGTTCGCAATCGGCGATGATGTAGGCGAGCTTCGACGCTTTCGTCGATGAGTTGATGACGGAGAAGACGCCGCCGGCCTTCAGGATGCCGAAGATGGAAACCGCCGCTTCCGGGCAATTGTCCATGAAGACGAGCACGCGGTCGCCCCGGCGCACGCCACGTTCGAAAAGGACGGCCGCAAGCTGCTGCGAGCGGGCCTGCAGCTCGCCGTAGGTCATCCGCGCGGTGTCGGCGACGATCGCCGTCTTTGCGGCGAACCGTCCGGCATTTTCATCGAGGAAGCGTTCGAAACGCATGGCCGCCTCCGCTCAGGCCGATGCGCGCAACGTCTTCGACAGCACGAAATCGGCGATCTTGGCGACGGAATCGAGATTGGCTGGCACGATTTCGTCATCGGCCATGGTGAAGCCGAAGGTGTCCTCGATGAAGGCCACCAGTTCCAGCACGCCGGTGGAATCCAGTATCTCGTTTTCGATCAGCGAGCTGGCATCGTCCGGCATCGGGTTTTCGTCGCCGAAGAGAAAGTTCTCGATGATGAAGGTCCTGATCGTCGGACGCGGATTGTCGAACATGTCTGTTGCCTCTCCTGGTGTTTGTCAGGCGACCGCACGGCTTGGAGATCCAGCCGCAAAGGTTTCCTGCCATAGCTGCGTTGAAAGGATTGCGACGAATGCGGCATTGTCCCTGAAGCCGGACGGCGCGCCCGCCGCGCATTTCCTGTGAAGTTTCTCCACCGTGACGGGGTCGAATATCCCTGATCGCCTGACGCTGTCCGCCCCCAGGGCGGCATCGACGAATTCGTGCTTCGTTTCGCCGACGAAGGCTTCCGTGTCGGGCGCCCGATAGGGCTGCTTGCGGCGCTCGGAGATTTCCTTGGGCAGCAACTTGCCGGCCACGGCGCGCAGCACGTGCTTTTCGTCGAGCCCCTTGAGCTTCTGTTCCGGATGAAGGCGGGCCGCAAATTCCACCAGGCGGTGGTCGAGGAAGGGGAAGCGCCCCTCGATCCCGTGCGCCATCGCCATCCGGTCTCCCTGGCTGGACAGGATGTAGCCGGGAAGCAGAAACCGCGTTTCGAGATACTGCGCCTGGTTCAGCGGATGCCAGCGGCGGAAGTCTGAAGGCAGGAGCGAGACGATTTCCTCGGCCGCATCATAGCCGCCAAGGGCGTTCTTGACGTCCCTTGAGAAGAACATCTTCGTCGACGACGTCGACCGGAACCGCGGCCGGTGGGAAAACAGCGGATCGCCGATATTTGCGGAACCCGCCATGAAAAAGGCGGACAAGTATTCCGGCGTCTGCCGGCGGAGGTTCGGAAGATAGGGGTAGAGCTTGCGGAAAAGCAACGGCCGAAATCTGGAGCCGGGCTGTCTGGCGCAAAACCGGCGCACCCTGGCTTCCTTGAAAAGGTCGTAGCCCGCGAAAATCTCGTCGGCGCCCTCACCGGTGAGGACGGCCTTGATCCCGTTACTTCTCACCAGCCGGGCGAGCGCATAGAGGGGTGCCGGCGCCGAGCGGATGACAGGCCGCTCCATATGCCGCACAACATCGGGAAAATCGGCGGCGATATCTCCGCTTGTCATCAGAGTTTGGACATGGCGCGTCTGCAGGTGGTCGACCATGATGCTTTGGAAATAGCTTTCGTCGTGTTCCCGGCTTTCGAAGCCGATCGCGAATGTCCGCAACGGCTGCGTATCAAGCCTGGAGGCGATTGCCGCTATGACGGAGGAATCGAGGCCGCCGGAGAGGTAGCAGCCTACCTGGACGTCGGCCCTGAGCCGCAGCCGAACGGCATCCATCAGCAGATCCTCGAGTTCCTCTTCGGCGGCAACGCCCAGATAATCGCCGTGATCGGGAAATTCGAGCTCCCAATAAGGCGTGGTCGTCATGCCGTTCCGGTCGATGACCGCGTATGTTGCGGGTTCCAACTCGAAGATGTTCTGGAAGGCGGTTCGCGGGGCTATCGGCGCCCAGAGCGTTAAAATCTGGTCGAGAGCCTTGATGTCGAGCATTGCTTGCAGGCCTGGCACCTTCAACAGCGATTTGACTTCGGAAGCAAAATACACGGCTCCGCGATGGCGCGTGTAAAAGAGCGGCCGCACGCCCATCCTGTCGCGGGCAAGGAACATCCGCTCCCGGAGGGAATCCCATATGGCGAATGCGAAATCGCCATTGAGCAGGGAAAGGCAGCGCTCCCCGTAACGCTCGAACAGATGCAGGATGACTTCCGTGTCTGCAGAGGTCCGGAAGCGATGTCCTTGCGCTTCGAGGTCGCGACGCAGCTCGACGTGGTTGAATATCTCGCCGTTGAAAGAGATCACGAACCGGCCGTTCTCGCTTGCCATCGGCTGCTGGCCGTTTCCGAGGTCGACTATGGCGAGCCTTCTATGCGCCAGACCCGCCTGCGGGAAAATATCGATACCCTCGCTGTCCGGCCCTCGGTGGGCAATTGCACCAGCCATGGCAGCGAGCAAAGCTGCTCCGTCCGCAACATATCCAAGATAGCCGGCCACACCGCACATACAGGACCTCCAGTTGACGAAGACTATTGGCTGGAAGGTAAACGGGGTTTTACCGGAGCTCGAAACCTGCAGTGATTGTGAACATGTGGTTAATAGTGTGCCAACTCAGTGAACCGGGCTAAGACGACTACGGAGTCAGACACTTGGCACCGCGCAGGCCGTGTCGTCCGCCGTCCGCCGGGCGTGGCTATCCGGAACGCAGACAGGCGGGTTGCCGGCCGCTGTCGCCAGCAGTTTCCGAGCAGATGCCTGTCGCCGCGGTCGGCAGGATCTCCGCTAAAGCAGCGGAGCCAGCGAGAAAGCGGCAGGCGCGTGACAGCATGCTCGGCCTGATGAAGACCTGCCAAAAGCTCGGCCTGTCGTTCTGGCACTCTCTCGGCGGTCGGCTGGGGATCGATGACGAAGATCACGCTGTTGCACCCCTCGCCTCGATGGTTGCAGCACGCACCTGAACGCTCTCGGCCCTTCGAGCACCCTGCTCTGCGTCAGACATGCTGATCGTGTCGGCACGGCCACCAAATCAGCCCCGCTTACCGCAGCAAGCTAGAGATTGGGCAATTTGGCGAGATCCTAAGACGTTGAAAATATGGTAAACACGCCGTTAATCAGAAGCGATATCCATTCTAGCTTCCGTCATGGCTCTGGTTTTTCTCCGGAGCGCTAACCATCGATAAGTATAGGTTATCGATGCTAGATTGATTTGATGGCGCAAATCACCGAGAATCACAGCAAAGCGCGGTCCTGGAGGCCGCCGAATACAGCGATTTTGGAGCGCCCGTGGCCAAAGCCAAGAATTCACTGACGGCGGTCGAGCGCCGCGCCGAAGAACTCGACACCATCGCCGCCGTGCTGCCGATCGAGCGCCGCGACGAACTTGCCGAGCTGCTCACCGACCAGGACGTCGAGACGCTGCGCCACCTCGTCAACCAAGGCATGGGCGACAACACCCTGCGGGCGCTGACCTCGGATCTCACCTATCTCGAAGCCTGGGGATTGGCCGCCACCGGACAATCGCTGCCGTGGCCCGCCCCGGAAGCGCTGCTGCTCAAATTCGTCGCCCATCATCTCTGGGACCCAAAACGCCGCGAAACGGATGCCGATCACGGCATGCCGGCCGCCGTCGATGAAAACCTCCGGAGCCAAGGTTTTCTGAAATCCGTCGGTCCGCATGCGCCATCGACCGTGCGCCGGCGGCTGGCCAACTGGTCGACGCTGACCAGATGGCGCGGTTTTGACGGTGCCTTCGCCTCCCCTGCCCTCAAGTCAGCCATTCGGCTGGCGATCCGAGCCGCGCCAAGACAACGTCTTCGCAAGAGCGCCAAGGCGGTCACCGGTGACGTGTTGGCAAAACTGCTGGCGACCTGCGCGACCGACAGCCTGCGCGATCTGCGTGACCGGGCGATCCTGATGGTCGCCTTCGCCTCCGGCGGCCGCCGGCGCAGCGAGATTGCCGGGCTGCGCCGCGAGCAGCTATCTGTCGAGGCGCCGATTGAAATTCCGGACGGCCCTCCCCTCCCCTCTCTCGCCATCCATCTCGGTCGTACCAAAACCACCACCGGCGAGCAGGACGATATCGTCTATCTGACCGGTCGGCCGGTAGAGGCGCTCATCGCCTGGCTGCAGGCTGCGAAGATCGAGAGCGGGAGCGTGTTCCGGGCGATCGGGCGTTGGGGAACAGTATCGCGTCAGGCGATCGATCCGCAATCGGTCAATGCCATTCTCAAGCAGAGGGCGGCGATGGCTGGGTTGGAGCCGGGGGAGTTTTCGGCGCACGGACTGAGGTCCGGCTATCTCACTGAAGCGGCGAACCGTGGCATTCCCCTTCCCGAGGCCATGGAACAGTCATGTCATCGGTCGGTCCAACAGGCGTCGAGCTACTACAACAATGCAACGCGGCGAAGTGGGCGGGCAGCTCAAATGCTGTGATACATGATGTTCGTATGCGATGCGCGGATGCGGCGCGCTTCTGTCACCGAGGAGAGTGGCCGCCGATCGCCCAGCATCCCATGCCGAGGCGGGGAAATTCGCGGCCGTCCCAGGCAGTCACCAGCGCTTCACGCCGCGCTCAATTCCTGACATATTTGCAGAGAGACAGCCAACCGTCGTGGATATCGCGTCATGGACTTGGAAACACGTGAAAAAAGCAACATGCGCGCACCTACCGGGTCCGTGACAGGGCTCTGCTCTGCGTCCGCCACAATGTTTGCAGTGGGAATGGCCTTTCTGGGTTACTGGGGAGTGTATGAACATGGGGCCTGGCATTCATTCGACTATTTTGTGATGGTTTTGGCTATCATCGGATTTGCAGCACTTGGTTCCGTGCCTTGGATTGTGACGACACCTGTAGCGGAGGAGGATGCAGACAAAGTCGTCGTCGCCAGGCGAGCGATGGTGCTGGGGACGGCGTTAATCTGGATGGCCGTCTGTATTGCCCTATTTACCTGAATTGCCCTGCGTGACCCCATGCGACCGCAAGATGGATCCACTTGAAGCGATGGGGCCCGACCGACGTCCAAAAATACTTGACGTTCCAGCATTTCCCCTGAGCCGCTGACCCCTCCCTGACGGGACGGGTAAATATTTGGTCTCGGGCGTGATGTCAGAAAGACGCGAATTTGGCCGCGCTGCCCGTTAACCAGTCGTTAACCAAAAAAACCTTGCTCTAAACACAGAATCGGGGCCTATTGCCATCGGCGGAAATCTCTTGAGTTTTCGCTTTAAACCGCCACTGGCAGGAAACGGGTTACGGGATGGCGAAGAACGCTGCAAAAACAGCGCCGGAAATCGAGGGATTGACCGCTTTGATGGAGCGGCATGCTGAAGCCCTGTCGGGACAATTGCAAGCGCATCATGTCAAGGTCTTCCCGCCGTCGGCGGAGAAAGGCATCCGAGGCTTTGCGCCGTCGGAGGCCGCCAAGCTTCTCGGCGTCAAAGAGTCCTACCTTCGCCAGATCGCCTCCGATATGCCGGAACTGAACGTCAGTACCGGTGCAGGTGGCCGGCGCATATTTTCGATCGAGGACATCCATCAGATCCGGAAACATATGGATCAGGTTGGCCGTGGCAACCGGCGCTATCTTCCGCATCGGCGCGATGGCGAGCAGTTGCAAGTCATTTCGGTGATGAACTTCAAGGGCGGCTCGGGCAAAACTACTACGTCCGCGCATCTGGCCCAATATCTGGCGATGCGCGGTTATCGTGTGCTGGCGATCGATCTCGATCCTCAGGCCAGCCTGTCTGCCTTGTTCGGCAACCAGCCGGAAATTCACGTCGGTACGAACGAAACACTCTACGGCGCAATTCGCTACGATGAAGAGCAACGCCCGATCGAAGAAGTCGTCAGAGCGACCTATATTCCTGACCTCCATCTCGTTCCCGGCAATCTCGAACTTATGGAGTTCGAGCACGACACACCGCGCGCCCTGATGAGCCGCAAGGAAGGCGACACGCTTTTCTACGGGCGGATCAGCCAGGTCATTGAGGACGTCGCGGACAATTACGACGTCGTCGTCATCGATTGCCCTCCCCAGCTCGGCTACCTGACACTTTCGGCTCTGACCGCCGCAACCTCCATCCTGGTGACGGTGCATCCGCAGATGCTCGATGTCATGTCGATGAACCAGTTTCTGGCAATGACGTCGAACCTGCTGCGGGAAATCGAGAACGCTGGCGCCAGGTTCAATTTCAACTGGATGCGGTATCTCATCACCCGCTTCGAGCCGAGCGACGGCCCGCAAAACCAGATGGTCGGTTATCTCCGGTCGATCTTCGGCGAAAACGTGCTCAATTTTCCGATGCTGAAGACGACGGCTGTCTCCGATGCCGGGCTGACAAACCAGACACTCTTCGAAGTGGAGCGCGGTCAATTCACGCGTTCGACCTACGATCGCGCCTTGGAGGCGATGAATGCCGTCAACGATGAGATCGAGTCTTTGATCAAAAAAGCGTGGGGTAGAACCACATGAGCCGAAAGGACATTTTGGGCGTTTCCGCAACCGTACCGACCGCGCCCTCGCCGCACGACCCGCAGTTGGCAAAGAGCCGAACCATGCCGCTTCTCGGCGTTGCGCGAAAGGACCGTGACCCGGCGACAAAGCTGACCGCCAATATCGGCAACGCTTTGCGCGAGCAGAACGATCGCGTGGAACGAGCCGAAGAAATCGAACGGCGTCTTGCCGAGGGCCAGGCGGTGATAGATCTCGATCCAAAGGCCATCGATCCGTCGTTCATGCAGGACCGAATGCCCGGCGACATCGATGGGCTGCTCGTGTCGATCAAAGAACAGGGCCAGCAGGTGCCGATCCTCGTGCGCCCTCACCCGCAACAGTCCGGCCGCTATGAGGTTGCGTTCGGTCATCGCCGCTTGCGCGCGGTGACCGAACTCGGCCTAGCGGTCAAGGCAGTCGTCCGGGATCTGACGGACGAGCAACTGGTTGTTGCCCAAGGTCAGGAAAATAACGAGCGCCAGGATCTTTCCTTTATCGAGAAGGCGCGCTTTGCCGCCCGTCTGAAGGAACGTTTCCCCCGAGACGTGATCATCTCATCGATGTCCGTCGACAAGGGCGATCTCTCCAAGATGCTCTCCATCATCGAAGCCCTTCCCGCGGACCTGATCGATGCCATCGGCCCTGCCCCCGGTATCGGCCTTAGAAGCTGGCAGGAACTGGCCGAACTGATCGAAAAGGCTTCCTCGGCCGACAACGTCCTCGAACGTGTGCGTTCCAGCGAGATTCGGGCGCTTCAGTCCGCCGACCGGTTCAAGGCGCTGATTGCGCATCTGAAGCCGCGCCGGTTGGAACGCGGTCTCCCTGAGGTCATGGCGAGCCCTGCTGGCGAGCGCCTGGCGCAGGTGAAGCAGAGCAAGGCGAAGGTGGAAATCATGATCGATCGGAAGGCGACACCGGACTTTGCGGCCTTCGTGCTCGAGCAATTGCCGACGCTTTATGAAGCGCACCGTGCGAAACAGAAACAGAAGAAGGAAGCGTAACGCGCAAAAGAAAAGAGCCCCCTCAACGTTGCCGTCGCGGAAGCCCTTCTGTCTCTTTAGCACGAACAGAATCGCATTTCCTCGAATCCTCGTCAAGAGTCTTTGGCACCGATTTGGTGAGCAATTTTCTATTGCCTGCTGAAAGGTAAGAGACGATGCAAACGGGAAATGTGACGACGCCCTTTGGGCGGCGGCCGGTTTCGCTTGCCTTGGTTAGACGGCAGCAAGCTGTTGCCGAGATCAAGGCGGGGAAGTCGGCAGAGAAGTGGAAAGTCTTTCGCGACGTTTCTGCGGCAATGGCGCTGCTTGGCATTCAGTCGAACAGCCTGGCGGTGCTTGACGCCTTGCTGAGCTTCTATCCGGAAAATGACTTGCGCCAGGACGCGCCACTGATCGTTTTTCCGTCGAACGCGCAACTGTCGTTGCGTGCCCATGGCATGGCGGGTTCCACCCTCCGACGGCATCTTGCGGCGCTTGTTGAGGCCGGCCTGATCGTTCGAAAAGATAGCGCCAACGGCAAGCGCTACGTTCGCAGAGACCACGCGGGTGATATCGAGAACGCCTTCGGTTTCGATCTTTCGCCATTGCTGTCTCGCGCTGAAGAGCTCGCCATGCTGGCGCAGCAGATCGTGGCGGAGCGTGCCGCCTTCAAAAGGATGAAGGAGAATCTGACGATCTGCCGGCGCGACGTGCGCAAGCTGATTTCGGCTGCCATGGAAGAAGGAGCGGCAGGCGATTGGCAGGCGATCGAAGGCATTTATGTAGGGTTGATTGCCCAACTACCACGCACGCCATCGCCTGCTGATATAAGCACAATCCTCGAAGAAATGCAGATGCTGAAAGAGGAGGTGCTCAACAGGCTGGAAAATCAGGAAAAAACAGAGAATCCCGGCGGCAATGCTGCTCATACCGAGCGTCACATACAGAATTCAAAACCCGAATCCTTTAATGAACTTGAACCTAGCTCCAGAAAGGAGCAGGGGGCAAAATCGAGCGGGGCGGATGGAATCCAGCGAGAGCCGTTGAAGGCATTCCCGCTCGGCCTGGTGTTGAAGGCCTGCCCGCAGGTTATCGACTATGGGGCCGGCGGCGCGATCGGGACCTGGCGCGAATTGATGTCCGCAGCCATCGTCGTCCGGTCGATGCTGGGGATCAGCCCTTCGGCCTACCAGGAGGCCTGCGAGATCATGGGGCCGGAAAATGCGGCGGTCGCGGTTGCCGGCATCCTGGAACGAGCAAACATGATCAATTCTCCGGGCGGATACTTGCGGGATCTCACGCGACGGTCGGAGCGAGGCGAATTTTCGCTGGGACCGATGATCATGGCCTTGTTGAAGGCGAATGGTCTGGCGCAAACGAGAGCGGGGTAGGGGCGTTCGGGCCATTTCGAAGAGAACCGCGGGGACGTTTGCCCTCCCAAAGGCTTCGTAGAAAAGTTGGTCGCGACCAACTCTGCTAAACCCTTGTAGCCGTTGGATTTTTGAATTTCGATATTTTGGAGCGAAATCATCAGTTGGAAGTGCGGCATTCGAGGAAGACCGCGGGGAAATCTCCGATAGGCGCGGCGTCGGGCGGTAGGAGAAGCGAGCCAGTCGTCGGATCAGATCGGCCAAAAGCGCATCATCGTGCGAAGAGGCGCTCGATCTCCTCGCGCTGCTCGGCGTCTTTGGGCGGATTGTCGTTCCTTAGTTTTTGCAGGTTGAGGATCTTCCAGCGGACGGCCGGCAAGGCGAGGGCGTGCGGCAAGCCGATAACCTCGAAGTCGGGGTCACCATCGTGAAGGGACAGCAGAAACGTGCGGGCCTTGTCATCAAGGCGCGCCTGGATGTCCTTCAGGAACCGCTCCCGGACGTCCAGCAATTCGTCCAGCGAGACCTTCTCGATTGTCATCCCATCGAATTCTTGATTGAAGACATGTGCGACGTCGGCCCTACTGGGCTGCAGCAATTCGTGGGGCGGGCGTCCGGAACTCGCCACGTAGACGAGGAAGGTGCGAAACAGCGGGTCCGTCAGTCCTTCGTGTTCGTAGAGCAACTTTACGTCGAAGAGATCGCGCGGATGCTGGCGATCGACTGCTGCATGCATCTTGCCACCGAAGAGATCTTCGAAGGCGACAACCTGCATTTCTGCAAAACCAAACTGGTCTTCGACTCGCTCGCTGACCCTGCGTTGTTCGACGGGGTGCACCGTGCCGCGGGCGACCGGAGAGGTTTCGATCTTGATTGCGGTCTGGCCCCGCCTCACCTCGACGCGTGTATCGCCGCCACCACCGCCGGCTATTCGCTTTGTCCGGACGCCCTTGATGCTTTCGACCTTCCCAGCGACCCGGTCGAGGGCCTCGTCGATTTCAGCCAGGCTCTCGACCTCGGTTTGAGCGGAAGGTAGGTCAGGTCGATATCGACCGAGAGACGCGGGAGATCTCTGTAGAAGAGATTGATGGCGGTTCCACCCTTCAAGGCGAAAACTGGTTCGTCGGCAATCATCGGCAAAGCCTGGACGAGGAGCTCGAGCTGGGAAATATACTGGTCACGGGCCATCGTTGCCCTCCGGCTTCCCAGGAAGATACTCTTCCGGAACGGTGATACGGTATGTGGGATGCAGTTTCCCGCCCTTGATGAATGATCGGTCGCCGCTTCCAAGATCGATGATCGATCGGTCGACATGCTTGAGCCAAGCATGCTCGTGGCGGTCGGCAAAGACGAAAAAAAGCCTTTTCACCTGGACCTTGGTGCAGTCGGCCAGAAGCTCGGTGATACGGCGCGGGCGCAGGTTGGTCAGACCCTCGAAGATCGTATCGAGGTTATGAAAGCCTTCGTTGTCCGGCAGTTCGTCCAGCGCTTCGAGGATGGCCCGCTCCGGCGTTGAAGCGCGTATCGTCCAGTTCTGTAGAAACAGGATGGCGTTGCCGTCCGGTTCAGCCGCCAGTGGTTCGATCCCAAGATTTGCCGTCTTGAAGAGTCGCGTGCTGCGCAGGACGGGGAGGCCATTGGTGGGGAGGTTCGCGAGCCATCGGGGAGCATCGCCATAGATGAAGATTTTTTCGGCGGCCCCTAGCGCCAGGTAATGCACATGCCCGCGAAGTCCGAGCGCCGTGCGGCCGCCGATATGGAACGGGTAATTCATGATCGTCTGTGCAGACATGACCGCAATGCGCCAGTCGATGCGTTCTTCTGCCGAACCATCCCGCCCCGAGGGACGCCGATAAACGCCATGCATGACGGGCTCGAGCCAGCCTCGGCGGAGATAGTCATGTGTCGAACTCCGGCGGATTTCCATTTTCCGCATCCATGCAGAATCCACGATGAAGCCTGCCGGGACCTCATCAAGCATCGACTTTAACTTATCGCGCTTTTGTTCGCTCATGACGGACAAAAATGGCATCTTTAAAAGTGCTGCGCAAGGAGACTTTATAAAAGAGGAAAATTGTCCGTTCCAAACGGACTTTCAAGGCCGATCTGGCGACGGTGACGCCCGCCCGTCATCGTTCGTTTTGAAGCCATTTTGCCCAAGGCTGTAGGAAGGCGCGACAGTTCTTCATGGCCACGCGCAGAAAATGCAGGCTTCGATCTTGCGATCCTTCCCTTTCGTACTCACGAAACAGAACGCCGAGCCGACGCGCCATGTGTGGCTCGGCCGTGCTCGTCAAAGATAAAAGCACCCCGAACCTGATTGTATAAGTCGCCAGTCTCTAGCGACCAAGATGTAACGGTCATTGTTCGCCGATCAGAACGCGGTTGACGAGGAGCGCTGCGACTTGCCTCTGCCAACAAGGGTCGCGCGTATCTGCTCGCTTTTCGTCATCGCCGACGCAGCGGGGGGAGGGGAAGACGAATCGGACCTGCCATCGGCGTCGGCGGCCGTCTTTTGCTTCAGCGCCAGAAAGCGGTTCTGTGCTGTCATACGGTCGTCGTCGCTCATTGGCTCTAACTGTCTGCCATCAATGTCGTGGCGGAAGGAGTCCGGCTGGGCGCTCGCAAAGTAGTAACGCTTTGAATGCACGAAGGCGGCTACAGCACGCCGCAGCGTCGTCACACCAACACACGGCTTCAGGAGCGCGCGTATTTCCTCAAAAAGGCCAGTTGCGAAAGGTCGGATATGATCGCCAAGTTTGCTAGGGAGGATACCGATCGGACGGACAAGCAGGGCATTGATCGCCTCAGCTTTCCGGATATCGATATCTGCTGCCACGATTGGGCCACGGCTGACCATCCAAGGTTTCGTCATATCGTCTCAGCCCCTCTATCGTTTCCTGCGTGGTGGTTCTGCGATAATCTGGATCCTTGATCGCTGCGCACATCCTGCCGCAGAAATGTGTATTGGAACAACCGATCTCAAGGAATGGATTGCGCTTCATTTCCATTTACCTTCTGTAACGGGCGTGCGGCGCTTTATGCAGAGGCTTCGCCAGCACAGGAGTGGCAGTCTTGGATAGAATCCATTATATTGCTGGCATGAGCGACGAACAGACCATATCGAACACGACCAAAAGTGCCGTCGAAAAGGTGCTTCGCGACCGTCTCGGTCCGGCAGGCTTTTCGGGAGCTGACATCCGCGCGGAACATGATAGCGATGGCGACCCGATTCTGCTCGTCGATGTGAAGTATGTCTACTCGGACAAGCCGATTAGTTCGAAGCTCACCTACGGGCTTTCGACCGAGGTCCGCAAAGCATTGAGCGCGCTTGGCGAGACGCGGTTCCCGCATATCCGACACCATTTCGACGAACAGCAGAAGATCGCAAGTTAAGCCGTGTCGCACGATCTGATCGCTACGGCACGGCGGCTCGCAAAAGCAAGCCCACAGCGTCCGCGCCAATCTGACCTGAAGCGCGGTGTGAGCACGGCTTACTATGCCCTGTTCCACGCCCTCGCGCGTGACTGTGCCGACCTGCTCGTGGGAACTGGCGATACGCGGAGCGAGCCGGCCTGGGCGCAGGTCTATCGAACTCTCGAACATGGGGTCGCGAAGAATTCCTGCAAGGCTTCAGCGGGCCGGGGATTTCCCGGTAGTATAGTCTCGTTTGCAGACACGTTCGTGGTCCTGCAGGAAGAGCGCCACCGCGCCGACTATGACCCGCTCGTGCGTTATGTCCGCGCCGAAGTCCTCGTACTAATCGACAACTGCGAGCAGGCCATCAAGGACCTTGCCTCCGCGCCACGATCGGACCGGAAGGCATTTGCGATCTGGGTGCTTTTCCAAAAAAAGCGATAGCCCATACTTCGTTTTTGACCCGGCCCCCAGGGCTTGCCGGCTCAGCCCTTCGACTTTTGCGATCGTCGCGGCTGCGTCTTCGTACCTTGGACAAATGGGAAAAAGCGCGCATCTGCTACCGAAGCGACCAGGCGGCGCCCGTCCGTGGTGCTGCCGTGCAAATTTCAATCGTGGTGGCCTTTGAGACTTATCGAGTGCCTGTCGCTACGACCCAACACAGATATTGCTGTCAATCGTGAGATATCTTTAATGACGGAACAAACAAAGAACATAGCTTCCGGACATGACTTCTTCATCCGAAGCGTGCAGAAGATAGGACCATCCCGCAAGGTGCCGTTTCCGCCCGATGCCCCTTTAGAGTCGATTCAAATGTTGCTGCATTTCGTTGCCCCTACGGAAGAATGTCGCCCATTTCTCCTCGATAAAGACCAACGTCCCGCTTCTCGGATTGCGTCCGGACCGTGAGCATCGGTTGCGCATGGAAAATAGCCCCAAGCGCCGACCTCGACGCGCCCGTTTGCTCCCAAGATTTCCGCTAGCTCATCAAGAATTGTGTCGACGATCCGCCCGGCATCGCTGTGACAATTGCCTGGTTTTTATCACTGGTCCCTCATCGGAGCTACAAGTGGGTGTGTTGCGGGTATCGGAATAGGGGGAGCCTGAAGTCGATCAACGGGGGAGGGAGGTTGTACCGCAAGGTAAGGCGTAGGCAGGAGGCGGTGCAGAGGGAGAGGAGGGAAGGGAAAAGCTGTGACGGATTGAGAGGGTTGGAGAGAGGCTCCGCCCGATCCGTCATGGAGAAACCGACATGGTCCAGGCCATTCAGAAAATCACCCTCAGTGCAGCCCGGGATATTCCCTTCAACAAGCTGGTGCTCAGCCAGCAGAACGTCCGCAAGATCAAGGCGGGCGTCTCGATCGAGGACCTGGCGGAAGACATCGCCCACCGCGGGCTGCTCACCAGCCTCAATGTCCGTCCCGAACTCGACGGCGATGGCAACGAGACCGGCATCTATCGCATCCCTGCAGGCGGGCGCCGGTATCGCGCCCTCGAACGCCTCGTCGCGCAGAAGCGGCTGGCTAAGACAGCCGGCGTTCCCTGCATCGTCAGCAAAAGCAAAACCCTCGAGGTCGAGGACTCGCTCGCCGAAAACGTCCAGCGCGTCAGCCTACATCCGCTCGATCAGTTCCGCGCTTTCCAGACCTTGCGGGAGCAGGGGCTCGACGAGGAGGAGATCGCCGCGCGCTTCTTCGTTTCGGTCGTGACGGTCAGACAGCGCCTGCGGCTGGCTTCTGTCTCACCGCGGCTTCTCGATCTTTATGCCGAAGACGAGATAACGCTGGAGCAGATCATGGCCTTCTCGATCACCAACGACCACGTCCGCCAGGAGCAGGTCTGGGATACGATCTCGCGCTCCCATAGCCGCGAGCCCTATTACATCCGCCGGCTGCTGACCGAAACCGCAATCCGCGCCAGCGACCGCCGCGCCGTCTATGTCGGTATCGAAACCTACGAGGCCGCAGGCGGAGTGACCATGCGCGATCTGTTCGACCAGGATCAGGGTGGCTGGCTGCAGGATCCTGCGCTGCTTGAGCAGCTCGTGATGGAAAAGCTCAAGGCTGACGCCGCGGCGATCCAGGTGAGCGAAGGCTGGAAATGGGTCGAAGCCGCGTTTGATTTCCCGTACGGCCACACCTCCGGCCTGCGCCGCTTCTATGGCGAGCAGGCCGAAATGACTGAAGACGAACTGGCACGCTATGACGCCACCCGTGCCGAATACGACAAACTCGACGCAGAGTATGCGGAGGCAGACGAGTACTCGGAAACGACCGAACAGAAGCTCGAGGAGCTCGGCAGCGAGCTCGACCGGCTCAACGACCGTCCGTACGTTTTCGATCCGCAGGAGGTCGCCCGCGGCGGTGTCTTCGTGTCGCTCGGCGCCAGCGGCGAGCTCAAGATCGAGCGAGGCTTCGTGCGGGCCGAGGATGAACCGAAGGATGAGACCGATCAGTCGGCTGATGACGGCGAAGGTCGTACCGACGACCGCACCGATCTACCAGTATCCGCCGGCGCCGCCGGTGAAGGCACTGAACCGGACGACGAGGACGAAACCATCAAACCGCTTCCCGACCGCTTGGTTCTCGATCTGACGGCGGCGCGCACTGTGGCTCTGCGCAACGCGCTGGCGAACGATTCTGTCATCGCCTTCATCTCGGTCCTGCATGCCTTCGTCCTGAAGACCTTCTACGTCTACGGATCGGATTCATGCCTGGAGGTGACGCTGCAGAGCGCTCGCTTCAGCCAGACACCCGGCCTCGGCGATACGGTCTGGGCGAAGGAGATCGATCAAAGGCAGGAAGGCTGGGGCCAGGATTTGCCCAAGGACCCGAACGATCTCTGGGATTTCCTGATCAAGCTCGACGAAGTCAGCCGGCAGGCGCTGTTTGCGCATTGCGCCGCGTTATCGGTCAACGCGGTGATCGAACCCTGGAACAAGCGGACCCGGGCGATCGCTCATTCCGAGCAGCTGGCCCGCTCGATCGGTTTCGACATGGTGGAAGCCGGTTGGACGCCGACCGCCGACAACTACCTCGGTCGTGTCACCAAGGCCCGCATCCTGCAGGCGGTTCGTGAGGCAAAGGGGGACCAGGCAGCGGAGTTGATTGGCCATCTCAAGAAAACCGACATGGCCCGCGAGGCTGAACGGCTGATGACAGGCAGCGGCTGGCTGCCGGAACCGCTCCGCATGACAAACGGCGAAGGCATCATCGAGAGCGACGCTCTCGGAGATACTGCCGGGTCCGACGAGCTCGGGGCTATCTCCGAAGCTCAGGACTTGCCGGCCTTCCTGCTCGAAGACCTTGGAACATCGAACGATGAGACCGGCGATAGGGAAAGTGAGATCGACGGCGAGCATCTCGCAGCCGCCGAGTAGGTGCACGAGCATCACGTCAGCTGACCCGATCGCCGTTGCGGTCGGGTCTTCTTTCCCAACAGCCCGGCCATCGCGCCGGGCTTTTCCGTTGTGCGCCCAGCACGGGCGTACTCTTGTGGGTGGAAGTCCCACCGTAAGCTGGTCATAGCGAGCGAAGAGAAGCGCAACTGCGGAAGGGCAACCGACCGTGGGGAGGAAGCGTGGATCGAAACTGCGGGCCGATGAACAAGAACCGGATATGAGGCGGTGCCGACCAGGGCGAGCGGGCAACGAACCGCGAAGCTCTTGTGACCAAGGGGCGGTGGCGTAAATCCGGCGGTCGTGCAGGGAAGGAGTGCGTTCTTACCTGGGG
>NZ_LWBS01000457.1 GCF_001652265.1 Rhizobium leguminosarum
GTCGAGACATCTTCGAGCGCTTCCTGACCGACGGCCGCATCGAACTCGACTCCAACATAGTCGAGCGAGCAATCAGACCCCAAGCGATCACGAGAAAAAATAGTCTATTCGCTGGAAGCGACGGTGGTGGCCGGACTTGGGCGACCATCGCGACGCTCCTGCAAACGGCAAAGATGAATGCCGTCGATCCGCAAGCTTGGTTGACCCAGACGCTTGAGCGCCTGGCGAATGGATGGCCCAGCAGTGAAATCGACGCGCTCATGCCATGGAACTACGCCGCCTGAACGGCCCCGGCTTGTTGCTTACGATTGTGCGGCATGCATGAAAAGTCCGAACTTAGCGATTCCCTGCTTGATGATGCCGAGGGCTTGCGCGGGGGAGGCGGACGATCCCGTTGGTGGTGGTGACCTCGGCGAGGCTCTCGCCATGCGCGACCTGGATACGGCGACAGTCCGCTTCAGCTTGACGTTCACCCTTCCAAAATAGCGTAGACGCTTCACTTGCGAGGGCATCAGACCGGTATATTCTGTGCTAATTTAGAAGGTCGCGTTTAGATCGTTTCTGCTTTGCGGCAGACATCAGCGATCGGCCTCCCCTCACCAAAATTGAGGACAATGCGATCTCCGCTTAATTTCTTCCTGCACGGGTGTAAGTCGCAGTTCCAGATGGCCCGATTAACCGAAATTCTCAACATCCAACTTATGACATCGTCGTCACCTTTGTCGGCCTCGCGACAAGCATTTTTCCTCGCCCAATCGCGTATTTTCCGCCCACATAACTGGAATCGCGCCGAATTATTGTTCGTCAGCTCAATCGGCCGGCTTGGCACGAATCTTGAGAGCTATAGCGAGGCAGGGAACGGCCGCCGCATCCGCGTTGCGGGATAACCGCATTGCTTCGAACACATGAAGGAACACTAACTATGACGGAAAAGTGCGGAACTGGCAAATCGCGGAGAATGTCGGCAAGTTCCCAAAGGGAGTGGACGTGCTCGCCGGCATCCGCGACGAGGATGTCGATGTCGAAGCGGCGCCGAAGACGTGTCATGCTTCGCGCACGGCCAAGGCTTTCTGAGCTCGAGGCGATCTGGAGATTAAAGATGTCCAAAACTGAACTTAAGTGTTTTGTTGGCGATCTGGGGAAAGATGTCACCCTGCTGGAATACGTGAAAAAGAATGCTACCGGGCCCGTCGCAAATTTTCTTAGTTAACCGTCTGTTGACGCTCGCCGGAGAAATTCTCGCTTCGAATTTGTGGAGCGAGCCTGTGATTCTGAATACCATTGCCGAGAAGCTGAAGCCGGTCGAAAGATGATTTCAAAGGGCGGCATTTCGAGGCATGGCTCATCGTGCAGGCGGTGGCCTGGTATCTGCGGTATCCGCTCAGCTACCGAGACCTTAAGGAGATGTTCCAAGAGCGCGGCTTCGAAGTGGACCACAGCACGATTAACCGCTGGGTACTTGCCTATGCTCCGATGATCGAGAAGCGGCTGCGGCACCGTAATGTTAACCTGGCATCGATCAAAATGTGGGATCTGGCGGCATGGCCAGATTTTCCCGTGATCCTCTTTATCGTCGCCACCGATTTCCAACGGAGGTGATCGCCCATGCCGTTTGGCTCTATTTCCGGTTTCCGCTCAGCCTGCGGATGGTCGAGGACATGCTGGCAGCTCGTGGCGTCATCGTCTCCCACCAGACCGTGCGACTCTGGGCTGAGAAATTTGGCAGACACTTTGCCAATGATATCCGGAAGCGATCGGCCGGCAAGCTCGGCGACAAATGGCATCTCGATGAGGTTGTCATCACCATCGGTGGAAAGAAACACTGGCTTTGGCGCGCCGTTGGTCAGGACGGGTTTGTTGTCGACGTGTTGGTGCAAAGCCGGCGCATGCCAAGGCGGCAAAGCGCTTGATGCGAAAGCTTCTGAAAGGGCAAGGCCGTTCGCCGCGTGTGATGATTACCGACAAGCTTCGATCCTACGGTGCGGCGAGCGGGAGATCATGCCAGGCGTCGAGCATCGCTCGCACAAGGGCCTGAACAATCGGGCGGAGAACTCTCATCAACCCGTCCGACGGCGGGAGAGGATCACGAAGCGCTTCAAGTCAGCGCGACATCTTCAGCGTTTCGTTTCCGTACACGACCCGATCGCCAACCTCTTTAACGTTCCCCGCCACGATATTCCATCCACCCACCATCGAGAACTGCGAGCAACTGCCATGCAAGCATGGCGCCAAATCGCGCGCCTTCACGCCGAATGAACCAAAGCCTCACTCCCAGATCTTGTTTTCACAGCGTTAAGTTTACGGTGCCAGCCCTTCTGTAGGATGCCCCTACTGAATCCCACCTTCGCTGACATGGAAATGGCCCTGCCGCTCGATGCCCGTCAGGAAGGTGGTTTTGTGGGCGCCGGCAGAGAGAATCTCCGCGTATGCCAGTTTCTCACTCTCCAGCGCATCGCCGCCCAGCACGCGGCCTGTCATCGTCTTCGGCGCGTCGATGCCCAGCAGTGACAGGATTGTGGGCGCAATGTCCGTGATTGAACTCGGAGCATCTGAAACCCGGCCCTGCGCCAGTCCCGCGCCGTAGCCCGCGAGAACGGCCGTGAACTCGCCGCGATGCAGCCCCCCATGCGTGCCGCCGCCTATCCGCAGATCGTTGTCGCCTGGGTCGTAAAAGACCGAATCCAAATGCCCGGCCTGATCGGACTGATCGTCGGCAGGCGTTTTCCCGAGGTGCACGAACAGCCCAGGGGCTCGCTCGCCGCCCGCACCCAACAGTTCCAGCGCAAGACTGCCATCCACCGTGCCGCTGATGCTGCCCGGTTCACTGGCAGGGCTGAATGCGCCGCCGAACCATACCTGTTCCATCATGAAGTCCCGTATGTCCCGCAGGAGGGCCGGGTCATCATGTTTGAGCCACAGGCCCACGGCGCGGCCCGGTCGAACAAGCACCTGCGTTGCATGATCGTTGAACGATGCCGCCGCCTTGAACCCGGCTTGACAAAGAGCGTCGGCCACGTTGACTGTGCCGCCGATCGTCACATGGCCATGATCGGAAACGATAAACAACGTGATGCTGTCGCGCTCTGGCTGGGCGTCCCGCCATGCCCGCAGCTCTCCAATTACATCATCGCAGGCCCGCATATTTTCTCGTAGCTGGCTCGATTGCAGGCCGTGCAGATGGCTGACGCTATCGACTTCGGTGCACCAAAGTATGGTGGCGGCGGGCTTGTCGTAGGGCCATACTTCGCGCTCGAATACCCGGAATGCCGTCATTGGGCCATCGGCGGAGATGCCCCCGGCCGGGATTTTCAGGGAACGATGGGCGCGGGCGGCAAACGAATGCGGGTAGCCGATCTGGGGATGGCGGACATTGAACCCGGTTTGTCCGCGCTGCTGGCCCTTCCAGTTCAGCGCGGGCAGCGCGCCGGGGCCACTCGACGTGACGACCGCAAACGGCCGTCCCGCTTGGTGTAGAACTTCCGAGATCGAGGGCGCTTTCACCAGGTTGCCCGCCAGGCGTTCATCCGCCGCCCACCAATCATGCGTGGTTTCTGTGAACACTTGGTCGGGGCTGGTCCCCCGGATATAGAATTGGTTTCCGGCAATCCCGTTCACCTGCGCGGTTGCGCCGGTGGCCAAGGCCGTGAGCGCCCCCCGCGTCTCGCTGGGGAACACTGTGGTATGACGGCGGTTCCACGTTCCATCGCTGGCCAGCGCCGCAAGATGGGGCATGGTGCTTTCAGTGACCAGGTCGGGCCGCAGGCCGTCGATTCCCAGCACCACGACATGGCGCGCGTCATTGGCCATTGGTATTTTCTTCCATGTTGTTCGTTTCGTTCTTTTGTGGATAAACCACGCGCACACCTGCATCCTTGAACCCATCCGCAAAGAGGGTGGGCGGTGGCTCGTCGGTGACGATGGTTCCAATGTCCGACAGGGACACCGAGACATAAGCTCCTGACGCGCCGAATTTACTATGGTCAGCAACGAAGATGCGGCGGCGGCTGCGCTCGAACAGCAGCCGCTTGAAGCGTTGCAGGTACTTGCTCGACTCTACCAAGCCATGCACCGGGTCAACGCCGTAGGCTGCAATAATGGCCGTGTCGAAAATGCACTCGGAAATGGCCTCTAGTACTTGTTCGCCCAATAGCGCGCCATTGGCATAGTCGTACTCCCCCCCGGTGAGCGTGACCCGGTGCTTGAGGCCGCTTTGCAGCACTTCCGCGATGGCCGGCATGTTCGTCATCACCGATACCGCAGGGCCATCGTTCAACGCCTTTGCGACGGCCAGTGCTGTGCTGCCGTGGGTGATGAATATCCAGCCGTCCCGGGTCGCGGTTTGCGCCGCCAGCTTTCCAATCACGGCTTTTTCTGCACTCAGGCTGGCCAGCCGCGACGGCAGCGGCGCGGCGCGGGAAACTGGGATTGCCCCCCCATGCACCCGCGTCAGCAGGCCGTCTTTTTCGAGAAGGACCAGATCACGGCGGATGGTTTCCATCGTCACCGAGAAGCGCTTGGCCATTGCGGCAATTCCGATGCCTTCGCCTGTGCGAAGCACATCAGCTATGGCTTGCAGGCGGCTTGCTGCCGGTAGTTTCGTCACAAATTCCTCACTCTACACGATTCAGTCGGCCGCGCTTACAACCAGTATGTTGTCATTTGTGGGAATAATTGCCTTTCAAATATCTGTCAACGGCTCTTTCATGACGGTTTTCGCGCGCATACACTGAAAATGCCTGCCATTCCTTCATCTCACCTTATGTTGTTCCAACCAAAAGCGCACTTCCTGGCACGTATTTTCTGTAATTTCCAATTAATACCAGATATTGTCACATTCTTGTAAAGAGTAGCCGTTACTCGGCAAGGCTTCATTTAATTGCTAGTTCCCGCGAGAGGAAACCGGATGATTAGGAAACGGATGACTGCCTATCTGACCGTAAGTGTCGCTTGCCTTGCCATGCCATTTGGCGCGCATGCTGACGACATGGATGATCTTGTCGCGGCTGCAAAGGCCGAGGGGCAATTGACGGTTATTGCCCTCGGGCATGATTGGTGCGGCTATGCTGCGCTGATTCAAGGTTTTAAAGATAAATACGGCCTCACCGTAAACGAACTCAGCCCGACAGGCGGCTCCGGTGAAGAATTGGCAACGATCAAGGCTAATATAGGCAACAACGGCTCGCAGGCGCCGGATGTCATCGATGTGGGCCTTGTTTTTGGCCCCATTGCGCAGAAAGAGGGCTTGCTGCAACCGTACAAGGTGCAAACGTGGGACGAAATCCCGGCCACCGCCAAAGACCCCGAAGGGCACTGGTACGGCGACTATTACGGCGTCCTTTCTTTCGTCGTGAATAAGGACGTTATCTCAAAGTCTCCGGCCGATTGGGCTGATCTTCTCGACCCCGCCTATCGCAAGAGCGTTTCACTGCCTGCTGACCCGCGAACCGCCAACAATTCCATCCTGAGCGTCTATGCGGCGGGCCTTGCAACCGGCGCGCAGCCGGGCGCGGCAGCAGCCCGCGCCGGGCTGGAGTTCTACCGCCAATTGAAGGACTCCGGCAATCTCGTTCCCGGTTTCGGCTCTGCAGCATCCATCGCCAAGGGCGAAACGCCAATTACCACGCGCTGGGATTCCAACGGCCTCACCTATGCCGAAAATTTCAAGGGAAATCCGCCACTGGACACCATTATCCCGGAAAGCGTTACCGTGGCGGGCGTCTATGCCCAAGCCATCAGCAAGTATGCGCCGCATCCGCATGCCGCCAAGCTCTGGATGGAGTACCTTTATTCCAACGAGGGGCAACTCGGCTACCTCAAGGGCCTTTGCCACCCCATCCGCTTTGACGCCATGCGCAAATCCGGCAAAATTACCGATGACATGCTGACCAAGCTCCCGGCGACAGGTAACAATCTAGTATTTCCCGAGCTGTCCCATCTAGTGGAAGCGGGCGAAGTGATTGCCAAGGACTGGACTTCAACCGTAGGCGCAGGCAGCAAATAAGTTGAAACCACAGTCCACACACGGCAAGCCCGGCGCGAGTGGCATTCGCGCCGGGCTGGCAGGTACCTCATCCCTCAAATCCATTGACTGGCCCGCACTGCTGGCCACGGCCCCCTTTTTCATGTTTGCCATCGTCATGATGGTGATGCCCACCGCGGCGCTACTGGCCACGGCCTTTGTTGATAAGCAGGGAGGTTTTACGTTAGCGAACTTCGCGGAGATCGCGACGCCGGAGGTTGCCGACGCTTTCATGGCTTCGGCCAAAATCTCCGTCGCCACCGCCGTTCTTGGAACGGTGCTCGGGCTCATACTGGCCCTCACCGTTGGCCGGGGCATGACCAGCCAGAAGGTGAAGGCCGCCGTTATGAGCTTTTGCGGCGTGGCCTCGCATTTCTCAGGCATTCCCCTTGCCTTCGCCTTCATCGCCACTCTGGGGCGGCTTGGGCTCGTGACTGTGTTTTTACGGAAGGCCTTCGGCATCGACATTTACGCGGCAGGTTTTGAGCTTGCCAGCTTTTCCGGCTTGACGCTAACCTACCTGTTCTTTCAGGTCCCGATTGCATTCATGATCATCATGCCCGCCGTTGACCGGCTTTCCACACAGACACGGGAGGCGGCCGATATGTTGGGTGCCACGATTACCCAGTATTGGCGCTTTGTTGGCCTGCCCATCCTCTGGCCAACAATCCTCGGGGCGCTGGCATTGTTGTTCGCCAATGCATTCGGGGGCATCGCAACGGCCTACGCGCTGACAGGAACGGCGGTGAACGTCATCCCGATCTTGCTCTACGCGCAAATTCGCGGCGACGTGCTGCACAACGAGCAGCTTGGCGCCGTCCTAGCCTTGCTCATGGTATTTGTCATGACGGTGACTATTTCTCTTTACCTGATGCTTCGCGTGCGCTCTGAACGGTGGATGAAATGAAACTCGTCCTGCGCTATTCCCCTTGGACCATATTCGCCATCGCCGCATTGTTCTTTCTGATGCCGCTTTTCAGCACGGCGGAATTTTCATTAAGCATCCGGCGCGGCGTCTATTCGCTTGAGGCTTACGAGTCGGTTTTCCTAGACCCGGAATTTGCGGCCAGCTTCGGCTATTCGCTGATAATAGCAGTATTGACGATTATCTTTGGCACGATCATCGTTGTTCCAATGGCCTATTATGTCCGGTTGCGCCTCCAATGGCTGCGGCCTTCGGTGGAAATCCTCGTGATGCTGCCCATGATCGTGCCGCCCATCGTGCTTGTCTTTGGCTATCTGCGGCTGTTTTCGTCATCGTCGGTGCTGCCGCTGGCCAATAGCAGCACTGGTGCGAGCATCCTGCTTATCTGCGGCTGTACCACATTATCTCTGCCGTACCTGTACCGCACGATTGATACCGGCTTGCAGACGATTGACGTTCAGACGCTGACGGAAGCCGCTGGCATTCTCGGCGCGCGGCCATTCGCGACAATCAGGCTGGTGATCTTCCCGAACATCTTGCCTTCCGTCATGGCAGGCGCATTCCTGACCTTCGCGGTCGTGATGGGGGAATTCGTGATTGCTAGCCTTTTGACGCGCCCGGCTTTCGGCACCTACATTCAAAAAATCGGCGTGAGCAAAGCCTACGAGCCTGCGGCCCTGACCATCCTGTCCTTTGCCATCACTTGGGGCGCACTGGCCATGATGAACGTCATGACGCGGTTTTCGCGGCGGACAGGGTAGGGTTTCCTCTCATTCTTCTGGTGTGAACGGAGCGGACTTTCGCCCGGCTGTTCGGTCTTATCGAACGGCTGCTGGCGCAAAAGCCGAAGGACAAAAACAAGCTCTATTCGCTGCATGCTCCCGAGGTCGTCTGCCGTTCGAAGACAATCCCTTTGACTTGCACACCCTCTCACGCACCGTCGACCAGGCTGTTGACTTCTCGAAGGGCAAGCCTCGCACGCCACGACGGACCGCGAAGGGCTGGTTCTGGCCATACGAGTTCGGTTGCAAGGCAGGGTTCGCGGCGTGCCATGGGAGGTATCGATCCGGATCGCATCTACGTCGATAAGGGCTATCGCGGTCATGATTACACCGGATCGGCGTCGGTGATGATTGCCGGAAGCCGGCGCGGGCTGACGCCGACCATGCGACGGGAGCTGAAACGACGATCGGCCATCGAGCTCACTATCGGCCATATGAAGACCGATGGCAGGCTGGACCGGAACTTCCTTGTCGGGCACGATGGCACCATCAATGCGCTGCTCGTGGGCGCAGGTCACAATCTGCGCCTCAAACTGGCCCTTTGGCGTGCCTTCATCAGGGCCGCGCTTAACGTTCTCATGGCGAAATCGGATACTTCTCCAGATCTTCCAACCGCCAGAAGATCAATGATTTAAGCCTTTGTTCAGGGCCGACTGATTAGGGGCTGGCGGGCGAAAAGACCGCTTCCGGTTTTACGCTTTCGTCGCTCATGGCGCGGGCGAAATGCTCTTCGTCCGCGAACATCCGAAGCCAAGTTTCAATCGAAATGGCCTTCCAGGCGTTTTGAACGGTACTACGGGTGACCTCGCGCACGAGCTCTTCCCTTACCAGAGCCAGATTTCCATAATCGTAGACGTCCCGCTTTTGGGCCGCGGCGGAGTTGAACAAGAGATCAAATGTCGACAACAACCAAATCCGCATTGCGCTGTCATACATCAGCTGCTGTATTCGTTTCGGTCGCTTTACAATCTCCTCGGGCAAAAAGATCGCCGACGCCTGGCGCAGGATAAGCTTATTTCCTTTGTCGCTGACCTTCTGGGAGTCAGGAATGCGCATTGCGGTTCGGACGACGTGGGTGTCGGCATACGGCATGCGCAGATCGATGCCAAAACGAGCGGCTAGCATTTCCTGGGCGCCCATCCGCTCGTCCCGCCTATCCATTGTGGCGACAAGTTCGGCATGCAAGGAACCGTGAGAAGGCGACCGCGTCCTCAGCGTCGCGTGCGTGCCGCTTGCTGACCCCTTGAGGATTGTAAGGCTTCCGTTTGGGGCCGGTTCCTCATCAGTTGGCAGCCCGTTAAGGCTCTTCCACAACTGTGTGTGGAAGTTCATGCCTCCAAATAATGTATCCGAGAGATTGCCAGAAAATAGAACATCGACATGCAACCCTGCCATCTCGCTAAGCCCGAACAAGCATGGATACTCGTCATAGCCCCCGGGGTTCTCCATCGCCCACATCGCTTCTGGAAGCAGTCGTGTAAATTCTGATGGTTCCAGAAATAGTTCGTGATGCTCCAGTCCCAAAGCCAACGCGGTCAACCGGGCGCCTTCGATCTCGGGGTCTCCTCCGTTGTGGCCAACAGTGAACGACTTGACCGTGATTTGCTTCATGGAGCGGGCGACCAACTCTGCGATTAGAGCTGAGTCCACTCCGCTACTCAGCATTATGCCCACCGCTGGCGGTTGATCGGAACTGAGCCTTTCCACAGCGCTCAGCAGAGCGTCTGCGACCACCTCCACTGGTACGAAAGCATCCGCTATCGCAGGCGTGATCGATGATGCCGCCTCCGATGGAAAGGAATTGTCTTCATATCCGACCTTCGACCATTTTCCGGGCAAAACCGGCTTTACCTGGGAAAAGAATGTTACCCCGCTCGGCACCCACCCGGTTCGTTCGAATCCCTTGATCGCTTCCAGGTCGACTGATCGATCAAAGCCAGGCAAAGCCCGAAGGCATTTGTATTCGGTGCAGAAGGCCAGGCCCCTTCCGATCCGCGTGACATAGAGAGTGTTGACCCCGATGTTGTCACGGAGGAAACGAATCTGTTGCTTCGGTATGTCGATCAGTGCGATGCAATAGTGACCATTTACTGCATCTGGGGCGTCCAGCTTGCCTAGCGCGTAAAGCTCCGCAAGATCCGCGGCCATCGAGATCTGTTTTCCTTCGACAAAAGGGGATCCGGTATAGGCAACCATCAACTCTGGATCCTTAAAGATTTTACCAGGCAACCTACTGACCGTGGTTAATGAAATGTCGGCCCCTTTGATCGTGTCGACGTAACTTCCCCGGTGTTTCAGCATCCTGGAAAATAGTACGGGGTCGACAAGTGGCATGCCGATCGAGCCAAACATTGCGTCCACGATAATCCTCTCCTGTTCGATGGCTAAAATGACGTGCCAAACTCGAACTGTGCTCTTGTTGCTTAGCCGGCTGTTTTTTTGTGACCTGCGGCAGTTCATGTGAAACGGTGTCACAAGAGGGTGGTATTGTCCGGATTAAGACGACATAAAGCATCGAACGAATTCGGCAGTAAAGAATTGCGAGAATAGAGACTGATCTTGAGACATTTGTTTACTGAAGAGCGAGAAGAGCGCTCATCGCGGTAATGAAGACTGCCGAAAGGACAATCCAAGTCACATTCATCTTTGGAAATCGGATCGATGAGAGATGTAACCCGCTCATGATGACCGCAACGGCGCCCATCAGCAGGATCAGGTGATCCGCTACGATTTGGGAGCCGAGGTAGTACGACAGGGCGAATACGAGGATGTTGTGGGGCAGCGGCACCCCGACGAAAGAGCCTCCCGACAGTCCGAACGCTTCGAAGTAGCTCAGCCGCAAAATGCCCGCGGCACAGATCAGTAGCCCCGCGAACGTCGGGAATGGCGCCGCCTCACCCAATGAAGCGAGAAAGATCAAGGGAAAGACACCAGCGGATAGGAAATCTCCCAACGCGTCCATCGCCTTTCCGACATCGCTCATCCCCGATTGGCGATGGTGCATCCTGCGGGCAACGAGACCATCCAACGAATCTGCCAGGTGGCTCCAGAGAACGCATATCAGGGCGAGGTTGTATTGGCCCATCACTGCCATCGCGCATGCGGACATCGCTAAAAGAGCTCCGACGAACGTTATCGCGTTCGGCGGATCCAGGAGAATTCCCATTATGGGTTGGCGGCGTTCTTGTCCCATTGACGATGGGTTGGTCATGATTGTTCCTCGTAGCCTTGTTGCCGAAGATCGGTGCTCGTGCATTGTCGAGTCCCAACTGGAACAAACGATGCTCCTCTGCCGCTTATGCAATTAAGCCGAGCAAACTGCTTAAATTGCAACCGCTTACCATCAATTACCCGACCATCCATTGTCATTTATGCTCTCCTCACCAGCAATCTTAAACGGATGTTTGGCCAGACCTGAAAAATTCGGAGAACAGGTTTAACCGCAGCAACTCGCGTTGGATGTGATCGACAGATTTATCTTCTTTCTCCAATCGCGGATCCAAGAACATGCCAACCATCCTCCCGCTGTGCGCAACTTGAAGGCCGAAGGCGTTCGTGGATTGGGACAGTTCCAAGAGCGAATCGAAGTGCGGCTGTGGCAGGTACCGCTGATTAATGACAGCGCTTCGCGTGGCCATTTCCCCCAATTCACCAAGGCTCCCGTTTTCTAGCGCTCGCCGTAGCAGCTTCCGCAGGTCTCCGAACTCCCTGATCTCGTCCCCTGTATATCTGGTCGGCGGATGGGCTAATGTGTCAACGGGGTGGTTAGGAGCGACGTTCACACTGATCAGCGAGAACTCGGGTATTCTCCTTTCGAAGCGCTCGAGCACAGTGCCCTCTCGCGGGCAGACGAGCCTGGGATTTCCAGTAAACATGGTGCCGTCACTGGCCACCTCGGCTCGAACGGCTAGGCGAAAGATCGTGCTAGCCTCTAGCTGCAGTCCTAACAGTCGAGCCGTTGCGCGGATGGTCGCAACAACGTCCGTTGTTGATGAGCCTAAGCCGAATCCTTCTGGAATATTCGAATTCACAGTGACCTTGATTCCCCTGCCAGAATACCCGATCTCACTCAGAAGGAGCCGCGCCGCCGCTCCCGATTTTGTTTTGTGTTTAGGGCGGACGAGGACTTCGATGCCATCAATCGGCTCAGCGACGGCAATCGAGTACCGAGGTGGGAAGGGAAGCGTCACTAAGCCTCGGTGCAGCCGGCTGTCTTCGCCTCGGAAAACGCCTTGGAGGATTTCGCCATGGTGGCCAATTGCAAAGCCGCTAGCGTGCACGGTAAACCTCTCATGATGATAGTAGCCAGTTGTTGCCGGCAGCCGCGACCCAGGATTCTGCGGCTTCGAGGTCTTCTAGGGTGTCGATCTCGAACGCGGTGACGTCGAAGCTCTCTGTCTCGATAATCCCTAGCCGGTATTTCGAACCGAGTGAGCGAGCGAGGATATCCTCATAGTAGAGTGCCGTTTCGCCTCCCGAAATCGCGTCCCTCATGTTTCGATGGAAATCGAGTACAAACTCATTCGAGCGGAGGAGGTATAGGCTGATCGTCTTGCGATCGCTTGGAAGGGTTTCGTCGCAGTTGCGCGTGACAACCATGTACCACTCCCCATCCATCCCCCGCCGCAAGACAGTCCCCGTTTCTTTAGGTCGAAGAGGGCGGGTAGGAACCGTTATGTCAGCGCCGTCCGGCTGCAACCAGTGGGCGGGAAAGTCGGAAAGGAGAACATCGCAATCCGATAGGATAACTGCTTTTCCAGGGACAAGCGCCAAGCCCAAGGACGTAATGTTGTTCTCAGATCGGTATCGAGGGTTCTCGACGATATCGATGTTCATCGCACCCGATGTGCTGCGAACATGCGCGATCAACTTATCGCCGAGAAAGCCGACCACGACTGTTACGTTCGAGACACCGGCCCGCTGCATTTGACTGAGGAGGCGTGACACCAATGGCTCGCCAGCGACTTCGATAAGCGCCTTCGGACGATTGGCGGTTAGATGACCGAGACGTCTTCCCATTCCAGCGGCGAGGATGATTGCTTCGGATATATTATGGCCCGTTCGAGAAGAGCTATTCAGCTTAGCTCGGTGGCGACCCACCTGCCCATACTCGCCAGGTGTTGTCGCCGATCCATCATTGTTGTCCGCCATTGTCGACCTCCATACACTGATCTCCTCCACCCCGCTTAGGCTCGAGCTGCCATCTGCGGCGATGAAGAATCTGCTAATCAGCTGAGCAAACTTCATGCCAAAATGGCAAAGTCCTTTGAAACCAAGACCAGATAGACCCGGATGTACGACATTGTCAGAATGCTCGTAACTAGGGACACCCAGCGGTCGCCGATGCGCGATTTCCATTCGCGCAGCCGCGTCAGCCCTTGCGGTGCCCATTTCATCTGCTTGAGGATCGTCGTGTAGACCGGACCGAGTGCGATATAATCAGGCCTCGCTGCCAGTGCGGTTTCCAGCTCGCGTTCGTCGTGGGTTGAGAGGCCGAGTTTCAGGCCACTCGCTCGGATCGCGTCGAGGTCCGCCGTCGCAAGATCCTCCTGGCCGAGATGGACGCAGTCGCAATCTTCCTCGATCGCAAGCCGCCAGTGGTCGTTAACGATCAGCTGACATTGATGTTTAGTGCAGACTACTAGTGCGCGACGGATCTCGGCGCACAGTTCAGTCTCCGGACAGTCCTTGATGCGCAGCTGCACCAGCTTGACGCCAAGGGGTACCAGCCGGGCAATCCATTCGGCGCTGTCGACGATCAGGTAGAACGGATCGAGCTTCAGGTGAACACCGCCTTTCCGATCACCGGCGTGGAGGGTACGGCCATGTCGCGCGGCTCCATCAGGCCGGCATTAAAGGCTTGATTGCCGGCGGCGATTGCCGCGGCAAAGGCGGCTGCCATCGCCGCGGGATCTCCGGCGCCGGCAACGGCGGTGTTGAGCAGAACCGCATCGAAACCGAGCTCCATGACCGCAGTTGCGTGCGACGGCCGGCCGATGCCGGCATCGACGATCAGCGACACGTCAGGGAAATGCGCCCGTATTGCTCTGAGCGCTGTCGGATTGAGCGGCCCGGCGGCACTGCCGATCGGTGCGCACCAAGGCATGAGCACCTTGCAGCCGGCCTCCAGCAGTCGTTCGGCCACGACCAGATCGTCCGTCGTGTAGGGGAAGACTTCGAAACCTTCGCTGACGAGAATGCGAGCCGCCTCGACGAGGCCGAAGACATCCGGCTGTAGCGTATCATGGTTGCCGATGACCTCGAGCTTGATCCAGTCGGTGGCGAACAGCTCGCGTGCCATCCTTGCGGTCAGGACCGCTTGCGCGACGCTGTGGCAACCTGCAGTGTTGGGTAGGATGCGAACGCCGAGCGCCCGGATCATCTCGAAGAAGGCGCCCCCACTGCGGCCGCCAGACATCTCACGACGAAGGGAGACGGTGACGATTTCCGTCGCCGATTGCCTGACGGCCTCAGAGAGGACGGCAGGAGAGGGATATCGCGCTGTGCCGAGCAGCAGACGGGAGTTTATTTCGGACCCATAAAGAGTCAGCATCCGTTAGCCTCCCTGCATCGGCGACAGGATTTCGATCCTGTCATTGTCGCTGAGCGAACGATCGATCCGGTCTTCGCGATGGACTAGCTCACCGTTGACGGCTGTCGCCAGCCAGTCACCCTCGTATTCCAGCAGGACTAAAAGCTCCGACAGCGTCTCAGTCGCGACATCCTGGGCCTCGCCATTAACGATCAATTTCATGGGGCATTCCTTCCCGTGGTGTGTTGGTTGAAGACAAGTTCAACCGCCTCGGCCGCCATGGCTGGCGCGAGCAGAAAGCCGTGGCGGTAGAGGCCGTTAAGCGAGATCACCTTTCCCTGACGGCTTGCGCGCGGAAGATTGTCCGGAAAGGCTGGGCGGATTCCGACACCCGTTTCGATGATGGTTGCATCGGCAAAGGCCGGATATAGCGTGTATGCAGCGTTGAGCAGTTCCATCAGTGAACGGGCGACTATAGGCCCGTCAAATTCCGTCTCGATCATCGTCGCGCCGACCATGAACAGACCATCTCCGCGCGGGACGATGTAGACGGGGAAACGCGGATGGAGCAGGCGGACCGGCCGGGAGAGATCCACGTCAAAGCTTCTAAGGTAAAGCATTTCGCCGCGTACGCCGCGTAACTCCTCAGCCTCGCCGATGCGCGCTGCGCCCGTGCAATCGACGACACTGTCGAAGCTCTCCTCATGTGAGCTCTCGCCCACGAAGGTGACCCCCTGATCGGTCAGCTTGGTGCGCAGCAGACACAACACTCGCCGGGGATCGAGATGGGCTTCGCGGCGAAAGAACAGCCCGTGCCGGAACCGCCCGGCAAGGGAGGGTTCCAGCGCCGCGATCGCCGGCTCTTCCAGCCATTCATAACCGGTCGTGCGGCAGGCAAAGCGTTGCAGTTCACCATGATCGCGGGCCAAGGCGACCACGAGCGTTCCGTTTCGTCGCACCTCTCCCGGCACCATTGCCTCCCATTTGTCGGCGGCGGTGAGACCGCGCATCAGCACGGCGTCATCAGCATTCTCCCGCTCGCACCAGGGCGCCAGCATTCCGCCCGCGAGCCACGAAGCAGCACGCAGGAAGCCGTCATAGGGATCGAGCACGGTTACCTCGGCATCTCGAGCGCGCAGCTCATGCGCCACCGTCAGGCCGGCAACGCCGGCCCCTTTGACAAGAACACGCATCTCATTCGCTCGATTGCTGCAGGATTTCTACCGGCATGTAGAGGTCGCCGCCCTCGCGATAACGCGCTGCCATCGCATCCAGACCTTCCTTCTGTGCTTCGGCGCGGATATCGTGCGAGATGCGCATGGAGCAGAATTTCGGGCCGCACATGGAGCAGAAATGCGCGACCTTGTGCGCCTCCTTCGGCAGCGTCTCGTCGTGGAAGCTGCGGGCGGTTTCCGGGTCTAGCGAGAGGTTGAACTGGTCCTCCCAGCGGAATTCGAAACGGGCACGCGAGAGCGCGGCGTCGCGCAGTTGAGCGGCCGGATGCCCCTTGGCGAGATCGGCGGCGTGGGCGGCGATCTTGTAGGTGATGACGCCGGTCTTGACGTCGTTGCGATCGGGAAGGCCGAGATGCTCCTTCGGCGTGACGTAGCAGAGCATCGCCGTGCCGAACCAGCCGATCATGGCTGCGCCTATCCCAGAGGTGATGTGATCGTAGCCCGGCGCGATATCGGTCGTCAGCGGCCCGAGCGTGTAGAAAGGCGCCTCGCCGCAGACGTCGAGCTGCTTGTCCATGTTCTCCTTGATCTTGTGCATCGGCACATGGCCGGGGCCTTCGATCATCACCTGGCAGTCTTTCGCCCAGGCGATCTTCGTCAGTTCGCCCAGTGTTTCCAGTTCGGCGAATTGCGCCGCGTCGTTTGCATCGGCGATCGAACCGGGGCGCAGACCGTCGCCGAGCGAGAAGGAGACGTCATAGGCGCGGCAGATGTCGCAGATCTCCTCGAAGTGCTCATAAAGGAAGCTTTCGCGGTGGTGATGGAGACACCACTTTGCCATGATCGAGCCGCCACGCGAGACGATGCCGGTCACGCGGTTGACGGTGAGCGGGATGTAGTGAACCCGCACGCCGGCATGGATGGTGAAATAGTCGACGCCCTGTTCGGCCTGTTCGATCAGCGTGTCGCGATAGACCTCCCAGGTGAGGTCCTCGGCAATGCCCTCGACCTTCTCCAGCGCCTGGTAGAGCGGCACGGTACCGATCGGCACCGGGGAATTGCGGATGATCCATTCGCGGATATTGTGGATATTGCGGCCGGTGGAAAGATCCATGACCGTGTCGGCGCCCCAGCGGGCCGCCCAGACCATTTTCTCGACTTCTTCCGTCATCGACGAGGTGACAGCCGAATTGCCGATATTGGCATTGATCTTCACCAGGAAATTCCGGCCGATGATCATCGGCTCGGCCTCGGGATGGTTGATGTTGGCGGGGATGATCGCCCGGCCTGCGGCCACTTCCTGGCGGACGAATTCTGCCGTCACATGGTCGGGAATATGGGCGCCGAAGCTCTCGCCGTCGCGGACTATGGCGTCCGCCTGCGCCTTGCGGCCGAGGTTTTCGCGGATGGCGATGAACTCCATTTCCGGCGTGATGATACCGGCGCGCGCATAGGCGAACTGGGTGACGGCTTTGCCGTCCTTTGCGCGCAGCGGCTGGCGTAGCGTGGGGAATTCGGGCGTCAGCCTTTCGCCGCTGGCAAAGCCGTTGTCTTCGGGACGGACATGGCGGCCCTGATAGGCCTCGACGTCGCCGCGGGCGAGAACCCAGTCGCGTCGCAGTGAGGGCAGCCCCTGTTCGATACGGATCTCGGCGCCCTCGATCGTATAGGGGCCGGAGGAGTCGTAGACGACGACGGGCGGCTCGCCCGATGTCGGATGCAGGCTGATTTCGCGCATCGGCACGCAAATGTCGGGATGGATGTCCCCCCGAATGTAGATCGTCCTGGATGCCGGCAAGGGGCCGGTGGTGACGGTTGGGGTGATATTCTTTGCGGCGATATTCATGGTTTGAGGCTCCAAGTTTTCGATTGGAGACCCAGTCCTCAGCCGGAATGATGAAAAGACACCGGCACGGATTCCACACGTGAATCCACTGCCTTCGAGCGCTTGCACCGTCCCTACGCCAGTATGAACTGGATCAGGTTCAACGGGTCACTGCGCGCGATAGCAGTATCTCAGCCCCTTGCCGGGACCCCCCTGGTGAATGCGACAAGGCTAGTGGCTTGCCGAGGGGACTGTCAAGCGACAATCTGCGATGGCTTGGGGTCAGGTTGTGGTCGCCGCGATCAAACGAATCGACAAGTCAATCGCCCGACCGGCACGCTTCCGCAAGCCAGGCGCCTTTGTCGCATCCAGTGGCTGTCGATTTTATCCCGCGCAGTTCAGCAAGTGTACCGAGCTACCGAAGCGCTATTGAGAAAGCAGGCGCGGAACTGGAAAGTCTAGCACTTTGTCCGTGTAGCGTTCGACCAAGGCGCTAAACGGCGTGCCGTCTCGAAGTTTCAGTACGGCACGATGTTCGAGCAGGAACGGCGGCAGGCTGAGGGAACTTGTTTCATGCGCTGTTAAGCCCTCCATGTCCCAGCCTTCGGATAGAGGAGACCAGAGCAACTTGGCAGACAGGTTTGTGCGAGTGAAATTGAGAGCCTGAACGGCTCTGCCAAACGCGATATCGCTGGTGTTCAACGCCTGATTCATCTCTGCAGTTAATTTTGCAGGTACATACCAATTGTCGGCTTCGGACAAGACGCGGTTGCCGCAGACCAGGCGGACGCGGCGATAAGCGATCAGCTCACCGGGTCCGACGGTCAGAAGTTCACGGATGTGCTCATCGGCCGGCTTGTCTTGCCCGCCCACACGCTGAGCTAGGATCTTGGAACCTTCCGGTGCGAGCTTGTGCGCGGCGCACCAGCGGTCAAGGGTCAACGTAGCACTGGCGTTACTCAGGAGATTGGCATTCAAGGTCTGGAGGACTGCAAGCGCTTCCACTCGAGATGCCGGCGTGTTCAGCCACTGAGACCCTAGAGACGGTTCGTGCGCAATTGCGATGTGGGTGCCCAGCACGATGGCAGTCGCTGCAAGTGCGGCGATGCGAATGCGTTTCGAAGAACAAAATGACACGGAGAACGAATCCTTTCTGCAGTAAATTTGATGGGCGAACCCTGCGCGTCAAATTTCCTTGATTTTGGCAGGCGAGCGCGCGTTGTCAGCGTATTTGATACCAGCAGCAAGATTTGAACTGCGCCTTGCGGGTACCGTTTAACGGTCGGGTTCCCGATAGACTTTCTTACCATCTTCCGATGTTCCTGCCGTGCTGGTTCACACCTGTTGAAGCCTGTGTGCCCGAGCCGTCCTTTGCTTGCGTCGCATCGATGTCGTCCATGATATCCTCCAAACGCTCGCCGACCTGATTTGCAAGCGTTGGCGACTGAGCCGGCGCTTCCATCCTGAAATATGGAAACCCGATAGACGTGGATTTCAAAGGAGGAACGTGGCGGCCGGTCCAAATTCTACCAATTATATATCGTAACTTTCACTTAACGGTTTAGCGCCTTTGTCGTCCTCTCGCTCGTTGCGGGATGTTCATACAGCTGGATCGGATAAAATAGGTAGCAACCGAAAGCAAAATCGAGGAGCAATTGTTCGAAAAAGGTCTTCTTCGTCGACGCAGAGCCCGCCTGCCGGTCGAGTGACAATTGTAGACCAGGCAGCGACACGCCGTCGATGGTTGCCAACCGCAGATGCGAGTAGCCTAGGCGCTTGTCTGATTTCTTTTGGTGATCCATGTCATCGCGCTCCTTGTGCAAACCTTCCGGAGGATGATGTCGCCGGCTAGATTTCAGCATTCATAGGGAAAGAATTTTCCTGTTGCACCATCATCACTCCTCGTAACAGGACAGTTGATGAAAACGACAAACAACGCAACAGTTAGTTGGATATATTTTATAGTATATCGTTTTCAGTTTGGCAGACATTTACTTAATATTTTGAGAAACAAGTCCGTTATATCATATATTATTGTATATATAATTGCACAAATCGCGCTTTGTGGCATTGGTGGCCCGGATGAAATGGCAGGGCTCTAACGGTTACGCTGGTCGAAACGGCAATCGGGCGACACAAGTTCATCATCGGGCGGCGTCTGCGGGCGAGGTCGCGGCATGGTCAGCAGACCGAAGTCGCCATCGGCTGCGCCGTCTCAACCGCATGCTTGACTGCGCACGCCCGAAATACATCTCCGGCAAGGCGGCCATGGCATGATCAGCCGTTTCAAAGATCCCCATCCGTTCAATTCCAGATCTGTGCACCAACGCCCGCGGTCGTCGCCGATCGCATTTGTAGAGTTTGCTGTCTCAATGCATCACTTCTTCTCGGAGCTTAACGCGGCCGCAGAGAGGAACGCGCGGAAGTCGACCGTCGATTCAAGGAGTCGGACGCTGACGCTGATAGGGTCCCCATGGCAGGGGGTACGGCCGTCAGCATTCGGTTGAGAATTTGGGCCATGATCGTTTTTACGCCTGGTGTATTTGGACAATCTATCGCCAGCGATTGGACATGGTCATGAAAAAAGATTGCATCGACAAGTGCAGATGACATGTCGTCGCCAAAGACATATCCGGAGAGGTCTGGGCCGGAGCCAGGAGGTCTGCGAGAGTGTAGACTTGCCGCCTCGACCGGCCCAGTTCAGCGACTGCCCGGTCCATTGTGGCGGCGCCGCTCTTTTTAATCCCTCCTGCCATCGCATTCGATATTCCTGAAAATATCCGGGGACTGATGGGGTTCTCTCATTCACGACGACGATTCTTTCAAGAATGAGAGAGTTCACAAATAACGATGAATGGACCTCAAAGTGAAATAGATAGAAGCTTGCCAAAACTGCGTCACGTTGCCTCGCGATCACGCGAGAGCTGACGAAGAGATTGGACAATATGGCATGTGTCGGCTTTGCATCATTGTGGTGTCATCTGTGAAAGACGCTCGACATTGGCGCTGTTGAAGACTGCGAATTTAAAAAATCATCAAATCAGGCACCAAAAAACTTGGGGTTCGCGCGAGTCAACGTAGCGGCGAAGGAGAGGCTAGTCGTCAGCATCGAGATTGTCTTGATATCTTATGGAGATGTTCGGCCTTTTTCTGGCGGCCCTGGTAATTGTTTTCGGCCAGCGTGCTGAAAACCCGGCGTGAGGAGGGTGCAGCCGGGCACCGCTTTGTGGAGGAAGTGAAAATGAAAAAGTTTATCCTGGGCACTGCGATGGCGCTCGTCCTGTCGACGACCGCTCACGCAGAAACGGTCGGCGTCTCGATGGCGAAATTCGACGACAATTTCCTGACCGTTCTGCGCAATGGCATGACCGATTATGCAAAGACACTGAGCGGCGTGACGCTGCAGGTCGAAGACGCACAGAACGACGTTTCCAAGCAGCAGAGCC
>NZ_LWBS01000458.1 GCF_001652265.1 Rhizobium leguminosarum
CAGCCTCAAAAGCCGTCGACAAAACCCGTTCCAAACTCGCGCCCAGAACACAAACCAGCAATCCGCCAATCCGCTTGAGTTTCTTTAGAACGAAAGACTTCGTCGCCAGCAGCGCCGCCGCCCTCGTCCAGTGAGTGGGCTTATAGACCTAACAAATCCCATCGGTCAACACACCCAACCAAAGTTTTTTGACATTTTTGTAACAGGTTGATTCGGCTTGTGTTTTGCTGATGGGTATTATCCACAGGACGCGTTTTCGGAACGGATTCTTGAAAATTCCTTTACCGACTGGTCAAAAATCCATCGGAAAGTCGCTCTTAGCGACCGAAAGATAGTGAAAAAACAGGATCTTGCGCGGCTTTATGGTTAACAGAGGATTAAAGTGGCTCCAGCCGGCGAGCTTTAAATTTCCGTCACACGTCAGCGACTGAGATTTCGGAACCTATCACCGAGTTGGGTGTTGTCTTTCCCATTGAAGGAAGGAGACCAACATGGCTGCCAATACCGATGATATCAGAGCATCTGTCAGCAAGGACATTGCCGCACTCCAGCAGGAAGTCTCGCGCCTGCAGAAGATGATTTCCGCTCAGGGCGCCGAAGCCTACTACGAAGTGCGCGGCCGCGCCGGCAAGGCTTATGATGAAGCCCTGCCCCGGGCGAAGAACGCGGTCGCCCAGATCAGGGCCGAAGGTGTCGCTGCCGCCGACGCCGCCCGCGAGCATCCAACCGCAACGACCACTGCTCTGGTGCTTGCGGGCGCCATTGGCTTCCTTGCCGGATACCTGCTTTCCGGCAGCCCGCAGCCGCAGCCTCGCCATTGGTGGCGCTGAACACGCCAATCCACCCATAAACCGGTTTTTTTACGCACCCGCCGATCCGTTTTCGGCAGGGTGCGTAAATGCTTATGTCTTACAAAAACCAATTTTTAATGTGAGCTATGGGAACATAAAAAACGAAGGGAGGACTACCATGGAAAACAAGAGGGCCAACTGCATTATTGAAGTCAGCGTCGACAGCGCCAGTGGCCGCTATGCGGTCGGCATCATGAATATGCGCCAAGCACTCGATCTGCCGGAAATGCCTAGTCTGTCCTACACCCATCCGGACCCGGTCAAGGCCGCCGCCGGTATCGTCGTCAGCCGTAAGGAACTGGCCGGCTTCATGGCCTGCCGCTAAGGCAGCGACACCCTATCAAGCCATGACGGCGCTTTATCCCAAAGCGCTGAGCCTCTTTTGCCGCGGCGGTTATTCCCTCTCATTTTTAATTTGCCTTGCTGGCATCCTTACGCCGTTCATGCCAAGAAAGCGGCAGCAAAAGCAGGACTACAGCGCCGCGCGCGTCTTTTCAGACGCGCAAACGACGCTGCAGCACATTGAATTATGCAGTAAGGATGGCAGATGAGGGAGCGGCGCCCACCGCACAAGGCGCGTGAGCGGACAAAGCCCGCCGACAACGCCGCGGCTAAGCGGGTTACCCTTCCTCGCGCCCTTTCCAAGCTCGGTTATTGCTCCCGCACGCAGGCCGAACGTCTGATTGTCGAAAATCGCGTTGCGGTTGACGGCCGCACCGTCAGCGATACCTCCGCATGGGTCGATCTTGCCACCGCAAGGATCAGTATCGATGGCCTCGTCATCGCTGCCGAAGCGAAAATCTATCTGATGCTTAACAAGCCCCGCGGTCTCGTCACCACCCGTCACGATCCCGAAGGCAGGCCGACGGTCTATGATTGCCTCAGGGACTTCGACATCCCGCATCTCTCTCCGGTCGGCCGGCTCGACAAGGCGAGCGAGGGCCTGCTGCTTTTCACCAACGACACCGAATTCGCCCAGATCCTGCTCGATCCGGTCACGCATGTGACGAAGACTTATCATGTCCAGATCGACCGCATCATGGAGGATGAGGACATTGCCGCCATGACATCGGGCATCCGCCACGATGGCGAGTTGCTGACGGCGACCGCCGCGCGGCGCCTGCGCCAAGGCGACAGGAATTCATGGATCGAGGTCGAGCTTGACGAGGGCCGCAACCGCCAGATCCGCCGCATGCTGGAGGCGCTGGGAACTGAATGCATGCGCCTCGTGCGCGTCGCAATCGGCGGGCTCGAACTCGGCGAACTGCCAAAAGGCGCCGTGCGTGCGCTGAGCGAACCGGAATTGCAAGCGCTGCGCCGGAGAACCGGCATGGAAAGGACGAGACGCAATTGACTGCTGCGACGGAGATGGCGCCGCACGATTTCTGGCAGGAGCTTCACCCGCCCGGCACCTTTGCCGGCAATGGGGAATTTACCTCCTTCTATGTCGCCGTGCTCGAAGACGGCCGTCAGCTTTGCCTGCCGATCCGTGTGCTGGCGGATGGCGATCACGCCCTCGCCTCGCTGATCGTCAACCAGGCAAGCTTCGCCGTGCTCGATGCGCTCGCCGAAAGCCTTGCCGAAAAGATCAGCTCCATGCGCATCGATGTCATCGCCGGCATGCCAACACTCGGCCTGACGCTGGCCGCCGCCGTGGCGCAGAAGCTCGGCCATAGCCGCTACGTTCCGCTCGGCACCTCGCGTAAATTCTGGTATCGCGACGAGCTCTCCGTTGCCCTGTCTTCAATCACCACGCCGACACAGCAGAAACGCCTCTATATCGATCCGCGCATGTTGCCGCTGCTTGAGGGACGGCGCGTCGCACTCATCGATGACGTCATTTCCAGCGGCGCCTCGATCGTCGCCGGTCTTCATCTGCTGACAGGCTGCGGCATCGAACCCCTCGTCATCGGAGCGGCCATGCTGCAATCGGAGCGCTGGCGCGAAAGCCTGACAGCTGCCGGGCCGCAATGGATCGCGCGCACCGTCGGCGTCTTCGCAACCCCCATGCTGGAGCGAAACGCCATGGGCCGGTGGCAGGCACCACCAGCCTGACGCGAGATATGAGGATTGTAAGCGCCTCTGTACAGCGCATGAGGAACGATTACAGTCCCGCCTGATCGATGAAACAACGGACCCGCCCATGTCGTTCGAGCAAGCATCCCTGCTGATCCTTCTGCTGGCGATGCTCATTCTCTTCTCGCTCGATCGCATCCGCATCGAGGTGGTCTCGATCGCCGGCCTGCTTGCCGGCTATGCGCTCGGCCTTTATCCCGCCGATCGGATCTTCACGGGCTTCGCAAGTCCCGTCGTCATCACTGTCGTCGAGATCCTGCTGATCGTCCAGGTGCTGGCGCGCGCCAGGCTCTTCGACAGTCTCGCCGCCCGTTTCGCGGCCGCAAGACCCTCGGACTTCACCGTCATCGCCGGCACTTCCGCGCTCGCCGGCTTCATGTCCATCTTCATGAACAATATCGGCGCCTTTGCAATCACCTTGCCGGTCGCGCTACGCCTCGGCACAGTCCTGACGATCCCCCGCCGCCAGTTCGTCATGCCGGTCTCGTTCGCGGCCCTGCTCGGCGGCCTCGTTTCGCTGATCGGCACGCCGGCCAACCTGCTCGTCAGCGATGCGCTCGCCAAGGCGACCGGAACCGGCTTTCGCTTCTTCGATTTCGCCTTTGTCGGCCTGCCGGTCGCAATCGCTGGCATTCTGCTCATCGCCTTACGCGTGCAGCGCCTGTTTCCGGAACCCGACGAAACACCAGCAACGATCTCTCCGGCGGCGCGCCGCATCGTCGTCGAGCGTCGCATCCCTGACGTCTCGCCGCTGATCGGCGCAAGGCTTTCCGATTGCCCGGCACGGTTCGCCATCAAGCCGTACGCGCTGATCCGCGACGACAACTTTGCATTCGGCCCACACGACCAGTTGGTGATCGAACCCGGCGACGTACTGCTTGCCGAGGGCGCCGATGCGACCTTTGCCGATCTTGCCGCCACACAGGCGCTGACGGCCGATGCCCACGCGCTTGGTCTGCAGCCGGATTTCACCCGTATCGAAGCTGTGGTCATGCCGGAAAGCACGCTGGTCGGTTCGCGCGTCCGCTCGCTTGAAGTCTTCCATTCTCGCGGCGTTGCTGTCACCGCTCTTTCCATGCGCGCGCCGCGCATCGAGGGCCGCTTCCTCGACCTGCAATTGTCAATCGGCGATATATTGATGCTCGAGGGGCGGCGCGCGGCGATTGCCGAAGGGCTGGAGGAAAGCGAGTGCCTGCCGCTCGCCTCGACAGCACCGGCCGAACCGGCTCTCTTCTCCTGGCGGCCCTTCGCGCTCTTTGCCTGCGGCGTCGCCGCCTCCGCGGCCGGCCTGCGGCCCGACGTCGCTTTTGCCGGCGTCGTGCTTGTGCTCGCCCTGCTCAATCACCTCAACATCCGCCAGGCGATGGCCGATCTCAATTGGCCGATCATCATCATGCTCGCGGCAATGATCCCGATCGGCCAGGCGGTGGCGAGCACCGGAGCGGCCGAGACTATCGCCGGCTGGCTGAGCCTCGTCGTACCGATCATCCATCCGCTCATCGGCATCGCCCTCATCCTCTTCCTCGCCATGGCGTTGACGCCTTTCGTCAACAACGCGACGGTCGCAATCGTCCTGACCCCGATCGCACTTGAATTCGCAAGAGCCGGCCGGCATCCGCCTGACGCTTATCTGATCGCGGTCGCCGCCGGTGCGTCGCTCGATTTCCTGACGCCCTTCGGCCATCACAACAACACGCTGGCAATGGGGATCGGCGGCTACCGCTTCGGCGATTTCCTGCGCGCCGGCTGGCCGCTTGCCGTCACAAGTTACGGCCTCGCCCTGCTTCTTACCGCTCTGTTCTGGCTGTGAGGCGATACCCGATCGGCTTGACTTCCCCAGCAATGAAACTAGAGCAGGAAGTCTTCACCCAATAATTAAGGACAGTCGAGCGCCGTGCGAATTCTCTCTGAAGCCCATTTCCCGGAATTGCCGAACTATTACCGCGGCAAGGTGCGCGAGAATTACGATCTTCCGGACGGACGGCGCATTATTATCAGCACCGACCGGCTGAGCGCTTTCGACCGCATCCTCACCTGCATCCCTTATAAGGGCCAGGTGCTGACACAGACGGCGCGCTACTGGTTCGAGGCGACGAAGGACATCTGCCCGAACCACGTTCTCGACTATCCCGATGCGAATGTCGTCATCGGCAAGCGGCTCGACATCTTACCTGTCGAGGTCGTCGTGCGCGGTTATCTCGCCGGCACCACCGGCACCTCGATCCTAACGCTTTATAAAAAGGGCGAACGCGAGATGTACGGCATGCGTCTGCCCCACGGCATGCGCGACAACCAGATCCTGCCGGAACCCGTCATCACGCCGACCAGCAAGGAATTCGACGGCGGTCACGACGAACCGCTGACGCCGGCCGAAATCGTCACGCGTGGCCTTCTCACGAAAGAGCAATGGCAGACGCTGTCGACATATGCGCTCGCCCTCTTTGCCCGCGGCCAGGAGATGGCGGCGAGAAACGGCCTGATCCTGGTCGATACCAAATACGAGTTCGGCACCGACGGTGATGGCAACATTATCCTAGCCGACGAGATCCACACGCCGGACAGCAGCCGCTACTGGCTTGCCGAAAGCTATCCGGCAAGCTTTGCCGCCGGAAAACGCCCGGAAAGTTTCGACAAGGATTTCGTCCGCGCCTGGGTGGCGGAGCGTTGCGATCCCTATAAGGACGAGATCCCGGAAATCCCCGCCAAACTGATCGAGCAGACCTCGGCCGTCTACATCAAAGCCTACGAGGCGATCACCGGTGAGCGTTTTGTTCCAGACAACAGCGGCGTGACGCCGCTTGCCCGTGTCCGAACCAACCTCGCCCGCTATTTCCCTTGAAAAGACGAATGCGAAGGCCGCCAAGCCGTTCACCGGCTTGCGGCGTTTCGCCCAATCGCGCTAGAGCGCCGCGCGTCCGACAGGACGCGCTAAGGACGCTTTATCACTTTGAATTGGCGCATAATCCTTTCCGAAAATCGATTCCGATTTTCGGGGTAATGCGCTAGCATTGCCAAAAAGGGGTATCGGGCTCAGCCCGGCGGGGAACAAATGGCAAGAAGGCCAAGACGCAAGGCCGAGGAAACGCGGGAAGACATTCTCTCCATGGCGGAGATGCTGTTTCGCGAGCGGGGCTTCGTTGCGGTGTCGATCGCCGATATCGCCGGCGCGCTCCACATGTCGCCCGCCAATGTCTTCAAGCATTTCCGTTCCAAGGTCGCGCTGGTCGATGCGATCGCCGGACGCCATCTCGACGATGCCGCCGAGCGCTTCGCCGCCTTCGATGAGAAGCTGCCGCCAAAGGAACAACTGCTCCGCTTCATCCTGCGCCTGCTGGAAAGCCACCTGCAGGACATCCAGAAGAACCCTTATATCTTCGAAATGGTGCTTTCGACGATCGAAGCCAAACTCGAGGCCGGCAATCGCTATCGCGCCCGCATCGAGGTGAAGCTCGGCGAGATCATCCGCGAAGGCATGGCGGAGGGAAGTTATCATTGCCGCGATCCCGAGAGCGCGGCGCGTACCGTTGCAGACGTCCTGGCCTGCGTGCTGCACCCTGTCCTGATCGCTCGCGACGACAAGGAGACCCTTGTGCACCGCGCTGAAAAAATCGTGTGTTTCGTCGATGCCGCACTGCAAAATAGCGCTTGCTAAGTGATGATTGCTGAATTACGTCACTTCGTAAAGCTTTTGTTAAATTCGGATAACGGCATTTGAAACCAAACCAATCCTGACGCTTATACAAGCCTGTGCTCGGCCCAGCCGAGCGCTGGACTGAGCGCGTAGATTGAATGGCGAATGCCACCGCACAGGAATTCAGCATGATACGGCGTGCCCTCCTCGTCTCCTCGGCCCTGGCATTCGCAGCCCTCCTCGCTGCCTGCAGCGACAGTGGCTCCAAGCCCGCGGGCAATGCGGGCGCAGGCGCGGCACAGCAGGCTGCCCCGGTCGGCGTGATTGCGTTGACGCAGGGCACGTTCCCGATCACCACGATCCTGCCTGGCCGTGCCGAGACATTTCAGACCGCCGATATCCGGCCGCAGGTGAGCGGCCTGATCCGCGAGGTCGCTTTTAAGGAAGGCGGCGAAATCAAGAAGGGCGACCTTCTCTACCAGATCGAGGATGCACCCTATATAGCTGCCGTCGAGCAGGCCAAGGCGGCGATCTCCAAGGCGCAAGCCAGCGTACCGAGCGCTGAAAGCAATCTCGACCGCTACCAGCGCCTCGTCGGCAGCGGCGCCACCCAGATCGAATATGAGACGGCAAAGACGACGCTGCTCCAGGCCAAGGCCGAAGTCGAGTCGGCGAAGGCCGCGCTATCCGCTGCACAGATCGACCTCGACCATACCAGGATCGTCGCCCCTTTCGATGGCATCATCGACCAGACGGCCGTTAATGTCGGCAATGTCGTCTCTGCCAACCAGACGACGGCGCTGACGACGATCCGCCAGCTCGATCCGATCTATATCTCTCTGACGGAATCGAGCACCAACCTGCTGAGGTTGCGCGATGCGATGGCCGCCGGCAACATCGAGGGTGCGGAGAACGTCGCCTTCCACCTGATCCTCGAAGACGGCAAGGAATACAATCAGCAAGGCAAGCTCGACATGTCGAAGCAGGTGGTCAGTGAGACCACCGGCACCTTCATCATTCGTGTGCTCTTTCCCAATCCCGACCGCATCGTGCTGCCCGGCATGTATGTCCGCGCAACCGTCGAGCTCGGCGCCGAGGCCGGTTATGCGCTGCCGCAGCTGGCGACAAGCCGTGACGCCAACGGCCGGCTGACGGCGCAATTCGTTTCCGCCGACGGCAAGGTCGAAACCCGCGCCTTCGAGAACAGCTCGCCCTCCAACAATTCCTGGCTCGTGACCGAAGGCATCAAGGACGGCGATCAGCTGATAGTCAGCGGCGTGCAATCGATCACCTCCGGCATGCCGGTGAAGCCAGTCCCGATGAAGATCACCGACAACGGCGTGGTCGTGGCTGCCGAGCAGCCCGCGGCCGGTGACGCGCAGAAGCCCGCAGCGAAATAATCGCTGCAGGCCCGCATCGTCACCGTCTCAGCCGCACAGGAACAACCGATGGCCAAGTTTTTCATCCGACGTCCAATTTTCGCCTGGGTCATTGCGATCACCATCATGCTCGCCGGCGTGCTGGCGATTTTCACCCTGTCGATCTCGCAATATCCCGACATCGCCCCGACGACGGTTCGCATCAACGCCACCTATCGCGGCGCCAGCGCCGAGACGGTCGAGAAATCGGTGACGACGATCATCGAAGACGGCATGACCGGCCTCGACGACCTCACCTATATGACCTCGACCTCGTCGACCGGGTCGGCCAACATCCAGCTCACTTTCGGAACCAGCATCGATCCTGACATCGCCCAGGTGCAGGTGCAGAACAAGCTGCAGCTGGTCCAGTCGCAGCTTCCGGGCGACGTCATCGATGCCGGCATCAGCGTGACGCGCTCGACCTCGAGCATCCTTCTCGTCGGCTCGCTTGTTTCGACCGATGGCAAACGCAACTCCGTCGACCTCGGCAATATCATGTCGACCTCGATCGAGGATCAGATCCAGCGCCTGGAAGGCGTCGGCAGCATCAATGTCTTCGGTTCGGGATACGCCATGCGCGTCTGGCTCGATCCGTTCAAGCTGCTGAAATACCAGTTGACGCCGAGCGACGTGACGTCTGCCATCCAGGCCCAGAACACCCAGGTCTCCGTTGGCTCGCTCGGCGCCCAGCCGACGATCCCCGGCCAACAGATCAACGTCACCATCACCGCCCAAAGCCAGCTGACCACCGTCGCCGATTTCGAGCACATCATCCTGAAGGTCGAAAAGGACGGCGCGACGGTGCGCTTGAGCGACGTCTCGCGCATCGAGATCGGTCAGGAAAGCTATGGGGGGAGTTCGCGCTACAACGGCATGCCTTCGAGCGGCTTTGCCGTCAACCTCGCAATCGGCGCCAACGCCATCGATACCGCCGCCCGCGTGCGCTCCGCGCTCGAGGTTATCGGCCGCGGTCTGCCGGCAGGTGTCGAGATCACCTATCCCTACGACACCACGCCCTTCGTGGAACTGTCGATCGAGAAGGTCGTTCACACGCTGATCGAGGCGATCGTACTCGTCTTCGTGGTGCTGCTCGTCTTTCTGCAGAATCTGCGTGCGACGCTGATCCCGACGATTGCCGTTCCCGTGGTGTTACTCGGCACCTTCGGGGTGCTGGCGGTCACCGGCTACTCGATCAATACCTTGACGATGTTCGCCATGGTGCTGGCGATCGGCCTTCTCGTCGACGACGCCATCGTCGTCGTCGAAAACGTCGAACGCATCATGTCCGAAGAAAAGCTTTCGCCGCTCGAGGCGACGGAAAAATCGATGGGCGAGATCACCGGCGCCATCGTCGGCATCGCGCTCGTCCTCACCGCCGTCTTCATTCCGATGGCCTTCTTCGGCGGTTCGACCGGCATCATTTATCGCCAGTTCTCGATCACCATCGTCTCGGCCATGCTGCTGTCGGCGCTCGTCGCCCTCGTGCTGACGCCCGCACTTTGCGCCACGATGCTGAAGCCGGTCGGCGAACACCGGAAGCACCGCCTCGGCGACTGGTTCAACCGCAACTTCACGCGCTCGACCAACGGCTATATCAGCGCCATCGGCTATCTGCTGAAACGGCCGATCCGCGTCATGCTGGTCTTCCTTCTGGTCGGCGCCGGCTGCGCCTATCTCTTCACCCGCCTGCCGAGCTCGTTCTTGCCGCAGGAAGACCAGGGCGTGCTGTTGACCATCGTCACCACGCCGCCTGGCTCGACTACGCAGCAGACCCAGGCCGTCGTTGAGAAGGTGGAAAACTATTATCGCCAGAATGAGAAGGATGCCGTCGAATCCGTCTTCGGCGCCCTCGGCTTTGGCTTCAACGGCTCCGGCCAGAACAGCGCCATTGTTTTCACCAAGCTCAAGGATTTTTCGCTGCGCACCGATCCAAATCTGAGCGCCCAGTCGGTTGTCAGCCGGGCGCTTCGCAGCTTCTTTGCGATGCGCGAGGCACAGGTCTTCGCGCTCCTGCCGCCGGCAATTCAGGGCCTCGGCGTGTCGAGCGGCTTTTCCATGTATCTCGTCGATACCGGCGGCCACGGCAACGACGCTCTGACGGCAGCCTCCAAGCGGTTGATCCAGATGGGCAACAGCTCGGGTAAAGTCGTGGCGCTGCGCAGCAGCAACAAGGAAGTCGAGCCGCAGATGCGCATCGTGCTCGATCAGGAAAAGATCGGCGCCATGGGCGTCGACATCGCCTCGGTCAATTCGATGCTGTCGATCATCTTCACCGGCCGCGACGTCAACGACTTCACGTTGAACGGCGAGATCAAGCCGGTCTACGTCGAGGGCGATGCGCCCTTCCGCATGCAGCCGAGCGATCTCAACCACTGGTACGCCCGGAACAATGACGGCGAAATGGTGCCCTTCTCCGCCTTTACCCGCACCGAGTGGGTGAAGGGCGCGCCCTCGCTTGCCCGCTTCAATGCCGTCAGCGCCATTCCGCTTGACGGCGCTTCCGCACCCGGGGTTTCCTCCGGCGATGCGATGAACGAAATGGAAGCCCTGACCAGTGAGCTCGGCGGCGGCTACACAGTCGCCTGGCAGGGAATTTCCTATCAGGAGCGCCTGTCCGGCTCGCAAGCGCCGATGCTTTATGCGATCTCGGTTCTCGTCGTCTTCCTCTGCCTGGCGGCCCTTTACGAAAGCTGGTCGATCCCCTTCTCGGTGATCATGGCGGTGCCTGTCGGTATTCTTGGGGCGCTGTCGGCGGCAACTCTCTTCGGCCAGGCGAACGACGTCTATTTCAAGGTCGGTCTGCTCACCACCATCGGGTTGGCGGCGAAGAACGCGATTCTGATCGTCGAATTCGCCAAGGATCGTATGGAAAGCGGCATGGGGCTCTACGAGGCGACATTGGAAGCGGCCAGATTGCGCCTGCGGCCGATCATCATGACCTCGCTTGCCTTCATTCTCGGCGTCGTGCCGCTGGCGATCGCGACAGGCGCGGGCTCGGCGGCACAGAATGCCATTGGTATCGGCGTTCTCGGCGGCATGCTGGCGGCGACGATGCTCGGGATTTTCTTCGTGCCGTCGTTTTTCGTCGTCATTCGACGCATCTTTGCCACACGCGGCAAAAATGCGGCAGGCCTGTGATATAAATGCACTGTGATATTGCTGTTCCCGTTGCTACATTGCGCCCGACTGCTTCGGAATGGTGTTTTTGGTAGATCGAGGCGCGGCGGCCGATAGTGAAGCATGAAGCTTCGGACAAGAATTGACTTGCTCGAGTACAGGATGAAATGAATGGTATCTCTTCGTTTTGCCACACCGGCATTATTGTTATTGTTGTCGGGCTGCGTTGTAGGCCCGGATCATGTTCCTCCTGAGATGCCGCTGCCCGCCAAATTCGGAGAGGGTGGGACCAAGAGTGATGGCGATGTTGCTACTGCAGCATGGTGGACCGCCTTCAAGGATTCAAGACTGAACGGCTACGTCAAGGCCGGCCTCGATCAGAACCTGACAGTTCAGCAGGCGATCGAAAGAATCAATGCAGCTTCCGCAAACGTCACCACCGCCGGCGCGGGCGGCCTGCCGAGCCTGACGGTCGGCGCCTCGCAGACGGTCAGCGGCGAGAAAGGCGAGTTGCGCACGCAGCTCGACACGCGCCACACGAGTGCCGGCGAAGTCCAGCTGAGCTGGCTGCTCGATCTCTTCGGGCTCTACAAGCGCAATACGGAGAGCGCGCTTGCCTCGCTCGATTCCGCTTACGCATCGGCTGACGTTGCCAGGCTGACCCTCATACAGGATCTTGTCTCGAGCTATATCGACGTTCGCTTCTTTCAGCAGCGCCTGGCGCTTTCGAAGGCCAACCTGAAATCTCGCCAGGAAACCTACGAACTCACCAAGTTCCAGCTGGAAGCCGGCGCCGCTTCGCGTCTTGACGTCGTTCAGGCCGAAGGTCTCGTCCAGTCGACGCTCGCCGAAATTCCCGGCCTCGAAACCAATATCCGCATTTCCGCCCATCACATCGCCACGCTGCTCGGCCTGCCGGCTTCGGCTCTTGTCGATGAATTGCTGAAGGGCTCCGGTCAGCCGGTATTCCGCGGCGGCATCACCTCCGGCATCCCGGCCGACCTGATCCGCAATCGTCCGGACATCCGCGTCGCGGAACGTGAGCTTGCCGCCGCAACGGCCAATATCGGCGTTGCCCAGGCGCAGCTTTATCCGAGCATCTCGCTTAGCGGCTCGATCTCGCCGACCTACATCAACCAGCGTGGCATCCATGGCGGCCTGACGCCCTGGTCCTTCGGCCCGACGCTCAACCTGCCGATTTTCGACGGCGGTACCCTGCGCGCCAACGTCAAGACGGCACAGTCCAATGCCGCCACTGCCTATCTCAACTGGAAATCGACGGTGCTGACGGCGGTCGAGCAGGTCGAGAATGCGCTTTCGGCCGTCCGGCGTGACGCACAAACGGTCGCGGCGCTTCAGGCCCAGGTGAAGACCACGCAGGAAACGCTGGAACTTTCAACTGCATCCTACAAGGACGGCGCCTCCTCGCTGCTCGACGTTCTCGACGCGCAGCGCCAGGTTTCGCTGGCCCAGGCAAGCCTTGCCGCATCCGTCCAACAGATGGCAAAGGACTATGTCTCGCTGAACATCGCAGTCGGCGGTGGCTTCGCCCCCGGCGGCAAGACGACCGCACCGGCGGCGAAGGTTGTGGCTGTCAAGGGCTGACAGCTGCTGCAATCGACCTGAGAAGTACAAAGCCTCGCGATCGCCTCGCGGGGCTTTTTCTTGCCTGCGGCGTGCCGCAACCGAATAATTGCGCATAAGATGCATTCGGATTCGACATGCAGAAAAAGCTGAGCTATCACTCTGATTAAACGATTAATCAGAGTGATCGTCGATCATGGCAGCACCGCGCCCGGGACCGAACCTCAGCAGGATCGCAACGTCGCTCGGCGTCTCCGTCGCCACGGTCTCCAATGCGCTTTCCGGCAAAGGTCGGGTCTCCGGCAAATTGGTCGAAAGAATTCGCGAGCATGCGGCCGAACTCGGTTACGTCCCGAGCCAGGCCGGCCGGGCGCTGCGGACCGGCCGCAGCGGCGTTCTCGGCCTGGTGCTGCCCGATATCGCCAATCCGCTGTTCCCGAAGATCGCGCAGGCGATCGAATTCGCGGCCTCCGCCGCCGGTTACGGCGTGCTGATCGCCGACTCCCGCGGCGATGTCGCCGCCCAGACCGAGGCGATCAACCGGCTGGTCGAGCGCGGCGTCGACGGCATGGTCATCATCCCCCGCCGCGCCACCCGCATTTCGGCCGCGGCCTGTCCGGTCGCCATCATCGATACTCCCTCGACGCCTGGAAACACCGTTGCCGCCGACCATTGGCAGGGCGGCCACGAAATCGCCGTTCATCTCGCGGGCCTCGGCCATCGCCGTATCCTCATCATCGGCAACAATCAGGAATCCAACGTCCAGAATGACCGCGCCGGCGGCATCCGCTCCGGCATGCGCCCGAGCATGCATTCGGAAACCCTGTGGATCGACCGGCTGGAGCAGGAGAACGGCAGTGGCTGCTCGCTCGGCCTCGCCGAAAAAGTCAGACAGGGTTTCACCGCCTTCGCAGCCCTCTCCGACCTGCAGGCGTTGCGGACGCTGACGGAGTTGCAGCAGGCTGGCATCAACATTCCCACTGACGTCAGCGTTACCGGTTTCGACGACCTCATCTGGTCGCCTGTTGTCACGCCGTCGCTGACGACGGTCCGGATGGACATGGATAGGATTGCCCAAATTGCCGTATCGGCGCTGGTGGATACCATAAAAACAAGCACCATCCGGGAGGGCGTGCGCGTTACCGCGGAGATCGAACGCGTCGCCATGCAGCTGATCGTCCGCCAATCATCCGGTCCCGCGAACCTGGCACAAAAGACTTCAGAGACGGAGAATATGTGAGATGAAAAAAGCTTTCATTGCCTCGGCAGCACTCCTCCTCGATACCGCGCTCGGCCCGATCAAAGCCGAGATCGATGCAGGCCTGCCGCCGCACGAGATCGGCAGCGCGCTCCCCTTCGATCTGCCGGTTGCGGGTGCTGCAAACCTCAAACGTTTCGGGTGAAATCATGGGCGTCTGGATCGACACGGATATGGGCTTCGACGACATCGCCGCCATTCTGGTGGTGGTGCAGTCGGAATTCGAGATCGACGGCGTATCGCTGGTCTTCGGCAATACGCCTCTGGCGCAGGTAAGGGTGAACGCCGCCGGCGCCGCCAGTGCCTTCGGCTGGACGTTCCCCATCCACACCGGCCGCGCCATGCCCGTGCTCGGCAAGCTCGAAACCGCGCAGGCGATCCTCGGCGAAACCGGCATCCCGACATCAGGCAAGAGCCTACCGAAGGCGGCGGCCCTTGCCGACAGCGATGCCTTCGCGGCACTCTGCCGTTGGCTGGAGCGCCAGGGCCAGCACCGTATCCTGGCGCTCGGGCCCCTCACCAACATCGCCGCCGTGGCGCTTGCCCGGCCCGATCTTGCCGGCCGCATCACCGAACTCGTCTGGATGGGCGGCGGTGTCACCAGTGGCAACCATACGGCCTCCGCCGAATTCAACGCGCTCGCCGATCCCGAGGCCCTCTCAATCGTCGTCGCCCATGGCCTGCCGCTGCGCATGGTCGATCTCGACCTTTGCCGCAAGGTGCTGGCAAGGCCCGAAGACGCCGAACCGATACGCCATGCCGGCGGCGCCAATGCCGAGCTGATCGCCGATATGTTCTCGGGTTATATCCGCATCGGCACCAGCCGCGGCCGCCCGGCCATGGCAATCTACGACCCCTCTGCCGCCGTCGCCTTCGTCGCTCCAGATATCTTAAGCTTCCGTCCCGCCCGCATCGACGTCGAGCTGCAGGGTGCCCTCACCCGTGGCCGCACCGTCGTCGAGACCCGCGCCACGCATGCGACCTTCAATGCCCAATTCGCCGCCGACATCGATGCCGACATGGCGCGTGTCATCATTCTCGCCGCTTTGGTCAACGAGGCCCGTAAATGAACGCCACCCCTCGTCAGGAACCCGCCGATCTAAATGATCCCGTCCTGCGCGCCCGCGCCGTCACTGCTGCGCGCGGCGATGCACCCTTCGACATGCTGATCACCGGCGGCCGGCTGCTCGATGCGGTGACGGGCCTGATCCGGCAAGCCGATGTCGGCCTCGTCGGCACCCTCATCGCCAGCGTCCATCCCCCGGCAAGCCGAACGGATGCCGTCGAGACCATCGATGCTTCGGGCGGCATCCTGACGCCCGGCCTGATCGACACGCACATGCATGTCGAAAGTTCGATGGTGACGCCGGCCGAATATGCGAGCGTCGTCTTGCCGCGCGGCGTGACTACGATCGTCTGGGATCCGCATGAATTCGGCAACGTCCATGGGCTCGACGGCGTGCGCTGGGCGATCGAGGCGGCGCGCGGCCTGCCACTGCGCGTGATCCTGCTCGCGCCCTCCTGCGTGCCTTCCGCGCCAGGCCTGGAACTTGCCGGCGCCGATTTCGATGCTGCCGTCGTCGCCGAGATGCTGCGCTCCCCAGCCGTCGGTGGCGTCGCCGAAGTGATGAACATGCGCGGCGTCATCGACGGCGATCCGCGCATGACCGCCATCGTCAATGCCGGCCTTGCCGCCGACAAGCTCGTCTGCGGCCATGCCCGCGGCCTCGAAGGCGCCGATCTCAACGCCTTCATGGCATCAGGCATCACCTCCGACCACGAACTTACCTCCGGCGCCGATCTCCTTGCCAAGCTTTCCGCCGGCCTGACGATCGAGCTGCGCGGCTCTCACGACCATCTGCTGCAGGAGTTCGTCGAGGTGCTGAGCGGTCTCGGCCACCTGCCCCCGACCGTCACGCTCTGCACCGACGACGTCTTTCCCGACGAACTCCAGGAAGGCGGCGGCCTCGACGACGTCATCAGGCGCCTGGTGCGCTACGGCATGAAGCCGGAATGGGCCATCCGTGCAGCGACCTTTAACGCCGCACAACGTCTGAAGCGCTCCGATCTCGGCCTCATCGCCGCCGGCCGCCGCGCCGATATCGTGCTCTTTGCCGACCTCTCTGAATTCCAGGCGCAGCTCGTAATATCAGGCGGCCGCATCGTCGCCCGCGCCGGCACAATGCAGGTTGCCGTCCAGCAGATCGATACGGCGCCGCTCGTCGATTCGGTGAAGCTGCCACCGCAGACCGAGAATGACTTCCGCATTCCGTCGAGAGGCGAACGCGTCCGCGTCGCCACCATCGACCGTCCGCGCTTCACGCAATGGGGCGAGGCCGAAACCGAGGTCAAGGACGGTTTCGTCGTGACGCCGGCCGGCAGCGCCATGATCTCCGTCGTCCATCGCCACGGCAAGACCGACAGCATCCCGCGCATCGGCTTCCTCACCGGCTGGGGTGAATGGCGCGGCGCCTTCTGCACCACCGTTTCGCATGACAGCCACAACCTCACCGTCTTCGGTGGCAATGCGGGTGACATGGCGCTCGCCGCCAACGCCGTCATATCAGCTGGTGGCGGTATGGCGGTCGCCAGGGACGGCCGGATCGAAGCGATGCTGCCGCTACCGCTCTCCGGTCTGGTGACGGATGCATCGCTGAACGACACCGCCTTGGCCTTCGTCAGCATCCGCAGTGCAATGGAAAAGATCGTCGACTGGAAACCACCCTATCGGGTCTTCAAGGCCTGCTTCGGCGCAACGCTCGCTTGCAATACCGGCCCGCATCAGACCGATCGCGGCATTGCCGATGTGGTAACGGGGACAGTGATGGAGAGCCCGGTGTTGGAGGTTCTGTAAGCCGGGACGCACAGACAATATGACGATGGGTGCGCCGTGTGGCCCCTCATCCGGCTGCCGCCACCTTCTCTCCGCTGGGGAGAAGAGACTCGCCGCAACGTCTCGATTCCACCTTCTCCGCTCGGGGAGAAGGTGCCCGTAGGGCGGGTGAGGGGCGGCAAACGCGCGAGCTTAGCCTTGCAACTCCCGCTCTACCAACGCCACCCAAAAAGCCGCTCCATAGCCAAGCGCTGCATCGTTGAAATCATAAGCCGTATTGTGGTGCAGCGCCCCGTCCACCGCCGGACCATTGCCGAGCCAGACATAGCAGCCCGGCGCATTCTGCGCGAAGAAGGCGAAATCGTCTCCCGCCGTCGATGGCGGAAAGCTTGTCCGCACCTTCTCATTAAAGACCGCACCAGCCGCACCAAGCGCCCGTGCCGTCGCATCCGCATCGTTGACGACAGGCGGAATTCGCCGCTCGAATGCATAGTCCACAGCGATGCCGTACATGGCCGCCGTGCCATGCGCCAAGCGTCCGATCTCGGTCTCGAGCTGATCGCGCACCTCAGGCGAATAGGCCCGCGCCGTCCCACCGATCTCGACGATATCAGGAATGACGTTCAGCGCCTTCGGGTCGCCCGCCTGCAGGAAACAGGCGCTGACGACCGCCGGCTGCAGCGGATCGACCACGCGTCCGACAATCGTCTGCAGCGATGACAGGAAGGTGCCGGCGGCCGTGATCGGATCGCGGCCGAGATGCGGCTTGGCGCCATGTGTGCCGGTCCCGCGGAAGGTAATCCGCCAACTGTCGGAGGAGGCAAGCTGCGGTCCCTCGACCACGGCGATCTCATCGACCGCAAGCCCCGGCATGTTGTGCAGCCCATAGATGGCATCGCAGGGAAAAAGCGTGAACAGCCCCTCCTCCACCATGCGCCTTGCCCCGCCTCGCCCCTCTTCGGCCGGCTGGAAGATGAAATGCACCGTGCCGGAAAAATTCCGCGTCGCCGCAAGATGCCGGGCAGCGCCGATGAGCATTGCGGTATGGCCGTCGTGGCCGCAGGCATGCATCTTGCCAGGCGCCGTCGATTTATAAGGCCGCTCCGCCATCTCAGGCATGGCAAGCGCATCCATGTCGGCGCGGAGCCCGATCCTGTGCGTGCCGTTGCCGATCTGCAGCGTACCGACCACGCCAGTTCCACCGAGCCCGCGATGCACTGTGACACCAGCCTCTTCGAGAAGCTTCGCGACGATGCTGCCGGTGCGTTCCTCCTCGAAACCGAGTTCGGGATGGGCGTGCAGATCGCGGCGCAGGGAGGTGAGAAAAGGCAGATCGTCCTTGATCCGGGCGGGGATGCTCATCGGGCAATGCTCATGGGCCTGGATATCCTGTCAAGCGAAACGGGCGCCCAACCGGCGCCCGCGTCAGGTCATCCGTTGTTCATCAAACGGCCCACAAGTTCAACCCCCAGAACAGGATGATTTTTGGCTAGGGCTAAAATCTGAATCCTGTTCTCAATTAAAGAGTTAGAGCATGATGTCGTCCGAAAACCGCGCACACTTTTTGGCATCATGCTCTAGGTCTCTTCGACGAACACCTCCTCGCGCTTCTTCTTGACGCTTGGCAGGAAGACGACGATGAGGACGGCGGCCGCAATCGCCAGGAGAATGGCGCTGATCGGTCGCGTGACGAAGGTCGTGGGATCGCCGCGCGACAGGATCATGGCGCGACGCAGGTTCTCCTCGAGCAGCGGCCCGAGCACGAAGCCGAGCAGGAGCGGCGCCGGCTCGCAGCGAAGCTTCGCCAACACATAGCCGATGAGCCCGAAGAAGGCGACGGCATAGAGGTCATAGACATTGGCGTTGACGCTGTAGACCCCGATCGAGCAGAAAGCCATAATGACGGGGAAGAGCACGTAGTAGGGAACGGTCAAGAGTTTCACCCAGAGCCCGATCAGCGGCAGGTTGAGGATGACCAGCATCAGGTTGCCGATCCACATCGAGGCAATGATGCCCCAGAACAGCGCCGGCTGTTCGGTAGCGACATTCGGCCCCGGCACGATGCCCTGGATGATCATCGCACCGATCATCAGCGCCATGACAGGATTGGCCGGAATGCCAAGCGTCAAGAGCGGAATGAACGAGGTCTGCGCGCCGGCATTGTTAGCCGATTCCGGTCCTGCAACGCCGGCAACCGCACCCTTGCCGAATTCCCCCGGCGTCTTCGACATCCGCTTTTCCACCGTATAGGAGGCGAAGGAGGCAAGGATGGCGCCACCGCCCGGAAGGATGCCGAGCGCCGAACCGATCGCCGTGCCGCGAATAACGGGTGCGATCATCTCCTTGAATTCCTGGCGGGACGGCAAGAGGCCGGTGACCTTCGCCATCAGCACCGTGCGTGTCGACTCGCCCTCGAGGTTGCGCAGGATTTCCGCAACCCCGAAGACGCCGACGGCAAGCGCCACGAAGTTCAGACCGTCGGCATATTCGCGGATGCCGAGCGTGAAGCGCGGCGTGCCGGTATAGATGTCGGTGCCGACGAGACCGAGTAGCAGCCCGAGCGCGACCATCGCCAGCGCCTTGACGACAGAACCGTGCGCGAGAGCGATCGAGGAAACGAGACCGACGATCATCAGCGAGAAATATTCCGCCGAACCGAATTGCAGCGCGATTGCGGTGAGCGGCGGCGCGAAGATCGCAACGAGGAAGGTCGACACGGTGCCAGCAAAGAACGAGCCGAGGGCCGCGATCGCAAGTGCTGCCCCCGCCCTGCCCTTGCGGGCCATCTGGTAACCGTCGATCGCGGTGACGGCCGAGGAGGATTCGCCCGGCATGTTGATGAGAATCGCCGTCGTCGAGCCGCCATACTGTGCGCCGTAATAGATGCCGGCGAGCATGATCAGCGAGGAGACTGGTTCGAGCTGGAAGGTGATCGGCAGGAGCATGGCGATCGTCGCCGTGGCGCCGATGCCGGGCAGCACGCCAATCAGCGTGCCGAGCAGCACGCCGATCAGGCAGAAGAACAGGTTTTCCGGAGTGCCGGCTGTTGCAAAGCCGAGCGCGAGATTGCTGAAAAGATCCATCATCGCCTCCTAGAACCGGACCCAGGGGCCGAAGCGCGCGAACGGCAAGCCGAGCCCGTAGCTGAAGACCGCCACCGAAAAGATCGTCAGCAGCAGCGAGAGGATGATCGCGAAGAACACGTTCATCTTTTGCGATGCGAAGCAGGCGATGAAGGCGGTGAGGAACAGTGACGGTGCAAATCCGAGACCGCGCACCGTCAGCCCGAAGAACACCGGTGCCGGCAGGATGAAGAGCATGCCGCGCCAGGCAAACGGGTCGATAGGCTCGCCCTCGACGCGGAGTGCCTGAATGAAGATGATCGCGCCGAGAAGCACGAGCACACCGGCAAGCACCAACGGAAAATAGCCAGGCCCCATGCGCACTGCCGTGCCGAGGTCGAGCCCCAGTGACTGGATGGCGAAGAAAGCACCGGTCGCGACGAAAAGCGCGCCGCAGATCGCATTGGTGGTATCGAAACTGATGGACTTCATGGTGTCTCCTGGGGTTGGAGATGGTTCAAGTGACGTCGTCACAAAGGAGCTAACCCCTCATCCGCCTGCCGGCACCTTCTCCCCGCAAGCGGGGAGAGGGTTAGGGTCATATGCGCTAGGTTAAGCGGGCGAGGAGATGATCGCATTGTTTTCGGCGTCGTCGCGGCGGCTCGCAGAGATGGCGACGACTTCGCGTGACGAGATTACAGACGGCCTGCCACAGAAGTGGTCCG
>NZ_LWBS01000459.1 GCF_001652265.1 Rhizobium leguminosarum
AAGTACAACAAACCGCACGGGCGATAATCTGCGGCGGAAAGCGGTGGTTCTTGTAGCTGATGGTCGGTTCGCTCATCCCCGCCAAATTATCCGCCAACCTTTAAGCCACAGACAACGTGACATCACCTTGCTAAGAGCGTGCATCTCCAGTTCGCAGCCATTGCAGGAGCCGGCGTCGACGGCGCGGATCGATAGGCTGCGGCCGAGATGCCGGCGGGCAGGTTGTTCCTGGATGCCGCCGACCGCAACATCGGTGGCGAAATCACCCTCATTGCGATTGCCCGTAGATCCTTGCCCGCCGCCTGGCTGCTTGGGATGCCTGACTGTCGTATATGTCCTTCATGCGGAACTTCAACTGCCGCTGTGTGTTTCCTGCAGATGCCTGACAACGACTTTCGTGTACATTGGGATATCTCGGCACTTGCATCGCTGCGGACGCGCATTCGCGGCTTTGAATGGCCGCGCTAGGCTGCCGGCAGCGGGTGGCATTACGGCTGTGATCCCGACTTCCTGTGCCGTTTTGTACCCATTGGGCAGATAACTGCGATGCCAAGGCCGGCGAGGGCGTGCTCAACCGTTATCCGCAGCTGCTCGCCGAGATATTCTCAGTAGGCGTTTGTACTTCCTGGATTGGCGGGGTCAATTTGCCTTTTTACAGCCAGGGATTGCGTCCGAAATCTTCATGAGAACGGAAGGGAGTGCCTGATGGGTTGGTCCTTCAAGATCGGGACGGTCAGCGGTACGGTGATACGCGTTCATATCACCTTCGCGCTCCTGCTCGTCTGGATATGGCTTGCGCATTATCGGGTCGGCGGCGCGCCGGCGGCCTGGCAGGGCATTGCCTTCATCCTATCCGTCTTTGCCTGCGTCGTGTTACACGAGTTCGGACATATTGTGGCTGCACGCTACTTCGGGATCAAAACGCCGGATATAACCTTGCTGCCGATCGGGGGTGTCGCCCGTCTTGAGCGCATGCCCGAAGAACCACATCAGGAACTGCTGATTGCCATCGCCGGTCCGCTCGTCAATCTGGCGATCGCCGGGCTGATCGCTCTAGTGCTCGGCGCATCGGTGGGCGTGGAGCAGATCATCGAAGTCGACGACCCGAAGATCGGCTTCCTCACGAGGCTCGCCGGCGTCAACATCTTTCTGGTATTCTTCAACATGATCCCCGCCTTTCCGATGGACGGGGGCCGGGTGCTGCGTGCCGCTCTCGCTTCGCATCTTACCTGGTCGCGTGCGACACAGATTGCCGCTATGATCGGCCAGGGGCTTGCGTTCGTCTTTGGTTTCATCGGTCTCTTTTATAACCCGCTGCTGATCTTTATCGGTATTTTCGTCTATCTCGCCGCGGCGGCAGAGGCGCAGAATGCGCAGATCCGCGAGATCTCCGGCAGCGTTCTGATCAGCGATGTCATGGTCACTAAATTCGCAAGGCTCGATCGTTCAGCGAGTATCGACGAAGCAATCGAGATGCTGCTTGCGACAACACAACGCGAATTTCCAGTGGTCGATTCTGCCGGCCGTTTCGAAGGTCTCCTGACGCGTGACGACATGATCCGTGGCTTGAAGGACAAAGGCCCCAACATGCCGGTCGCAAGCGCGATGCGCGTCGATATTCCAAAAATCCATCATCGCAAGAGCCTGGAAGAGAGCCTACGATTGATGCAGCAGGGAAATGTGCCAGCCATCGCCGTTGTAGACGGTGCTGATCATCTCATAGGCCTCATGACGCATGAGACGATCGGAGAAATGATGATGGTCCGCGCCGCGGTATCAGGCGGTTTTCGATTTGGCCGCCTGCGCAGACACCAGTGAGATTAGCCGTGGACGCACGGCTCTGTTCGAAGAGCCTTTGATGAGGAATCAGGCAGCGGATTGTGGCGGGACATGACAATAATCTCGTCAACCTGCCGCTCAACGAGATCGAGAAGCACCTGTCCGCCTGAGTCGGGCGGCGGGCAGCTGCCCCGCTAGCGGCCTGCGATGGCGGGCCAGAGAGACCGCAGCGGGGCAGGCAGACCGTCGATCAGCTTGGCGGTCAGTCCGGGATCGAGTTCCTTCCACAACAGATCGAAAACGGCGTGTGTGGTCGTTTTCGGATCGCGGGGAAACTGTGGCGGCAGGTGCTTCGCCACATGTTCTGCAAACGCCTCGATGCTTCGCGCATCGCTCTTTGCGTTGCCGAGATGCCAGCCCTCGAAATAGATCCCACGGATCAGAATCGGCAACTGGGCGGAGAGGTGAGCGGCCTGTTCATTGGTCAACTGGTCGCGCAATGCCTGTAGCACAGCGCGGAGTGCGTTATAGGCCTGGTGCCGGTCGGCAAAGTGATGTTCCTCTACAAGCTTCTTCAGCCAGAGATTTGTCTGCTGGATCGTGTGATCGAGCGCTGCAACCTGTGTATCGCTCATTTCAACCTCCGGAGTCTTCAGGTGCTGCATTGGCAATGCCTGAAGTATCCGACATCTATCGGGCAATATTGCGCAATATTGCGCCACGTGCGTACGTCTTCGGAAATCACGCGGATGTGGCTGGTCGGATCGGACTGCTTCCCGGAAGAACCGGCCATGCCAGCGGCAGCGCGGGCCGCCTCGGCACAGGGCTCTGGGCAGCGCGCCAGTCCGTGGCCAGCGATGGATGCAATATTTCCTGCTGCTGGGCTGCCATATCCGCAACGCTGTTGTTGGACACCAAGTTCGTAGCCGATATTTACTTTCAAGGAAGGCCGGTAGCTTGAAACGGCGACAATGCAGTTTTATATAACAGGCGATGCCAGTGTTGGTCATCGATGCCCCAGAAGAGGCATATTTGATGTATGGTTTTTATTCATCGCCAATCCCCTGAGTCGCCGGCCAATTCAGCCCGAAACAAAAGCAGCCAAGTTTGGTCTTGTCGCTTGCGGGCATGTACGAACGTTTCTGAGCTGAAACGGTAATTGCACCAACGTGCTTCCTGATCACCGACCAGGCCAGACGCTTTCCGGCTCAAGCTTTTAGGGAAACTGGTCATCATCGGTTTCGGCCGCGAAAAGTCGCCCGGGATTGTCGCGGCCAAATCGACGGCCGCGCTCTCAGCGCTTTCTACTGTCTCGCCCCATATCCATAACCAAGGAGCAAGCCACGTCGCTGGCTTGAAAACACACAATGAACAGACCGCAATCCCCTAACATTCGCTTGAAAAAGATATCTGCAAACACCGGCTCTCAAAGATCTTCCCGTATGGCCGGAAACGCAAAACAGCGTTATGAGCATTATCTCGCTCTTGCCCGCGAAAAGGCTTTATCCGGTGATCGGATCGAAGCCGAAAACTACTATCAGCATGCAGAGCATTATTTCCGCAGCGCCGCGGCCATTGAGCCAGCCGCACAGGAAACAAATCTGTAGTGGCGAGCGCCACGCCCGCTTTGCCCGATGCGACCGGCTCCGGCGAAAGCCTGCCTTAACAGCGCGTCCGTCAAGGTCAAACCCGCTTTCCTCTTGCTGAACGGGCGCCGTATGGCGGCGAAAGCACGCATATTGCTGAGCTTTTGGAACGGTCGCGTGTTTGCGGAGTTTCGACCTAAACTGCGGCGGCGCTAAGGCTACCGTCGCCAGCGAACAATATCCTGTGAGAAGCCGGGCCGCTGTGCGTTTTACGTGGCTAGCACCCGGCCCGCAAAGATGTTCCGGGAGCAAACGAGAAAGATGCGTGCTGCAAATAACCGCAAATCAAAGTCCTATCGGCAAAGCTGTGACAAGCCCGGTGACAAAAGCCGAATGTACCTGCGGCATGAGAATCCGAGAGTGCCCCCGCATCCTCAAGTAAGCGACACCATAGTTCTCCGCGCGCTCAGAGCCATCTCCGAGAAATGCACACTACATCGGGACCTACTACAGCGCAGTCGAACTTGCCAGGCCGCGCGCTTTTCCAGCCGCATATCAAACTTCATACGACGCAGAATGCCGCCTGCGACACGAGCGAAACGGCATGTTCCGACCCGGCCGGAGGCTAGGAGGAAACCTGAACCCCAAGGTCTTCCACCTTTGCATCGAACTCGTCCTCGATGTCGTTGATGGTCGGCAGGTGCAATGCCTTGAGATCTGCATGAACTTTCTCGGCGGCACGTGAATTAAGGTCGCGCCGAAAGTTGACGACGACCTCCTGCGCAGAACCGTAGCCGCGATAGCGCTCGATCTCCGATCGGGTCGCGTCCTGGACATGTTCCAACCTGCGTCTCTCAGCCTCCGGTCGACCGTCCGGCTTTGCCTTCATGACCGGATCGAGCGCACGCCTGACAACGAAATTCACCAGTTCCTGTTTTGCATTCCTGGCCATCATCATTCTCCCTTTCGGTTCCAACGAGGCCGCTCCTTGGTCGTCTATCGCAGTCCGGCCGTTGATTATAGGACGACCGCTTCGAAGACATGGTCGAGAATGTCGATCTCGTCCTTCACACGATCGCTGCCGAGAACCAAGAAGGTTCCCACCGCAGAAACTGAAGCACCATTCTTCCAAGTCCAAGGGAACAATGAGAACGCCGGCGGGTTCGACTATGCGATTAGAAAAGTCGAGCCGTCCACAGCGATCAGCCGCGGGCAAATTCACCGAATTGCAAGGCATACGCCTGCTAACGAAGGAAAATGTCATGACGGGCAGAAAGACTCATGAGCAACAACTTCGCGTTATCGAAAAACGCGAGAAAACCGCAAATGCCGACGAGGCGTTCGACGCGGCGGCAGATCTGCATCGAAATGAACAGGCAAGGGGAGCCTATCGAAAAGGAACCGACCTGAAGGCCGACCCAGATCTTCGGAGTGAAGATCGGAACATGGTCCGAGGCCTCAATCAGGAAAGCGGGCACAAAAAAGGAAGCGGCTCTTCCTGACTAGGAAAGGAAAATGTCATGGCTTTGACATTGATCACCAAGGCCTTTGCGCAAGATCAGCCGATCCCCAGCAAATATGCGCGGGCGGGCGAAAATCTTTTTCCGCCGCTCGCCTGGAGCGGCGCTCCCGATGAAACAAGGAGCTTTGCTCTGGTCGTCGAGGATCCGGACGCTCCAAACGGCACTTTCCGTCACTGCGGTATTGCCAATATCCCGGCGCAATGGACTTCGCTTGCGGAAAGCGCCGACACAGCGCCGGAGCGAGCGGCGCGGTTTTATAAGAACGATTTCGGCAATACCCGTTACGACGGCCCGCAACCGCCGCCCGGCGACCGCCCTCATCGCTACATCTTCCGCCTTGCCGCCCTCGATGTGCCGAAGCTCTCGATCCCGGATGCCGCCGGCATAAGCGCGATGTGGGCAGAGGCAAAGAAGCATGCACTGGAGGAGGCAAGCGTCACAGGCACGTACCAGACACAATAACCAAAGGAGATGACAATGCATTTGGACAGCAAGACGCAGCAATGCGTCGACAACTGCCTGCGCTGCCAGAGCATCTGCCTGTCCACGGCGATGAACCATTGCCTGGAAGTCGGCGGCGAACATACCAAGCCAGAACATTTCAGGCTGATGATGGCCTGCGCCGAGATTTGCCGCACGTCGGCGTATTTTATGCTGATCGCTTCGAAGCACTATCCGCATGTCTGTCGCGAATGTGCGGAAATCTGCAGCGAATGCGCCGCCGATTGCGAGCGGATCGGCGACATGGCGGACTGCGTCGAGATTTGCCACAAGTGCGCCGAAAGCTGCCGGCAGATGGCGGCTGCGTAATATCGCCGCTCGCCGGAGCAACGTGAGGCGCAAAATGAGCGAAGACAAGAAACCAGATCCTGAGAAAGCAGAACCTCCGACATTCGCGGCTCAGGATGTCCGCCAGGGCGAAATTATCCTGAAGCACCGCTGGCAGCGCCTGGTATTCATCGGTGGCCTGGTGGCAGCGGTTCTCGTGATCCTGTTGCTGCGATTTGCCGGGTGAGCCGAAAGCTTGCGAAGGAGGTCCATAATGCCTGCGAAATCAAAATCCCAGCAAATGGCCGCCGGCGCGGCCCTTGCCGCCAAGCGCGGCGAAAAGAAGAAGAGCGAATTGAAAGACGCTTCCAAAAGCATGGTCGACTCCATGAGCGAGACGAAGCTTCGCGACATGGCATCCATCAAGCGGAAAGGAAAGCCGGCGCACGCCTGGAATTCGTGAACGGGCGGCGTGCCTCATCGGCGCGTCCGGTTCTATAGGAGAAAAGGAGCATGAGATGCGTACGTTTCGACGATATCGGAAAGGCGAGGCGGGTATCGGCTCGATTGTCATCAAGTTCTATCACTCGGGTGACCAGATCAGAGGATATCTCAGGAAGGTCACCGACCCCGAGCAGGAGGAGGATACCGTTTTCCCGAGCGAGGAACTGCAGGTGGACGATGCGTTTCTGATGGCCGAGAACAAGCACAGGGAAGCGACGCCCATCTTCGTCGAGCTTGCGGAAGGTATACGCTGGAATCCTGCCTGGGGCAGATTGATTTGATGCGAGGGTATTGCCGGCAATGGGTTTCAGGAGAAAGGCGGACCTGTGAATACTCACTACATCTGGATTGTCGTCATTCTTCTACGCGTTGTGCCTTTAGTCTGACAGGTGGACTTGCCTCCAGCGCTGAACTTGATCCCGACCTCAGGCGGTGAAACCATTGTCGACGTGGTGGATCGAGCCGATGATGTTGCGGGCTGGCGAGAAACGCAACAAGTGCCCCGACATCGGCGGGGGTTCCGTAGCGAGGCATGGTAGGCCTCCTAAACGATCAGCCAAAGTCCATAGGGGCAGTCGATCAAGGTGTCTCATCATCGACCTCCAACAGATCGACTAGCTCCGCCACTTTTCCCGCCGGCAGTCTTCGCCCTTCATTCATCAGCGCTTCATCAGCATTCACCCAAGCCCAGGCTTCGGCCAGATCCCGAACGGAAGCCCCTGTTGCCAGGATATCGGCAAGCAAGGTTTCGTCGACGGGTCCGAGAACGACAAATACGTCTTCAGAAGATAAGTCCATGGAACTGCCTCCTTTCGGGGCTCCCGGGAATCAACCTGCCCCTGCGAAGTTGCGATCTCCTACGTGAACAGCTTCAGGATCAGCGTTCGATCGAACCGGTGCGGCGAATTTTTCTTTGAAGCAGCATCACGCCGTAGAGAAGCGCCTCGGCCGTCGGCGGACAGCCGGGCACGTAGATATCGACCGGAACGATACGGTCACAGCCGCGGACGACAGAGTAGGAATAGTGGTAATAGCCGCCGCCATTGGCGCACGAGCCCATGGAAATGACATAGCGCGGTTCCGGCATCTGGTCGTAGACTTTTCGGAGTGCCGGGGCCATCTTGTTGCACACCGTGCCGGCGATGATCATCGTATCCGACTGACGCGGGCTGCCGCGCGGCGCAAAGCCGAACCTTTCGGCATCATAGCGCGGCATCGCCATCTGCATCATCTCGATCGCGCAGCAGGCAAGCCCGAATTGCATCCACATCAATGAACCCGTGCGCGCCCAGGTGATCAGGTTATCGGCAGACGTGACCAGAAAGCCCCTGTCGGCCAATTCGTCATTCAGCTCGGAAAAATAGGGATCGGGAACAGCAGGGCTATTTCCTGTTTCAAAAACATTCTTTGCAGCGGGTGTTATCAAGGGCTCGCGACGTTCCATGGGAAATCCATCCTCGCTGACCAGACAGCAGCCCAATGCATGGAAACAGCAGAGGTTCCATCAGAACGGCGATTCTCGTCCGAGTTTTTGGCCGGTGCACAGCGGCTTCGCGACAAGCTGAAGAGATGGACGCGGTATGAAAATCTGTCTGCCTCTCATCGAGCCGGACGCGGTTTTAGCTTGCACGCCAGGATCGACCGAGACCATCTGCCGCTGTTTAAGAATGGACGAAGGTGGTGATCTGTGGGTTGATTGCGGCGGATCGGCAAGGTGATGACGCCAGAGACGATGGATGACTGCCCGGACGCAAAGCCTGCACTCAAGTCGACGTGAAGGATGACACCTGAACGCTAGTTTGGAACATCCCCGCCTCCAGTATGTTTCCATCAGAAATGAAACAAGGGAGGGACGGATGCTCTCCATTGAAACAAGGATTGTCGATTGGGCCAAGCGGATATGCGTGATGTGTGCCGTCGGGCTTGTATCAGCATCAGCTCTTGCCCAAGCGCCCACCAATCAGTCGGATCGCTGCCAAGCGCCGGATCCGCAGCAGAACCAAAATATGACTACGGCGGAAGACAATTCACAGCCGGCAAATAAACCCGACACTGAAAAATTATCCGATTGCAATGGCGTTTTAAAGCCGCCTTCGACCGGCGACAGCGATCTCGTCGAGCCCGCGCCACCGGTCGGTGATACGCCGGTGATCCGGCCAGACGAGATTCCGCAAAAACAGCAGTGAGCATAGCTGAACTGGAGTTCGTGATGAGTCCTGACGATGAGAAAGCCGGCAAGTTCGAATGGATCGTACCACAGGACGCAGGAGATATCCGCCATCTTTCCATCGATGGAAACTATGTCGGTTCGATTGCCCGCAACACCGAAAATCCCTCAGCGCAGCATCAGTGGAGTTGGCGCGTGACCATTGGCGATAGCATCGATCGCAATATGCCGTTGGCCGGGCAGGCGGACGATGAGCAGGCCGCCAAGAAGGCCGCGGAAGAAGCTTATTCGCGGGCAAGACTAGTGTGACTGTCGGTGACGGCCGGCTGGGCGCTTCCCTGTACTGGCGAAATACAGCCACGTGCGGCAAAATCGGCGGCGGCGGTCATCCACCCCAGGGCCTTCTCTCTTGATCGGCTCTGTGAAGAATTTTGATCCTGCTTGCTTGCCGCCATAGACATGACTCTGGAACAAATCTCTCAAGCTGTCGTTCGCCGACCAGTGAAGGAATACGCCAAATGAGCGACATGGCAGATGAAACGGAAGCGCGGTTGAACGCCCACCGCCGGCTCTTTGTGTCACTGCTCACAATTATCGCCGGTGATCCAAAGTTTCATCAGGCGCTGGAATCGCTGGCGCACGAAAATGAAACCGTCGGCGATCAGGAAGAAGATCCCGGTGCCGAACCGAGCAGGGCTTTCGCCATTCAGGGCCTGGCGAACGACGAAATCCGTGCAATTCTCAAAGATGCCCTCGCACGGGCGCTTGCCCGGAAGCGAAGCCGGTGACTGCAAAAGATGGAAATTTGAATCCGATATGCGGAAGCGGTCGAATTGAACGGCCTTACGCAAACCTACATCGCCGGTACGAACTTCCAGAACACACCCTCGTAGCGTTCCGGATAATATTTGAATTCGCATTCGAAGCGCCGGCCATAGGCTTCGGCATTGTCGAGAGCAATCTTGCTGACAGGGTTCATCCCCGTCCCCGGGGCGAACCAGTCCTCGATCAGATCCTCGGGTACGTAGGCACCGATTCTGAGCGGAAGCTTCGTCAGCACGTCGTCCATTTCTTCGGGAGGCATCGTCTTTCCAAATTCTAACATTGCTTCCGATCGATCTCCGACAGTGCATTGTGCCTGCGTCATATCGGACCGGCGATCTAGGGATCGAGCCGCCCGGACGTTCCTGTCCGTCGGCTGAAGGCTTTCACTGCGCGCTCGCTGCCGAAATCAATGTCGATGCTCGATCATGATCGCGCAAAGGCCATCGTACGTTTCTCCAGGAAGCCAACGCGATCCAACGAGCAGCGGAGCCGCCAGATCGCGTCGCTCGCTCTTGGCCATGACGGCTGACGCCGTCGTACAGCCGAGCTTTAGTTCAGACCGGCAAATATGAATTCACATCGAGTCGCTGCGCCTCGGGATTTAGTGGCCCGGCACCGCAATTAAACTAATTGAAAGAGAAGTTGTTCCTCGATCCGCGGGACCAGCGCGTGGAAGGAGGCAAACAGAAGTTTACAGGCTGTTAGGAAGGCCGTTAGCGGCTTGCTTGTTTGCGCCGGCGCTGCCTGGAACATTCCATTGATCGCCGCGAGTGGCCTTTTACATGTGATTAAGGTGGCTCGCCGTGATTAGGATCGGAAGGACCGCAGGCAACGCGTTACTGCGGCAAACCACCTGGCGTGAACCCCGGCAGGGCAAGCCCGATGCCGGCGCCGGGCTGGAGCTCGACGCCATCGCCGCCGTCGTCATTGGTGGCACCAGCCTCCTGGGCGGACGCGGCAGCCTCGCGGGCACCTTCTGCGGGGTGCTGATCTTCGGTCTGCTGTCCAACATTCTGCAGCTGCACAACATCAATTCGAAACCTCCGGTGCCTCCACCGGTAATGCCCGTATCTCCGATCAACGAACCGGAGCCCGATCTGCTGCCGGACGAAGCACCAAATCCCAACCAAGATGAGCATAAAGACCCCCAAATACGCGTCGCGAGTTTCCGGCCGTCGGAGTTGATTTTTAGCTTCTTCGGAACTTAAGGCGCCAGGCTTGGTTCGGTGGCCTTAACGTGACGGTCCCGACAAAGCCGACACTCGGTCCGTCGCATCGCCATGAATTATTGAGGAAATAGCCGTCTATCAGGATCAAACCGGAATGGAAGTTCAAATAAAAAAATTTCTCCTCGTAGGGATGTTGGGTTGTCATTGGCGGCTTGTACGCCGACGGAACGAGGGGCCGGAATCGGTGCTGCCACCGGTGCCGTCGTCGGCGGCGTAGCGACAGGCAATGTTCGCGGCGCCGCAGTTGGTGCGGCCGTGGGTGGCGTATCCGGTGCCCTGATCGGGAATGTCGCGGGACAACCGGGCCGCTGCTACTACCGAGACCGCGCCGGGAACCGCTATGTCGATCGTTGCTGAGCTTTTCCCGGCCTTAGTCGGCAAGAGCTCAAACTGGTCCTGTGATAGGAGATGAACATGCTCGATGATCAACAACGGAATTTCGTTGTCGATGCCGTCAAAGCCGTTCTTGAAAAATTCAACAGGAGCGGATCCGCCTTCACACCGTCCATGGTCATCGATGCGATCGAGGAAGATCAACGATATGCAGACGATGACGTATGGCAGGATGAGGAAGCTCCGTCGGCCGTTACCGACGCCATCATGCAGCGGACGGAGCAATTGGGGGGAGACTCAGATCGTGCTCCTGGAGGACGATCCAACCGACAAATGGAACTTTAAGGACGCCACATCGTAACAGTGTTGGCGATGATGTTTGGCTTTAGCCGCGCAAGCCGATCGGGAATTTTTCCGGAGCCATGGCTTGCGTCGAGGACGTGGATATCATGCAGAAGCTAGAATTGGCGAGCGAGGCAGCGGAGCCGTAAGGAGTGGAAGGCAGCACGGGAAAAGGCTGCCCCGAGCGGAGACGGTTCTGCTGAACGAACGGTAGTCTCGGAGCAGCAACGTCACTGGTCCTGACTGGATGTCGCCACCGCCTGCTGAACTGGCTGATCATAAGACGAGCAAAAGGAAGGAGGCCAGGATGGTCGACTACCAGCGCATGCGCGATCACGTGGTCGAGGTCTACATAAGACGGCGGGGGATACGGGATGAGCATGTCCTGAAGGCGATGCGCACCGTGCCGAGAGAGCGTTTCGTTGCCGAAGGCATGGCAGAATTTGCCTATGAGGATGCGCCGCTCCCGATAGAGGAGGGGCAGACCATTTCGCAGCCCTATATCGTCGCCGCGATGATCGAGGCGGCGGAGGTGCGCCCGGGCGATCGTGTGCTCGAGGTCGGAGCCGGTTCCGGCTACGCGGCCGCGGTGATCGGCCAGATCGCCGAGCATGTCTATGCGATCGAGCGCCACCAGGCCTTGGCCACGTCGGCAAAGCGGCGGATGGCTGATCTCGGCTATGGCAATGTGGAGGTTCTTGCCGGCGACGGCACCCGCGGACTTCCTGAACAAGCGCCGTTCGACGCCATTTTGGTGGCCGCGGGTGGTCCTGCCGTGCCGGCGGCGCTGAAGGAACAACTCGCAATCGGTGGACGGCTCGTGATTCCTGTCGGTGAAGAGTTCAGCCAGACACTCTGCAAGGTCATCCGGCGCACCGAGACCAGCTACGAGGAAACGAATCTTGGGGCTGTGATGTTCGTGCCGCTGATCGGGGAGCAGGGATGGTCCGAGGATGGACGCCGCACCGCGAGCAATCACAAGCCCGGCGCCTCACGAAAGCAGAGCCTGCCGGAGATGATCGCCGAAGCGGCCGAAGACCTGCCCGGTTTCGACGACCCCGCCTTCGGCCGCTTGTTCAACCGCTTTGTTGATCGGCGCGTGGTCTTGCTTGGGGAAGCGAGCCATGGGACGGTCGAATTTTACCAGGCCCGAGCCGCGATCACACGTCATTTGATCGCCAATCACGGCTATAGGATCATTGCTGTCGAGGCGGATTGGCCGGACGCGGCGAAAGTTGATCGATACGTCCGACATCGATCCGTGTCCGACCGTAAAGAGTCTCCGTTTCAACGATTCCCGACCTGGATGTGGCGCAACACGGAAGTTCGGGCACTGACGGAGTGGATGCGGGAGCACAATGCGGGTCTCGACGCCATGGAGGATCGGGCTGGCTTCTACGGGCTCGACATCTACAACATGTCCGATTCGATCGGCGCCGTGCTTGACTATCTGGATCGGGTCGACCCGCGGGCGGCAGCGGTCGCGCGCGAGCGCTACGGCTGCCTGACGCCCTGGCAGAAGAACCCCGCGACTTATGGCCGGGCGGCGCTCAGCCGCGGTTATGCGGAATGCGAGCAGGCGGTGATCGACCAATGCCAGGACCTTTTCCGCAGGCGGTTGGACTATGCCGACAACGACGGCGATGCCTTCCTCGATGCCACCCAGAATGCCCGGCTGATCGCATCTGCGGAACGTTACTATCGCATCATGTACTATGGCGGAGCGGAAAGCTGGAACCTGCGTGACACTCATATGTTCGAAACGCTGCAGCATCTGCTGGACGCGAAGGGACCGGATGCAAAGGCGATCGTCTGGGCCCACAACAGTCATATCGGTGACGCGCGCTTTACCGATATGGGCGCAACGCGTAAGGAGCTCAACATCGGCCAGCTCTGCCGAGAGGCTTTCGGAGACGAGACGGCTCTCATCGGTTTTGGCACCCATAGCGGTACGGTGGCGGCCGCCAATGACTGGGATGGAGATATGGAGGTCATGCGCGTAAACCCCTCCCGAGCCGACAGCTATGAGAGGATGTGCCATGATGCGGGCAAGCGCCGCTTCCTCCTCGACTTGTCGCCTGGCAAGCGGGAGCCGCTCAGGCGCCGCCTCTCGGAGCCGCGGCTCGAGCGTTTCATCGGCGTTGTCTACCGGCCAGACACAGAGCTGTGGAGCCACTACAGCCAAGCGATCCTTCCCGAGCAATTCGATGCCTACGTCTGGTTCGATGAGACCCAGGCAGTGACGCCGCTCGGGCCGGAGCACCATCGCGGCATGCCAGAAACCTATCCCTTCGGTGAATAGACGATGCTTCGCGACGTGGATTATGTCCTGGCCAAGCTCGACTGGATGCGCAGCGAGCGCATCTGGCCCAATGGGTTGCGCTATCTCTGGACCGACGCGTTCGGTGTCGTGCTCTATCTGTCGCTTTACCGACAGACTGGTGAAGAGCGCTGGCTGGATGCGGCGGAGGAACTGGTCGGCGAGGTCGATCGCGTGCTGGGGCGGCCACGTGGCTATCGCATCGGCGAGGCATCAGACCGAGATGGTCAGTACTTCCATTATCTTGCCATGTGGCTGTTTGCGCTGGCCAGACTGGGCGATGTGAAGCCGGAGTACCGAGCGAAGGGCATCGCGGTCGCGAAGGCGATCCACCCGGCTTTCGTCCTGCCCGGGCGCGGCGTGATCTGGAAAATGGAGGAGGATCTGCGGGCGCCGTATCCCGGCTACGGTCTCGGCGCCATGGATGCCTTTGACGGATATGTCTCTTACCGTTGCCTCGACCCTAGAGCGCTGACCGACGAAATCGACGAAATGCGAACGCTGATCGAGCGGCAATACCGCACGCTCGACATCGACCAGGATCTCGGCCTTGGCATGATGCTGTGGCTCTGCCATTTCTTCCCGACAGAGGATTGGGCACGCGTCCAGACGGAACGGAGCCTGGCGGCGCTCGATCGATTGTGGATTGACCCGCCCGGTTATTACGGGCGTGCCAGCTACGCACCGCATGCCCGTATTGCCTTCGCCAATTATGGCGTATCGCTGGGATTGCAGGCAGTCAATCAGTGGCCGGAGCGGGTCGACCGGCTGAACACCTATTTCGATGTCTACCGCTCAAATGACGAATATGATCGGGAAGCGATCACCCATGTCATGGCCTGCGCCTCGCATCTGCCCGGCCTCTTTCTGAACGCTGACAACCGAGACAGGGGCGGATAAGGCGAAGTGCTTCACCAGCGCGCCTATTGTGTTGAGTGAGTGGAACAGTCGCGGCGAGTTGGCGCGTGACCATTGGCGGACGATGAGCAGGCCGCCATAGACATGACTCTGGAACAAATCTTTCAAGCTGTCGTTCGCCGACCAGTGAAGGAATACGCCAAATGAGCGACATGGCAGATGAAACGGAAGCGCGGTTGAACGCCCACCGCCGGCTCTTTGTGTCACTGCTCACAATTATCGCCGGTGATCCAAAGTTTCATCAGGCGCTGGAATCGCTGGCGCACGAAAATGAAACCGTCGGCGATCAGGAAGAAGATCCCGGTGCCGAACCGAGCAGGGCTTTCGCCATTCAGGGCCTGGCGAACGACGAAATCCGTGCAATTCTCAAAGATGCCCTCGCACGGGCGCTTGCCCGGAAGCGAAGCCGGTGACTGCAAAAGATGGAAATTTGAATCCGATCTGCGGAAGCGGTCGAATTGAACGGCCTTACGCAAACCTACATCGCCGGCACGAACTTCCAGAACACACCCTCGTAGCGTTCCGGATAATATTTGAATTCGCATTCGAAGCGCCGGCCATAGGCTTCGGCATTGTCGAGAGCAATCTTGCTGACAGGGTTCATCCCCGTCTGAACTGACCCCCGAGGTTGGATGTCCAACTTTACGGGGTCAGAATTTTTCGGTCGCAGCGCTGACGCGATGGCCGGTACTATCTGGTGAAACGGCTGGCGCACCCGCCGCCCGATGCAGGAATGGACCATTCAGGCGAGTTCGGCGACGAGTCTGCGTTTCGCACAGGAGGCCGCCACCGCCACCTTCCAGGCGCGACCGGAATGCCGCGCTTCCGCTCAGGCTCCGGAATGCGGATGCCGTCGTCACCAACAAGAAAAGAGCGCGTGATGAGCCGCTTTGTCGTCAAGACTAAATACCATCTTCCCGTCTATCGTCAGCGGATCTACGAGGCAGCATCCGTCGAGGAAGCCTGTCGGCTCGCTGTTGACGACGAAGGATGGGAAGACGAGGAAATGGATTCCGATACCTGGGGCGAAACCTTCGTCACTGGCATTTCGGAGAATGCGGAGGGCGCCTACCAAGGCGTGGCGCTGATGATCCCGGCAGCTTTCCAGGAAACCCTCCAGCGCAAGGCCGATCTGTTCGAGGCGCTGGTCGTGTTGATCCGCGAGCCGGCGCGACCGATGGGCCTCAGCCGGCATAAGTTCGAGCGCTAGCTGCCGCGGCGCTGGTCAAGGCCGACGCGCTCGACGGTCATGCGTCCGTCGAGCTGCCAAAAATTCCACGGGCTGCGAATCCGACAAGCCATGAGCGGCTTGCGTCCCTGACGGGGGAAGAGCTGAATGCCTTCCAGGACTATGCCGCCAAACATGGCGGCGCTGAAAAAGCATCCTGAGCCGGGTGTGAATGGGCGAAGCGCCCTATGACGACGGTGGCACCCTGCGCCGGCCGCGCAACACCCACGGTCCGACCTGGCTCGATCGCTATCGCCTGCCGAAACGCCAGGCAGATCGCGATCAGCGCTTGCGCACAAACTCCGTGCGCAGGACCAGCCCCTTGATTGCGTCGTGGCGGCAGTCGATCTCTTCCGGGTTGTCGGTCAGCCGGATCGACCGGATGACGGTGCCCTGCTTCAGGGTCTGGCCCGCGCCCTTGACCTTCAGGTCCTTGATCAGCACGACGGAATCGCCGTCGGCAAGAAGATTGCCGGATGCGTCGTGGACTTGCGCGGCTTTGGCCTTATCCGCAGCGATTTCGGAAGCGGGCCTCCACTCGCCGGTTGCCTCGTCATAGATGTAATCGTCGTCGTTGTGGTCGCTCATTGCATTGCCCTTTCTCGGAGAGTCCTTTTTGACCGTCCCTCATGTCATGCGCGCGTCTATCGTGGAACGGCGTCGAGATCAAACGGCGGACGTTTTCACCCACGCTGTCGACGACATGAGTGCCGCAGCCAAAGTGAGCGCGAAAACGGCAGATTGTTTCAGAAAACGCATTCAAAAAATCTCCAACACAGTGTGGGCATATGAAGCCGTGTGATTTTCGTCCGCATGCCAGCTGATCACGCGACCACACGAGGGTTAGGCATTGACGTCGACGACCGTGCCAACGCGGCATCGCCAATCCGGTGAGGCCGGTACGGATTCTAGTCTGCGACCGCTATGACGACTTTGCCGTTCGCGCGCGCTGTCTCGACGTACGCTAAGGCATCGCCGGTCTTTTCGAACGGGAAAACCTTGTCGACCACCGGGCGGATCACGCCCGATTCGATCAGGGAGGCGATCTCGCTTAACTGTTGACCCTGCGCTCGCATGAACAGGAACGAGTAGTGCATGCCGAGGCTCTTGGCTTTTTTCCGGACCCCTCGGCTCAACAAGTGCAAGACCAGTTTCAGGAAAAGGTTCAGACCGAGTTCCTTGGCAAAAGCCGGATCGGGCGGACCGGAGATGGAAATCAGCTGGCCGCCCGGCTTGAGCACGCCGAACGATTTGTCGAGGGTCTTCGCATCCTGGCTGTTCAACACGAGGTCGTAACCCGCCAGGACCTTCTCGAAATCCTGCGTCTTATAGTCGATCACCACATCCGCCCCGAGACTTTTGACCAGATCCACATTCTTAGTGCTCGTCGTCGTCGCAACCGTTGCCCCGAGGTGCTTGGCGAGCTGGATGGCAAAAGTCCCGACACCGCTGGAGCCGGCCTGGATGAAGACCTTCTGGCCGGGCTTCACCTTGGCTACCTCGACCAGCGCCTGCCATGCGGTCAGCCCGACCAGTGGGATGGACGCCGCTTCCTCCATGCTGAGGTTCCTGGGCTTCAGCGCAACGTCCGCTTCATCGATGGCGATGAATTCGGCGATTGTTCCGATACGATGATCCCGTGGACGGGCGTAGATTTCGTCACCCACCTTTAGACGCCTGACGGCGGACCCCATCCTGACAACTGTCCCGGCGACGTCGTGTCCGAGCACGAAAGGCGGCCGATAGGGCAGGATAAGTTTGAACTCGCCATCCCGGAGTTTGGAATCAAGCGGGTTCACTGCGGTAGCTTGAATCCGGACGAGGACGTCATTGGCCTGCAACTCCGGCTCCGGCATGGTGACCAGGCGCAGAGCACTCTTCTTTTTATACTTATCGACGACGAATGCCTTCATGGCGTTTTCTCCAATGTTAAATTTTGCGGGTGGGCCCAGGCATTCAGGAAGGGCTGTGGGTTGAAAGGCTGCTCGGTCATCGTCTTTTCCTGTCTGATGGAGGACGACGCGCCGGGTGTGCCGGGCTTGTCGCAGAAACGAGGGTCATGGTCGGAGCTCGGTGTCCACCAGCGCCAGGGCGTTGCGGAGGCCCTGCGCGAGGAGGTCGTCGGAGAGCTGGCGGTCGGTCAGGGCGCGGCAGAGTTGTAGCGTCCCGGCCATCAGGCCGAGGAGACTGAGCGCCTTCACGCGGGCCGAGGGCGGATCTTCGGGTGCCAATCGGGCGGCGAGGCCGTCGATGACGACCAGCACGCCGTCGGTGTACGCCTGCCTGATTGCGTCCGCGCTGCGCCCGATTTCGTCGAGCAGGGCGGCGTTGGGGCAGCCGTCGCCGGGGTTGTCCCGGTGGTGGGCCGACAGGTACCAGCGCATGAGCTGTTCGAGGCCGGCCGGGCCGGGCTCCGCCAGCTCGACGATGTTTGCGTGCAGTGTGTGCAGTTGGTCGGTGACCGCCTCCGCGACGAGGCTGTCCTTGGATTCAAAGTGGGCGTAGAAGGCGCCGTTGGTCAGGTCCGCGTCCTTCATGAGCGTCGCGACTCCGGAGCCGTCGATACCGTCCCGCTTGAGCCGTCGACCTGCCGTCGCAATGATCCGCTGCCGCGTCTCCTGCTTGTGTTCTTTCGTGTAACGCACCATGCCTTCCTCCTTTTTAGCCGGGTTTGCGCTCTGGATCTCGGCAGCGATCAGCTCGGCATGCGGTTGAATCTGCGGATGACGCGGTCGAATATCCGGGCCGGGGCGACGTGGTATACCGCGTTGATGATCCGGGCGGTCCTGCCGGCGGTGCGCCGTAGTTTCGGGTTCCGGTCGGTGGCCGCCGCGACGATCACCGTGGCGACGACTGCGGGGTCGTCGCCGCTGCTGAGGTTCTTCTCCAGCAGATCGTCGTAGTTGCGCCGTCCCGCCGCGTAGAGCGGCATGGGGGTGTCGGCCACCACGCTGTGACCTGCGAACGGCGTGTTGATTGGGCCGGGCTCGACGAGCAGGACCCGCACGCCGTGATCGCGAACCTCGTGGTCCAGCGACTGGGAGTAGCCCTCTACCGCGTGCTTGGTCGAAACGTAGAGGGCCATGAACGGGCTGGGGACGAACCCGCTGAGGGAGGAGACATTGATGATGCGTCCGCGGCCTTGGGCGCGCATGTGCGGCAGGACCGCCTTGGTCATCCGCATGACGCCGTAGACGTTGATGTCGAAGACGTCCTGCGTCTGGGTGATCGAGAACTCCTCGGCCGCGCCGGTTGTGCCAACGCCGGCGTTGTTGACCAGGACGTCGATGTGCCCGAACCGTTCGATCACCTGCCTGACCGCTGAGGCGACCGATTCGTCGCTAGTCACGTCGAGGTCGAGGTACGTCACCCCGGCGGGCGCGGCGAGCTGCGCAGTGTTGCGGCCGGTTCCAACTACGTGGAAACCTGCGGCGGCCAAGGCGATCGCTGTGGCCTTGCCGATGCCTGAGGTGGCGCCTGTTGCGAGCGCAACCCGCGGAGTTGCTGTCATCATGCGCTCCTGAAGTTAGGATTACGATCATACGACAATAGCGATTGAGTGGTCACAAGGCAAGGATTAAATTATGTTCGTACGTTCACGGAGGGGCGAGACGAGGACGCAGCCGGTGAACGGCGCCAGGGTTGCCGGTCGATATCGCGGAGGGGCGGCATTCTTGAAGAATGACTGGCAGACGACGAAACGGAGGTTTCAGATTCCGGTTCCGTCGTTCGGACCGCTGACGGCAATGTCTGAATCAGGTGGCGGCCGCCATAGCGCGAACGTCAGGTTTGGAGACGCGTTACGAATGACCGGCGTAAGATTCTCGTTCGTGCTGGTCAGAACGGGCGACCGCTCACCACCCAGTACTGCAGGCGATTTTGCCCTCGATGCCCGGAACGAGTTGACCGTGCTGCAGTACGCATTCTGGCTCGGTTGTGTTTTGCGCCTCGATCTTGCGCCAAGCATGTGGATCCTGGAGCAGTGGAGCGGTAGAAACGGCCGATCACGATGTAGGTCGCCGCGACAGTCAGATCGACCTCGATATCGCTGCTGACATAGTTAGATGCGTCGCCACATCGACCCGAGAACCTTCAGCCCGCCATTCGTGCCGCCGGAATGGCGTTGGGCCGGGGGACTACAAATGAGCGCCGGCGAACGAATGATTTGCCGGTGACGACTTTGATTTTGGCACGTATCTCCTGAGCAACATAGCAGAAAACCAACTGCTCCAGTTGCAAGACTGGCGCAGTTCGTTCGTCGAAATTCGGGCGAGCGCTTCTCGCCGTCACGTCGGCTGGATTCAGCCGTCGTCACCCGAATCATCCGAGCCGTCGTCGCCGGAATCGTCGGAGCCGTCATCGCCGGAATCGTCCGAGCTGTCGTCGCTGCTGTCGTCCGCATCGTCGCTGGAATCAGCGTCAGCCGACTCGTCCTGGGTCAGGTCCTCTTCGACCGTCGCCTCCTCGCTCTCCTCGGAAGTCTCAATTTCCG